>NZ_JARXYJ010000001.1:7512256-8127134 GCF_029894425.1 Streptomyces sp. SAI-127
CCAGCCGTCGTTGTTGGACTCGTGCGCCGAGGCGTAGAAGTTCGCCCAGATCAGCCCGCCCCCACCGAGCGCTAGGGCCGCCGACGCGGCTATGGCCTTCGTGGCCATCGACGAGCGGCGTTTACGTGTATTGCGTCCCATGGAACTCCTCTGACTTCCTTTTCCGGGCCATCGAGGCGCCCGACAGGAGTGAAGCGGCTCCCTCCCTTACGGATGCCGTCCCAGGGGTGTTCAGCCGCCCCACAAACAAATCAGAGGTTTGCCGGGCACCGGGCTGACAACAGCCCGTTGAGCAGCAGGAGTTACAGAGAATGAGGGGTCGCTCACCGGCCCTGGTCGAGATACGCGAGCACCGCCAGAACGCGCCGATTGTCGTCGTCCGACACCTCAAGGCCCAGTTTGGCGAAGATGTTGGCGGTGTGTTTGGCGATCGCCCGTTCCGTGACGACGAGCTTTCCGGCGATCGCCGCGTTCGACCGGCCCTGTGCCATCAGTTCCAGCACCTCCCGCTCGCGGGGCGTGATCCGGGCGAGCGGCTGGTCGTCGGCCGCCCGCCGGGTCAGCAACTGCTGGATCACCTGCGGGTCCATCGCCGTACCACCCGCCGCGACCCGTCGTACGGCATCCACGAACTGCTCCGCGTCGAACACCCGGTCCTTGAGCAGATAGCCCACCCCGCCGGTGCCGTCGGCCAGCAACTCGCGCGCGTACAGCTGCTCCACGTGCTGCGACAGCACCAGCACCGGCAGCCCGGGTCTGTCCCGCCGGGCGTTCAGCGCGCACTGCAGCCCCTCGTCGGTGTGCGTCGGCGGCAGCCGTACGTCGACCACGGCGACGTCCGGTTCCAGTTCGGCCAGCGCGCGGGCCAGTTCGGGCCCGCTCTCGACGGCCGCCGCGATCTCGAAGTCGTGCGCCTGAAGGAGCCGCACGAGACCGTCGCGCAGCAGGAAGAGGTCTTCGGCCAGGACTACGCGCAAGGGATCTCCATGGTGACCATGGTGGGACCGCCCGCGGGTGAGCTGACGGCCAGGACGCCGTCGAATGTACCCAGCCGCCGCTCCACTCCGGCCAGTCCCGAACCGGCCGTGATCAGGGCGCCGCCCCGGCCGTTGTCGGTGACCGTGATCCGCAGCATCCCCTCCGCCTGATGCAGGTCGATCCAGATCCGGTCGGCGCCGGAGTGCTTGACCGCGTTGGTGAGGACCTCGCTGACCGCGAAGTAGGCGGCCGACTCCACGGGCGCGTCCGGCCGGCCCTCGAGCTCCACGTTCACCTCGGTCGCAACCGGCAGCCGCAGCGCCAACGCCCGTACGGCGTCGCCCAGTCCGCGCTCGGCCAGCACCGGCGGATGGATGCCGCGCACCAGGTCGCGCAGCTCGGTGAGCGCGTCCACCGAGGACTGACGGGCCTGCGCCAGGAGCCGCTTCGCCTGCGCGGGGTCCTTGTCGAGGAGCATCTCGATGGTGCCGAGATCCATGCCCATGGCGACCAGACGGGCCTGCGCCCCGTCGTGCAGGTCCCGCTCGATGCGCCGCAGTTCGGCCGCGGAGGTGTCCACGGCGTCCCGCCGGGTCTCGGTGAGGACGCGGACGCGTTCGGCCAACTCGCCCTGTCCGGCGCCGAGTACGGCGCGGGTGAGCCGGAAGTGGGCGGTCAGCAGCCGCGGGGCGAGGGGGGCGAGGGCCAGCAGGGCGACGCCCAGGGCGCCGGCGGCGAGCGCGGAGGACTGGTCGCTGACGCGCACGAAGCCGTACCAGTAGCCACCCGTCTTCGCGAGCGGCCGCCACAGCCCGGCCGCGACCGCGAGTCCCTCCAGCGGGTAGAGGACCACCACCGCCGACAGCAGCGCCGTCACGTACCCCGCCGTCATGTCCACCTGCAACCACCGCAGATCCCGCCAGGTCGCCGGGTCGCGCAGCATCGCGTAGGTGCGGGCCCAGGCGTGGGCGTCCTTTGGTATCGGCCGGTACGCCGACGGGATCCGCACCCCGCACCACTCGGCCGCGAGCACCCGCCGCCAGTCCGCGTAGGCACGCACACCCGTCAGCACCCAAGGAGTCGTGAAGACCCCGATCCCGACCGGGACCAGGGCGATGGACACCAGGCTGAGCGTGAACCCGAGCAGCGCCCCCGGCAGCGTCACCAGCGACAGTGCGAGCCCCCGCACGGCCGCGAGACCGATGCCCCGCGTCCTCGTGCTCCAGCTGCCGTTCCGCGTCTCGATGGTCATACGGTCAGTCTCGTCGAGAGGGCGACGCGGGTCACTGGGCCTGGCCGCAGGGTCGGGGGGTGGTGCCAGGTACACCCTCCGCCGCGCTCACACCGTGAATCGCGCCACAGCACCACCCGGTAACACGGGGTTCACATTCGAGCAATGACCGGGAAATCGCCTGTTGACAGGCTCGCGGGCATCAAAGAGGCGGCGTTTCAGTGCCGCAGCGCCGCAGCACCCGCAGTGCGTAGACACATCCCCGAAGGAAGTGGCCCGTGACCTTCAAGGCTGAGTACATCTGGATCGACGGCACCCAGCCGACTGCCAAGCTCCGTTCCAAGACGAAGATCATGGCGGACGACGCCAAGGGCGCGGAGCTGCCGATCTGGGGCTTCGACGGGTCCTCCACGAACCAGGCCGAGGGTCACTCCTCCGACCGTGTCCTCAAGCCGGTCTTCTCCTGCCCCGACCCGATCCGCGGCGGCGACGACATCCTCGTCCTGTGCGAGGTCCTCAACATCGACATGACGCCGCACGAGTCCAACACCCGTGCCGCGCTCACCGAGGTCGCCGAGAAGTTCGCCTCCCAGGAGCCGATCTTCGGCATCGAGCAGGAGTACACGTTCTTCAAGGACGGCTACCCCCTCGGCTTCCCCAAGGGCGGCTTCCCGGCCCCGCAGGGCGGCTACTACTGCGGTGTCGGCGCGGACGAGATCTTCGGCCGTGACGTCGTCGAGGCGCACCTGGAGAACTGCCTCAAGGCGGGCCTCGCGATCTCCGGCATCAACGCCGAGGTCATGCCCGGCCAGTGGGAGTTCCAGGTCGGCCCGGTCTCCCCGCTGGAGGTCTCCGACCACCTGTGGGTGGCCCGCTGGCTGCTCTACCGCACCGCCGAGGACTTCGGCATCGCCGCCACCCTGGACCCGAAGCCGGTCAAGGGCGACTGGAACGGCGCGGGCGCGCACACCAACTTCTCCACCAAGGCGATGCGCGAGGGCTACGACGCGATCATCACCGCCTGCGAGTCGCTCGGTGAGGGCTCCAAGCCCCTCGACCACGTCAAGAACTACGGCGCCGGCATCGACGACCGCCTGACCGGTCTGCACGAGACCGCCCCGTGGAACGAGTACTCCTACGGTGTCTCCAACCGTGGCGCCTCGGTCCGTATCCCGTGGCAGGTCGAGAAGGACGGCAAGGGCTACATCGAGGACCGCCGCCCGAACGCCAACGTCGACCCGTACCTGGTGACGCGTCTGATCGTCGACACCTGCTGCTCCGCGCTGGAGAAGGCCGGCCAGGTCTGATCCCCGCCTTCAGCCTCCCGAGGGGCGCCCACCGGCCACGGTGGGCGCCCCTCGGCGTGTTACCGGTGGGGCGGGCACGCCGGGAAGTGTCCGAGCAGTGAGAGAAGGCTCCTGTCGCGGGCCCGTGTCTGCTTCAATGGGCTCATGGCCAGCTTCCAGAAGTGCAGCGCGACGGGTCGCCATGACCTCGAGCCCTTCTGGCCTTCCCGTCAGCACCACGACTTCGACCGGGTGTGTTGCCGCGCGATGAACGCGCCGGCCCTCTAAAGCCGTATACCCCGGCCTTCGGCCAGCGCGCGGACGTACGTCTCCCGACGACCCTCTCGCGCGAAAGAGCTGACCTCATGGCGACCACTCGTTCTCTCTCCACCGCCCCCCTCACCACCCCGTCCGAGAACGGCGCACGGCACCGACTCCGAGCCGTCCGCCCCGACGAGGTTCCCGAAGCACCGGATTTCCTTCCTCCAGGCGCCACCTGGCTGCCCGCTCCCCAGCACACCCTGCCCGTCCTGCCGGGCCAGCCCCCGATGATCGGCTACCTCGTGCTCGTCCCGGCCGACCAGCACCAGCCCTTCCGGCCGGAACCGACGGTCACGGACGCGGACGCCGACGCCCCCCTCGTGCGGATCGACACCGTGCAGCGCACCGCCGAGGTGAACGGTGAGGAACTCGACCTGACCTACCTGGAGTTCGAGCTCCTCGCCCACCTCGTCCAGAACCCCCACCGGGTGCACACCCGCGACCAGCTGGTCACCACGGTCTGGGGCTACGGCCACGTGGGCGACGGCCGTACCGTAGACGTCCACATCGCCCGGCTGCGCCGCAAGCTGGGCGCGGAATTCCGGGGCGCGATCCAGACCGTGCGCCGGGTCGGCTACAAGTACACCCCGCCGACCGGCGGCTGACTGTCTGCCCAGGGCAGATCCGGGTTCCCTCACGGCGCTCCGGCGGGCACAGTCACCGGCATGAGACTTCTTCTGCTGGGTGGTACGGAGTTCGTCGGCCGGGCCGTCGCCGAGGCGGCCCTGGAACGCGGCTGGGACGTGACCGTCTTCCACCGGGGACGGCACGCGCCCGTGGCCGGGGTGCGGTCGCTGCACGGCGACCGCACCGCGCCCGACGGTCTCACGGCCCTGGCCGAAGGGGGCCCCTGGGACCTGGTCGTCGACACCTGGTCGGCGGCGCCCCGCGCGGTCCGGGACGCGGCGCGGCTGCTGCGGGGCCGCGCCGACCGGTATGTGTACGTGTCGAGTTGCTCGGTGTACACCTGGCCGCAGCCGGCCGGATACACCGAAGACGCGCCCGTGGTCGAGGGCGCCGGGGCAGACGCGGAGCAGACCGACTACGCCCGGGACAAACGGGGCGGTGAACTGGCCGCCGTCGAGGCGTTCGGCACGGACCGGTCCCTGCTCGTACGGGCCGGGCTGATCCTCGGCCCGTACGAGAACATCGGCCGCCTGCCGTGGTGGCTGGGCCGCATCGCCCGCGGCGGGCCGGTCCTCGCCCCGGGGCCACGCGACCTTCCCCTCCAGTACGTCGACGTCCGCGACCTGGCGCAGTGGACGCTGGGCGCCGCCGAGGCGGAGCTGAGCGGCCCGTACAACCTGGTCAGCCCGCCCGGCCACACCACCATGGCCGAAC
Organism: Streptomyces sp. SAI-127; assembly: GCF_029894425.1. NCBI lineage: Bacteria > Bacillati > Actinomycetota > Actinomycetes > Kitasatosporales > Streptomycetaceae > Streptomyces > Streptomyces sp. SAI-127. The sequence goes on from NZ_JARXYJ010000001.1 coordinate 7,517,414, forward strand.
TCCTCGGCGCCTGCGTGGCCGTGACCGGCTCGAACGCGGAGTTGCGCTGGGCCGATCCGAACGCAGTCCTCGCCGCGGGCATCGCCCCGTGGACCGGCCTCCCGGTGTGGGTACCGCCGGGCTCCGACCTCCACGACACCCTCCACGGCGGGGACACCTCGCGGGCCGCCGAGGCAGGCCTGCGCTGCCGTCCGGTCACCGAGACGGTGTCCGACACCTGGCGCTGGTTGCGGGACCTCGGCGGGGTGGCTCCCCAGCGCCCGGACCGGCCGGTGGTCGGCATCGATGCGGAGACGGAGGCGAAGGCGCTGGCGGGTCTCTAGCCCGCGGACCGCCTCACCCGACCTTCTCGATCAGAGCCCGGCGGATGAGGAACTTGCCCGGCTCCCGCACCTGTTCGAAGGCCGCGTTGTTGAGCAGCGCACAGCTGCCGGAGACCGAAGTGACCTCCACCGTCGTGGACTTGTTGTTGTCCAGGTTGGTGACCTTCAGCTTCGTGCCGGCCGGGAACTGGTTGCTGGACGCGGCGGGTGCACCGCCCTCACCGGAGAGTGTGACGGTCGAGCCGTTGCACACCTGCTGCCCGGAGGCGGCGTTTCCCGCGGGGGGAGCCTGAGTAGCGGGCGCTGACGCGGGCGCGGACGCGGCCTGTGAGGGCTGCACCGTGGCGGCCTGGGAGTCCTGAGCCGACTCCCCGACCGCACAACCGGACGCTTCCTGCTGCACCTTGATCTGCGTGATCACCGCTTCCCGGTTGGCGATCCGGGCCGCCGACTGGGCGTCGGGAGCGGAGCGCTGCCCCTCGATGAACCGCTGGTTGTTGCCGAGCGCGGTGGCGAGTCCCTGGCAGACCGTCGATTCCGCCGCCGTCTTCGGACTCTGCGCGGCGTTCGAGGTGCTGGCCATCACGAAGGCCCCACCACCCGCCACCGCCGCCGCGCTCACCAGCAGCGCGATCTTCTTCTTCGTACCGAGTGTTCTCCTGCGCGACATCCGCGCCTCCTGAGAGCTAGGGGAGCGTACGCCGCTATGTACGAGATACCGAACGAGGTTACTCAGTGGTTACAGGAGTCATCAGACGTAACCTGCGTCACACCCCGCTATTTCCTGGCCAGGGCATCCCGTACGGCGTCCTCGGTGCGGCCGACCACCGCGGAGCCGTCGTCCGCCGTGATGATGGGTCGCTGGATCAGCTTCGGGTGTTCGGCGAGCGCGGTGATCCACCGGTCGCGCGAACTGTCGTCCCGGGCCCACTCCTTGAGGCCGAGCTCCTTGGCGGCGGCCTCCTGGGTGCGGGTGATGTCCCACGGTTCGAGCCCGAGCCGGACGAGCACCTCGCGGATCTCCTCCTCGCTCGGGACGTCCTCCAGATAGCGGCGGACGGTGTACTCGGCGCCCTCCGCGTCGAGCAGGCCGATCGCGCTGCGGCACTTCGAACAGGCCGGATTGATCCAGATCTCCATGGTGTCCACGGTACGCGAAAACCCGTCTTCCACCTGCGTCACAGCACCCCCGAAAGCCCTTGTGGCCAGGGGCTTTTGTCAGTGGCGGACGGTAGAATAAAACCAGTGTTCGAGGGCGTCGCCGGGTTCCCCGGTGGCCGTCCTTATCGCGACAGGAGGATGCCTGTGCCCGCTGCCGCACTGAAGGCGAAGCCGTTCCCGACCCAGTCCACCGCGAAGCACCCCGTGCTGCTCGACCTGCCGTACACCCCCGTGGAGAAGCGCCCGTTGCCGCCGGGCCGTCCCCGCGAGTGGTATGTCACCCACAACCGCCGCCTCAAGGCGATGCGGCTCGCGATCGCCCTGCTCGACTCCGGCGTCTACGTGCCGAACCAGGCCCGCAACGAGACGATCCGGGACACGGCGGAGATGATCGGCGTCCACCCACCGTCGGACACGACGTGCCACATGGTGCGGGCGCTGATGCGCTACTCGCGGTAGGCCGTGGCGCCGGGCGCCCTCCTGGGCGCCCGGCGTTCCGGTCAGCCGGCGCCCCCGGCCAACTCCTTCTCCAACGGCACCCGGAACCGCGGTGTCACGCGCGTCGCCCCCACCCACCCCCGCAGTCGCTCCGCCTCCGCCGCGACGGCCGCCTCGGCCTCGCTCCCCACGCCCTCCGTGTCCAGCAGCCGCCAGACGATCTCCCCGTCGGGCCGCTGTCCCCAACCCCCCACCACCCGCCCGTTCCACCACACCGTCGGTCCCACGTTGCCGCTGCGGTCGAACAGGGCGGGCCGCAGCGACGGCGCCAGGTACCAGTCCCGTTGCTGCCAGCCCATCGCCGTCGGATCGAGGCCGGGCAGCAACGCCGCCCAGGGCTCCACGGGGCCCGTGACCGGTCCGGCGTCGCCGTCGACGACGTAGGCCGGCCCCTCGTCCACGGACACCCGGATCGCATGGATCGTCGCGAGCGCGCGGCGGACGTCGGTCACCTTCCAGCCCGTCCACCACTTCAGGTCGGCCTCGGTGGCGGGGCCGCACACGGTGAGCCAGCGCCGCAGCAACTCGGCCTGGGCCTCGGCCACGTCGAGTTCGGGATGCGGGGGTGCCACCGCCCAGCGGAACTGCGTGGAGATCCAGGAGCCGAGCGGCCGGCCGCGGACCACCTTGCCCTCCACGCCGAGCACCCTCAACAGGCGGCTCGAGACGGAGTGGACGCCCTCGTAGCTCTTCCCGGCCGCGTACACGAACTGCTCCCGCAGCCGCGGCTCGTCCTCGGCGAGCTCCGTCGCCGTCGCCTCGCCGCGCCGGGCGAGCGCGGCAAGCGTCGCCTCCTCGACCTCCTTCAGCCAGGTCGCGTCCGGGGCCCCGGCCTTCGCCATGTCCTTGACGAGAGAGGCCCGTTCCCGCGCGGCGACCGCGAGGCCGGTCGAGGCGTGCACGATGGCGGTGAGCTCGGTCGGGAACGCGAACACGGTGTGCCGCATCCCGTGCATCCGCACCAACGACCGGTCCTCGTACAACGCCCGCTCGGTCTCCGCGACGGTCCCCGAGGGATCCACGAGCCGCGCGCCGACCGCCAGATACACGGTCGCCGGGTCGGACCCGTGCAGCGCGACCAGAGCCCCGGCCACCTCCTCGGGACTCCCCACCCGAGCCGCCCCGGCAAGCTGCTGCCGCAACGCCAGCCGAGCCCGCCGCTCGTCGACCCCGATGTACCGCACTCCGTCATCCAAGCCCATACGGCCCATCCTGACCCAGGGCACTGACAACGCGCCCTATAGGGGCGCGGGGAACTGCGCGACCAGCCACGATGGCGCGGCAGATACACGACGACACACCGCACCCCCGACGCACACGTCACCCGATCGCCGTACCCCGCATGCGCACCTGCCCCCTCCGGCCCTTCACTGCGATGAGGAGGTGAACGACACCGGCGACCAGGAGGCGAGCGTGACCCGGAGACAGGGCACATGAACACCCCCGCCACCCGCGCGGAGCGCGGCCGCACCGCCCGCAAACGCGTCCCCCGTTCCGCCCACGCCCTCTGGATACCGTCCGTCGACCGCCCCGACCCCGTCGCCGTACTGGAACGGCAGGGCCGCGACCGGCTCCCGGAGCTGCTGCCCATCCGGTACGGCAGGATGTCGGCCTCCCCCTTCGCCTTCCTGCGCGGCGCTGCCGCCGTGATGGCCGCCGATCTCGCCGCCCAGCCCCACACCGGCCTCACCGTGCAGCTCTGCGGCGACGCCCACCTGCTCAACTTCGGCCTCTACGCCTCCCCGGAACGCTCCCTCCTCTTCGACCTCGACGACTTCGACGAGACCTTCCCCGGCCCCTTCGAGTGGGACGTCAAACGGCTCGCCGCGAGCGTCGCCGTGGCCGCCCGCGAGAACGGACACGGCGAGGCCAAGGCCCACCGGGCGGCGGGGGAGGCCGTCACCGCGTACCGCACGGCCATGCGCCGACTGGCCCGCATGGGCGAGCTGGAGGTCTGGTACGCGAGCGCCGACGCCGACAGCCTGCTGCCCCTCGTGCGTTCCGCCCGTCACCGCCGGCAGGTGGAGTCCAGCCTCACCCGGGCCCGGCGCCGCACCAGCATCCAGGCCCTCGGCAAGCTCACGGAGGTCGTCGACGGCCGCCGCCGCATCGTCCACGACCCGCCGCTCCTCGAGCCGGCCGGCGCCTCCGACATGGCCAGCCTGCGCAAGATCTTCAGCGACTACCGCTCCACGCTCTCCGAGGAACGCCGGCTGCTCCTGGACCGCTTCCGCTTCGTCGACGCGGCCCGCAAGGTCGTCGGCGTCGGGAGCGTCGGCCTGCGCTGCTTCATCGTGCTGCTGGAGGGGCGGGACGTCGACGACCCGCTGTTCCTGCAGCTCAAGGAAGCGCGGGAATCCGTACTGGAGGAGTATCTGCCGCATGGCCCGTACGACCATCCCGGCCGCCGTGTGGTCGTGGGCCAGCGGCTGCTGCAGGCGGCGAGCGACATCTTCCTGGGCTGGATGAGCGGACCGCAGGGGCGCGCCTACTACTGGCGCAGGCTGCGTGACATGAAGGGCGCCGCGGACGTCGCCGGCATGCCCCCGGCCGACCTCAGGGCCTACGCCCGCCTGTGCGGCACCACCCTGGCCCGCGCCCACGCCCGCTCCGGCGACCGCATCGCCATCGCCGCGTACCTGGGCACCTCTGACACCTTCGACCAGTCGGTCGCCGACTTCGCGCTCACCTACGCCGACCGGACCACGAACGACCACGCGGTCCTGTCCGCCGCCATCGCGGCAGGTGTCGTCACGGCGGCCCCGGGCGAGTGACCCCCGGCCGCCCGCCACTCACCCGTACCGCTCCACCAGCCCCCGCACGTACGCCTCCAGCCGCCCGCCCAGCATCCGGGGCGTCAACTCGGTCCGCCCGAGTTCGCGCCACGGTCCGGCGAGCTTGGCCGCGTCGGGGCAGTAGGCGAGCGCGTCGAGGAGCCGCCAGTACAAGTGGTCCGGCCCGTCGGCGAGCCGGTATCCGCCGTGGGCCTCGTACCGCTGCCGGAAGGCGAGGCCGTGTTCGGGGCCGTGGAGCAGGGCGAGGGCTGTTGAGCAGTGGGCGACGTCCAGGTCGGCGGGTCCCCAGGAGGTCTCCACCCAGTCGACCACCCCGCTGATCCGCAGGTCGTCGCCCGCCCCGGTGAACAGCACGTTCCCGGGGTGGAAGTCCCGGTGCAGGAAGCATCCTTCGTACGGCGGCGGGTCCTGGCGGATCACGTCCACGGCCCGCTCCCACAGTCGGCCCCGCACCCCGTGCACCTTCTCCGGCCGGGTCCACGCCTGGTAGGTGCGCGGCCGCTGCTCGGGAACGACCCGGTGGATCCGTACGAGTTGGGCCGCCAGCAGGTCCAGGCGCCGTTCGAGATCCTCTTCGTCTACGCGTACCCGCCCCGGCAGCCGGGACATCAACAGCGAGGGATGGTCGCAGTGTTCGGCCGTCGTGTCGACGGCGACGGGCTCGGGGGCCGGAACACCGTCGGCGTCGGCGAGCAGCGCCAGGATCGAGGCCTCGCGGCCCAGCAGACCGGGGGCGTGGTGCCGGAAGAACGGCTTCACGAACGACCGCAGGACCAGCTCGGTGCCGTCGTCGAGGGTGAGCCGTCGCATCTGGGAGCTCCAACCTCCCGACAGAAAGCCCGAGTCGACGACCGAACGGCCCTCGGGGAGCTGCTTGGCGACCCAGCCCCGGGTCGCCGTCCAGCCCCGGTCGCCGAGCCCGGTCAGCAGCGCGGTCACCAACTCCCGCCGGTCGTCGGCGTGATCGCGCAGCCACAGGCCCAACTGGTGGTCTGCATCCGGCAGTTCGAGGCGTGTGAACTGGGCCCGGGAGGCCAGCGCCTCCTGCACGGCCTCGGTCACCTCCGGCGGGATCACCGCGTCCGTGCCCGGCACGGCGAGCACCGCCCGTCCCTCGTACGCCCGCAGCACCTCCAGCGCCGGAGACCGCCGCCAGCTGTCCGGCCGCCGGATGATCCCGCTGAACCTCCCGTCACCGTGCCCGAACGGCACCTCCCAGGCCTCGGCCGCGTACACGGCGGGCGCGCACAGTCCCAGCGCCGCCACCCGCTTGCCGTAGTGGCGGGTCAGGTCCGCCACCGTCTGGCCGCTCATGCTGAACCCGACCAGCACCAGCGGCCCGTCCGCCGGGGCGTGCGCGTCGATCACGGCGACCGCCTGCTCGAATCGGCGGCGCAGACTCAACTCGCCGAGTTCGCCCGCGCTTTCGCCGTGCCCCGAGAAGTCGAAGGCGAGCGCGCGGCAGCCGTGCGCCACGAACTCCTCGAGCAGCGGCAGGAGTCGCTCCTTGCTGCCGCGGCCGGCCCCGTGCAGCAGTACGGCGGTGACAGCGGTGGGACGACTGTCAATGCTCCCGCCGTGGACGCCACACAGGCGCTCACCGGCGTGTTCCTGTGTGAAGGACTCGGGCATGCCGTCAACTCCAGAGTGCGGGGAAAGAGCTTCGCGCAGGGCAGGCATCACCCCGCCCCTCCGGGGCTACTCTTCTACACCACACCCACGCACACGGAGGCCCGTCATGGGCACCATCGTCATTTCCGGGACCGTCGTCCTGGTCATCCTGGGCTTCGGGAACCACATCTGGTGGCTTGTCGCCGTCGCCCTGCTCTTCGTGTACATGCAGTACGGCCGGGGCGGTACCTCGGCGTCCTCGCCGGGCGGCCCGTCCGGCGGCGCTTCGGGGGCTACGCCCGGCAGTTACCGGGCGTACCGCGACCGCCGTGACAAGCAGGCCAGGTGGGACCGCCGTTACCGCCGCGAGCACCCCCTGGAGTCCCGTCGGCAGGCACGCGAGAGAAAGGGCTAGGGCCAGGGCCTCAGAGGCCGGGGGCACCCCACAGGGGGAACCAGCGGTTCAGGTCCTGCTCGATCCGCAGATCGTTCGTGAGCGCGGCCTTCACCCGCAGCTCCAGCGGGTTGTCGCGCCGCTGTCCCTCGCCGGGGAGCGGCGCGAAGGGGTAGAAGCTGCCACGCTTGTAGAGGTACACCAGCGCGAGGGAGCGGCCCTCGCTGTCCTGGAACCCGGCGAGCGAGCACAGCAGTTGCGGCCCGAAGCCGTTGACCTCCATCGAACTGTTCACCGCGTGCAGGTCGTTGACCAGCTGCGGCAGCTGGTCCGGGGTGCGCTCGGAGACCAGCCAGGAGTAACCGAAGTCGTCCCGCCGCAGTTCCACCGGGGGGCCGTCCCGGTCGGCGTCCGCGTCCAGCAGGGCCTGGACCTCCCGGTGCGTCTGCTCGAAGGCCGCCCCCTCGACCGTGGCGAAGCACACCGCCCCGCGTCCGGTCGGCGTGAAGGAGGCGGCCGCCTCCAGCGTGACGGCCGCCGACGGCAGCGCGAAGAGCTGGTCGAGATCGGGCGCGACGGGCTTCGTGCGCCCGAGCAGGATGTCCAGCAGCCCCATCCTCAGCCCGCCTCACCTTTCCCGGGCGTCGCCGCCTCACCCAACTCGGCCGAGATCCGACCCAGTTGCTCCAGCCGCTGTTCCAGGGACGGGTGGGTCGAGAAGATCCGCTCGATGCCGGGCTCCTTGCCGGTGGCAGGGGTGAAGTAGAAGGCGTTGAAGGCCTGGGCGGTGCGCAGGTCCTTGGTGGGGATGCGGGCGAGCTCGCCGGAGACCTTGGTGAGCGCGGAGGCGAGTGCCGAGGGCCGGCCGGTGAGGTGGGCCGCGGCCCGGTCCGCCGCCAGCTCCCGGTACCGGGACAGTGCCCTGATCAGCAGGAAGCTGAGCGCGTACACGGCCGCCGAGACACCCATCACGGCGGCGAAGATCACGGCGGTGTTCTGGTCCTTCCGCCCGCCGAACAGCTGGCTGTAGAAGGCGAACCGCACGATGAGCCCGGCGATCACGCCCAGGAACGAGGCGATGGTGATCACGGCCACGTCCTTGTGCGCCACGTGCGACAGCTCGTGCGCGAGCACACCCTCCAGCTCGGCGGGATCCAGCCGCCGCAGCAGCCCCGTGGTCACACACACCACGGCGTTGTCCGGGTTCCGGCCGGTGGCGAACGCGTTGGGCATGTCCATCGTGGACACGGCGATCACGGGCTTGGGCATGTCGGCGATGGCACACAGCCGGTCGACCACCGCATGCAGCTCGGGATACTCCTCGCGCCCCACGACCTTCCCGCGCATCGCGAACATCGCGATCCTGTCGGAGAACCAGAACTGCGCCACGAACATCACGGCGATCAGGGCCACGACCAGCAGCCAGGACTTCAGCAACACGATCAACGCGGCGAAGAAGGCCACGTACAGCAGTCCGAGCAGGAACATGGTGACCGTCATCCGCACGGTCAGCCGCCGGTCGCTCCGGAAACGACTCCGCATCTGCACCACCCCGCAGTCAGGCACTCGTCCCACCGTCCAGTGTGCACCTGGCCCAGCCCATGAAGCGGTCGCGATCAGCCCTAGGGGCAGCAAAGGCTCAGGCCTTGAGCCCGGCCTCCCACTTCAGCCTCTTCAACCCGTACTCGTCGAACAGACGCGCCCGTTCCAGCAGCTCACCCACCGCCGCCGACCCCGGCGGCACCCCCGCCGTCGGATGCCAGCGCAGCACGGACTGCCGGGCCCAGTGCCGCAGCTTGTCGTCCGGATCGTCGACCAGCGCGACGGCGGCCCGCAGCCGTACGAGCCCGCCGTACGCGTTGAGCAGCCGGAAGGCGGAGACCCGCGTCTCCCGGGGCCGCTCCACCGCCAGCCGCTCCAGCAGCCATCCGTCGTCCAGCATCCGCGCGGACGGCATCAGAGCCAGGGTCGCCTCCCGCACCACACCGGGCGCGGGATCGTCGAGCAGCGCCCGCAGCCGCCGTACGTCCAGCACGTCCAGCGCCCGCAGCCCGCCCACGGCGCGCGCCCTGACCACCGGATCCGGATACGAGGTCAACGCCCACAGCACCTCGGCGTCACTCCGGTCGCCGCACTCCGCGAGCCCGCTCACCACCCCCCCCGACAGCGCCGCATCGCCGGCCTCGGCGCACCGCCGCCGGTACCACTCCACCGGCTCACCCCCGGACTGCCGTACGACATACCGCGCACAGGCCCGCACCACCCCGGCCCGGTCGGCGAGAAACCCGACCGCCCGCTCCCCGCGCCCGGCCCGCCGCAACGCGGTCACCCCGGCCGACCGCGCCCGCGGATTGCGGGCGGCGAGCAGCGGTTCGAGTACGTCGTCGTCCGCGCCGCCTTCCGCCACGGCGGCCAGCGCGGCTTCGGCGCACAGGCCCTGGACGACGGTGTCCTCGTCCCGGGCGGCGGCGCGGGCCAGCTCGGCGGGGGAGAGGAAGCCCTCCTCGACAGCGAGCCGGTGGGCGAAGCGGCGCACGGTGCGGTCGGCATGGGTGAGGAGCGGAAGCAGCGCCTCGCGGTCCGCCGAGCGCAGCACCTTCTCGATCAGGCCGAGGGCGAAGTCACCCCGGTGCCGGATGCCGATCCGCAGGGCGAGCGGGGTCAGCGCGGTCGCGGTCTCCACGGTGACCGCCTCGGCCCACCGCGTCCTGGCCCGGTCCCGCACCGGTTCGGCCCAGTCCGCGCACCGGATCACGACCAACGGCAGCAGCTCCGGCCGCCCCGCGACCTCCCCCAGCGCCCACTCGCGGATCCTCCCGTCCCGTTGGCACAGGCCGAGCGCGATCTGGCCGTCGGTCAGCGTCCACCCCTGTTCGGTCCGCTGCCAGGCCGGCAGCCAGGTGCCGTCGGCCGAGGACCGGGCACTGTGCCGCACCGCCTCGTCCAGCGCGATCCAGACAGCCGGGTCGGCCACGTCGAACATGGCCTCCCGCAGGACCGCCCCCTTGGCGAGGCGTACCGCCGCCTGCGCCCCGTTCCAGATACTGCTCCGCACGTCCGCCCCTTACCTGCTCAGCGCGCTAGAACGGACGGAAGCCCGCATACCCCAGCACCAGAATGATCACTGCCACGGTCCCGAGGACGATGGCCGTCGACCTCCAGGACGAGCGGCTCGGTGCCCTCGGCTCCGGGTCGGCACGGAACGGCTGTGGCTTCGGCGGGTTCTCCTTCCAACGGGCGGCGAGCATCCGGGCCCGGGCAGAGGGCTCCTTGAGCTCGGCCCCGTCGGCCCACTTGATGTCGAACTCCCGCTCGCCGTCCTCGTCCTGCGCTGACATCCCCGTATCCCCCGTCGTCTCCTGTCGAACAGCTGTGCAGAAAACGATACGACGGCGCCCCCGTCCCGGGAAACGGGAACGGGGGCGCCGCAAAGCCGCCGTAGGACTGGCCTACGCGTCGATCACACGTCGAAGTACAGCTCGAACTCGTGCGGGTGCGGGCGCAGCTGGAGCGGGGCGATCTCGTTCGTCCGCTTGAAGTCGATCCACGTCTCGATCAGGTCCGGCGTGAAGACGTCGCCCTGGAGGAGGAACTCGTGGTCGGCCTCGAGGCGGTCGAGGACGGCCGGGAGGGAGGTCGGGACCTGGGCGACGTTCGCGTGCTCCTCGGGAGCCAGCTCGTACAGGTCCTTGTCGATCGGCTCGGCCGGCTCGATCTTGTTCTTGATGCCGTCGAGGCCCGCGAGCAGCAGCGCCGAGAAGGCCAGGTACGGGTTGCCGGAGGAGTCGGGCGCACGGAACTCGACGCGCTTGGCCTTCGGGTTGGAGCCCGTGATCGGGATACGCATGGCCGCGGAGCGGTTGCGCTGCGAATAGACGAGGTTGATCGGCGCCTCGAAGCCCGGGACCAGACGGTGGTAGGAGTTCACCGTCGGGTTGGTGAAGGCGAGCAGCGACGGGGCGTGCTTGAGGATGCCGCCGATGTAGTAGCGGGCGGTGTCCGACAGGCCCGCGTAACCGGCCTCGTCGTAGAAGAGCGGCTGGCCGCCCGTCCACAGCGACTGGTGGACGTGCATGCCCGAGCCGTTGTCACCGAAGATCGGCTTCGGCATGAAGGTCGCGGTCTTGCCGTTGCGCCAGGCGACGTTCTTCACGATGTACTTGAAGAGCTGCAGGTCGTCGGCCGCGGCGAGCAGGGTGTTGAACTTGTAGTTGATCTCGGCCTGGCCGGCGGTGCCCACCTCGTGGTGCTGGCGCTCGACCTGCAGGCCGGACTTGGCCAGCTCGAGGGAGATCTCGGCACGCAGGTCGGCGAAGTGGTCGACCGGCGGGACCGGGAAGTAGCCGCCCTTGTAGCGGACCTTGTAACCACGGTTGTCCTCGAGGGCGCCGGTGTTCCAGGCGCCCGCCTCGGAGTCGATGTGGTAGAAGGACTCGTTCGACGAGGTGGCGAAGCGCACGCTGTCGAAGACGTAGAACTCGGCCTCGGGGCCGAAGTACGCGGTGTCGGCGATACCGGTGGAGGCGAGGTAGGCCTCGGCCTTCTTCGCCACGTTCCGCGGGTCACGGCTGTACTGCTCGCCGGTGATCGGGTCGTGGATGAAGAAGTTGATGTTCAGCGTCTTGTCGCGGCGGAAGGAGTCGACCCGGGCGGTCGACAGGTCCGCGCGCAGCGCCATGTCGGACTCGTGGATGGCCTGGAAGCCACGGATCGACGAGCCGTCGAACGCGAGCTCCTCGTCCGGGTCGAACGCCTCGACGGGCAGCGTGAAGTGCTGCATGACGCCCGGCAGGTCGCAGAAGCGGACGTCGACGAACTTGACGTCCTCGTCCGCGATGAACTTCTTGGCCTCGTCGGCGTTCTGGAACATCCAGCTCCTCCTACTCCCGACCGTTCCTGGACCGGGGTGGTAGTTCGTTCGTGCGGCCAGTGCGGTGGCACACGCTGTCCACGACCCTAGGGACGGGTGGTTTCTCGGGCGTGACCCATTTGTTTCGCACAAGTTAACCGGACATCGTGGGCCCCGCCCCACCTGTCCGTATCCCGAAACGCTGGCAGTACGGTGGACCCGTGGACAAGAGGGATGCAATCGGATCGTGGCTCTCGGGCCCCCGCGCGGCCGCCGAGGACGCCGGTGTCGACTTCGGATACCGCGGACAGCAGCTCGGCCTGCCGGAGGAGGGGCCGGGCTCGATCGCCCGCCCCGGACGGCGGCTGGGCGCACTCGCCGTGGACTGGGCGATGAGCGTCCTGATTGCATCCCGGTTGATCACTCAGAGCTACGGCGGTCCGGCGACCTCGAACTGGGCGCTGCTGGTCTTCTTCGTGATGGGCGTCCTCACCGTCGGCACCCTCGGCTTCACCCCCGGCAAGCGCCTCTTCGGCCTGCGGGTGATCGCCCTCGACACCGGTCGCGTGAACCCGGCGCGGGCCCTCCTGCGCACGGTCCTGCTCTGCCTCGCCCTCCCGGCCCTGATCTGGGACCGCGACGGCAGGGGCCTGCACGACCGGCTGGCGAAGACCGTGGAAGTACGTATCTGACCAGGTCTCCACAGGGTCACGTTTCCCGCTCCTGCAGAACCGACGATGGGGGCGCCCGGTGTCACACCGGGCGCCCCCATCGTCGTACGAGAGGATTCAGCGGGCCTTGGGCCCACCCTTCGGGAGTTTCATGCCCTTGGGCATGGGGCCCTTCGGCAACGGCATGTTGCTCATCAGGTCGCCCATCGCCCGCAAGCGGTCGTTCGTGGCCGTCACCTGGGGGCCGGTCAGCACGCGCGGCAGCTTGAGCATCGTGGTCCGCACCTTCTTGAGCGGGACCTGGCCCTCACCCGTGCCGACGAGGATGTCGTGCACCGGCACATCCGCGACGATACGGTTCATCTTCTTCTTCTCGGCGGCCAGCAGGCCCTTGACCCGGTTCGGGTTGCCCTCGGCGACCAGGACGATGCCGGCCTTGCCGACGGCCCGGTGCACCACGTCCTGACTGCGGTTCATCGCCACCGCGGGGGTCGTCGTCCAGCCCCGGCCGATGTTGTCCAGCACGGCCGCAGCGGCGCCCGGCTGACCCTCCATCTGCCCGAACGCGGCCCGCTCGGCCCGGCGTCCGAAGATGACCGCCGTCCCGAGGAAGGCGAGCAGGAAGCCCAGGATGCCGAGGTAGACCGGGTGACCGATCAGGAAACCGATCGCGAGAAAGACACCGAGGATGAGGATGAAGACACCCGCGAGTACCAGGCCGATCTTCTTGTCGGCCTTGCGGGTCATCTTGTACGTCAGGGCGATCTGCTTCAGTCGCCCGGGGTTCGCGGCATCCGCCGCACTGTCACTTCTCGCCATGCCCCGAAGTCTACGTGGCCCCGCAGGCGCCGACGACGGCAGTGTCCACCGTCGAAGGGGACGATTCAGGAGCGGACGGTGACCGTCTCGGTGAGCGTCCGCTCCAGGACACGCTGCGCCTCGACCCTGTCCTTGGCGCGGCGGCGGTCCTCCAGGACGGACGTCCAGGCATTGCGGCGGGCGGTCCGCTGGCCGCTGCTCATGAGCACGGACTCGACGGCACGGAGTGCATCGGTGAACGACGGGATGGCGGTGGCGCGAACCGGCGCGGCCTGCATGATGGGGGTCCCCCTCGGGAGTGGCGGCTTCGGTGAGTGGTGCACGGGCTGTACATCCAGGGTCACTGAATGGTGTTACCAGGACGTGACCGACCGGTCAAACACCCATGAAGCCTTGATGTGCCGCCCGAAAACACGGACGCGGCCCCGATGACCCCCCTATCTGCGGGGATGTCCGGGACCGCGTCAATCGGCCGCTACCGAGCGGTAGTTGCTTGTGCTCGGATTCACACGTTTGGAGTGGCACTCCGTGCCATTCCGAAGGGGCTGGAGCAGTGCTCAGGGAGTGCGCAGGCAGTGCTCAGACGGCCTGCGAAGCGACGTAGGAGCCACGCTTCTCGACCGCCATCTGGTAGAGCCGGCCCGCCCGGTAGGAGGACCGGACGAGGGGTCCGGACATCACACCGGAGAAGCCGATCTGCTCGGCCTCGTCCTTCAGCTCCACGAACTCCTGCGGCTTGACCCAGCGTTCCACGGGGTGGTGGCGCACCGACGGGCGCAGGTACTGGGTGATGGTGACGAGCTCGCAGCCGGCGTCGTGCAGCTGCTGGAGCGCCTCGCTGACCTCCTCGCGGGTCTCGCCCATCCCGAGGATCAGGTTGGACTTGGTCACCAGGCCGAAGTCGCGGGCCTCGGTGATGACCTTCAGGGAGCGCTCGTAGCGGAAGCCGGGGCGGATGCGCTTGAAGATCCGGGGGACCGTCTCGACGTTGTGCGCGAAGACCTCGGGCCGGGACTCGAAGACCTGCTGGAGCAGCTCCGGCACGGCGTTGAAGTCGGGGGCCAGCAGCTCGACCTTGGTGCGGCCGGCCTCACGGCCCGCGGTCTGCTCGTGAATCTGCCGGACCGTCTCGGCGTACAGCCACGCGCCGCCGTCCTCCAGGTCGTCACGCGCGACGCCGGTGATGGTGGCGTAGTTCAGGTCCATGGTGACCACGGACTCGCCGACGCGGCGCGGCTCGTCACGGTCCAGCGCCTCGGGCTTGCCGGTGTCGATCTGGCAGAAGTCACAACGCCGGGTGCACTGGTCGCCGCCGATGAGGAAGGTCGCCTCGCGGTCCTCCCAGCACTCGTAGATGTTGGGACAGCCGGCTTCCTGGCAGACCGTGTGCAGGCCCTCGCTCTTCACGAGCTTCTGCATCGCGGTGTACTCGGGACCCATTTTCGCCCGGGTCTTGATCCACTCGGGCTTGCGCTCGATGGGGGTCTGGGCGTTACGGACCTCCAGGCGCAGCATCTTGCGTCCGTCGGGTGCGACTGCGGACACGACCGGCTCCCTAGCGATTGATTCTTCGGCGTTGTTCAGGGTACGCCCGTTGATTTGAAAGTCAGCGGCGGTGTTCAGGCCGCCGGTGTCTTCTCGATCACTCTCGGCTTCAGTTCCGCGTTCTCCAGTACGTCCCTCAGGTGCCGCTCGACGACCGGGAGCACCTCGCCGATGGTCACGTCCCGGCCGAGTTCGCCCGCGAGGGAGGCGACCCCCGCGTCGCGGATGCCGCAGGGGATGATCCGGTCGAACCACTTGTTGTCCGGGTTCACGTTCAGCGCGAAGCCGTGCATCGTCACGCCCTTGGCGACCCGGATGCCGATCGCCGCGATCTTGCGGTCCTCACGGCGCTGCCCGGCGTTGGACGGGGCGTACTCCGGGCCGTTCATGCGCGGGTCGAACTCCTCGTCCGTGAGCCGGGGGTCGAAGTCCAGGGAGAGGCCGCCGATCGCCGGACGCTGCTCGACCGGATCGCCGAGCACCCATACGCCGCTGCGGCCCTCGACCCGGCTCGTCTCGAGCCCGTACTCCGCGCACGTGCGGATCAGGGCCTCCTCCAGGCGCCGTACGTGCGCCACGACGTCCACCGGACGCGGGAGCTTCTGGATCGGGTAGCCCACCAGCTGGCCCGGACCGTGCCAGGTGATCTTGCCGCCGCGGTCCACGTCGATGACCGGGGTGCCGTCGAGGGGGCGTTCGTTGTCCGCGGTGCGCCGGCCCGCCGTATACACAGGGGGGTGTTCGAGCAGCAGGACGGTGTCGGGGATCTCGTCCTCGAACCGCGCCGCGTGCACCCGGCGCTGTTCGTCCCACGCCTCCTGGTACTCGACCGCGTCCGCACCGAAGCCCATACGGACGAACCGCAACCCACTCACGGCAAGCGCCTCCCTAGAAGGTCGTAAGGCACGAAGGGTGCCCACGCCACTGTACGTCCGGCCCGTGGGCGTCAGCTTCGGGGTCAATCCTCACACGATCGGATGAACGAACGTCGAAGTGTGCGATCGTCTGCTCACTCTCCGCTACATTCGCCGTTCGCGCAGGCCATAAGGGCTGCTCACAGGCAATCCGGGCACCACGTGGCCACGTGACAGCCCGAAAGGCAGGAGACCGCACCGCAGATGACGGAACGACCCGCGCAGCGCACTCCCAATCGACAGCTCGCCGCGCTCATCGCAGAAGCGGGGTTCTCCAACGCGGGTCTCGCCCGACGCGTGGACCAGCTCGGTCTCGAACACGGGCTGGATCTCAGATACGACAAGACGTCCGTGACCCGGTGGCTGCGCGGACAACAGCCCCGGGGCACCACGCCCGCCCTCATCGCCGAGGTCTTCACCCGGCGTCTCGGCCGCCGGCTCTCCGCGCAGGACCTGGGCCTCGACGCCTGCGCGCCCGTCTACGCCGGCCTGGAGTTCGCCGCGGGTCCCGAGGAGGCCGTCGACATCGTCAGCGGGCTGTGGCGCAAGGACTCCGGCAGCCACGCCGAACTGCGCAAGATCGCCTTCACACCCGCCGGACTGGTCGTGCCGAGCCGTGACTGGCTGATCGGCCGCCCCGACGACAGGGTCGCCCGCGGCGAGCCGGTCCGGGTCCCTCCCCAGGGGCGTCCGGTGGTGCCACGGCAGCGCGGCCAGGCCGAGCGCGCGCCCGGTCAGAAGGTCACCGGGGGCGACATCGCCGCGCTCGGTTCGGTCGGCGAGCTCTTCCGCACCCTCGACGACCAGTACGGCGGCGGCCACGCCCGGCAGGCCCTGGTGCGCTATCTGGAGCACGAGTGCGAGCCGATGCTGCGCGGCACCTACGGGGAGACGACCGGCCGCAGACTGTTCTCCGCGGCGGCGGACCTGACCCGGCTCGCGGGCTGGACGTCGTACGACATCGCGGCGCACGGTCTCGCACAGCGGTACTTCGTGCAGGCGCTGCGGCTCGCGCAGGCGGCGGGGGACCGGGCGTACGGGGCGTATGTGCTGGTCACGATGAGCCGTCAGGCCGTGTATCTGGGGCACGGGCGGGAGGCGATCCAGCTCGCGCGGGTGGCCCAGCAGGGCGTCGGTACGACGGCTCCACCGGTCGTGCAGGCTCTGCTGCACTCGGCCGAGGCGCGGGGGCACGGCGTACTGGGGGAGGTGCGGGCGTGCACGGCGTCACTGGTCCGCGCGGAACGGGCCCTGGAGACGGCCCGTCCCGGTGACGAAGTCCCGCACTGGGCACGGTTCTTCGACGAGGCGCAGCTGGCGGACGAGTTCGGGCACTGTCACCGGGATCTGCAGCAGTTCCGGGCGGCGGCGCAACACGCCGAGCGCTCCCTTCAGTTGCGTGCGCCCGCGTATGCGCGGAGCCGGTTGTTCTGCCGGGTGGTCCTTGCCTCCGCGCGTCTGGGTCTGGGGGAACTGGACCAGGCCTGTGCGCTGGCGGCGGAGGCGGCGGGGCAGGCCGCGGAGATGCGGTCGGTGCGGGCGGTGGAGTATGTGCGGGACTTCGAGCGGCGGTTGGAGCCCTATAAGGATGCGGCGCCGGTTCGGAGTTATCGCGACCAGGTCGCCGCACTCGGGTAGGGGTCTCGCCGTAACTCAGCAGCTCGTTTGCCGTGTGACGACTGCGTGGTGGCTGATCGCGCAGTTCCCCGCGCCCCTTCGGGGCGCGGGTGAACCGTCAGGCTGCCTGAGCTGTCGGAGTCGGGTCTGCTCGGTGCATGGAGCCCGACGCGCCCAGGTCCTTCAGGATTGCTGTGGTTGCCCGGTGGGCCGAGTGCAGGGCGCCCTGGACCGTGCTGGTGTCGCGGTGGTCGCCGCACACGTACAGGCCGGCCAGCAGGCGTACCGGGCGGCGCAGGTCGTGCGGGGCGGGCATGGCCGGGACCGCCTCCCGGGTGTGGTGGACCGCGAGGGTCTCCCAGCGGTGCGTCGGCATGCCGTACAGGCGGCCCAGGTGGGTGCGTACGGCCGTCTCCAGGTCCGGAGGAGGGGCGCCCAGGACCGTCGAGGAGATCAGGGCCCGGCCGCAAGGGGCCCGGCTCGGGTCGACCTCGCTGATCACCGCCGTGTGGGCCACCGGGCCGCCCCGGTCGGCGTCGAGCAGCAGCGCGGAACCCGTGCGGGGCGGTTCGTCCGTCGTGTGGTGGACGACCGTCACCGGGTGGAAGTCCGGCACCCGCAACCCCGGCAGCAGCTCGGCCGCGGCCCGCGCGTCCGTCGCCAGCAGCACCGCCCGGCACCGGATCTCGCCGTGCTCGGCCGTGGTCACCGACGTCGTCGCGACGGACGTGACCCGCACCCCTGTGTGCACGGTTCCCGCCGGCAGCGTCTGCGCGAGCAGCTCCGGAAGCGCCTCCGCACCGCCCTCGGGCACGCACAGCCGCCCACCCGCGAAGGCCCGCAGCGCGAGGTCGGCGCATCGGCTGGACGTCGTCAGCGCGGGGTCGCACAGCAGTGCGGCGAGCAGCGGACGCAGGAAGCCGTCGATCGTGCGCGCGGGCAGTCCCCGGGCCGCGAGCGACTGCCCGGCGGGCAACTCCGGACGGGCGAGGAGGCGTTCGACGGGCACGGTGGCGAACCGGGTGAGCGCGGCACCGAGCCGGGCCTGGTCGACGGCACCGCCGAGCGGCGCGGCCGCGCGGGCGGCCCTGGACGTGGTCCCCTGACCGGCACCGGGCAGCACCCGGAACGCGGCCCTCCGGGATGCGGCCCTCCGTGATGCGGCCACCAGCCTCGGCCCCGGCATCCCCCGAGGGGCGCTCGCCAGGGCGCGCACCGCATGCAGTGCGCCCCTTGCGCTCCGGGCGCCCGCCGGAGCGTCCACGCGGTGGTGGCGTCCGTCGCCGTGCAGCAGGACGCCCGGCGCGAAGGGCCGTAGCGCGAGCCCGTCGAGCCCGGGCGCGAGCCGTAGTTCGGGATACGCCGTGGACAGCAGCTGTCCGATCCGGTCGAGCCGGAAGCCGTCGACCTTCTCGGTCGACATCCGGCCGCCCACACACGGGGCGGCCTCCAACACCGCGACGGTCACTCCTTGGCTGGTCAGCCGATGCGCCGCGGAGAGTCCGGCGACCCCGGCTCCCACGATCACGACGTCCGCCTGGTACGCGGGCTCAAGCACGTGCCCCTCCTCGAGGTTGCGCGGCCGGTGGAGACGTCATGCCCCCAACAGGCTCCGGGGATACCCGAGTTCGGGTCGAGGGTAGGGCGGTTACCGGTCAGGAACAGTCGCGCATCAACAGGGCACGGTCGCACAGCGGTCGCATGTAGTCACAGACGGCCACCGGAACCCTCACGCCGCCCTGATCGCCCCCTCGATGTCCGGGAACGCGAACGTGAACCCCGACTCCAGCAGCCGCGTCGGCCGCACGCGTGCGCTGCCCAGCACGTCCCCGGCCATCTCGCCGAGCGCGGCCCGCAGTACCGGCGCGGGGACGCTGAAGAGGGTCGGCCGGTGCAGCACGCGGCCCATGGCCTCGGTGATCTCACGGTTCGTCAGGGGCTGCGGGGCGGTGAGGTTGAAGGGTCCGGACAGCCCGTCGGTCTCCAGGAGATGGCGGATCGCGGCCACCTCGTCGTGCAGCGCGATGAACGACCAGTACTGCCGCCCGTCGCCCATCCGCCCGCCGAGTCCCGCCTGGAACAGCGGGAACAGCTTGCCCCAGGCCCCGCCGCCGCGGCCCACCACGAGCCCGGTGCGGGTGAACGCGGTCCGCACGCCCGCCTGTTGCGCGGGTGCGGCCGCCCCCTCCCACTCCACGCACAGCTCGGGCAGGAAGCCCTGTCCTGCGGGGGAGTCCTCGTCGACGATCCGGTCGCCGGTCTCGCCGTAGTACCCCATCGCGCTGCCGTTCACGAAGACCCGCGGCGGCTTGTCCAGCGAGGCGACGGCCTTGGCGAGGGCGGTCGTGCCGTTGACCCGGCTGTCGTGGATCTGCTTCTTGTACGCGTCCGTCCAGCGCCGCGAACCGACGCCCGCCCCGGCGAGGTTGACCACGGCGTCGCACCCGGCGAGCCCGGCCGTGTCGACCCGCCCGGCCTCGGGGTCCCACCGGACCTCGGTCCCGTCCCGGGGCTCCCGGCGCACCAGCCGCACCACCTCGTGCCCGTCCGCGGCCAGGGACCGCGTCAGGGCCGAGCCGATCAGCCCGGACGCTCCGGCCACCGCGATTCTTGAAAGTTGCATGACCTCATCCTGCCTGGTGGGTGCGTAAGAGCGATGTCTGGTTCCGGTACCCCGGCCGTAGGGTGGCGGTCATGTCCCAGCTGTCCATACGCCTCGCCCTCCCTGACGACGAAGAGGAGCTGGCCCGCCTCGACCGCGCGACCTGGTCGCCCCTGCACGCGGTCACGCCGCAGCAGCAGCCTCCCTACCGGCCGTTCTTCGGCGAGCACCACCTTCCCGACGACTGCCTGGTCGCCGAGGCCGACCGCCGCATCCTGGGGTACGTCCTTCTCGGTTTCCCGACTCCGATCGAAGCGAACGCCCACGTACGCCAGATCCAGGGCTTGGCCGTCAGCGAGGAGGCCCGGGGCCGGGGCGTCGGCCGCGCCCTGATCCGCGCGGTCACGGACGAGGCCCGCCGCCGGGGCGCCCGCCGCCTCACCCTGCGCGTCCTCGGGCACAACACGCCCGCCCGGGGGCTCTACGAGTCCGAGGGCTTCGCGGTCGAGGGAGTGCTGCCCGAGGAGTTCCTGCTGGCGGGGGAGTACGTCGACGACGTGCTCATGGGGCGCCGTCTCTGAGGACCTGGTCGGCCGCGGCGGTCGTACGCCGCCTGCGCACCACCAGGCAGAGCGCGACCCCCGCCACGAACAGCGAGATCAGGAAGAACACGGGCACGGGAGCCTCCGGGTGCCATGCGGGACCGGTGCGGGACCGGTGCCATGCGGGACGTGGCCCCATCATCCGGGAGACCGCCGCGTCACGACGTGACCAGCTCGCCCGTGTCCACCGGCGACGTGGCGTCCGCCGCCTTCTCTGCGTCTCCGGCGACCTCGTCGGCCGTCAGGACGTAACCCGTCTCGTTGTCGGAGGTGGAGCGGGCGAAGACCACGCCGTAGACCTGGCCCGAGGCGGTCAGCAGCGGGCCGCCGGAGTTGCCGGGGCGGACGGTCGAGCGGATCGAGTAGATCTCGCGAGTGACGGTGGCGTCGCTGTAGATGTTCTGGCCGGTCGCCTTCACCCGGTTGGCCACCGTGGCCGCCTGGAGGTTCAGGTCACCGTCCTGCGGATAGCCCGCGACCACCGCGGAGTCGCCCCGCGAGGCACTGTCGTCGAAGCGCAGCACCGGCGCCCGGAGATCCGGGACGTACAGCACGGCCACGTCCCGGTTCGGATCGAACAGCACCACCCGTGCCTGGTACGACTGTCCCACCCCGCCGACCCGGACGCTCGGCTCGTCGATGCCGGCCACCACGTGGGCGTTGGTCATCACGTGCTGCGGGGCGTACACGAAGCCGCTGCCCTCGCGGCCCTGGGTGCCGGAGGCGCCCTCGATCTTGACGGTGCTGAGCTTGGCCGCGTTGGTGGCGGCGGCCGTGACGCTGTCGCCGGTGGGTTTGGCGACCTCGGCCGTCGACTCGTTCTCGAACGGGTTGAAGACCTGCGGGAAGCCTGCCTCGGTCAGGGCGGAGGTGGCCCGGGAGAACCAGGACGGCGTGGTCTCCGGCATGGAGTCCTGGACGGCGCCGAGCAGCGCGGAGTCCCGGATGGCGGTGGTGACCAGCGGGGACGAGGACGCGCCGAGCACGCTTGCGGCGACCCAGGCCACGATGAGCACGGCCACGGAGTTGGCGACGGCCCCGCCGACGCCGTCCGCGACTCTCAGCGGACCCTGGTCCAGCTCCCGGCGCAGCCTGAGCGCCAGCCGTCCCGCCAGCTCGTGCCCCACCGCGGCCGGAACCAGCACGGTCAGCACCGCGGTCACCGTCGCGGCCGTGCTCCCCGGTGCCACCAGGTCCATCATCCACGGCAGCACCCACACGCCCACGACCGCGCCGCCGACGAACCCGGCGAGCGAGACGCAGCCGGCCACCAGGCCGCGCCGGTAGCCGGAGGCCGCATAGGCGGCGATCACCAGCAACAGCAGGATGTCGAGCACGTCCACGGAGCCGCCCTTCTCTCTCGGAACCTTCAGTACGCAGGCGAGGCGTCCAGTGATCAGCTACGCGCACGCGTGGCCGGTTCCCGGCGGTACGCGTGCGTGCACCTGGAAAAACGTTGCGGACCAGGACGATGGTTCCACCGGGTGGCACAGCACACATCGCGGGCGGAGCGGATCCGGCCGACAGTGGAACCATGCGTGTCCGAAGAGCGCGGGGGATGCGAGGACGGCGAACGGCTCGAATACGTGACGCGAGCCGGACAGCACTCGCGGCCCGAATACGCGACGCGAGCCGACTGGGCCTCGCACTCCAAAACCGCCTGCCCCACAAACGCCCCTCGGCGACAGCCGCCGGGGAAGGGGCGCCTGCCGGGACGGAAGTGTCTGGCGGCGCCCCTGCGGCGCCGACCAGCCCCACCACTCCTGCCGCCCCGACGGCGTCTGTCGGTTCTGTGTCCGCTGCTGGGGCGGGGGCTTCTGCCGGGCCTGAGGGCCCTGACACGTCGCCTGCGGCTTCTGCCGGGGTGGAGGCGTCGGCCGGGTTCACGGCTCCGGTCGCCCCGACGGCGTCTGCCGGGTCTGTGGCCGCTGCCGGGGCGGGGGCTCATGCGGCGCCCGCCGATCCCGCCAGCCCAACGGCTTCCGCTGGGCCTGAGGCTCCTGCCAGGTCGCCTGCGGCTCCTGCCGGGGCGGAGGCATCTGCCGGGCCTTCGGCCTCCGCTGGGCCCCCCGGTCCTGTCCGCTCGACGGCGTCTGCCGGTAATACGGTCCCTGCCGGAGTGGAGGCGTCTGGCGGGCCTACCGTCCCCTCACGTCCGTCGCCTCCTGACAGGCCTGCGGCGTCTGCCGGGCCCCCGGTCCCCTCACGTCCGACGGCCGTCGGCGGGCCTGCGGCTTCGGTTGGGCCGGCTGGCCCCGCCGGGGCGGAGGCCGCCGACGGGTCTGCTGTCTCCGCAGGGACCGCCGCTTCCGTTCGGCCGACGCCCCCTACAGGGCCCGCAACTCCGGTTCGGCCGACGCCTCCTACCGGGCCCGCAACTCCGGTTCGGCCGACGCCTCCTACCGGGCCCGCAACTCCGGTTCGGCCGACGCCTCCTACCGGGCCCGCAACTCCGGTTCGGCCGACGCCCCCTACCGGGCCCGCAACTCCCGTTCGGCCGACGACCCCCACCGGGCCCGCGACCCCCGTACGTTCGGCGACCCCCGCCGGGCCCGTCACCCCCGTCCGTGCCGCGACTCCCGTCCGACCTGCGCATCCCGCCGACGCAGCTGCCCCCGCCCGGCCAGCTGCCCCCGCCCGGCCAGCTGCCCCCGCCCGGCCAGCCGCCCCCGCCCGGCCGGCGGCCCCCTCAAGGCCAGCAACCTCCGCCCGGCCAGCGGCCCCCGCCACTCCCGTGGCCGTCGGCCGTCGCGCGGCTCCTGTTCGGTCGGCGCCGGTGGTTCCCGCCGCCGTGCGGGTGTTGCTCGGGTGTGTTCCCGGGCTCGGTGCCGTCCTCGGGCTGGTGCTGTGTGTCAGCGGTGTCGAGCGTGCGGTCGACGCCGGGCCCGGCAGGGCTGCCGAAGTGGCCCGGGACGGGCTCGTGGCGCACGGGGCGGCCAGGCCGCACATCGTGTCGCGGTCGGTGTGGGCCGCCGGCACCGGTGAGGCGAACTCCGCCGCCCGCACGCCACCGCCCCCGCACTACGACGACAAGGTGCTCGCGGTCTTCGTGCACCACACCGACTCGCCCAACGGCTACGACTGCGCCGACGCACCCCGCATCATCCGCTACCTCGCCGCCGGCCAGACCGGCGCCCGGGACTGGGACGACATCGGCTACAACTTCCTCGTCGACCGCTGCGGCACCATCTACGAGGGCCGCGCGGGCGGCGTCGACCGACCCGTCACCGGCGCCCACACCCAGGGCTTCAACCACCGCACGGCGGGCATCGCCGCCATCGGTACCTTCACCGCAGGCGCACCCGTGCCGCGGGCCATGACCGACGCGATCGCCGCACTGGCCGCCTGGAAGCTCGGCCTCACCGGCATCGACCCGCGCAAAACCGTCCGTCTCACCTCCAGCAACAGCCTCAGCCGCTACACCGCCGGCACCACCGCGAAGCTGCCCGCCCTCGCCGCCCACGGCGACGGCTACATGACGACCTGTCCCGGCGCCGCCCTCAGGGCACGGCTGCCGGAGATCAGGGAGACGGCGGCCCGCCTCCAGGGCCGGACCTGACCCGCCCAGTCCCACGGGTCACCTGCGGCCGAGATACACCCCCAAGGCCCGCTGCAACACCCTGCCCTGGAGCCCCACCGGCCGTTCCCACTCGCCGAGGTACTCCACGACCCGGCCGCCCGCCCCCGTCTTGAAGCGGAGCCGGCCCAGCAGACGGTCATCCCCGAGGGAGGGGTTCACGGAACGCAGGTCGTACGTCTCGGCCCCGGCCGCCCGCGCATCGCACAGCATCCGCCACAACAGCGCGCTGCTGGGCCGCAGTTCCCGCCCCCGGCGACCGGACGCGGCGTAGGAGTGCCAGACACGGGAACCGACGTTGATCATCAGCGCGGCGGAGAGCACCTCCCCGTCGTACTCGGCGAGATACAGCCGCAGCCGGTCGGAGTCCTCGGCGTTCATGGCCTCCCACATGCGCCGGAAGTAGACCGGCGGGCGGGCCCGGAAGCCGTCGTGGGCGGCGGTCGCGGCATAGAGGCGATAGAAGTCGGGCAGATCGGCGGCCGTCCCCCAGGAGACCCGGACACCCGCCGACTCGGCCGTGCGCAGGGACTGCTCGAAGTGCGGTGCGAGGGCTTCGCGCAGCTCGTCCACCGAGCGGCCCGCGAGCGGTATGTGACAGCCGTAGCGCGGCTGCCCGAGCCCGAACCCGCTGTCCTCGTCCTGCGCGCACCGTCGCCACCCCAGCCCGCGCAGCCGCTCCGCGGCGTCCAGCGCGAACCCGTCGACGCCGGCCGCCGGCAACTCGCGCACATGGCGTACGTCGGGGTCGGCGATGCCCGCCGTCACAGTCCCGGCGTCCCAGTGCCGAACGACCACGGGTGGCCCGATCCGCACCGAGAACGCCCCGCGCTTCTCCAGGTGGGCGACCAGCGGATCCAGCAGGCGCTCCGGGCGCGGGCCGCGCCAGTCGATCGCGGGCCCGTCGGGGAGGTAGGCGAGGCAGCGCCGGGTGCCGGGCAGCGGCCGGTACAGGACGAGTGCCGTCGCGACCGTCGCCTCGCCCTCGAACCAGCCGACGCTCTCCGCCAGCCAGTCGGGCTTCACGTCGGCCCACTCGGGGATCTGGAGATGGCTCGCGTCGGGGTGCAGCCGCAGGTGGGCGAGATGTTCCTCGCGCGTGATCTCGCGCACATACGGGCTGGTCATGGGCGGGGTGCTCCTGTTCGGGGCGGCCACGGTAAGCCGGGAGTCACGGCAGGGGTCAAGAGGCCGAGCCCTCACAGGTTTCTCGTAGGCGACTCAAGGACCACTCCGAAACAGTCGCCCTATCGTCATGCACACGCACTGACTGGAGGTGGGGAAGAAATGAACAGCAGTCACACGAACACCATGGAGAAGGCCGGCGGATGGACCCGGACCGCCCGCGGACCCTGGGCGGTCGTCTGCGCCGTCGCGGCCGTGATCCTCGGCCCGGCAGCCGTCACCGCGTCCGCGCTCGACCAGGCCAACGCGGCCCCGATGCACCACGCGGTGAAGGCCGACCAGACGCAGGCGTACATCCCGACGGACACGACCCGGCGCAGGGCCACGACGGAGGCCTGAACACAGCGCGAGCGGCCTGACCGGGACTCAGCCCCTGAACCGCTCCCACAGCTTGGGATACCGCTCCGCCAGTACCCGGTCGCTCTCCAGGTCGACCGGCGCGCCGAGCGGCTCGGAGGCCGCGGGCGGGATACCCAGGTCGGGAGCGACGGCACCGGTGAGCTGCTCATAGGCCTCGTCAGCCGCGTAGCCCAGTTCCTCGCCGTCGCCGTCGATCTCCTCGTCGAAGTCGGCCAGCAGGTCGGCGAGCGAGTCGGGATCGTGCACGCCCCCCTCGTACACCTCACGCCCCTGGCCGATCAGCCAGCACCGGAAGGAGTCGAAGGCGTCGTCGCTCACCCCGTCCAGCAGGATCCAGGCGGCGCCCCACAGGTCCCAGGTGTACGCACGGTTGAAGCGGGCCTCGAAGTGACGGGCGAAGTCGAGGACCATGTCCGGGTCCAGCGCCAGGAGTCGGTCCACGAGCAGGTCGGCCTGCTCCTCGGGGTCTCCCTCGGCGGCCTCGCGGGTGGCGTCCACCAGCTCCCAGAACTCCGTCTCGTCCATCACGGGTCCAGCATCGGGCCTGGAAGGGTGGGGCGCACGTGGAGTGCGGCGGATTGTTATGTCCCGAACAGCGTCCCGTTGCTCCCGTACAGCCCCGCCAGACGTACGGCGTCCCGCGCGAACCGCGCCCGCAGGCTCTCCGGGGCCAGCACCTCGGCCTCCGGCCCCAGCGACGCGAGCTGCGCGTGGGCGACCTCCTCGGACTCCACCGGGAGGGTCACCGTCACCCAACCGCCATCGTCCGGCGGCCCGGCGGCCGCCAGTGCCTCCCGGGCGGGACCGGCGGGATCGACGGCGTACGGCAGTCTGCGCGCCCCTGCTGCGGACAGCCGTACGACGACCTCGGCCCGCAGGATCGAGCGCGCGAACTGTTCGGCGCGCTCCTCCCAGAACTTGGGCAGGTCGAACTCCTCGTCGCGCTCGAACCCTTCCCCGGCGGCCGTCACCGCCAGGAACCGGTCGATGCGGTACACCCGGAAGGAGCCGTTCTCCGGGATCCGCGCGCACAGGTACCAGACGCCCGCCTTGAGCACGAGCCCGTACGGCTCCATCTCCCGCTGCACCTCGCGCTCGCGGCCGCGATAGCGCGCGGTGACCCGTCTGTCGTCCCACACGGCGTCGGCGACGGCGGGCAGCAACTCGGGGGACTTCGGCTCGGTGAACCAGTTGGGCGCGTCGAGATGGAACCGCTGAGCGGCCGTACGGGAGGCGTCGCTGAGGGAGGGGAGCAGCGCGGCGGACACCTTCAGCCGGGCGGCGGAGGCGGCGTCATCCAGCCCCATCTCGCGCAGCGCCCCCGGCACACCGGACAGGAACAGCGCCTCCGCCTCGCCGCGGGCCAGGCCGGTGAGACGGGTGCGATAGCCGCCGATGAGGCGGTACCCGCCCGCCCTGCCCCGGTCCGCGTACACCGGAACCCCGGCCTCCGACAACGCCTGCGCATCCCGCGTCACCGTCCGCTCCGACACCTCCAGCTCCCGTGCCAGCTCGGCGGCGGTCATGGAGGTACGGGACTGGAGCAACAGCACCATCTTGATGAGCCGGGCAGCACGCATGGGTTCATGATGCCGGGGGCCACTGACAGCGAAGGGGTACGGCGGCCGCCGTACCCCTTCATCGAAGCCCGGGCCCCTACAGCCCGTACTTCTCCCGCGCTTCCTTCACGGCCGTCGCCTTCACCTCACCGCGCCGGGCGAGCTGAGCCAGGGCCGCGACCACGACGGACTCCGCGTCGACGCCGAAGTGGCGGCGGGCGCCCTCGCGGGTGTCGGAGAGGCCGAAGCCGTCCGCGCCGAGCGAGGACCAGTCCTGCTCGACCCACTGCGCGATCTGGTCCGGGACCTGGCGCATGTAGTCGGAGACCGCGAGGACCGGGCCCTCGGCACCGTGCAGCGCCTGACGGACGTACGGGACCCGCTCTTCGCCGCGCAGCAGACCGGCGTCGGCCTCCAGCGCATCCCGGCGGAGTTCCGTCCAGGACGTCGCGGACCACACGTCGGCCGCCACGCCCCACTCCTCGGCCAGCATCCGCTGCGCCTTCAGCACCCAGTGGATCGCCGTGCCGGAGCCCAGCAGCTGGATGCGGGGGGCGTTGGCGGCCGGGGAAAGGCCCGCGGACTCCGCCGTGTTGAAGCGGTAGAGGCCCTTGACGATGCCCTCGTCGATGCCCGTACCGGACGGCTTGGCGGGCTGCGGAAGCGGCTCGTTGTAGACCGTCAGGTAGTAGAAGACGTTCGGGTCCTCGCCGGGCGCCGCCTCGCCGTACATACGGCGGATGCCGTCGCGCACGATCGTGGCGACCTCGTACGCGAACGCCGGGTCGTACGTCAACGCCGCCGGGTTCGTCGCCGCGATCACCGGCGAGTGACCGTCCGCGTGCTGCAGGCCCTCGCCCGTCAGGGTGGTACGGCCCGCCGTGGCGCCGACGAGGAAGCCGCGGCCCAGCTGGTCGCCGAGCTGCCACATCTGGTCGGCCGTGCGCTGCCAGCCGAACATCGAGTAGAAGATGTAGAACGGGATCATCGCCTCGCCGTGCGTCGCGTACGCGGTGGACGCGGCGATGAAGTCGGCCATCGAACCGGCCTCGGTGATCCCCTCGTTGAGGATCTGGCCGTTCTGGGCCTCCTTGTAGTACATCAGCTGGTCGCGGTCGACCGGCTCGTACGTCTGGCCCTTGGGGGAGTAGATCCCGAGCGACGGGAACAGCGACTCCATACCGAAGGTGCGCGCCTCGTCGGGGACGATCGGCACCCAGCGCCTGCCGGTCTCCTTGTCGCGGACCAGGTCCTTGATCAGGCGGACGAAGGCCATGGTGGTGGCCACGTTCTGCGAGCCGGAGCCCTTGTCGAAGGAGGCGAAGGCCTTCTCGGCGGGGGCCGGCAGCGGGGCCACCGGGTGCACACGGCGGGCCGGGGCCGGACCGCCGAGGGCGGCGCGGCGCTCCTGGAGGTAGCGGACCTCGGGGGAGTCGGCGCCCGGGTGGCCGTAGGGGACCACGCCGTCGACGAAGTCACTGTCCTTGATGGGCAGTTCAAGCAGGTCACGCATGGTCTTGAACTCGTCCACCGTCAGCTTCTTCATCTGGTGGTTGGCGTTCTTCGACGCGAAGCCCTCGCCGAGGGTGTGGCCCTTGACCGTCTGGGCCAGGATGACCGTCGGCGCGCCCTTGAACTCGACGGCGGCCTTGTAGGCGGCGTACACCTTGCGCGCCTCGTGGCCACCGCGGGAGAGGTGGAAACACTCGAGGATCTTGTCGTCGGACAGCAGCTTCGCCATCTCGACGAGAGCCGGGTCCTTGCCGAAGAAGTCCTGGCGGATGTAGGCGGCGTCGCGCGTCTGGTACGTCTGCACCTGCGCGTCGGGTACCTCGCGGAGCCGTCGTACCAGCGCGCCCGTGGTGTCGAGCCGGAACAGCTCGTCCCAGGCGTTGCCCCACAGCGACTTGATGACGTTCCAGCCGGCGCCGCGGAACTGGGCCTCCAGCTCCTGCACGATCTTGAAGTTCGCGCGGACCGGGCCGTCGAGGCGCTGCAGGTTGCAGTTGATGACGAAGGTGAGGTTGTCGAGGCCCTCGCGGCTCGCGAGTGCGAGTGCCGCCGTGGACTCCGGCTCGTCCATCTCGCCGTCGCCGAGGAAGGCCCAGACGTGGGAGTCCGAGACGTCCTTGATGCCGCGGGCCGTCAGGTAGCGGTTGAAGCGCGCCTGGTAGATCGCGGAGAGCGGGCCGAGGCCCATCGACACCGTCGGGAACTCCCACAGCCAGGGCAGGCGACGGGGGTGCGGGTACGACGGGAGGCCGTTGCCGCCCGACTCGCGGCGGAAGTTGTCGAGCTGCTGCTCGTCCAGCCGGCCGTCGAGGAAGGCGCGGGCGTAGATGCCGGGGGAGGCGTGGCCCTGGATGTAGAGCTGGTCGCCGGACCCGTCGGCCTCCTTGCCCTTGAAGAAGTGGTTGAAGCCGGTCTCGTAGAGCCAGGCCGCGGAGGCGAAGGTGGCGATGTGGCCGCCGACGCCGTATTTGGAGCCGCGGGTGACCATGGCGGCCGCGTTCCAGCGGTTCCACCCGGTGATCTTCCGCTCCATCTCCTCGTCACCGGGCGCGGACGGCTCGGCGGCGGTGGGGATGGTGTTGACGTAGTCGGTCTCGAGGAGCTTCGGCAGCGCGATGCCGTTGCCCTCCGCCCTCTCCAGCGTGCGACGCATCAGGTACGCGGCTCGGTGCGGGCCGGCCGCCTTGGCGACCGCGTCCAGCGAGGCCTGCCATTCGGCGGTCTCCTCCGGGTCCCGGTCGGGGAGCTGGTCGAGCTCGCTCGGCTGGATGGCGATGGGGTCGGTCATGTCGCCGCCTTCCTCAGTCGAAGGGGGTTCCCTCAATCAGGCAGGGTTTCGGGGGTGCCCTTTGTCTTTGGCAGGACAGGGCGGAGGGCCCCGGTAAGGGCCCGTCGAGGACTCTAACTCGCTGATCGATGATCGATCAAAGGGTTGAGAGGCAAAACTTCTCGATGACGAGAAAGTAGGCACGGGGTGCCTTCGACGGAGACACCGGGTGCCTTGTTTTCGAAGGGTTTCCGCAGGTGAGCGCGGGTCTGCTCGGCTGCGTCAGGCCCTCGGCGCGCACCCCAGGACATGCGCCTTCACGATCTCCGGGATCCGCGGGTCCCGGCGCTTGAACGCCGCCACCAGCTCCTCGTGCTCCTCCGCGTACGACTGCTGGACCGTCCCCAGCCAGCGGATCGACAGAGCGGTGAAGACCTCGATGCCCAGGCCCTCCCAGGTGTGCAGCAGCACCGAGTTGCCGGCCGCCCGCACCAGCTCGCGGTGGAAACCCACCGTGTGCCGCACCTGCCCGGTGCCGTCCGAGTCGCGGTCGGCGTCGTAGAGCGCGGCGACATGCGGTTCCAGGGCCGAGCAGTCCTGCGCCAGCCGCTCCGCCGCCAGCTCCGCCGCGATGGCCTCCAGACCGGCCCGCACGGGGTAGCTCTCCTCCAGGTCGGCCGCCGTCAGATTCCGCACCCGTACGCCCTTGTTCGGCGCGGACTCGATCAGCCGCAGCGACTCCAGCTCGCGCAGCGCCTCCCGCACCGGCGTCTGGCTGACCTCCAGCTCGGTCGCGATACGGCGCTCCACGATCCGCTCGCCCGGCTGCCAGCGCCCGCTGACGATCCCCTCCACGATGTGCTCGCGGATCTGTTCGCGCAGCGAGTGGACGACGGGCGCGGTCATGAGAGCTCCTTAAGGGCGTTTGACGTTTAGACAATAAGGCCGAGTGCCCGTCCGGGAGGGGCGCACGGGGGCGCTTTCATGCAGGTGAGACGAGGCTTACACGCTCCCAGCCGCACGACTTCTGTCAAGACACGGAACCCCACGGCTCTGAGAAGTGTCGCGTTCGTCAGGGGTTCCCGCGCGGGGCGCCCCCTCGCACCACAGGGGGACGGCATGAACATCGGGGGACAGCGCGGACTGGCGTTCGCGGCCGTGATCGGTGCGATCGTCGCCGTGACGGGCTGCGGTCAGTCGGCCACACGGGCGACGGCCGACGTGACGCCGAGCAGTACCGAAGCGACCGAAACGATCACCAACATGGCGGGTGCGGTCCGGGGCGGCGGCGCCGCCTGCGTCTTCGTCAAGCCCGACGGGGCGCAGAAGTTCGGGCACGTCGGCTGGGGCTTCAAGCTCCCGGGCACCGGACGCTGGGTCTACGGCGCCGTCGAGAACCCCAGCGCCAAGCTCTACACCCCGCCGGGCGGCGACATCGGGGCCTGGCACGCGGAGGGATCGTACGACCGCATGCTCAGCGAGATGAGCACCGACGCCCACTATCCGGGCACCTCCGAACATCCCTACAGCCGCTACCGCTGCACCAGGTCCTCGACCCACGACGTGAACAACGCCCGGGCCATGATCAGCGAGGTCGAGGCCCGCGGCTTCCTCGTCGGGGTCGACCCGAAGACCGGGAAGCTCACCTCGCGGGACTGCCTGGACGCCACCTACGACGTCCTGAAGGCGTACCGGACGAAGCGGCTCACGCCCGCACCCAAGCTCTCCGTCCCCAACGTGTGGGTGGAGGAACTGTGGGGCTGGTCGGACAGGA
Source organism: Streptomyces sp. SAI-127 (assembly GCF_029894425.1). NCBI lineage: Bacteria > Bacillati > Actinomycetota > Actinomycetes > Kitasatosporales > Streptomycetaceae > Streptomyces > Streptomyces sp. SAI-127. The sequence goes on from NZ_JARXYJ010000001.1 coordinate 7,549,049, forward strand.
CGCTGACGCCCCGGTGAGACGACGGTGCCCCGTCCGGAGAGCTCCGGACGGGGCACCGTACAGGCACTACTGAGGCTTACAGGCCGAGCTCGACCTCGAACTCGCCCGCCTCAAGGATCGCCTTGACCGCGGTCAGGTAACGGGCCGCGTCGGCGCCGTCCACCAGACGGTGGTCGTAGGAGAGGGTCAGGTAGGTCATGTCGCGGACGCCGATGACCGTGCCCTCCTCGGTCTCGATGACCGCCGGACGCTTGACCGTGGCACCGATACCGAGGATCGCGACCTGGCCCGGCGGCACGATGATCGTGTCGAAGAGCGCACCGCGCGAACCGGTGTTGGAGATGGTGAAGGTCGCGCCGGACAGCTCGTCGGGCGTGATCTTGTTCGCGCGGACCTTGCCCGCGAGCTCCGCCGTGGCCTTGGCGATGCCGGCGATGTTGAGGTCGCCCGCGTGCTTGATGACCGGGGTCATCAGGCCCTTCTCGGAGTCCACCGCGATACCGATGTTCTCGGTGTCGAAGTAGGTGATCGTGCCCTCGTCCACGTTGATCCGGGCGTTGACGGGCGCGTGCGCCTTCAGCGCCTGGGCCGCGGCCTTGACGAAGAACGGCATCGGGGAGAGCTTGACGCCCTCACGAGCCGCGAACCCGTCCTTGGCGCGGGCGCGCAGCTTCATCAGGCGGGTGACGTCGACCTCGACGACCGAGGACAGCTGCGCCTGCTCGTGCAGCGCCTTGACCATGTTGTCGCCGATGACCTTGCGGATGCGCGGCATCTTGACGGTCTGGCCACGGAGGGGGGAGGCCTCCAGCGTCGGCGCCTTCTTGGCGGCGGGGGCAGCCGGGGCGGCAGCGGCGGGAGCCGGAGCGGCGGCGGCCTTCGCGGCCTCGGCGGCGGCGATGACGTCCTGCTTGCGGACCCGACCGCCGACGCCGGTGCCCTTGACGGCTGCCAGGTCGACGCCGTTCTCGGCGGCGAGCTTGCGCACCAGCGGGGTCACGTAGGCGCCGTCGTCACCGGAGGTCGCGGCGGGAGCCGGGGCCGGGGTGACCGGGGCGGGCGCCGGAGCCGGAGCGGCGGGCGCCGGGTCGGGAGCCGGAGCCGTCTGCTGCTGCGGGGCCGGAGCCGAGGGCGCCTGCGGGGCCGGAGCCGGAGCCGGAGCGGGCGCCGGAGCGGCGGGGGCCGGAGCGGGCGCCGGAGCCGGGGCGGGGGCCTCGGCGGCCGGGGCCGGAGCGGCGGGGGCCGGGGCAGCGGCCGGAGCCGCACCCGGGGCGCCGATGACGGCGAGCTTCGCGCCGACCTCGGCCGTCTCGTCCTCGCCGACCACGATCTCCAGCAGCACACCGGCGGCAGGCGACGGGATCTCGGTGTCGACCTTGTCGGTGGAGACCTCGAGCAGGGGCTCGTCCTCCGCGACCTCCTCGCCGACCTCCTTCAGCCACCGGGTGACGGTGCCCTCGGTGACGGACTCGCCCAGCGCGGGCAGGACGACGTCCGTGCCCTCGGCGGAGCCGCCGCCGGAAGCGGCCTCGGCGGTGGGAGCGGGCGCGGGGGCGGCCTGCTCGGTGGACGGAGCGGCCTGAGCCGGCTCCGGGGCGGGCTCGGCGACCGGCTCGGCGGCCGGTGCCGGGGCAGCGGCGGGGGCGCCGGTGCCGTCGTCGATCACGGCCAGCTCGGCGCCGACCTCGACCGTCTCGTCCTCGGCGACCTTGATGGAGGCCAGGATGCCCGCGGCGGGGGAGGGGATCTCGGTGTCGACCTTGTCGGTCGACACCTCGAGCAGCGGCTCGTCGGCCTCTACACGCTCACCCTCGGCCTTCAGCCAGCGGGTGACGGTGCCCTCGGTGACGCTCTCGCCGAGCGCCGGAAGGGTTACGGAAACCGCCATGGTTTCGGTTGCTCCTTACGAATTGCGGAAGTCTGTGATCGTCGCTTCGTCGACCGAGGGATCAGTCGTGTGCGTGCAGCGGCTTGCCCGCAAGGGCCAGGTGCGCCTCGCCGAGCGCCTCGCTCTGCGTCGGGTGGGCGTGGATGAGCTGGGCGACCTCGGCCGGCAGCGCCTCCCAGTTGTAGATCAGCTGGGCCTCGCCGACCTGCTCGCCCATGCGGTCGCCGACCATGTGGACGCCGACCACGGCACCGTCCTTCACCTGGACGAGCTTGATCTCGCCCGCGGTGTTGAGGATCTTGCTCTTGCCGTTGCCCGCGAGGTTGTACTTCAGAGCGACGACCTTGTCCGCGCCGTAGATCTCCTTGGCCTTGGCCTCGGTGATGCCCACGGAGGCGACCTCGGGGTGGCAGTAGGTCACCCGCGGGACGCCGTCGTAGTCGATCGGAACGGTCTTGAGACCGGCCAGACGCTCCGCGACCAGGATGCCCTCGGCGAAGCCGACGTGCGCGAGCTGGAGCGTGGGGACCAGGTCTCCGACGGCGGAGATGGTCGGGACGTTGGTGCGCATGTACTCGTCGACCAGGACGTAGCCGCGGTCCATCGCGACGCCCTGCTCCTCGTAGCCGAGACCGGCGGAGACGGGCCCGCGGCCGACGGCCACCAGCAGCACCTCGGCCTCGAACTCCTTGCCGTCGGCGAGGGTGACCTTGACGCCGTCCTGGGTGTACTCGGCCTTCTGGAAGAAGGTGCCCAGGTTGAACTTGATGCCGCGCTTGCGGAACGCGCGCTCGAGCAGCTTGGAGGAGTTCTCGTCCTCGAGCGGGGCGAGGTGCTTGAGCCCCTCGATGATCGTGATCTCAGACCCGAAGGACTTCCACGCGGAGGCGAACTCGACCCCGATGACACCGCCGCCCAGGATGATCGCGGACTTCGGTACGCGGTCCAGGACGAGGGCGTGGTCCGAGGAGATGATGCGGTTGCCGTCGATCTCCAGGCCCGGCAGCGACTTCGGCACGGAGCCGGTCGCGAGGAGCACGTGGCGGCCTTGGATGCGCTGGCCGTTGACGTCGACGGAGGTCGGCGACGACAGCCGGCCCTCGCCCTCGATGTAGTGGACCTTCCGGGAGGCGACGAGCCCCTGGAGGCCCTTGTACAGGCCGGCGACCACGCCGTCCTTGTACTTGTGCACCCCGGCGATGTCGATGCCCTCGAAGGTGGTCTTCACGCCGAACTGCTCGCTCTCGCGGGCCTGGTCGGCGATCTCGCCCGCGTGCAGCAGGGCCTTGGTGGGGATGCATCCCCGGTGCAGGCAGGTACCGCCGACCTTGTCCTTCTCGATCAGGGCGACGTCAAGCCCCAGCTGAGCCCCGCGCAGGGCCGCGGCGTAACCGCCACTACCACCGCCGAGGATCACTAGGTCGAAAACGGTGCTGGCGTCGTTCGCCACGTCACGTCCTCCATGCATGTGCGCCGTACGCCGGTCTCCAGTGACCGCGCGGCGGCTGGTGTCCGGCCGCTCTTTCTTCGGCCCTGTGGTGGGGGCCCTGTCCTGCCGAGCCCCATCTTCGCACTTGTCAGCCCTGAACGAGACGCCGGGCCGGGGTGTGAGACACCACACGCTCACATGAGAACGAGGGCCACGGTGAGACGCCTGAAGGGGCGCGGGGCTGTATCGGTATGCGGCTCCGCCGCGCGGGCGCGACGAGCCACAACGGGCCCGCAGCCGCCCACGCCCCTCAGGGACCGAGCTATTGGGCGAACATCACCCCAGGTCACCCGAGGCGGTCAACTCGGCGAGCCGCACCAGCGTCCGCACCGCAGACCCCGTCCCGCCCTTCGGCGTGTACCCGAACGGCCCGCCGTCGTTGAACGCGGGACCCGCGATGTCGAGGTGCGCCCAGGTGATCCCCTCACCCACGAACTCCCGCAGGAAGAGCCCGGCGACCAGCCCACCGCCCATCCGCTCACCCATGTTCGCGATGTCGGCGGTGGGAGAGTCCATCCCCTTGCGCAGGTGCTCCGGCAGCGGCATCGGCCAGGCAGGCTCCCCGACCTCCTCGGCGGCCTCGTACACCGCGGAGCGGAACGCGTCGTCGTTGGCCATGATCCCGAACGTCCGGCTGCCGAGCGCCAGCATCATCGCGCCGGTGAGGGTGGCGACGTCCACGATGGCGTCCGGCTTCTCCTGGGACGCCGCCCAGAGAGCGTCCGCGAGGACGAGCCGCCCCTCCGCGTCGGTGTTGAGCACCTCCACGGTCTTGCCGCTGTACATCCGCAGCACGTCACCGGGGCGCGTGGCCGACCCCGAGGGCATGTTCTCGGCGAGCGCCAGCCACCCGGTGACGTTGACCTCGAGGCCCAGACGCGCGGCCGAGACCACGGCCGCGAAGACCGCCGCCGCCCCGCTCATGTCGCACTTCATCGTCTCGTTGTGACCCGCCGGCTTCAGCGAGATGCCGCCCGAGTCGTACGTGATCCCCTTGCCGACCAGTGCGAGGTGCTTCTTCGCCTTGGACGAGGTGTACGACAGCTTCACCAGCCGCGGCCCCGACGCCGACCCGGCGCCGACGCCGAGGATGCCGCCGTAGCCGCCCTTCTCCAGCGCCTTCACGTCGAGCACCTGCACCTTGAGGCCGTGCTCCTTGCCCGCGGCCTGCACGATCGAGGCGAACACCTCGGGGTTCAGGTCGTTCGGCGGCATGTTGATGAGGTCGCGCGCGCGGTTGAGCTCCTCGGCGACCGCGGTGGCCCGGGAGAGCGCGGCCTTGTACGCGGCGTCCCGCGGCTTGCCGCCCAGCAGCGCGGCCTCGGCCAGCGGAGCCTGGCCGTTCTTCGCCTTGGCGTCGTTTTTCGAAGGCGCATTCTCCTTGTAGGTGGTGAAGGAGTACGCCCCGAGCAGCACGCCCTCGGCGACCGCGCCGAGGTCGGCGGCGTCGCCGAGCGGCAGCACGAACACGGCCTTCTTCGAGCCGGCCAGCGTGCGGGCGGCGACACCGGCGGCCTTGCGCAGTGCCTCCGGGTCGAAGGAGGAGTCCTTCTCGGGCTCGGCGCCCAGGCCCACGGCCACCACGAGCGGCGACTTGATGCCGGAGGGCGCCGGCAGCTTCGTCACCTCGCCCTCGGCGCCGGAGGCACCGAGGGTCTCCAGGACGCCGGCGAGCCTGCCGTCGTAGGCCTTGTCCACGGATTCGGCGCCCGGCGCCACTACCGGGCCCTTCGCGCCCTTGGCGACACCGATCACGATCGCGTCGGCCCGCAGGCCGGGCGCCGCGGAGGTGCTGAGAGTGAGAGCAGTCACGGTGGTGAATTCTCGCTTCCGATGTGAAGTTGCGTGGGTCGAGCGGGTGGGTCGACCGGGCCCGACGGCCGACCCTATTTCGTGTCCGAGCACGGGTCCCGATCGGGGCCTTCACCCCTGTCGGCGACCACCCGGGACGAGCCTACGCTCGGGTCGGCCGAGCGTACCTCCGGCTGCGGCACACGAGATCATCCCTGGGTACGCCGTCGCACTGTCTGGAGCCCGTCCGTTGAAGCGCCCTCTCCTGCTCGTCACCCTGCTCGTTCTGGTGACGGGATGCTCGACCGCCCCCGACTCCGCGTCCGGAGAATCCCGTTGGCGGCCCCGCCCCGGTGTCGCCTGGCAGTGGCAGCTGACCGGCCGTGTCGACACGTCCGTGGACGTGCCGGTGTACGACATCGACGGCTTCGACCAGTCCGAGGCGGTGGTGTCGTCCCTGCACCGCAAGGGCCGCAAGGTCATCTGCTACCTCTCCACCGGCGCGTGGGAGGACTGGCGCCCCGACGCCGGCAAGTTCCCCGAGTCGGTGATCGGGCGCGGCAACGGCTGGGAGGGGGAGCGCTGGCTCGACATCCGCGCCACGGACGCCCTGGAACCGCTGATGGCGGACCGCCTCGACATGTGCCGCGAGAAGGGCTTCGACGCGGTGGAGCCGGACAACATGGACGGCTACAAGAACCGCACGGGCTTCGCACTGACGGCGGCGGACCAGCTCCGCTACAACCGCCTGATCGCCGAAATGGCCCACGACCGCGGGCTGTCGGTCGGCCTGAAGAACGACCTCGACCAGATCCCGGAGCTGGTGGCGGACTTCGACTTCGCGGTCAACGAGCAGTGCGCGCAGTACGCCGAGTGCGCGGACATGGAGCCGTTCATCAAGGCGGACAAGGCGGTCTTCCACGTCGAGTACGAGCTGCCCACCAGCCGCTTCTGCGCCGAGTCCCGGCGGCTGAAGCTGAGTTCGATGCTGAAGAAGTACGAGCTCGGGGTGTGGCGCGAGGCCTGTTAGAAGTTCATCGACAGGATCACCAGGGCCGCCGTCGCCGCGGTCTCCGCCAGCCCGCCGAACACGTCCCCGGTCACCCCGCCGAAGCGGCGCGTGCAGTGCCGCAGGAGAAGCTCGGCCGCTCCCACGGCGGCGGCGACCGCGAGGACCGCGCGGACGATGTCGTACGACCCGAGGAGCGCACCCGCTCCGGCCGCGCCCAGCGTCACCGCGACGGCCACCGGTATCGCACCTCGTACGGGGACCACCCCCGCCACCGCGGCCCCCAGTCCCTCCGGCCTGGCCGGCGGGACCCCGGCGCGGGCCGCCAGCGTCAGGACCAGCCGCGCGGCCGTCGCCGAGACCACGGCCGCCGTCGCACCCCGCGCCCACGAGTCGCCGTACATCTGCGACAGCGCGGCCACCTGAGCGAGCAGTACGAAGACGAGGGTGATCACCCCGAACGGTCCGATGTCCGACTGCTTCATGATCCGCAGGGCGTCCTCGGCGGGCTTGCCGCTGCCCAGGCCGTCGGCGGTGTCCGCGAGGCCGTCGAGGTGCAGGCCCCGCGTGAGGACCGCCGGTACGGCGACGGTGGCGACCGCGGCGAGCAGTGCGGAGGAACCCAGGGCCAGGAGCAGGAGGCCCAGCGCGGCCGACACACCCCCCAGTGCCACCCCGACCAGCGGAGCGCACAGCATTCCGCCGCGTGCCGCCTCCCGGTCCCAGCGGGTCACCTTCACGGGGAGCACGCTGAGCGTGCCGAAGGCGAAGCGGAGACCGTCGAGCGGGGGCGGGGTCATGGACACGTCGGCAGGGTAGCCCGGACGCCGTGGCCGCCGGGCGGCCCACCCCTGCCGGTCGGAGACTGGGGAACATGGGTCACTGGCTGGAGCGCAACATCGTGGAACCGGGCAAGCTGCCGTTGCTCCTCGCCCTGACCGCGTTCGTACTGACCTTCCTGATCACGCGGGTCATCACCCGGCTCATCCGGGCGGGCAAGGGTCCCTTCGGCAACGTCAGCACCGGAGGGGTGCACATCCACCACGTGGTGCCCGGAGTCGTCCTCACCGTCGTCGGCGGCTTCGGCGCGGTCGCGAGCGGGCGGAACGGCTTCGTGGCGGGGCTGTGCGCGGTGGTCTTCGGCATGGGCGCGGGTCTGGTGCTGGACGAGTTCGCGCTGATCCTGCATCTCGACGACGTCTACTGGACCGAGGAGGGCCGCAAGAGTGTCGAGGTCGTCGTCCTCACCGCGGCGCTCGTCGGCCTGATGCTCGCGGGATTCTCGCCGTTCGGTGTCAACGACGTGACGCAGGAGGAGGCCCAGGACCGCGGCGGCGTGATCAGCAGCGTCGTGGTCAACTTCCTCTTCGCGATGCTCGTCCTGTTCAAGGGCAAGACCCGGATGGCGATCTTCAGCGTGATCGTCCCGCTCGTCGGCCTGATCGGTGTCATCCGCCTGGCCCGCCCGGGTTCCCCCTGGGCCCGGCGCTTCTACCGCCGCCGCCCGCGCGCCCGCGCCCGGGCCACCCTGCGCGCCTACCACCGCGACAAGCGCTGGTCGGGCCCCCGCCGCAAGTTCCAGGACCTGATCGGCGGCAAACCGGACCCGACCCCGTCGCTGGAACGCCGCTGACGCGCCGCGGGGATCTTGGTCAGTGGTGAGGGGCGGTCGGCGTCCATGCCGGTTTCCGGGGCCTGGGCCGCACGCGCTGCGCGGGGAGAAGAGCGTCGTCCGGTCGCCGTCCTCCGGCGATCCGACGGCGGCCACCCGGAGGCCTGGCTGGGGGCGATCGAGCTGTGGCTCGCCGGGGCGCGGGCGCACGGGTGGCTGCCGGCGGTGATGGGCGCGGGTGAGGACGCGGGGACGGCGTCCGCGGCGGTGCTCGGCTCAGGGTTCGCCGGGCGGCAGCCCCGCGACCCGGAGGCCTGGCTGGGGGCGATCGAGCTGTGGCTCGCCGGGGCGCGGGCGCACGGGTGGCTGCCGGCGGTGATGGGCGCGGGTGAGGACGCCGGGACGGTGTACGCGTCGGTGCCCGTCAGGGTTCGCCGGACCGCAGCCCCGACCCGGCCTCTTCCCTCGCACGCCGCCGACGTGCCGCCGGGATCGCACACAGCACCAGCATCGCCGCGATCGCCGCCAGGTGTTCCCTGCCGGCGAGGTTCTCCTTCACCAGCACCTCCGCCACCATCGCCGCGATGACGGCACCCGCGGTGACCCGGGCGCCGTGGCGCAGGGCGAGGAAGACCGCGAGGCCCACCACGGCCGCCGACGGGCCGGTGTCGACGACGTGCGCGTCCGAGGCGGACAGGCCGAGCGGGCTGTCGGGTCCCAGCCAGATGCCCACGCGCGCGTACAGCGTGCCGGCGAGCGTGGCCGCGTACGCCAGAGCGAGCGTGCGCCGGCGGCCCAGACAGATCTCGGCGATCCCGAACACGAACAGGATCTGCGCCAGCGCGCCCCACACCGGCAGGTCAAGGGCCGGCACGAACAGGGAGAGGGGAGTGCGGAGCAGGGCGAGCCACAGCGGGTCCGCGGCGCGTACGGCACCGGCGTCCTGGACGAAGTCGTAGCCCCACGACTGGTTGTGCACGAAGTGCAGGGCGGCCGTCAGCCCGACGGCCGTCAACGCCAGGGGGACCGCCCGCCACTTCCGGCGCAGCAGAGGTCCGCGCACGGTGACGTACAGCGGCCCCCACTCCGCGCGGGCCCAGCGGGCGAGCGTCTGCATCCCATGGTCCTCATCTGTGCGTGCTCAGGTGCTCCCGCCGCTGTAGCCACCCCGGCAGTCCCGGCACCTCCAGGAACCCCTCCGCACGGGCCGAGGCGATGCCGATGCGCGGCAGGTCCGCGCTCTTCTCGAAGAGCAGGAACCGCGGTTCCCAGATGGGCCGGTACTTGGCGTTGGCCCGGTACAGGGACTCGATCTGCCACCAGCGCGAGAAGAAGCTGAGCAGCGACCGCCACAGCCGCAGCACCGGCCCGGCACCAAGACGTGCACCACGTTCGAAGACCGAACGGAACATGGCGAAGTTGAGCGAAACCTGGGTGATCTGGATCTCCTGGGCCCGGTTCAGCAGCTCGATGACCATGAACTCCATGAGCCCGTTGTCCGCGTCGCGATCCCGGCGCATCAGGTCGAGGGACAGCCCGTGCGGCCCCCACGGCACGAAGGAGAGCACCGCCTTCAGCTCACCGTCGCCGGCACTGCACTCCAGCGCGACGCACCGGCCGTCCTCCGGATCCCCGAGCCGCCCCAGCGCCATGCTGAACCCGCGCTCGGTGGCACCGTCCCGCCAGTCGTCCGCACGCCGTACGAGAGCCGCCATCTCCTCGGCGGGGATGTCCTCGTGGCGCCGGATCCGTACCGTGTACCCGGCACGTTTGACCCGGTTGTAGGCCTGCCTGACGGTCCGCATGGCCCGCCCCTCCAGCGTGAACTCGGCGACCTCGACGATCGCCTCGTCGCCCAGCTCCAGCGCGTTCAGGCCGTGCCGCGCGTACACCGTCCCCGCGTCCTCACCCGCGCCCATCACCGCCGGCAGCCACCCGTGCGCCCGCGCCTCGGCGAGCCACGGCCCGATCGCCCCCGGCCAGGCCTCCGGGTCGCCGATCGGATCGCCGGAGGCCAGCGAGACCCCGCTGACGACCCGGTAGGTCACGGCCGCCTTCCCGGTCGGCGACCAGACGACGCTCTTCTCCCTGCGCAGCGCGAAGTACCCGAGCGAGTCCCGCTCGCCGTGCCGATCCAACAGCTTTCTCAGGCACCGCTCGTCGTCCTCGGTGAGCGGGTCGACCGCACGCCGGGAGCGGAAGGCGGCGTAGAGGACGGCGAGGACGAGGATCGTGCTGAGCACGTTGATGACGACGTTGACCCAGTTCGCCGTGAGGATCCCGTCGAAGCGGGAGTCGTCGGCGGCGACGGAGACCAGCCGCAGCGTGCCGTACCACCACCGCTCCCCGAAGGCCGAGGACCTCGAGGCCTGATTGGTGACGGTCACCAGCAGCGCGGCCAGCAACGAGCACACGAGCAGTCCGCCCACGGCCACGGCGGCGGCGAGCCGCGGATTGGACCGGTCACCCTTGGCGTAGAACTCCCGCCGGCCGACGAGCAGGGCGGCGACGAACGCGGCCGTGAGGCCGAGCGAGATCCAGTTCTGCGCGTACCGCCGGATCTCCGGGAACGCCATCGCGAAGACGAACAGCGCGAGGAACGCCCCCGACAGCACCAGGTTCAGGATCCACGCCGCGCGCTTGCGCCGCCGCATGGTGATCGCGAGGAAGGCCGTGAACACCCCGGAGGCGAAACCCGCCGTCAGCAGATACGGCGTGAAGAAGTCCTCCTGGTTGTGCCGCCGCACGTCCTGCCCCAGCGAGACCCACACCGCGCTGAGGAAGTTGACGAACGCGACGACCCGCAGGTACCAGACGGCGAACCCGGCGGCCCGCCGCGAGGCAGCGGTGAACCGGCGGGCATCCCGAACAGGTGCAACTCGGACATCTCCCATGAAGGGCGATCATGCCCGTTGCGCCGGCGATTCTGCCGCAAGGGCACTCACCGGTCCGGGACTACTCCTCGTCGGACACCTTCTCCGGCTCCTCCTCGGAAACCGCGGGCTTCTCCGGCAGCTCGGCGGCCAGCGCCGCCGCGGCCTGGACCAGCGGCAGCGCCAGCAGTCCGCCCGCGCCCTCCCCGACCGTCACGCCATGGTCGAGCAGCGGGTCCAGGGCCATCCGGTCCAGCGCCTTCGTCTGTCCCGGCTCACCGCTGTTCTGCCCGGCCAGCCACCAGTCCGGCGCCCGGAACGCGATCCGCTGACCCACCAGCGCACAGGCGGCCACGACCACCCCGTCCAGCACGACGGGCAGCTTGCGCACCGCGCTCTGGAGGAGGAAGCCCGTGATCGCGGCGAGGTCGGCCCCGCCGACGGTCGCCAGCAGTTGCAACTGGTCCCCGAGCACCGGCCGCGCCCGCCGCAGCGCGTCCCGGATCGCCGCGCACTTGCGCATCCAGGCCAGGTCGTCGATCCCGGTCCCGCCGCGCCCGGTCACGACGGACGCGTCGGTCCCGCACAGCGCCGCGACCAGCACCCCGGCCGCCGTGGTCCCGCCCACGCTCACATCGCCGAGCACCACGAGATCCGTACCGGAGTCGGCCTCCTCGTCGGCCACCGCGACCCCGGCCCGGAAGGCGGCCTCCGCCTCCTCGAGGGTCAACGCGTCCTCGACATCGATACGACCGCTCCCGCGCCGCACCCGATGCCGTACGACATCCTCCGGCAGCTCGGCCGGATCGCAGTCCAGCGCCATGTCGACGACCCGTACCGGCACACCCAGCCGCCGCGCGAGGATCGACACCGGACGGCCGCCCTCCAGGACCTCCCGCACCAACTCCGAGGCGCTGCCCGCGGCCCGCCCCGAGACGCCCAGTTCGGCGATCCCGTGGTCACCGGCGAACAGCACGACCCGCGGCCGTTCGACCGGCCGTACCGGTACGGCCGCCTGCGCCGCGGCCAGCCACTCACCCAGGTCGTCCAGGCGGCCCAGCGCCCCGGGCGGCACGATCTGACGCTCCCGGCGCGCCTCGGCGTCGCGACGCACCCCGCCGTCGGGACGCTCGATCAGATCGGTGAAGTCGTCGAGATTAAGCGAGCTCATTCGCCGAACAGTACCGGCCCTGATCGAACACGGGGGCGCCACATGGCCATGACGTCATTGCACCCGAGATCGGGATCCCATACGTTCCGATTTGCAGCGAATTGCCGTACGTTCCCGGGAGGCCTCATGCCCGCACCGACCGCCCCTTCCGTACGGCGTCTTCGCTCCACCGCCCGCGCGATACTGCGGTTCCCCGAACCGGAGAGCTGGCTGGACGTGGAGACGGGGGACGCGGACTTCCCGGAGGCGGCGAGAACGTTCTTCCCCTACACGGCCTTCGACGGCCTGGACCTCAGCCACCGCGTCCTGCACGCCCAGGCGGTCGAACGCCTGGAGGAAGGCCACCTCGGCCGGCTGACGGACCCGCAGATCACCGCCCGTCTCCGCGCCCGCTACGACGTGGTCAGCCTGCTGAACCAGCGGCCCCGCACCAAGGATTTCCAGGCCGCCCTCGCCGTCCTTCGCCCCGGCGGCCACCTCCTCGTGGAATGCCAGGACGACCCCCGCGCCGAGTTGGAGTCCCAGGGCTGCACGATCGTCACCACGGCCCGCAGATCCGCGCACATCCCCGGCCGCGTGACGACCCGCCTGCCCCCGACGGTGAACGGACCGCTGGACTTGGCGGCGAGAGCGCTGGACCACACCCTGGCCCTCCTCCTCGCCGGCACCCGCTTCGCGAAGGCGTACCGGGTGATCGCCCGCAAGAACACGGACACCTCAGCCCCGTAGCACCATCGCCTGCCCCGCCACCACCAGCACCACCTGCTCGCACTCGCCCGCGAACGCCGCGTTCAGCCGCCCCAGCTCGTCCCGGTACCGGCGCCCGGACGCGGTGGCCGGCACGATCCCCGACCCCACCTCATTGGACACGGCCACCACGGTCCGCCGCGCGCCCCGCACCGCCTCCGTCAACTCCCGCACCCGCGACCGCAGTTCGCGCTCCCCGCCGTCGGCCCACTCCGCGTCGTCCCACGCCCCCACGGCGTCCATCGCGTCGGTCAGCCACAGCGACAGACAGTCGATCAGCAGCGGCGCCCCGTCGTCCTTCAGCAGCGGCACCAGGTCGCACGTCTCGGTCGTACGCCACGACCCGGGCCGACGCTCCCGATGGGCGGAAACCCGGGAGGCCCACTCGGTGTCCCCGTTCCGCGACCCGCCGGTCGCCACGTACAGCACCTCGGGGAAGGACTCCAGCCGCCGCTCGGCCTCCACCGACTTCCCGGACCGCGCCCCGCCCAGCACCAGCGTCCGCCGCGGCACATCCGGTACGTCCTCGTAGACCCCGACGACCAGAGTCGTCCCGTCGGGCACGGCCCGCGCCCCCGCCGCGGCCAGCCGCCGCCGCAACTCGGCCCCCGGCGGCACATCGTGATCGACATGCACGGCGACGACGTCCGTCGTGGGCCCGACAGCGCCCACGGCCCGCAGCCGGGCCAGCGCGTCCGGCCGCCGTACGACATCGACGAGCACCATGTCGTACGAGTCGACGGCCCCCTCCTCCAGCCCGGCGGGCGCACCCCCCGGCGGCAGATACAGCGCCCGTTGTCCGTCGGGCCCGGTGACGGCGTACCCGGTCCCCGGCGCGTCCATCGCCACGGCCCGCACCCGATGCCCCGTCAGCAACGCCAACTCCCGCCCGTCCGGCACCCGCCCCGGCTGCGGAAGCCCGGCCGGCACCTCGACCGGGGGCCCGTCATGGGGGTGCGACAGCAGAACCTGCCGTACGCCACCGAGCGAGTGCCCGGCGCGGGCGGCCGCGAAGGCGGCACCGGGAGTGAGATCGAGCAGCAGGGTCTCGTCGACGAGGACGGCGGTGGCACCACGTGCGTCCGCCCCGACGGCGACCGCGCAGGCGGCGCAGGGACAGCCGGGGCGGGGAAGGCCGTTGGGGGCACCGGTACCGAGCAGAGTGAGTTCCACGGAAACGATTCTCGCCGGTCCCCGTTGATCTTGCGCGAGCGGAGGCACCCTATGGGGCGCGGGGCCGCGTCGATTCCGCGCCTCCGCCGCGACCACCTGCCGCGATCTTGTTCCACCGACCCCAGCGGAACGCATAGGCTCGACCACTGACCGTGCTCATACGAGGGAGGCCTGCATGGCGACATGGACCTGGCGATTCGAGAAGGCCGACGGCGCTGAGACCCAGCCCGCCGTGGAGCCGGAGGAGTTCACCACCCAGGGAGACGCCGAGTCCTGGCTCGGCGAGTACTGGAAGGCCCTGCTCGCGGGCGGCGCGGAACAGGTACGGCTGTTCGAGGACGCCACGGAGATCTACGGTCCGATGAGCCTGCGCGCGGCCGAGGAGGCATGACCTCGACGGGCGAGGGTGCCGTGGCCCCCTCGCCCGCCTCCGCTCAGCCCCGCACTCCGCACAGGTGCAGCAGCGCGGCGACCCCGCGATACGGATCCGTCCGCCCGGCCCGCTCCTCGCAGGCCAGCAGCGCCTCCAGATCGGCCGGCGCCTCGGTGTCGTCCGCCGCGGTGTCGGTGAACACCCGCACGCCGTACCAGGCCTGGAGCGGTGCCCCGATCCCGGCGAGCGTCGCGGTGAGCGTGCTCAGCCGGTCCGCCCGCACATCGAGCCCGAGCCGATTGCGATAGGCGGTCGTGTCGAACGCGGCGAGCGCCGCGCCCCAGTCCCCGGCCAGCCCCGGCCGCATCGCCAGCGCGTCACCGTTGCGCACGAGCAGCGACAGCAGCCCGCCCGGTGCCAGCATCCGCGCCAGCCCGGCGAGGAGCGGGTCCGGCTGATCGACGTACATGAGCACACCGTGGCAGAGCACCACGTCGAAACTGCCCGGCAGGAAGTGCACCCCGGTGTCCCGGCCGTCGCCCTCGATGATCCGCATCCGCTCCCGGATGCCCTCGGGCTCGGCTGACAGGGCCTCCCGGGCCGCCGCCACCATCGTGGAATCCTGTTCGAGCCCGGTCACCTGGTGCCCGGCCCGGGCCAGCCGCAGCGCCTGGGTGCCCTGACCCATACCCACGTCGAGCACCCGCAGCCGCTGCCCGACGGGGTACCGCCCGACTATCTGCTCGTCGAGCTGCCGGGCCACCAGCTCCTGTCGTACGACATTCCGCAGCCCGCCCAGCTTGTTCAGCCAGGCATCCGCCGCGCCCCCGGAGAAAGACGTCGTACTCAGGGCCGCTCTCCGCGCTTGACCTGCGGCTTCGGCAGCCGGAGGCGACGCATCTGGAGGGAGCGCATCAGGGCGTAGGCGACCGCGCCCTTGCGGTTGTGGTCCGGGAAGCGCTCGGCGAGCCGCTTCTTCAGACGGAAACCGGTGAGGATCGAGTCGAGCACGATGAGCACGATCACGACGAGCCACAGCAGCAGCGCGATGCTCTGCAGCGCACCCACCTGCACCAGGCTCAGCACGAGGATGACCACGGCCATCGGCAGGAAGAACTCCGCCACGTTGAACCGGGCGTCGATGGTGTCGCGGGCGAACTTGCGCACCGGGCCCTTGTCCCGCGCGGGCAGGTACCGCTCGTCGCCGCCGGCCAGCGCCTGGCGCTGCCTCTCCAGCGCGCTGCGGCGCTCCTCGCGCTGGCGCTTGGCGGCGTCCTTGCGCGTCAGCGACGTATTGGCGACGCTGCGGCGCTGGGACTGGGCCTCACTGCGCTTGGGCGTGGGCCGGCCCTTGGGGGCCTGCGGGTCGCGGGGCTGCTTGGAGTCGGTCAGCTGCGCCTTGTCGGCGACGGCGGCCTTCTCATCCTTGGTGGCACGGCTACGGAACACAAAACCCAAGGGTAAGGGGTGTCCGGGGTTGGACCCCAGCCCGGTGGGGAACGATCCGGCAACACCAGTCGTCATGTAGGGGGACAGAGGGGACGTCCGGTGATCGGTTGCTCACCCTGAAGGTCACCTACTCCTTACGCCGGAGCAAGGGATTGGTCAGTCGTCCTTGGGGATGAGCGCATCCGTCCCGGAACAGTGCGTCAATGGATGCAGGGCCCGTACTGTGGGTTCTGTCGCAGAGCTGGAGCTGGAAGTCCGTCAGAAGGGGGCGCGCGAAGCCCATGAGCGGTGTCATGAAGCGTATGGGGATGATCTTCCGCGCGAAGGCGAACAAGGCCCTTGACCGGGCCGAGGACCCGCGCGAAACCCTCGATTACTCGTACCAGAAGCAACTGGAGCTGCTCCAGAAGGTGCGCCGGGGCGTGGCCGACGTGGCCACCTCCCGCAAGCGCCTGGAACTCCAGCTGAACCAGCTGCAGTCGCAGTCCTCGAAGCTGGAGGACCAGGGCCGCAAGGCGCTCGCGCTCGGCCGGGAGGACCTCGCCCGTGAGGCGCTGTCCCGCCGTGCCGCGCTCCAGCAGCAGGTGACGGACCTCGAGACGCAGCACTCGACGCTGCAGGGCGAGGAGGAGAAGCTCACCCTTGCGGCCCAGCGCCTCCAGGCCAAGGTGGACGCCTTCCGCACCAAGAAGGAGACCATCAAGGCGACGTACACCGCGGCCCAGGCCCAGACCCGTATCGGCGAGGCGTTCTCCGGCATCTCCGAGGAGATGGGCGACGTCGGCCTGGCGATTCAGCGGGCCGAGGACAAGACGGCACAGCTCCAGGCCCGTGCCGGCGCGATCGACGAACTGCTCGCCTCCGGCGCCCTCGACGACCAGTCCGGCATGCACAAGGACGACATCCAGGCCGAGCTGGACCGGCTCTCCGGTGGTACGGATGTAGAGCTGGAACTGCAGCGCATGAAGGCGGAGCTGGCGGGAGGGTCGTCGTCGCAGCAGGCCATCGAGGGCGGCACCGGCCAGTCGCAGTCCCAGCAGCCGCAGGACACCCCACGCTTCGACAAGCAGTAGGGCCCACGCCGAGGAGGGCGACATGATCGTACGGATCATGGGGGAGGGGCAGGTGAGGCTGGCCGAGAGCCACCTCGCCGACCTGAACAAGCTGGACGACGAGCTGCTGGCCGAGATGGAGAACGGCGACGGCCCAGGTTTCCGCCGCACCCTCCAGGCCCTCCTCACCAGGGTCCGCGAACTGGGCGAGCCCCTCCCGGACGACTCCCTGGAACCCTCCGAACTGATCCTCCCGTCCCCGGACGCCACCCTGGAGGAGGTCCGGGACCTGCTCAGCGACGACGGCCTCATCCCGGGGTGACCGGGCGGACGGTGCGCTCCCGGGGACGACGGTCACCGCGTCTCCGGCCCGGCCACCCGGGACGTACAGGCAGCCTCCGTTCCGCCTCCGCGGGGGCACCCGTACCGTTGCGGACGTGAGCACTCTCCAGCGCGCCAGACAGCAGTTCAAGGCGCATCCCCTGGCCCTGGACGCCGTCCTCGCGGCGGGCGTCCTCGGCTGCATGATGGCGGGCTCCTTCGTGGCGCCCCATGAGAAGGACGCCGTCAGCTGGAGCCTGCGCACCCCGGAGTTCCTCAGCCTGGTGCTCATGGTCCTCGCGGCTCTGGCCCTGGTGTTCCGCCGCCGTGCCCCCCTCACGGTCCTGGCCCTCACCGGCACCGCCTCCATCATCGAGTGCGTCACCGGCGATCCACGGGCCCCCGTCGCCATGGCCGCCGTCATCGCCCTCTACACGGTCGCCTCCGCCACCGACCGCCCCACCACCTTGCGGGCCGGCCTGCTCACCATGACCGTGCTCACCGCCGCCGCGATGCTCGCAGGCCCGCTGCCCTGGTACGCCCAGGAGAACCTCGGCATCTTCGCCTGGACCGGTATCGGTGCCACCGCGGGCGACGCCGTCCGCAGCCGCCGCGCCTTCGTCCAGGCCATAAGAGAGCGCGCGGAGAAGGCCGAACGCACCCGCGAGGAGGAGGCCCGCCGCCGCGTCGCCGAAGAGCGCCTGCGGATCGCCCGCGACCTGCACGACGTCGTCGCCCACCACATCGCCCTGGTCAACGTCCAGGCCGGAGTCGCCGCGCACGTCATGGACAAGCGCCCCGACCAGGCCAAGGAAGCCCTTGCCCACGTCCGCGAGGCCAGCCGCTCCGCGCTCAACGAACTCCGCGCCACCGTCGGCCTGCTGAGACAGTCCGGCGACCCCGAGGCCCCCACCGAACCCGCCCCCGGACTCGCCCGCCTCGACGAACTCGTCGGCACTTTCCGCAGCGCGGGCCTCCATGTCGAGGTCGCCCGCGCCGACCACGGCACCACCCTCCCCGCCGCCGTCGACCTGGCCGCCTACCGGGTCATCCAGGAAGCCCTCACCAACGTCCAGAAGCACGCCGGCACGGAGGCCAAGGCCGAGGTCAGCGTCGTACGCGTCGGCCCCAACCTGGAGATCACCGTCCTCGACAACGGCGCCGGCGAGGACGACGACCCCGACAGCGGCGGCGGTCACGGCCTGCTCGGCATGCGCGAGCGGGTCACCGCCCTGCGCGGCACCCTCACCACCGGTCCCCGCTACGGCGGCGGTTTCCGCGTCCATGCGATCCTGCCGGTCAAGACCCGCACCCCGGCCGCGGGCGGCGCCGTATGACCACCACCCCTGCCACGGGAGAGCCCGTATGACGATCCGTGTCCTGCTCGCCGACGACCAGGCACTGCTGCGCAGCGCGTTCCGTGTGCTCGTCGACTCGGAGCCGGACATGGAGGTGGTCGGCGAGGCGTCCGACGGTGCCGAGGCGGTCCGGCTGACCAGACAGGAGCGCGCCGACGTCGTCCTCATGGACATCCGGATGCCCGGCACGGACGGCCTCGCGGCCACCCGCATGATCAGCGAGGACCCCACCCTCGCCCACGTCCGCGTGGTCATCCTGACCACCTTCGAGGTCGACGACTACGTCGTGCAGTCCCTGCGGGCCGGTGCCTCCGGCTTCCTCGGCAAGGGCAGCGAACCCGAGGAACTCCTCAGCGCCATCCGGGTCGCGGCCGGCGGCGAGGCCCTGCTCTCCCCGGCCGCCACCAAGGGGCTGATCGCCCGCTTCCTCGCCCAGGGCGACGCCGACGGCAACGACCCGGTGCGCTCCGAACGCCTCGCCGCCCTCACCGTCCGCGAGCGCGAGGTCCTCGTCCAGGTCGCCGGTGGTCACTCCAACGACGAGATAGCCGAGCGCCTCGAGGTCAGCCCGCTCACCGTCAAGACCCACGTCAACCGGGCCATGGCCAAGCTGGGCGCCCGGGACCGGGCCCAGCTCGTGGTGATCGCGTACGAGTCGGGGCTGGTACGGCCGAGGGTGGAATGACCCGACGAGGTCCGCGAAAAGAATTCTCGTGGTGATGTCGAGAACCCGTGCCCCGCTCCGTCCCCGTGGTGAGAGCGATCAGAATGGGTCGCATCAGGACCGAGGAGAGACACCATGGCCAAGTACCTGCTGCTGAAGCACTACCGTGGCGCTCCGGCTCCGGCCAACGACGTGCCCATGGAGCAGTGGACGCCCGAGGAGATCTCGGCGCACGTGCAGTACATGCGGGACTTCGCGGACCGGCTGGTGAAGACCGGGGAGTACGTCGACGGGCAGGCGCTCGCTCCCGAGGGGACGTGGGTGCGGTACGACGGCGAGGGGCGCCCGCCCGTCACCGACGGGCCGTTCGCCGAGACCAAGGACCTCATCGCCGGCTGGATGGTGATCGACGTCGACAGCTACGAGCGGGCCGTCGAGCTGGCCGGTGAGCTGTCGGCCGCCCCCGGTGCCGGCGGAAAGCCGATCCACGAGTGGCTGGAGCTCCGCCCGTTCTACGCGGCGTTGCCCACCGACCCGGAGTGCCACCCCGGTGGATGAGGCGCTCCTCAGAAGACTCACGCCGAGCGTGCTCACCGTCCTCGTCCGCCGGGGAGCCGACTTCGCGGCGGCCGAGGACGCCGTCCAGGACGCGCTCGTCGAGGCCGTCCGGGTCTGGCCGGCGGACCCGCCACGGGACGCGAAGGGCTGGCTGGTCACCGTGGCCTGGCGCAAGTTCCTCGACGCGACCCGCTCGGACACCGCGCGCCGCCGACGTGAGGACCGTATCGAGGAGGAACCGGCGCCCGGACCCACGCCCGCCGTGGACGACACGCTCCAGCTGTACTTCCTGTGCGCCCACCCCTCGCTCACCCCGTCCTCCGCCGTCGCGCTCACCCTGCGCGCCGTCGGCGGACTCACCACCCGCCAGATCGCCCAGGCCTACCTCGTGCCCGAGGCGACCATGGCGCAGCGCATCAGCCGGGCCAAGCGCACGGTCTCCGACGTCCGCTTCGACCAGCCCGGCGACGTCGCCACCGTGCTGCGCGTCCTCTACCTGGTCTTCAACGAGGGCTACTCCGGCGACGTCGACCTCGCCGCCGAGGCCATCCGGCTCACCCGGCAGCTCGCCGCCGCCATCGACCACCCCGAGGTCGCGGGGCTGCTCGCCCTCATGCTGCTCCACCACGCCCGCCGCGCCTCCCGCACCGCCCCCGACGGCAGTCTGGTGCCGCTCGCCGCGCAGGACCGCACCCTCTGGGACACCGCGGCGATCGCCGAGGGCGTCCGGATCCTGCAGACCGCTCTCGCCCGCGACCGGCTGGGCGAGTTCCAGGCCCAGGCCGCGATCGCCGCCCTGCACGCCGACGCACCCACCGCCGAGGAGACCGACTGGGTGCAGATCGTCGAGTGGTACGACGAACTCGCCCGCCTCACCGACAGCCCCGTCGTCCGCCTCAACCGGGCGGTCGCCGTGGGCGAGGCGGACGGCCCCCGCGCGGGCCTGGCCGCCCTGGCCGCGATCGAGGACTCGCTGCCCCGCCGCACCGCGGCCGCGGCCTATCTCCACGAACGCGCCGGCGACCTGACGACCGCGGCCCGCCTGTACGCCGAGGCCGCCCACAAGGCCCCCAACCTCGCCGAACGCGACTACCTGACCCGCCAGGCGGCCCGGCTCAACTCCCGTACGCCACACTGACGGTGCGGCCGGGACCTTCGTGAGGCTGGGCCGGGCACCCCGTTACCTATGCTGGGTGCTCGCAGTGCCGCACGGGGGAAGGGGACGCGGGCGTGCCGTTGAACAAGGACGACCCGAAATCGGTCGGCGGGTACAAGCTGGTCGACCGGCTCGGGTCCGGGGGAATGGGCATCGTCTACCGGGGAAGATCCCGCTCCGGGCGCGAGGTCGCGGTGAAGGTCGTGCACGCCCAGTACGCCGAGGACCCCGTCTTCCGCACCCGCTTCCGCCAGGAGATAGAGGCCGTGCGCAAGGTGAGCGGCGCCTTCACCGCACCGGTGGTGGACGCCGATCTGGAGGCGGCGCGGCCGTGGATGGCGACCCAGTACGTCCCCGGCCGCTCGCTCGCCGACCGGATCTCCGAGCTCGGCCCACTGCGGGAGACCGAACTGCGGCGCCTGGCGCTGGGGTTGGTGGAGGCCCTGCGGGACATCCACCGTGCCGGTGTCGTGCACCGCGACCTCAAGCCCGGCAACGTCCTGATGGCAGACGACGGCCCCCGCGTCATCGACTTCGGCATCTCCCGGGCGGCGGAGAACAACCCCCTGACCGAGACCGGCCAGATGATCGGCACCCCGCCCTTCATGTCCCCGGAGCAGCTCACCGACGCCCGCACGGTCGGCCCGGCCTCCGACGTCTTCGCGCTCGGCGCGCTGCTGGTGTACACCCTCACGGGCCGGGGGCCGTTCGACGCGGACAGCCCCTACCTCACGGCGTACCAGGTGGTCCACGACCAACCGGTCCTGGACGGCGTACGACCGCAGCTGCGGGCGGTCCTTCAGAGCTGTCTGGCCAAGAAGGCCGCGGACCGGCCCGGACTGGACGCCGTGGCCCGGGAGTTCGCGAGGGTGCTGCCCGAGGAGGCGATGGACGGCCCGCAGACGGTGACCCTGAGCGGGGACCTGCCGGACCTTTCCGACACCGGGACCCCGAGCCCGGGGTCTGCCACGTTGCCGGGCCGCCGAGGTCGGCTGCGCCCGCTGTGGGCGGCGACCGCCACGATCGGCGTGGTGGCTCTCGGGCTGACGGCGTATCTGCTGACCGGACCGGGACGGACGGGCGGCGACAGCGCGGGCGGCGGCACGGC
This sequence comes from Streptomyces sp. SAI-127, assembly GCF_029894425.1. NCBI lineage: Bacteria > Bacillati > Actinomycetota > Actinomycetes > Kitasatosporales > Streptomycetaceae > Streptomyces > Streptomyces sp. SAI-127. The sequence continues at coordinate 7,570,841 of NZ_JARXYJ010000001.1, forward strand.
CGGTGCGCAGGCCGCCGTCTCCCGCTGGACGGCGTTGCCCAGTGGTTGGCAGCCCTGGCAGACGACGGTGTACGCGGATGCCGAGCGGGGCCTGACGAAGGGGATCACCCTCCTGGAGGGAGGGATGGACAGCGGCCCGGAGTGCCAGATGTACGAGGGTTCCGTCTACTGCGCGGGCGACGCGGTTCTGCCTGTGCGCCTTGACGGAGTCACCGGACGGGCCGACTGGCGCGCCGACGGGGTGCCGTCCGTCGTGAGGAAGAGGTCGCACGTCTTCTCGCTCCTCGGGGTCGCGGACGACGTGATGCTGGTCGAGCAGCACTACCAACCCGAGGGCGGGAATCTCGTGATCTCGGTCATTGCCCTCGACACCGGGACGGGGGAACGGCTGTGGCGCCGCACGGTGGACTCCGCGTCGAGCCACCCGTACCTCTCGGGCGACCTCCTGCTCGTCCCGGACATCGAGCGCGGATCGGTGACCGCACGTTCGGCGCGCACCGGCGCCGAGCGCTGGAAGGCGCCGCTTCCGGCGGGGATGCAGTGCGACCCGGCGCGCTCGAACGAGGGCCTCTACCTGGAGTGCGTACCCGCCATGACGGCCAGCAAGGAGAGGCTGGTCATGGGTTTCGACCGCTCCGACGGCTCGGTGCGGCGTCTGACGGTGCCCAATCAAGCGACCCTCGTCGGCACCTACGACGGCCGCCTGCTCTACCTCGAGGAAGGGCACCTGGCCTCCGAGGGCAAGGGACCCTTCTCCCGGATCCGGCTGGTGAACCCGGACACCGGTGCCGCCACGACGACGGAGCTGGCGAAGGAGTTCGAGGGCACGGTGACGACGGCGGACGGCGTGCTGTGGTTCGTCGGCACCTCCGGACAGGTGACCGCCGTGTCGGTCCGCACCGGCAGGCAGCTGTGGCAGACCCGGACCAGCCTGCAACAGCCGAGCGGTGTCACCGCCGCCCCGCGCCCCGGCGTGGTCTATCTGTCCAGCGCCGGCGGCCGGGTCGCGGCCCTGGACGCCAAGAAGGGCACGCTGCTGTGGGAAACCCTGCCGCGTGCCCAGTGGGTGAACGACCTGAACGAGCGGCTGCCCAGGGTGCTGCTCCACAAGGGCGCCCTGGTCGTCACCACCCCGTCCGGCGATGTCTTCACCCTCGACCCCGCCCACCCCGAGCGGACCTCCGCATCGGGGTGAGCGCGTCTCACGACGGTTCTACGGCAGCGCCAGCATCCGCTCCAGCGCCAGCTTCGCGAACGCCTCCGTCTCCTTGTCGACCTCGATCCGGTTGACGAGCTTGCCCTCGGCCAGCGACTCCAGGGTCCAGACCAGGTGGGGCAGGTCGATGCGGTTCATGGTCGAGCAGAAGCAGACCGTCTTGTCGAGGAAGACGATCTCCTTGCCCTCGGGGGCGAAACGGTTCGCGAGCCGGCGTACGAGATTGAGCTCCGTGCCGATGGCCCACTTCGAGCCGGCCGGGGCCGCCTCCAGCGCCTTGATGATGTACTCGGTAGAGCCGACGTAGTCCGCAGCGGCCACGACCTCGTGCTTGCACTCGGGGTGCACGAGGACGTTCACACCGGGGATCCGGGCGCGGACGTCCTCCACCGACTCCAGCGAGAAGCGGCCGTGCACCGAGCAGTGGCCGCGCCACAGGATCATCTTCGCGTCGCGCAGCTGCTCGGCGGTCAGGCCGCCGTTCGGCTTGTGCGGGTTGTAGAGGACGCAGTCCTCCAGCGTCATCCCCATGTCCCGCACGGCGGTGTTGCGGCCGAGATGCTGGTCGGGGAGGAACAGCACCTTCTCGCCCTGCTCGAAGGCCCACTCGAGAGCCTTCTTGGCGTTGGACGACGTGCAGATGGTGCCGCCGTGCTTGCCCGTGAACGCCTTGATGTCCGCCGAGGAGTTCATGTACGACACCGGCACGACCTGCTCGGCTATGCCGGCCTCGGTGAGCACGTCCCAGCACTCGGCGACCTGCTCGGCCGTCGCCATGTCGGCCATGGAGCAGCCGGCGGCGAGGTCGGGGAGGACCACCTTCTGGTCGTCGGACGTGAGGATGTCCGCCGACTCGGCCATGAAGTGCACACCGCAGAACACGATGTACTCGGCCTCCGGGCGCGCGGCCGCGTCCCGGGCCAGCTTGAAGGAGTCGCCCGTGACGTCGGCGAACTGGATGACCTCGTCACGCTGGTAGTGGTGGCCGAGGACGAACACCTTGTCGCCGAGCTTCTCCTTGGCCGCGCGGGCGCGCTCGACCAGGTCGGGGTCGGAGGGCGAGGGCAGGTCGCCGGGACACTCGACGCCCCGCTCGCTCCTCGGGTCGGCCTCGCGGCCGAGCAGCAACAGGGCGAGCGGAGTCGGCTGTACGTCGAGCTCCGTGGTCTGGGCGGTGGTCACGACACGCACCCTTTCTACTTTTCGTCGAACTGACGTTATCTATCATAACCCGGTTCACGTCACTTTGACGATGGCTATAGCGTCGATGTGACGTGAATCCCGGTCCTCCCGGGGCGGGGTGGTCCTCGGGTCGCTGTTCGCTTCGTCGCGGGTGTGCGAGCATGAAGAGGACAGGCGAAAAGACAAGTTGCTCGGCCCGGAATGAATCCGCGGCCCCGGCGGTTGCAATCGTCGGCAAGCAGTCTCCGTACAACCCGGGAGAGATGTAGATGTCCGTATCGGACGAGACCGGCACCGTCACCGACGGCATCATCCTGTCCGACGCCGCCGCGGCGAAGGTCAAGGCCCTGCTCGACCAGGAAGGCCGTGAGGACCTGGCCCTGCGCGTCGCCGTTCAGCCCGGCGGCTGCTCCGGCCTGCGTTACCAGCTCTTCTTCGACGAGCGTTCCCTCGACGGGGACGTCGTCAAGGACTTCGGTGGCGTCAAGGTCGTCACCGACCGCATGAGCGCCCCGTACCTCGGTGGCGCGTCCATCGACTTCGTGGACACCATCGAGAAGCAGGGCTTCACGATCGACAACCCGAACGCGACCGGCTCCTGCGCCTGCGGCGACTCCTTCAGCTAGGCGTCGAGTTCGACCACAGCTCGAGCGACAGAAGGCGGCGGCCCCCTCCGACGGGGCCGCCGCCTTCGCGTGTCTCCAGGGCTACTGGGCCCCGGAGGTCTCCGGCAGCCGTGCCCCCGCCTTCTTCAGCGGGATCTCCTTGCCGTCCGAGCCCACGACCTCGCGGTCACCGAGCGGCTCGTTCAGCGGCACGGTCTTCTGGATCTCCTTGGCGATCATGATGCAGACCTTGTCCGGCCACGGCGTATAGGTCACCTTGGCCGTCACCTCGCCCGAGGTCTCGCTCGCCGTCGCCGCGTAGTCCCCGCACACCCCGCCCGTGAAGCTCAGGGTCAGCTCGTCGCCCTCGGCCGAGTAGCCGTCCACCTTGACGTCCCGCGTCTTCGGCGCGGAGGTCGGCTGGTCCGAGGGTGCCGTGGGGGTCGCGGGTGACGTGGGCGTCGCCGTCGCCGAGGAGGCGAGGTACGTCGGGTCGACTGCCGGATACGTCACCGTGAAGGCGTCCTTCGCGCCCGTCGCCCGCACCTCGAACAGCCAGGACGGCACCAGCGCCGGCCGGCCGGCCACGAGATGCGACGCCAGCCCGAACACCGCCTTCTCGACGGTGAGCGTGCTCTTCGCGGGGCTCGCCGTCGACTCCCCGCAGGGCGCCTCCAACCGGTCCTTCAGCGGTACCGGACTGGCGCAGCCGCCGATCCCCATGCGGTGGTCGGCCGCGGGCACCTTGTTCAGCAGGCCCAGCGTCTTCTCGGCGCTCAGCACGGGATACGTGTCGCTCTTCACCGGCGCCTTCAACTGGCCGGTGCCGCCGACCACCTCACCCCGGCCGTTCACGGTGACGCCGGTCGTCCAGCCGTACGTGGGCAGCCCGCCCACGACCGGATCGGCGTTCACGACCCGCTGGGCGCCCATGACCTGGCTCGAGTCCAGCTTCGCGCCGTCCTGACCCGCCGCCTTCAGTACCGGCGCGGCGGCCTTCTCCGCGACCGCGACGCTCACCGGAGAGCCGGTGGGGGTCTGCTCCGCCCCGCACACGGTGGCGCTGTCACAGTGGTCGATGACGCGGGAGTAGCGCTGGAAGGTCCACGCGCCCGGCGCCTGCCGGTTCACCTGGAGACTCGGTCCCGAACCGTCCTTGGCCCCGACCCGCCAGACCTGTCCCTGCGCCACCGGCGTCCCGTCGACCCCGAGCGCCCCGGCGAGCCGCACCACGTCGTCCTCGGTGACCTGCCCCTGGGCCCGGTAGACCGGAGCCGAGCCGGGCCCCGCCGGGAGGCTGCCGTCGACGCGGTACGTCACGCCGTACGGATTCGGCTCCCCGGGCGCGATCCCGTTCCCCGCCCCACCACTCTCGCTGTAACCGTCGAGCGCGAGGGGCGGGGGAGTGTCGTCCCCCGACGCGCCGGAGCTCGTGCCGCCGCCGGACCCTCCGGAGGAACTGGCGGCGAGGTACGCCCCACCACCCCCGACCAGCAGGACGGCAGCGGCGACGGCGGCGATGACGACGGGGGAGCGGTGCCGACCGGAACGGGGGACCTCGGGGTCGGAGAGAGCGGCGACGTCGGGAACGTGATCATGGTCGGACCCCGCCCCGGCGACAGCGGTATCCGGCGCGGAAGGCTGAGGCTGATCGAGATCGGCGTCCACGCCCACGGGCTCGCCCGGGCCGACAGCGGCGTCGGGTGCCGGAAGCTTGCCGAGGCCGGTGCGGCTGGGAGTCGCCGCGCTGTCGCCATCGGCGGGAGCCTGTGGTGTGTCAGCGTCGGCATGGGCGTCGGGGGCCGCGGGGCCGTCCGGCTCGTCGGCAGCGGCGTCGGGTGCCGGAACCTTGCCAGGCTCGTCGGTGTCGGTGTCGGTGCCGGAGGCCGGGGAGTCGTCCGCCGCGCCCTCGGCCTGCTCCGTCGAGCCTCCCGCGGCACCGGAGGCTTCCTCGGTGCCCTCGGTGCTCGTCCCGTCGCCGGGAGCGTCGGAACCCCGCGTCTCCTCGACACCGCTCACTTCCTCGGCGCCGAGAGCCCCCGCATCGCGCGCTTCCGCAGAGCTCCCGTCCCCGCCGCCGGAGGCCTCGTCGTTGTCGGGTCGCTCGGTGTTCACCGCATCGCTCCTTCTGCTGCGCAACTGTCCCTCGACCCTGACCCGACCCTGTCAAAAAGGTCGGCAAACGGGTCGTATCCCGCATCCCCTTTCCGGGGGACGGCGATGGGACGCAGCAGGGGAGCGCGCGGTTCCCTCGAACGCGCCGACTCGAGCGCCGTGACTCAGTCGCCGTACTCCGACATCGCCTCCAGCAGCCGCGCGGAGCCCTCGGGAACCGTCACACCGTGGATGAGCGAGGGAGAAATCGGAAGGGAAACGATCCGGTCCGGAACCGCCCAGTGCGGAGCCATCCGGGCGCAGTCACCGAGCAGCGACGCGAGGCCCCCGTCCAGGTCGGCCGGGGCGGAGACGTACAGCTCAAGGTTGGTCATGACCGCACCGTATGCACGCCGGAGCCCGCGAAGAAAGATCTACTATCGGGTAGTTTTACCTGCTTCACCGCGCCGTCGGCCGCCTCGCAGTACCCCGTACGGACCCGATAGCGTTAACCGTCAATACACCCTCCCCCCAGGAGAGCCACGCCGTGCGCATCGCAGTCACCGGCTCCATCGCCACCGACCACCTCATGACCTTCCCCGGCCGCTTCGCCGACCAGTTCGTCGCGGACCAACTGCACACGGTCTCGCTCTCCTTCCTCGTCGACAACCTCGACGTACGCAGGGGAGGCGTCGGCGCGAACATCGCCTTCGGCATGGGCCAGCTCGGCACCAACCCGATCCTCGTCGGCGCCGCGGGCTTCGACTTCGACGAGTACCGCGCCTGGCTGGACCGGCACGGCGTCGACACCGCGTCCGTCCGCATCTCCGAGACCCTGCACACCGCCCGCTTCGTGTGCACGACCGACGCCGACCACAACCAGATCGGCTCCTTCTACACGGGCGCGATGAGCGAGGCCCGCCAGATCGAGCTCAAGACGGTGGCCGACCGGGTCGAGGGCCTCGACCTCGTCCTCATCGGTGCCGACGACCCCGAGGCGATGCTCCGCCACACCGAGGAGTGCCGGTCGCGCGGCATCCCCTTCGCCGCGGACTTCTCCCAGCAGATCGCCCGGATGAACGGCGACGAGATCCGGATACTGCTGGACGGCGCCACGTACCTCTTCTCCAACGAGTACGAGAAGGGGCTCATCGAGTCCAAGACGGGCTGGTCCGACGCGGAGATCCTGGCGAAGGTGGGCCACCGGGTCACCACGCTCGGCGCGCAGGGCGTGCGGATCGAGAGGGCGGGCGAGGAGCCGATCGTCGTCGGCTGCGCGGAGGAGGAGCGCAAGGCGGACCCCACGGGGGTCGGCGACGCGTTCCGCGCCGGGTTCCTGTCGGGGCTGGCCTGGGGGGTCTCGCTGGAGCGGGCGGCTCAGGTGGGCTGCATGCTGGCGACGCTCGTCATCGAGACCGTCGGGACACAGGAGTACCGGCTGCGGCGGGGGAACTTCATGGAGCGGTTCACCAAGGCGTACGGGGACGAGGCCGCGGCGGAGGTCCAGGGGCACCTGGGCTGAGGCTCGTCATCAGCTGATCCGGCGGATCACATATGCCGTTCCGTTGTCCGCCGGTTCCTCTCCTACGTACTCCTGCTCCCGCATCTCGCACCATGCCGGGATGTCCAGGCGGGCCGCCTCGTCGTCCGACAGGACCCGGACGGTCCCGCCCACCGGCACGTCCCCGATCACCTTGGCCAGTTCGATGACCGGGATGGGGCAGCGCTTGCCGAGGGCGTCCACCACCAGGGCGTCCCCGTGCACGGCAGTCGTCGGCGTCGGTGCTCCCAACTTCTCCCGTACCGCCGCCACCGCCCCCGGCAGCACCTCCAGGAACCGGTCGACCTCCTCGGAGACCGCCCCGAACGGCAGCGAAACCCGCACATTCCCCTCACTCAGCACGCCCATCGCCTTCAGCACATGGCTCGGCGTCAGCGTGCTGCTCGTGCAGGACGAACCGGAGGAGACGGAGAAACCGGCGCGATCCAGCTCGTGCAGCAAGGTCTCCCCGTCGACATAGAGACAGGAGAAGGTGACGATCCCCGGCAGCCGCTGCTCCGGATCCCCGACCACCTCCACGTCGGCGACCAGCTGAGGCACCCGCGCCCGGATCCGCGCCGTCAGCTCCCGCAGTCGTACGGCCTCTTGCGCGGCCTCGGCCCGCACCGCCCGCAGTGAGGCCGCCGCAGCGACGATGGCCGGCAGGTTCTCGAACCCCGGCGCTCGCCCCGACTCCCGCTCGTCGGCGGGCCCCTGAGGTGAGAATCGGACACCCTTTCTTACGGCGAGCAGGCCGACCCCCGACGGACCGCCCCACTTGTGCGCGCTGGCGGTCAACAGCGACCACTCGCCCTCGACCGGCCCCCACCCGAGCGACTGCGCCGCGTCCACCAGCAACGGCACCCCGGCCTGACGGCACACGGCGGCCACCTCGGCCACCGGCTGCACGGTCCCCACCTCATGGTTCGCCGACTGGAGACACGCCAGCGCGGTGTCGGGGCGAAGAGCATCGGCGTACGACTGAGGGCTCACCGCTCCCGTACGGCTCACCGGAACCTCACTCACCTCGAACAGCTCCGCCGAATGAAGTACCGAGGAGTGTTCGACGGCTGACACGATCAGGTGACGTCCGACGCGACGACGACCGGCGAGCGCCCCGGCGATCCCGCTGTGCACGGCCCGCGTCCCGGAGGACGTGAAGGTCAGTTCGTCAGCCCGGCACCCCACGGCCTCGGCAGCGGCCTCCCGAGCCGCATCCAACAACAACCGAGCCCGCCGCCCTTCCCGATAGAGACGGGAGGGGTCAGCCCACCCTTCGTCAAGCGCCGCCAACAGCGCCTGACGAGCAACGGGATGGAGCGGAGCACTGGAAGCAGCGTCGAAGTAAGACACACAGCCACGCTAACCCCCCAGGGGCGCGGGGAACTGCGCGACCAGCCACAACAGGCCCGCAGCCGCCAATTCAGCGAACCCCCTACCCAGTAGGCACCCCTCCCGCTGAACCCTCGGAGAGCGTCGGCTAGGGTTTGGTCCGCATAAACATCCAAACCCCTGCCCGACGCAGGGCGGCGACCGACCACCGAGTAAGGGCAGGCCGCAGCCAATCCGCGCGGGCGAGACTCTCGGGAAGGCGCTACGTGAGTCCCAACGGCTCCGACCGCTCGCCGCGGCGCCCGATGCGGCGGAAGCTGCTGCAGGCAATGACCGCGGGCCTGGTCCTGGCGACCGCCACCGGCTGCACATACAAGGACTTCCCCCGCCTTGGTATGCCCACCCCGACCACGGAAGAGGCTCCGCGGATCCTCTCCCTCTGGCAGGGTTCCTGGGCAGCCGCGCTGGCCACCGGCGTGCTGGTGTGGGGCCTGATCCTGTGGAGCACGATCTTCCACCGGCGCAGCCGCACCAAGGTCGAAGTTCCTCCGCAGACCCGGTACAACATGCCCATCGAGGCGCTGTACACGGTCGTTCCGCTCGTCATCGTCTCGGTCCTGTTCTACTTCACGGCCCGCGACGAGTCGAAGCTCCTCAGCCTCAAGAAGGAGCCCGACGTCACCATCAACGTCGTCGGCTACCAGTGGAGCTGGGCCTTCAACTACATCGAGCCCGTCGCGGGTTCGACGGGCGACGCGAAGACCGACAAGAACCTGGACGCCATTCCGACCCGGTTCAAGAACGACTTCCCGGCGAACGCCGGCGGTGTCTACGACTTCGGTACGCCCGCCACGAGGAACCCGCAGACCGGCAACCCCGGACCGACCCTCTGGCTCCCCAAGGGCAAGACGGTCCGCTTCGTCCTCACCTCGCGTGACGTCATCCACTCCTTCTGGGTGGTGCCGTTCCTGATGAAGCAGGACGTGATTCCGGGCCACACCAACGCCTTCCAGGTGACTCCGAACAAGGAGGGCACCTTCATGGGCAAGTGCGCCGAGCTCTGCGGCGTCGACCACTCCCGGATGCTGTTCAACGTGAAGGTCGTCTCCCCCGAGCGCTACGAGCAGCACCTCAAGGACCTCGCGAAGAAGGGGCAGACCGGTTACGTTCCCGCGGGCATCGAGCAGACCGCCCACGAGAAGGACCGGGAGACGACGAACCTGTGAGCATCCTCAACGAACCCCAGGGTGCCGCGGCAGCAGGGTCCCACTACACGGACGAGCTGCCGGTCCGGCGCCAGAACCGCGGCAGTGTCGTGATCAAGTGGCTCACCACCACTGACCACAAGACCATCGGCACGATGTACCTGGTCACGTCGTTCGCGTTCTTCCTCATCGGCGGCGTGATGGCGCTCTTCATGCGCGCCGAGCTGGCCCGGCCGGGTCTGCAGATCATGTCGAACGAGCAGTTCAACCAGGCGTTCACGATGCACGGCACGATCATGCTGCTGATGTTCGCGACGCCGCTGTTCGCCGGCTTCACCAACTGGATCATGCCGCTGCAGATCGGCGCGCCCGACGTGGCGTTCCCGCGGCTGAACATGTTCGCCTACTGGCTCTACCTGTTCGGCTCGACGATCGCGGTCGGTGGCTTCCTCACCCCGCAGGGTGCGGCCGACTTCGGCTGGTTCGCCTACTCCCCGCTGTCGGACGCGGTCCGCTCGCCGGGCATCGGCGCCGACCTGTGGATCATGGGTCTGGCCTTCTCCGGCTTCGGCACGATCCTCGGTGCGGTCAACTTCATCACCACGATCATCTGCATGCGCGCGCCCGGCATGACCATGTTCCGCATGCCGATCTTCGTGTGGAACGTGCTGCTGACCGCGGTGCTGGTCCTGCTCGCCTTCCCCGTTCTCGCCGCCGCGCTGTTCGCGCTGGAGGCGGATCGGAAATTCGGGGCACACGTCTTCGATGCCGCGAACGGCGGAGCGTTGCTGTGGCAACACCTCTTCTGGTTCTTCGGCCATCCAGAGGTGTACATCATCGCCCTGCCGTTCTTCGGCATCATCTCCGAGGTCATCCCGGTCTTCTCCCGCAAGCCGATGTTCGGCTACATGGGTCTGATCGCGGCGACCATCGCGATCGCGGGTCTGTCCGTGACGGTGTGGGCGCACCACATGTACGTCACCGGCGGTGTGCTGCTCCCGTTCTTCTCCTTCATGACGTTCCTCATCGCCGTACCGACGGGCGTGAAGTTCTTCAACTGGATCGGAACGATGTGGAAGGGGTCCCTGAGTTTCGAGACCCCGATGCTCTGGGCCACCGGCTTCCTGATCACCTTCACCTTCGGTGGTCTGACCGGTGTCATCCTGGCCTCGCCTCCGCTGGACTTCCACGTCTCGGACTCGTACTTCGTGGTGGCGCACTTCCACTACGTCGTCTTCGGCACCGTCGTCTTCGCGATGTTCTCCGGCTTCCACTTCTGGTGGCCGAAGTTCACCGGCAAGATGCTCGACGAGCGCCTCGGCAAGATCACGTTCTGGACGCTGTTCATCGGCTTCCACGGCACCTTCCTGGTCCAGCACTGGCTGGGCGCCGAGGGCATGCCGCGTCGTTACGCCGACTACCTGGCGGCCGACGGCTTCACCGCCCTGAACACGATCTCGACGATCAGCTCGTTCGTGCTCGGCCTGTCGATCCTGCCGTTCCTCTACAACGTGTGGAAGACGGCCAAGTACGGCAAGCCGGTCGGCGTCGACGACCCGTGGGGCTACGGCCGCTCGCTCGAGTGGGCGACCTCCTGCCCGCCGCCGCGCCACAACTTCCTCACCCTGCCGCGGATCCGCAGCGAATCCCCGGCGTTCGACCTGCACCACCCCGAGATCGCCGCGCTCGACCAGCTCGAGAACTCCGGTCACGGTGAGAAGGCTCTGGCCGGCAACGGCGGCAAGGAGGCCGGCAAGTGAAGATCCAGGGACGGATGTTCATCTGGCTGAGCGTCTTCATCCTCGTCATGGCGATCGTCTATGGCGTGTGGTCGAAGGAGCCGGCCGGTACCACCGCGCTCTTCCTGGCCTTCGGGCTGTCCATCATGATCGGCTTCTATCTGGGCTTCACGGCCAAGCGGGTGGACGCCGGCGCGCAGGACAACAAGGAGGCCGACGTCGCGGACGACGCCGGCGAGGTCGGGTTCTTCAGCCCGCACAGCTGGCAGCCGCTCGCCCTCGGCTTCGGCGGCGCCCTCGCCTTCCTGTCGGTCGCGATCGGCTGGTGGCTGCTGTACTTCTCGGTGCCGGTCATCATGATCGGCCTGTACGGCTGGGTCTTCGAGTACTACCGCGGTGAGAACCGCACGCAGTAGCACGAGCGGAGCTCAACAGGAGCCCGGACACTCCGTCAGGAGGGTCCGGGCTCCTTCTTCTGCCGCAATCCTTGTCCCTCGTACGAGTCACTCAGCGCGCCGTTCTTGACGGCGCTTCCTAGCGTGAAGTCATGAACCACGCACCGCGTACCCGCATCCTCGTGAGCTGCACGCTGCTGGTGATCGCCCTCGGCGCGAGCGCCGCCGCCTGCGGGTCCGACGGGAACCCGCTGGCGGCCACGCCGTTCGACGCGGCGGACCAGATCGCCTTCAACGCGCCCACCGGCGACGGCAAGAAGGCCGACCCGGACAAGCCGCTCGAGGTCACCGCCGAGGACGACGACGGCCGCATCACCGACGTCACGGCCACGGACGCCACAGGCCGCTATCTGGCGGGCGAACTCTCTGCCGACGGCACTCGCTGGCGCAGCACCTCCCCGCTGGCGGCAAACGCCCATTACACCGTCCGGGTGAGCACCGAGGACGAGGACGGGGCACCGGGCCGCAAGGTCCTCGACTTCGACACCAGCAAGCCTCTGGGCAAGACGCGCCTGAAGGTCACCTTCGGTCCCAAGTCGGGCACGTACGGCGTCGGCCAGCCCGTCACCGCCACGCTGGACAGACCCGTCAAGGACAAGGCTCAGCGGGCCGTCATAGAACGCGCCCTCAGGGTCGACTCCACGCCCGCCGTACCGGGCGCCTGGCACTGGGTGGACGACAAGGAGCTCCACTACCGGCCCAGGGAGTACTGGCCGGCCCACGCCACGCTCCAGGTCCGCAGCGACCTGGAGGGCATCAAGATCGGCGACCGGCTCTGGGGCGGCAAGGCGAAGCCCCTGAAGCTGACCACCGGCGACCGCATCATCGCCGTGACGGACGCCTCGTCACACTCGATGAAGGTCTACAAGAACGACGAGGTCATCAAGGAGCTCCCGGTCACCACCGGCAAGCCGGGCTTCGACACCCGCAACGGCGTCAAGGTCGTGCTGGGCAAGGAGTACTTCGTACGTATGCGCGGCACCAGCATCGGGATCGCCGAGGGTTCCTCGGAGTCGTACGACCTCCCGGTCTACTACGCCACCCGCGTCACCTGGAGCGGTGAGTACGTCCACGCCGCCCCGTGGTCGGTCGGCTCCCAGGGTTACGCCAACGTCAGCCACGGCTGCACCGGCATGAGCACGTCCAACGCCGAGTGGTTCTTCAACACCGTCCACGAGGGCGACGTGGTGCAGGTCATCAACTCCAACGGCCACACGATGGAGACCTTCGGCAACGGCTTCGGCGACTGGAACCTCGACTGGAAGAAATGGCGCGACGGCAGCGCCCTGGTGGCCGGCACCCCGGACGGCTCCGGCCCCGACCAGACGGCAAGGCTGAGGCCACAGAGCATCTAGAGGGACGTGGGAGCGGCTCTCAGGCGCTCAAGGCCTTCCGGTCCCGCAGCAGGGAAGCCAGCGCCGAGGCGAACTCCACCGGATCCACCGGATGGGTCACCGCGGCCTCCGCCCGGCTCCACGTCGCCAGCCACGCATCCTGCGGCCGCCCGATCAGCAGCAGCACCGGTGGGCAGTGGAAGACCTCGTCCTTGATCTGCCGGCAGAGCCCCATGCCCCCCATGGGCACGGCCTCCCCGTCCAGCACACAGACGTCGATCCCGCCCTTGTCCAGCTCCTTCAGCACCGCCGCAGGCGTCGCGCACTCCAGGAACTCGACCAACGGGACGTCGGGAGCCGGCCGACGGCCCGCGGCGAGCCGTACCTGCTCGCGGGTGTTGGAATCGTCGCTGTAGACCAGCACCGTGGCGGTCGGCTGCATTGTTCCTCCGTGACGTCAGCGTCGTAAGGACAGGCCCGTTGGGCCGGATGCTACTCCCTTGAACACCACGTCAACACCGGTCCGGAGCAGGGAGACACTCCGAACGGCACCCCCCGGGGTGAGGGCGGGATAAGCGACCGACATAATGTCGGTCGTGGCGACAGCAACGACAGAGACAACCGGGCACGCGCACCCGTCGGTCAACCGGCCGAACCTCACCAGCGTCGGAACCATCATCTGGTTGAGTTCCGAGCTGATGTTCTTCGCGGCCCTCTTCGCGATGTACTTCACCCTGCGATCGGTGACGGGTCCTGATCACTGGAAAGAGATGGCGCACGCCCTGAACGTTCCGTTCTCGGCGACGAACACCACGATCCTGGTGCTCTCCTCCCTCACCTGCCAGCTCGGCGTCTTCGCCGCCGAGCGGGGTGACGTGAAGAAGCTCCGGGGCTGGTTCATCATCACCTTCATCATGGGTGCGATCTTCATCGGTGGTCAGATCTACGAGTACACCGAGCTGGTGAAGAAGGACGGGATCTCCCTCTCGTCCGATCCGTACGGGTCGGTCTTCTACCTGACCACCGGCTTCCACGGTCTGCACGTGACAGGCGGCCTCATCGCCTTCCTGTTCGTCCTCGGCCGTACGTACGCGGCGAAGCGGTTCACCCACGAACAGGCGACCGCGGCCATCGTCGTGTCCTACTACTGGCACTTCGTCGATGTCGTCTGGATCGGCCTCTTCGCCACGATCTATCTGATCAAGTAGCCGGGCCCGCTCCCGACATCGCAAGCATCGACGCAGAAGATCCTGACACCGGGGTAATCCGTGAAAAAGCTCTCCGCACGACGACGCCACCCGCTGGCGGCGCTCGTCGTCCTACTCCTCGCGCTGGCATGCACCGGGGGGCTGTACGCCGTGTTCGCACCCGCGAGCAAGGCGCAGGCAGATGAAACCGCCCAGTCCCTGGCCATCGACGAGGGCAAGAAGCTCTTCGCCGTTGGCTGCGCCAGTTGCCACGGCACCGGCGGTCAGGGGTCCTCCGACGGTCCGAGCCTCGTGGGCGTGGGCGCCGCGGCCGTCGACTTCCAGGTCGGCACCGGCCGCATGCCGGCCCAGCAGCCGGGCGCGCAGGTTCCGCGCAAGAAGGTCATCTACACGCAGGCCGAGATCGACCAGCTGGCCGCGTACATCTCCTCGCTGGGCGCGGGTCCGAGCATCCCGACCGAGGCGCAGTACGGCCCCGACGGTGCCGACATCGCCAAGGGCGGCGAGCTCTTCCGTGACAACTGCACGCAGTGCCACAATTTCACCGGCAAGGGTGGCGCGCTGACGCACGGCAAGTTCGCGCCGAGCCTCGAGGGTGTCGACCCGAAGCACATCTACGAGGCCATGCAGACCGGCCCGCAGAACATGCCGTCGTTCCCCGACACCACGCTGTCGGAGCAGAACAAGAAGGACATCATCGCGTACCTGAACGCGGTCAACGGCGACGACACCGTGAGCCCCGGCGGCCTTGAGCTGGGCGGTCTCGGCCCGGTCTCCGAAGGCCTGTTCGCCTGGATCTTCGGCCTCGGCGCGCTGATCGCGGTCGCCGTCTGGGTCGCCGCTCGGACCGCAAAGGCCAAGAAGTCATGAGTAGCCAAGACATTCCAGAAGAGAACCTGCCCGCAGAGCAGGACGCGCACGGCGCGGTAGGCGTCGCGGACGAGAAGAACCCCTTCGCGGACCCCGGCCTCCCGCCCCACGAGCACCGTGTGCAGGACATCGACGAGCGGGCCGCCAGGCGGTCCGAGCGCACGGTGGCCATGCTGTTCACGGTGTCGATGCTGGCCACCGTCGGGTTCATCGCCTCGTACGTGGGCATCCCCCACGACAAGTCGATCTTCGTCTTCCCGATCGGGCACATCAACGCGCTGAACTTCGCGCTGGGCCTGACCCTCGGTCTCGCCCTCTTCGCGATCGGCGCGGGTGCGGTCCACTGGGCCCGCACCCTGATGTCCGACGAGGAGATCGCCGACGAGCGCCACCCGATCGAGGCGTCCCCCGAGGTCCGCGAGAAGGTCCACGCGGACTTCAAGCAGGGCGCCAAGGAGTCGGCGCTCGGCCGTCGCAAGCTGATCCGCAACACGATGTTCGGCGCGCTGGCCCTGTTCCCGCTCTCCGGCGTCATGCTGCTGCGCGACCTCGGCCCGCTGCCCGGCACCAAGCTCCGCCACACCATGTGGCGCAAGGGCCTCCAGCTCGTCAACATGAACACCAACGAGCCGCTGCGTCCCTCCGACGTCGCGGTCGGCTCGCTGACCTTCGCCAAGCCCGAGGGCCTGGAGGAGCACGACGAGGAGTTCCAGACCGAGATCGCCAAGGCCGCCCTGATGATCATCCGCATCCAGCCGGACAACATCAAGGACAAGCGCGAGCTCGAGTGGTCGCACGAGGGGATCGTCGCGTACTCGAAGATCTGCACCCACGTGGGTTGCCCGATCTCCCTGTACGAGCAGCAGACGCACCACGTGCTCTGCCCCTGCCACCAGTCCACCTTCGACCTCTCCGACGGTGCCCGGGTGATCTTCGGCCCCGCCGGTCACGCCCTGCCGCAGCTGCGCATCGGTGTGAACGACCAGGGTTACCTCCAAGCGCTCGGCGACTTCGAGGAGCCCGTCGGTCCTGCTTTCTGGGAGCGCGGATGAGCACAAACGAGAGCACCGCGGCCAACGGGGCGCGGCGCGACAAGGCACCGGCGGGCGAGCGCGTCGCCGACTGGGCCGACGGCCGCCTGGGGATCTACTCCCTGGCCAAGGCCAACATGCGCAAGATCTTCCCCGACCACTGGTCGTTCATGTTGGGCGAGATCTGCCTCTACAGCTTCATCATCATCATCCTCACGGGTGTGTATCTGACGCTGTTCTTCCACCCGTCGATGAACGAGGTGGAGTACCACGGCAGCTACGTCCCGCTGCAGGGCCAGCTGATGTCCGAGGCGTTCAACTCGACCATGCACATCTCCTTCGATGTGCGCGGTGGTCTGCTGATCCGGCAGATCCACCACTGGGCGGCGCTGATCTTCCTCGCCGGCATGTTCGTGCACATGATGCGCGTGTTCTTCACGGGCGCGTTCCGCAAGCCGCGTGAGGTCAACTGGCTGTTCGGCTTCCTGCTGTTCGTCCTGGGCATGTTCACCGGCTTCACCGGCTACTCGCTCCCGGACGACCTGCTGTCCGGCACCGGTGTCCGCTTCATGGAGGGCGCGATCCTGTCCGTGCCGATCGTCGGCACGTACCTGTCGTTCTTCCTCTTCGGCGGCGAGTTCCCGGGCGGCGACTTCGTGGCCCGCTTCTACTCGATCCACGTACTGCTGCTGCCGGGCATCATGCTCGGCCTGGTCGTCGGCCACCTGATCCTGGTCTTCTACCACAAGCACACGCAGTTCGCGGGCCCCGGAAAGACGAACAACAACGTCGTCGGCATGCCGCTGCTGCCGGTCTACATGGCCAAGGCCGGAGGCTTCTTCTTCCTGGTCTTCGGTGTCATCGCGGCCATCTCGGCGATCGCCTCGATCAACCCGATCTGGTCGATGGGCCCCTACCGTCCCGACCAGGTGTCCACGGGCGCCCAGCCGGACTGGTACATGGGCTTCTCCGAGGGCCTGATCCGTGTCATGCCGGGCTGGGAGATCAACTTCTGGGGCCACACGCTCGTCCTGGGTGTGTTCATCCCGCTGGTGATCTTCCCGCTGGTCCTGGTCGCGATCGCGGTCTACCCGTTCATCGAGTCCTGGGTCACCGGCGACAAGCGCGAGCACCACATCCTGGACCGCCCGCGCAACGCGCCGACGCGCACCGCCTTCGGCGTCGCGTGGATCACCTGGTACATGGTGCTGCTGATCGGTGGTGGAAACGACCTCTGGGCCACCCACTTCCACCTGTCGATCAACGCCATCACCTGGTTCGTCCGGGTCGCGTTCTTCGTCGCCCCGGTCCTCGCGTTCATCGCCACCAAGCGGATCTGCCTCGGCCTCCAGCGCCGCGACAAGGACAAGGTGCTGCACGGCCGCGAGTCCGGCATCATCAAGCGCCTGCCGCACGGTGAGTTCATCGAGGTGCACGAGCCGCTCAGCCAGGAGCAGCTGCACACGCTCACGGCGCACGAGCAGTACGAGCCGGCCGCGATCGGTGCCACGGTCGACGAGAACGGCGTCGAGCGCAAGGTGAAGGGCTCTGAGAAGCTGCGCGCCAAGCTGAGCGAGGCGTACTACGGCGAAGAGGCCCAGATCCCCAAGCCCACCGTCGAGGAGTACAAGGAGATCACGAGCGGCCACGGCCACCACTGATCGCTGCGCTCGCCACGCGCGATGAAGGGCCCCGTCCGAACACCGGACGGGGCCCTTTGCCGTGCCCTGGGCTGGATAGGGTGGGAGCACCTTGTTCTACGACACCTGGAGCGGCCCCATGAGCGCTGTGACCCCCGCTGGAGGCAACACCGCGGCGGGCCGTTCCTGGCCCGCTCTGCTCAACGGCCTGCTGGAAGGCCGTGACCTCTCCGCCGACGACACCGCGTGGGCGATGGACCTGATCATGCGCGGCGAGGCCACCGACGCGCAGATCGCCGGGTTCGCGGTGGCGTTGCGCGCCAAGGGCGAGACCGTCCAGGAGATCACCGGGCTCGTCCGGACGATGTACGAGCACGCGAACGTCATCGAGGTGCCGGGCCGGACCGTCGACATCGTGGGCACGGGCGGCGACGGGGCCAAGACGGTGAACATCTCCACGATGTCGGCGATCGTCATCGCCGGCACCGGCGCGAAGGTCGTCAAGCACGGCAACCGGGCCGCCTCCTCCGCGTCCGGCGCCTCGGACGTCCTGGAGAAGCTCGGCGTCAATCTGGAGCTGACGCCGAAGCGGGTGGCCGAGGTGGCCGAGGAGGCCGGGATCACCTTCTGCTTCGCGATCAAGTTCCATCCGGCGCTGCGTCATGTGGCCGCCGCACGAGGGCAGTTGGGGATCCGGACCACCTTCAACGCGCTCGGTCCGCTGACCAACCCGGCCAAGGTGAAGGCGCAGGCCGTGGGCGTCGCCGACCCCCGCCTGGCGCCGCTCATCGCCGGCGTCCTGGCCGAGCGGGGCAACTCCTCCCTCGTCTTCCGCGGCGACGACGGCTTCGACGAGCTGACCACGACGTCCACCTCCCGGGTGTGGGTCGTGCGCGACGGCAAGGTCACCGAGCAGAGCTTCGACCCGCGGGACGTGGGCATCGAGCTGGTCCCGGTGGAGGCACTGCGGGGCGCGGACCCGTCGTACAACGCGGAGGTCGCGCGGCGGCTGCTGGACGGCGAGAAGGGCCCGGTCCGGGACGCCGTACTGCTGAACTCGGCGGCGGCGCTGGTGGCGCTGGACCCGGGTCCGGGGACGCTGGCCGAGCAGATCCGCGCCGCCATGACGAAGGCCGCCGAGTCGATCGACTCCGGGTCCGCCCGGCGCACACTGGATCGCTGGGTGGCCGCGAGCCACGCGTGACGGGCATCGCGGTCCCGTCATCCGGACACGGGTTGCGGGACCGCGATCACTTCACGTACGTTTCTGTACCAGGTCATGAGTGACAGTCATGAGGCCCCGGCCGACTGTCCGGCAACCCTCCGTCCGTGGCGGGGTGCCCCGGGTGAGGACCAGGCCGTAGGCAGCGAGGTCTACGGCAAGCGCGGGCCCCTCTCGAAACCAGGGGTCCTGGTCATTCGAGGGAGTCTTCCGTGAGCAAGCGAATGCGATAGGGCGCCGAGCCCCGCCTCCGCACACCCATCTCACCTTTCTTTTCACGGGAGTTCCCCATGTCTGTCTCCACCGCTGCCCCCGCCCGGACCATTTGTGACCAGCTGCCTGTTCTGGGGCGAGATGTCACCGTCCCGCTCGTCACCGGCGGCGAGGTCACCTACGCGGCCCTCGACTACGCGGCCAGCGCCCCCGCCCTGCAGCGGGTCTGGGACGACGTGGCGGCCTACGCGCCCTACTACGGCAGCGTGCACCGCGGTGCCGGCTACCTCTCGCAGCTGTCGACCGACCTGTTCGAGAACGCCCGCAGGACCGTCACCGAGTTCCTCGACTGCCGGGACGACGACCAGCTGGTCTTCACCCGGTCGACCACCGACTCGCTCAACCTCCTCGCCGCCGCCCTCCCCGCCGACTGCCAGGTCTTCGTCTTCGAGACCGAGCACCACGCCTCGCTGCTGCCGTGGAAGGACGCCCGGGTCACCTACCTCGACGCCCCGCGCACCCCGGGGCAGGCCGTCGAGACCCTGGAGAAGGCCCTCGCCGACCGCGACCCCCGGGGCCCGGCCCTGGTCTGCGTGACCGGCGCCTCCAACGTCACGGGCGAGCTGTGGCCGGTCCGCGAGCTGACGGCGGCCGCCCACGCGCACGGCGCCCGGATCGTCCTGGACGCGGCCCAGCTGGCCCCGCACCACCCGTTGAGCGTCCGTGACCTCGACGTCGACTGGGTCGCCTTCTCCGGCCACAAGCTCTACGCCCCCTTCGGCTCGGGCGTCCTGGCCGGCCGCGCCGACTGGCTCCGGGCCGCCGACCCCTACCTCGCGGGCGGCGGCGCCAGCCGCAAGGTCACGCGGCGCGAGGACGGGGGAGTGGACGTGGAGTGGCACGAGAGCGCCGCCCGCCACGAGGCCGGCTCGCCGAACGTCATCGGCGCCTACTCCATCGCCTCCGCCTGCCGGGCCCTCACCGAGGCCGGCTTCGACACCCTGGTCGCCCGCGAGCAGCACCTGATCGAGAAGGTGAGGGCGGGTCTCGCCGAGGTCCCCGAGGTCCGCGTCCTGTCCCTCTTCGGCGACGACGCCCCCCGCGTCGGCGTGATCTCCTTCGTCGTCGAGGGCTGGAACAGCTCCCACTTCGCCGCCGCCCTCTCCGCCGAGTACGGCATCGGCGTCCGCGACGGCCTCTTCTGCGCCCACCCCCTCGTCCGCACCCTCCTCGGCAGCGACCCGCAGTCCCAGGGCGAGTGCGGCGCCCCCGAGGCCGCGCCCGGCGAGAAGTCCCTGAACGCGATCCGGGTGAGCTTCGGCGCGGGCACACCGGACGAGCACGTGGAGCGGTTCGTGCGGGCCGTGAAGGAACTGGTCGCGGACGGCGCGAAGTGGACGTACCGCACCGAGGAAGGCCGCTGCGTCCCGGCCGTCTGACGTACCGGCGTCCGGCGCGCGTATACGCTCCCCCTCAGCAGCCGTACGGAAAGCAGGGGGAGCACGGGGTGCAGGAGCTGCGCGAGACGGACCCGCGGACCATCGGGCCCTACGAGGTCCTGGGCAGACTCGGGTCCGGCGGCATGGGCGAGGTGTATCTCGCCGAGGCGCGGGGCGGGCTGCGGCTGGCCGTGAAGGTCGTACGGGCCGAGCACGCCGAGGACCGCACCTTCCGCGCCCGGTTCCGGCACGAGGTGCGGGCCGCGCAGACCGTCGGCGGGGCGGGCACGTACACCGCACGGGTCGTGGACGCGGACACCGAGGCCGCGCGGCCGTGGATGGCGACCGAGTTCGTGGCGGGGCCCAACCTGCGGGACGCGGTGCTCGACCGGGGGCCGTTGCCCGCGGACGCGGTACGGCTGCTGGCGGCCGCGCTCGCCGAGGCGCTCGCCGCGATCCACGCCAAGGGGCTGGTGCACCGGGACCTCAAGCCCTCCAACATCCTGCTCTCGCCGGACGGGCCCAGGGTCATCGACTTCGGGATCGTCAGGGCTCTGGAGGGCACGGCACTGACCCGGACCGGCGTGGTCGTCGGGTCGGTCGGCTATCTCTCTCCCGAGCAGATCCGCAACGGCGCCCAGGTGGTGCCGGCCAGTGACGTCTTCTCCCTGGGCGCGGTCCTCGCGTACGCGTCCGGCGGCAAGGAACCGTTCGGCGAGGGGCAGGATTCGGTCGTTCTGCTGCGGATCCTGACCGGGGACGTCGACCTGTCCGCCGTACCGGAGGAACAGCTGCCACTGGTGGAGGCGTGTCTGCGGGACGACCCCGGCGCGCGGCCGACGCCCGCGGAACTGGTCGCGGCCGCGGGGCACACCGCGGGATCGCTCCGCGAGGGACTGCGGGCGGGGTGGTACGGCCCCGGTGCCGCGAAGGAGCCCGAGGCCGCGCAGAGCGATGCGCGCTGGGTTCCCGCTCACGACTCGGGGGAGCGGGAGAGCCGGGTCGAGTACGTGGCGCCCGTGACCGTCACGGACGTCCCCGCCGTCACCCATGGCTCACCGACGCCCGCTCCGCCGTCCCGGCGCCGGCTGCTGCGGGCCGCGGTGGGAGGTGCCGGGGTCGTGGCGGCCGGCGGTGTGGGCGGGTGGCTGTGGCTGCGGGATTCCTCGGACGGATCCGCGACGGGCGGGATGGCCGCCGGGGCGGCCGGTGCGGGGTCCGTGACGGGTAAGCCCGCGACGGGCTGGCAGTACAAGGTCCAGGGGCTCGGCGGGCGGCGCGGCCCCTGCGCCGCCCTCTCGCCCGACGGCACGCGGGTGTACGTCGGCGGCGCGGACGGCTCGCTGCACGCCCTGGACCTGGACGGGCGGACCCTCTGGCACACCGCACTGGGCGCCGAGGCCATGTCCCCGCTCGCCACCGCGCAGGGCGTGTACTGCCTGCTGGAGGACGACCAGGAGGGCGCCTCCAAGCTGTGCGCGCTCGGCCGGGGCGGCAAGGTCCGCTGGACCAGGGCGTTCGCCGCGAACAGCCAGTTCCTGGTCACCGCGGGGCAACTGATCCTGGTGTCCTACGGCGACGGCTCGGACGCGGGCGGGGTGCGGGCCTACGCCCCCGACGGCAGCGTGCGCTGGTCCACGCCCACCGGCCCCGCGCCCACCAGTGAGCCCATGGTGGCGGACGGGGTGGTCTACGTCGGCACCTTCGGGGACCGGGTGCAGGCGCTGGACGCGAAGACCGGCAAGCGGCTCTGGGAGACGGCGGCCGGCCTCGACACCGGGCGGCCCGCGCTGGTCGGCGACACGCTGGTGGTCGGATCGGGCGGCGAGCAGATGCTGCACGGCATCGGCCGCAAGGGCAAGCCGCTGTGGGACTCGACCAACGACAAGGTGTACGGCAGCCGCTACTTCACCTGCGTGCCCTTCGGCGGCCTGGGCGTCACCGCCTCCGACTACGAACTCGTCGCCCTGGACCCCGCCGACGGGTCGACGGCGTGGTCCTTCCATTTCACCGACGAGGGAAGCCAGTACAGCAACCCGACGGTCTTCGGCGACACCGTCTACGTACGCCACGGCTCGACGCTCTACGGCGTCAACCGCAAGGGCAAGCAGACCTGGCAGAAGCGCGTCGAGGGCGGTGCCTCCGTCGGCAACCAGTCGCCGGTCGTCCGAAGCGGCCGCGTGTACGTCGCGACCGCCGACGGCATCACCGTGCTCGCGCTCGACTCCTAGGCCCTAGCCGTCGAGGCCGATCGCGAACGCGGCCTCCAGGTCGTGCTGGGAGTAGGTCCGGAACGCCACGTGCGTGTCCGTTCCCTCCACGCCCGGGATCTTGCTGATGCTGCCGGGGATGACCTCGGCGAGGTCCTCGTGCTGCTTGACCCGGACCATGGCGATCAGGTCGTAGGTGCCCGTGACGGAGAAGACCTCGCTCACGGACTCCAGCGCGGCGATCCGCTCCGCGATCTCGGGGATCCGGTCCACGCTGGTCTTGATGAGGACGATCGCGGTGATCACGGCTGGTTCTCTCCCTCGGGGGACGGAGCTGGGGCGGCCTTCACTCTAGTGCCACGGCCGAAACGCACCCACGCGAAGACCAGGCCCAGGCCGAAGCCCACCAGGTGGGCCAGATAGGCCACCCCCGGGCCGTCGGAGGCGCGGCCCGCCGCCAGCCACTGCAGGGCCGCCCAGAAGGGAAGGACGACCCAGGCCGGGAAACGCAGCGGGAGGAAGAAGAGGAACGGCAGAAGACTGGTCACCCGGGCCCCGGGGAACAGGAACAGGAACGCGCCGAGGACCGCCGAGATCGCCCCGGAGGCACCGACCAGGGACTGCTCGGAGTCGGCGTTGGCGGCCGCGTAGCCCAGCAGGGCGAGGTAGCCGCAGCCGACGTAGAAGAGGAGGAACTGCACCCGGCCCATCCGCTCCTCGGTCATCACCCCGAAGACGTAGAGGAAGAGCATGTTGCCCAGCAGGTGCACCCAGCTGCCGTGCACGAACAGCGCGGTGGCCGGCGTGAGGGCGGCACCGGGGGCGTCCGCGAAGAGCTCGGCGGGGACCACGCCCCAGCGGTGGAAGTAGGCCCGCTGGGCGGCCAGGGCCGCGTCCCCGGAGCCGTACGCCGGATCGAGACCCGAGGCGGGGCCGACCAGGAAGATCAGAGAGCACAGGGCGATCAGACCGTAGGTGACCGGAGCCGGCCCCCACAGCGACCTGCTCGCTCCACCGACGGTCACCCTCCAGTTACTGATCACGAACACAGAGCATGGCGTAACGGGACGCAACAGCCCAGACCGCCTCGCCGTCGGGCAGGCCCTGTGGACGTCCGAGCGGCGAGTACCCGCCAGGCCTTAGGGTTACGAGCCACACGCACCGGGACGCCGGTGTGTCACCGACAATGGCTAGTAGGAAAGAGCACAGTCACGATGACGGTTCCCCTCCCGACCGCCTCGACGCGGTGGCGCTGCACCCTCTGCGGCAACCTCACGCGCTTCGACGTGACCCGCTCGTCGAAGGTCGTCGAGTACGTCCACCTCGACCTGGCCGGAGAGCCGAAGGTCGAGGAGCGCGAGGTGGTCAGTGAGACGATCGAGTCGGTGCGGTGCCGCTGGTGCAATGCCGTGGACCAGGTGGAACTCGTGGACAGGCCGGGCGCCGACTCCTGACAGAGCCGGCCCCGCACAGTGATGGGGTGTGACGGATGGTGGAGACACAAGGCGGGGAGCCGGGCGACGGCGCCGCCGAGGTGCTCGACCGTCCGCTGCCCGACGGTGTGCGGCGCAGGGTCGTGCACATCGTCTCGGAGGGCTTCGGCGGGCTGACCGTCGGCGAACTGCCCGCACAGCTCAGGCAGTACGCGCGCTTCGCGCCGAACCGGCGGGCCAAGTTCGCGGGCAACGCCATGGCGGCCGCGCTGGAGACCGATCCGCTGTTCCGCCAGCGGATCGGGGAGAAGTTCAGAGAGGCCCAGCCGGAGCTGGCCGGGGCGCTCGACTCCGGTGCGCCGCCCCCGGCCGCGGATCCGCTCGATGTGGCGGCCGCGGCCTATGTTCTGCGGCCGACCGGATGGGTCAAGCTGGTCACCGCGGCCGGCGAGGAGGCTCTGCGGGCGGACGCCGAGCGCGCCGACGAGGAGAACCGCGCCGAGCTGGAGCGGCTGCGCGAGGAGCTCGCGGCCGCCCGTGACCAGACGCGCTCCGAGACCGAGCGGCTGCGCACCGAGCTGGAGTCCGCCAAGAAGGAAGCCGAATCGCTGCACCGCAAACTGCGCGCGGCACTCAGTGACGTCAAGCGCGGTGAGGCGGCCCTGCGCAAGCTGCAGGCCGAGATGGAGACCGTACGCACCGAGGGGCAGACCCAGGTGTCCGCCGCCGAGAGCGAGTCCCGGCGCCTGAAGGCTCGCCTCGGGGAGTCGGAGGCCGCTCTGGAGGCCACGCGCAGAGCGGCGCGGGAGGGGCGCAGTGTCGAGGACATGCGCGTGCGTCTGCTTCTGGACACCGTTCTGGACGCGGCCCAGGGGCTGCGGCGGGAGCTGGCGTTGCCGCCGGTCTCCGTGCGGCCCGCCGAGACGGTGGACGCGGTCGAACCGGGACGAATGACCCCGAAGGACATCGCCGCGCGGGCGCTGTCCGAGAACGACCCCGCCATCCTGGACCAGCTGCTGGCCCTGCCCCAGGCGCACTTGGTGGTCGACGGCTACAACGTCACCAAGACCGGCTATCCCCAGATGCCGCTGGAGAAGCAGCGCCTGAGGCTCCTCGGGCAGCTCTCCCAGCTCGCCGCGCAGACGGGGGCAGAGGTGACCTGTGTCTTCGACGGGGCGGAGCTGGCCGCGCCCGTGCTGCTCGCGCCGCCGCGCGGGGTGCGGGTGCTGTTCTCCAAGGCGGGCATCACCGCCGACGAGTTGATCCGCCAGCTGGTCCGCGCCGAGCCGCCCGGGCGGCCGGTGATCGTCGCCTCGACCGACCGTGAGGTCGCCGACGGCATCGCCAAGGCGGGGGCGCGGCCGGTGGCTTCCGCGGTGCTTCTGAAGCGGCTGTCCTAAACATCAAAGTCCAGGTTTAATGCCCGAATTGGGCGTATCGTCACGCAACGTAGTGTCAAGTTGGCATCACTGCATGTGAGTTATGTGCAAAGAATGCACGGCGTGACGAGATTTTGCTCCTGAGGATTTGAACTGATCACGGGAAGGTCACTAAGGTCTGGGCTCGAACCTCCGAGCGGGTGATCACTCAAAAGAAGGAGTTCACCTCCGTGGCGTCCCACCGTCGACCCAAGCAGCCGAGCCGTACGCGCGTGACCGTGCTCACGACCGCAGCCGCTGCCGCCGTGGCCCTCAGTGCCAATGCCGCCAATGCCGCGCCGAGCGAGAAGCCGAGCAAGGACGAGGTCAAGGCGAAGGTCGACGCCCTCTACGAGCAGGCCGAGCAGGCCACCGAGAAGCTCAACGGCGCCAAGGAGAAGCAGGAGAAGCTCCAGAAGGAGATCTCCACCATCCAGGACAACGTGGCCCGCGGCCAGGACGACCTGAACGAACTGCGGGACTCCATAGGCCTCGCGGCCGCCGCGCAGTACCGCAGCGGCACCATCGACTCCTCGCTCCAGCTCTTCCTGTCCTCCAACCCGGAGGACTACCTGGACAAGGCGTCCACCGCGGACCAGCTCAGCTCCCAGCAGGTCGAGGCGCTGAAGAAGATCCAGGAGAAGCAGCGCGAGCTGGCCCAGGACCGCGCCGAGGCCTCCGAGAAGCTCAAGGACCTCTCGAGCACCCGCACCGAACTGGCCAAGCAGAAGAAGGCCGTTCAGGGCAAGCTCGCCGAGGCGCAGAAGCTCCTCAACACGCTGACGGCCGCCGAGAAGGCCGCCCTCGCCGCCGCCGACGCCCGTGCCAGCCGCTCCGCGACCGAGCGCGTGGACCTCGGGGACGCCCCCGCCTCCTCCGCCCGGGCCCAGGCGGCCTTCAACGCCGCCCAGACCCAGCTCGGCAAGCCGTACGTCTACGGCGCCACCGGCACCGCCTCCTACGACTGCTCGGGCCTGACCTCCTGGGCCTACGCCCAGGCCGGCATCACCATCCCGCGCACCTCCCAGGCCCAGGCCAATGCCGGCACGCGCATCTACAGCATGAGCGACCTCAAGGTCGGCGACCTGGTCATCTTCTACGGCGACCTGCACCACGTCGCCCTGTACGCGGGCAACGGCCAGGTCATCCACGCTCCGCGCACCGGGACGGTCGTGCGCTACGAGTCGATCAACAACATGCCGTTCCAGTTCGGCGTGCGGATCTGAGCCGCCCGACTGCTCAAGATCGCGGCGACTTGCCGCCCGTTCGGGCGAATCGCGACAAGCACAACTGACTCCACACCCCGCCCATGACCTGCGTCATAGGCGGGGTGTCACGTTGTGTGCCCACGGAGGTCGTTGGATACGTCCCCGCCGCGGGGCTACTGTCGGCCGCGTTTCCCCTCGCCGGGGAACGTCTCTGTCCGTCAGTGGAAGGAGCGCGGCTTCCCGTGGGGTCCCATCGCCGCCTTGTCCAGACGTCCGGGTTCAACCGGGGCGCCGGTGCCGCCCTGTGCGTGCTGTCCGCGGCGGCCGCCGCGCTCGGCGCCGTACCGGCCGTCGCCGCCCCGTCCGACGACACCCGGGCCGAGGTGGACCGTCTCTACGAGGAGGCCGAGCACGCCACCGAGGCCTACAACAAGGCCGACGAGCGCGCCGACTCGCTGCGCGAGGAGGTCGGAACCGCGCAGGACGGGATCGCGCGGCAGCAGGAGCGCATCAACTCCATGCGGGAGGCGCTCGGTTCGCTGGCCGGCGCCCAGTACCGCTCCGGCGGCCTCGACCCGTCCCTCGCGCTGCTGTTCTCCGACGACCCGGACGAGTACCTCGACAAGGCCGCCGTCCTCGACCGGATCAGCGCCCACCAGGCGGGTGAGCTCAAGGACCTCCAGGAGGCCATGCGCGAACTCGCCCAGGAGCGCAGCGAAGCGGCACAGAAGCTCGTCGAACTGGAGAAGAGCCGCAAGGCCGTCGCCTCCCACAAGCGGACCGTCGAGAGGAAGCTCGCCAGGGCGCGCGAGCTGCTCAACTCCCTGCCGTCCGACGAACGCGCCGCCTACGACCGGGCCTCCCGCTCCGGCCGCTCGGAGATGCCCGACCTCTCGGGTGCGGTGGCGCCCTCGGGCCGGGCGGCCGCCGCCGTGTCCGCCGCGCAGTCCGCGATCGGCATGCCGTACGTGTGGGGCGCCAACGGCCCCACCGGCTTCGACTGTTCGGGCCTGACGCAGTGGGCCTACGCCCAGGCCGGCGTCTCCCTGCCCCGCACCTCCCAGGCCCAGCGCTACGCCGGCCACCAGGTCCCGCTCTCCCAGGCGCGGCCCGGCGACCTGGTCACCTACCGGGGTGACGCCAGTCACGTCGGTATGTACGTCGGCAACGGTCAGGTCGTCCACGCCCCTTACCCCGGCGCCCCGGTGCGCTACGACCCGGTGGGCATGATGCCGGGCGCGACGGTCACACGCCCCTGACCGACGGCTCCGATACCCGTACGATCGGGAAACATGGCTGGTCGAAGGCGGGCGTCCAAACACGGTGTCGTGGTGCTGTGCCTGCTGCTGACCTCCCTGGTGGCCTGCGGCGGGAGGCCGACGGCCACCGACACCGCGAAGTCCGACGTCCAGCGCGTCCTCGACCTGCGGGCCACCGCCGTCCTCGACCGGGACAAGGCGGCGATCGCCGAGACGGGCAGCGCGAGTTGGTTCGAGGACGTCAGCGCGGTACCGCTCGCCTCCTGGTCCTACAAGGTCACCGGCGTCCACCGCAGCGGCTCCACCGCCACCGCCGACGCGGAACTGCGCTACCAGGTCCAGGGCTACGACAGCGCCCCCGTCACCGTCGCCCGCACCCTGGACCTCTCCCTGGACGCGTCCGGCCAGTGGTACGTCGTCGGTGAGAAGCCCGCCAAGAAGGCCCCGCAACAGCTGTGGGACCAGGGCGAGGTGACCGTCGTCCGCGGAAAGCACAGCATGGTCCTCGGCGTCGGACAGTCCGGCGAGAAGCTGCACTCCTTCGCGGATCTGGCCGACCGTGCCGTGCCCGCCGTCTCCGACGCCTGGGGCACCGGGTGGTCCCGCCACGTCGTCGTGCTCGTACCGAAGTCCGTGGAGGGAATGGCGGGCCTGCTCGGCTCGCCCGCCTCCTCGTACCGCGGGATCGCGGCCGTCACCACCGGCGAGACCGGCGCCCCGGCACAGGCGCCCGCGGACCGGATCATCGTCAACCCCGACGCGTACGGCCTCCTCGGCACCGTGGGCGGGCAGGTCGTGCTCACCCACGAGACCACCCATGTCGCCACCCGCGCCGACACCACCGCCGCGACCCCGCTGTGGCTGTCGGAGGGGTACGCCGACTGGGTCGGTTACCGCGGCACCGGACGCACCCCGGCCGAGGCCGCACCGGAGCTGGGCGAGGCCGTCGCCGAGCGCCGGGTGCCGACGGCCCTGCCGTCCGACGCGAGCTTCGGTTTCGGCGGCAGCGCGACCGCGCTCGCCAAGTCCTACGAGGGCGGCTGGATGGCCTGCCGGATGATCGCGGACCGGTGGGGCGAGGCGAAGCTGCGCGCGTTCTACCGGGCCGTGGGCACGCACAAGGAGCGGCCGGGGGCGGTGGAGGAGGCCATGGCGAAGGTGCTCGGCACCGACCTGGAGGCCTTCACGGCCGAGTGGCAGGAGTATCTGCGGACTCAGTTCGGCTGATCCAACCGCTCGATGGCCTCCGTCAGCCACGCCCGCTCGGCCTGGCCGGTCGCCCGCGCCACCCGCAGCATGCCCTGCCGGAACAGGTCGTCCGTCCCCTCCGCGCGCACCGGTTCGCCGCCGTCGTAGAAGAAGCTGGCCGGCGTCTGGAGGAACTCCAGCCGCCGGCGCAGTACGGCCGCCTGCTCCCGTCGGTCCGGCAGGTGCCGCAGGAACGCCAGGACGGTGTTGAAACGGACCTGGTCGGTGATCTCGGCCTGTTTCGGGTGCCGCAGCCGCTCCAGCAGCTCCTCGCGCCCCAGGTCGGTCAGCGACAGCGTCCGACGCGGGGCCGCACTCGCGCCCGGCTCCGCCCGCTCGTCGAGCTTGCCCGCCTTGACGAGACGCGTGATCGCCGGATAGAGCGCGCCGTCGCTGACCGGGCGGACATGCCCGGTGAGCGCCTTGATGCGCTCCTTGAGCTCGTAGCCGTGCAGGGGTTCCTCGGCGAGGAAGCCGAGGATCGACAGCTCCAGCACTGCATTCCTCCTTGCGGGGGTCGTGACGTCATGCTACCTCTTATCGAGCTACCTCTATTCGAGGTAGCTCGTATCGAGGGGGAGTCTGGATGAACAGCCACCGCAAGCAGCTCGTCGCTCTCGCCCACCCCGTCTACCTGGGTCTGCTGGCCTCCGTCGCCGCCGGGATCATCAACACCGTGTGGGTCTCCCGGCTGGGCGGCCCCGCCGTCGCCGCCGTGGCCGTCGCGACCAACACCGAGAACGTGCTGCTCGGCGTCGCGCTCGTCTTCGCCTCCGGGACGACCGTGCTGGTGGCGCACGCCCGGGGCGCGCGGGATCCCGGCGGGGTGCGGGCGGCCGTGCGCGGCGGCGTGGCGCTTTGGGCGCTGGTCACCCCGGTGGTCGCCGTGGGCGGGTTCCTGCTGCGCGAGCCGCTGTCCCGGCTGGTGCTCGACGGCGGCCGGGCCGTGTCCCTGGCCACCGCCTACTTCGCGATCTCGATGCCCGGCATCGCCGTCTTCTTCGCCCAGCAGCTCGTCGACGGCATCCTCAAGGGCGCCGGCGACACCCGGACCCCCATGCGGCTCGCCCTCCTCGCGAACGGGCTGATCCTGGTGTGCGATCCGTTCCTGATCCATGTGTACGGCGTCCAGGGCGCCGCGGCCTCGACCGTGCTGTGCCGGGCCCTGACCCTCGCGGTGGGGCTGTTCGCCCTGCGCCGGAACACACTGCTCCGGTCGTGCCCGGGTACTCCGTCCGGTGTCCCGCTGCGCGCGACGCTCACCACCGGGCTGCCCATGGCCGCCGACTTCACCGTGCGCCAGGGCGGTGCGCTCGTCCTGGTGGCGATCGTGGCGCGGCTCGGGGTGACGGCGGTGGCCGCCTACTCCATCGCGTACAAGGTCATGTACGTGGCCACCATGGCCTTCTACGCCGTGCGGCAGGCCGCCGCCATCCACACCGCGCACCTGCGGGGCTCCGGCCGGGACGCACGGCGGATGATCGGGCGGGAGGCGGTGGCCGTGTCCGGCGCGGTGGGGCTCGTGGCGGCGGTGCTGCTCTTTGTGACCGCCCCCTGGATCATGGCCGCCTTCGGCGCGGGCCCCGACGTCGCCCACGACGGCGTGCTGTTCCTGCGCTGCGTCGGGCCGTACCTGCTGCTGATGGCCTGCCTCATCGCGCTCGGCGGGGTCTTCGAGGGCAGTGGACAGGCGAAGGTGCTGCTGCGGGTGACGCTGCTCGGCACGGCGGTCCAGCTGGCGCTGGCGTACGGCTGCACGGGTCTCGGCCTGCCCGGTGTGTGCCTGGCGATGGCGCTGGCGATGGCCGTCCAGTGCGGGGTCGCGACGGTGCTGTTCCGGCGGACGCCCGCCGGGGCTCAGGAGGAGGCGGAGGCCTCCTGGGCGGGAGCCTCGGCCTGATCCGGCACCGGGACCTCCGGGGCCGGTTTCCGGACCGTCGCCTTCCACAGCTCGCGCATGCCGATGACGGTGGCGAGGACCAGCAGGCCGTTGCGCGCGACCAGGAGGACGATGCCACGCGGGGTGCTCCCCACGACGTCCGCGAACCAGATCGGGAACTCCAGGACCGTCACGAAGCACGCCATCAGCACCAGGACGGCCGGCACGCCCATCCGGCTCGCGCGAAAGCACAGACAGGCCGCCGCGAGACCGACCAGCCACACCATGTACTGCGGGCTGATCACGCGGCTGGTCGTGGTGAACATCAGCACCGCCACCAGCGCCGCGTCGGCCGCCGTGTGCGCCTCGAAGCGGGTGGCCGCGAGCCGCCACAGCAGCAGCAGTCCGAAGGCCATGCCGGTCAGCGCGAGCGCGGCCGTGCTGACCATGGTCACCCAGGGCCCCAGGAATTCGACAGAGCCGTAGTTGAGCAGGACCGAGCCCTCCCAGCCGTGGTGCCGGGCGATGTGGAAGACCAGCGAGCCCAGCGACTCCACCTCGGTGCCCCGCTCCCGCTGGAAGGTCAGGAAGGCGAACGCCCCGGGCATCGCGACGGAGAACAGTCCGGCCACCACCACGACCGTCACCGCCGCCGAGGCCCAGACGCTCCGCCTGCGGATCCCGACGAGGATCAGCGCGGGCCACACCTTCAGCAGCGCCCCGAAGCCCACCAGCGCCCCGGCCACCTTCGGATGCCGGGCGGCCGCGAGGACCGCGGCGACGGCCACCGCGGTCACCATCACGTCGTAACGGGAGTAGACGGTCGGGCCGAGCAGAGGTACGCCCGCCACCCACACCCAGGCTCCCCGCAGCCGCCGTCCGGGACGCAGGCCCGCGTACAGCAGCAGGAGGAGGGCGGCCAGGTCCGCGGCGAAGGCCATGAGGAAGAAGGCCTGCGTGTACTCCAGGAAGGGCAGCAGGGCGGGGGAGAGGATCGCGAGCGCCGCGGCTGGCGGATACTGCCAGGTCACGTCCGACTGCGGGAACGTTCCGGTGCGCAGGACGTCGTACCAGCCCTGGTAGATGACCGACACGTCACTGGTGACGTCCGGCCCGGGGAAGACGTACACCTTGAAGACGAACAGGAGCAGCAGCAGCCTGGTCACGCCCCAGGTCAGCAGCAGCCACGTCAGAGACCGCCGCACACCCGTCGTCTCCACGTGGTTCCCCGCCGTTCGCCGTCGCCCTGAAATGGTCGCTTGAGGAGAACATGATGTCCCGCTCTCCTGTGAGGGTGCCATAAGGGCGGTCGTCCCCGGCTGTGAGCTGCCGGTTCGGTAGGGTCGGCGGCGATGCACAAGACCCTGATCGTGACGAACGACTTCCCGCCCCGCCCGGGTGGCATCCAGGCGTTCCTGCACAACATGGCGCTTCGGCTCGACCCCGAGCGCCTGGTCGTCTACGCCTCCACCTGGAAGCGGAGCCGGGAGGGCATCGAGGCGACCGCCGCCTTCGACGCGGAGCAGCCCTTCACCGTCGTACGGGATTCCACGACCATGTTGCTGCCGACGCCGGGGGCCACCCGCAGGGCCGTCGGGCTGCTGCGGGGGCACGGCTGTACGTCGGTGTGGTTCGGGGCGGCCGCGCCGCTCGGGCTGATGGGGCCGGCGCTCAGGAGGGCGGGTGCCGAGCGGCTGGTGGCCACCACCCACGGGCACGAGGCCGGGTGGGCCCAGCTGCCCGCCGCGCGGCAGCTGCTGGGCCGGATCGGGGAGTCGACCGACACCGTCACCTACCTCGGCGAGTACACGCGCTCGCGGATCGCCGGCGCGCTGACGCCTCGGGCGGCGGCGCGGATGGTGCAGCTGCCGCCGGGCGTCGACGAGAAGACCTTCCATCCCGGGTCGGGCGGCGACGCCGTGCGGGCGCGGCTGGGGCTGACGGACCGGCCGGTGGTCGTGTGCGTGTCCCGGCTCGTGCCGCGCAAGGGGCAGGACACGCTGATCCTCGCCATGCCGCGGATCCTCATGAAGGAGCCCGACGCCGTTCTGCTGATCGTCGGCGGCGGGCCCTACGAGAAAGAGCTGCGCAGGCTCGCCCACGAGACCGGTGTCGCCGACTCCGTGCGCTTCACCGGAGCCGTGCCCTGGGCCGAGCTGCCCGCCCACTACGGCGCCGGTGACGTCTTCGCGATGCCGTGCAGGACCCGCCGGGGCGGGCTCGACGTCGAGGGGCTCGGGATCGTCTACCTGGAGGCCTCCGCGACCGGTCTGCCCGTCGTCGCCGGGGACTCCGGAGGTGCCCCGGACGCGGTCCTCGACGGCGAGACGGGCTGGGTCGTGCGCGGCGGATCGGTCGAGGAGACCGCCGAGCGGATCGTCGTCCTCCTCGGCGACGCGGAACTGCGGAGCCGCATGGGGGAGCGGGGACGGGAGTGGGTCGAGGAGAAGTGGCGATGGGATTTGTTGGCGGAAAAGTTGAAGACGTTGCTATAGCCGGAGGCCAATAATCCGCCGATGCTGCGCGCATGACAGTAAAACTGATACAGCGTCAGCTGACTAGACGTCAGATCCTTGGTATGGCCGCCCTCCAGACGGCGGCCACTCTCGGCTTCACCCGTGTCGGGCTCCAGTCGGCCCGCGCGGACGAGCCCGCCGCGGTCGAGTCCGCGCCCGCCATCGTCGTCGGCTCCGGCTACGGCGCCTCCGTCGCCGCCCTCCGCCTCGGCCAGGCCGGCATCCGCACCCTCGTCCTCGAGATGGGCCGGCTGTGGAACACCGCCGGCTCCGACGGCAAGATCTTCTGCAGTACGGCCAGTCCGGACCAGCGCTCCATGTGGTTCCGCACCCGCACCGAGGCGCCGCTGGCCACCTTCCTGTGGCTGGACGTCGTCAACAAGGACATCAACCCCTATCCCGGCGTCCTGGACCGCGTCCGCTTCTCCAACATGTCCGTCTTCGTGGGCCGCGGGGTCGGCGGCGGCTCCCTGGTCAACGGCTCGATGGCGGTCACCCCGCTCCAGTCCTACTTCGCCGAGCAGTTCCCCGGCGTCGACACCGCGGAGATGTACAGCACGTACTTCCCGCGCGCCCGCGCCATGCTCGGCGTCAACTCCGTCGACCCGGCCTGGTTCGAGTCGACCGAGTGGTACCGGTTCAGCCGCATCTCCCGGAAGCACGCCACCAACACCGGCCTGAAGACCACCTTCGTGCCCAGCGTCTACGACTTCGGCTACATGCAGCGCGAGGCCGCCGGTACCGCCACCAAGTCGGCCCTCGGCCAGGAGGTCATCTACGGCAACAACCACGGCAAGAAGAGCCTCGACAAGACGTATCTGGCGTCCGCGCTCGGCACCGGCAACGTCACCATCCACACCATGGAGAAGGTCACCGGGATCAGCCGGGCGGGCGACGGCAGCTGGGTGCTGACCGCCGACCGTATCGACGACACCGGCGCGGTCGTCGAGACCAAGCAGTACGGCTGCACCTATCTGTTCCTCGGCGGAGGCAGCCTGGGTACGAGTGAACTCCTGCTCCGGTCACGGCAGTCGGGGACGCTCCCGGCGCTGGACGCGAGCGTCGGGGCCGGCTGGGGGCCCAACGGCAACGTGATGCTCGGGCGGGCCAACCACCTGTGGGACACCGTCGGCGCCAACCAGTCGACCATGCCGGTCATGGGCATCGACGACTGGGCCAACACCGACAATCCCGTCTTCGCCGAGATCGCGCCCTTGCCCACGGGACTCGAGCACTGGGTGAGCCTGTATCTGGCGATCACCAAGAACCCGCAGCGCGCGGCCTTCTCGTACTCGGGCGGCGCTCTGAACCTCAACTGGAGTGCCGCGCAGAGCTCGGTCTCCTCCGGCATGGCCAAGAAGCTCTTCGACCGGATCAACTCCGCCAACTCGACCATCTACCGGTACGACCTCTTCGGCTCCCCCAGCAGGGTCTTCGCCGACGACTTCACCTACCACCCGCTGGGCGGCTGTGTGCTGGGCAGGGCCACCGACAACTACGGCCGGGTGAAGGGCTATTCGAAGCTCTACGTCACCGACGGCTCGCTGATCCCCGGCAACATCGGGGTGAACCCGTTCGTCACCATCACCGCGCTCGCCGAACGCACGATGGCGCGGGTCCTCGCCGAGGACACCGCGCCATGACGCTCGCTCAAAAAGCGCTCTACTTCGCGTAGATCGCTTCGATCTCGTCCGCGTAGTCCTTCGCCACCACGTTCCGCTTGAGCTTCAGCGAGGGCGTGAGGTGGCCCGTCTCCTCCGTGAACTGGGAGGACAGAATGCGGAACTTCCGCACCGATTCCGCCTTCGACACCGCGGCGTTGCCGTCGTCGATCGCGGCCTGGATCGCCGCGTTCAGGTCCGCGTCCCCGGCCAGCGACGCCGCGGTGGAACCCGCCGGCTTTCCGTGGTCGTCGGCCCAACGGCCCAGGAACTCCTCGTCGATGGTGATCAGCGCGCCGACGAACGGCCGCCCGTCGCCCACCACCATGCACTCCGCGACCAGCGCGTGCGCGCGGATACGGTCCTCGATCACGGCCGGCGCGACGTTCTTGCCGCCCGCGGTGACGATGATCTCCTTCTTGCGGCCGGTGATCCTGAGGTAGCCGTCCTCGTCGAGGGTGCCGATGTCACCGGTGTGGAACCAGCCGTCGGTCAGCGCCTCGGCCGTGGCGGCCTCGTTGTTCCAGTAGCCCTTGAACAGGTGCTCGCCGTGCAGCAGCACCTCGCCGTCGTCGGCGATCCGGATCACCGAGCCCGGCAGCGGCTGACCGACCGTGCCGATCTTCGTGCGGTCCCACGGGTTGAACGCGGTCGCGGCACAGGACTCGGTCAGGCCGTAGCCCTCCAGGACCGTGAAGCCGATGCCGCGGAAGAAGTGACCCAGGCGCTCGCCGAGCGGGGCGCCGCCGGAGATGGCGTACTCGCCCTTGCCGCCGAGGACCGCGCGCAGCTTGCTGTAGACCAGCTTGTCGAAGGTCTTGTACTTGATCTTCAGGCCCAGCGACGGACCCGACGGGGTGTCCAGCGCCTTGCTGTAGGCGATCGCCGTGTCGGCGGCCTTGTCGAAGATCTTGCCCTTGCCGTCCGCCTGCGCCTTGGCGCGCGCCGAGTTGTAGACCTTCTCGAAAACGCGCGGGACGCCCAGGATCAGCGTCGGCCGGAAGGACGCCAGCTCGTCGGTGAGGTTCTTGATGTCCGGGACCATGCCCAGCTTGATCGGCGCCATCATGGGCGCGATCTGCACGAGCCGGCCGAAGACGTGTGCGAGCGGCAGGAAGAGCAGCACCGAGCATTCACCGGTGCGGAACAGCGGGCGCAGCCGCTCCACGATGTTGCCGCACTCCGCGAAGAAGCTGCGGTGGGTGAGCACACAGCCCTTGGGACGCCCTGTGGTGCCGGAGGTGTAGACGATGGTCGCCGGGTCGTCGGCCTTCGCCAGCGAGCTGCGCTCCTCCACGGCCGCGTCGCTGATGTCCTTGCCCGCGCGGCCCAGTTCCTCGATCCCGCCGCCCTCGATCTGCCAGACGTGCTTGAGGGCGGGCAGTGAGTCGCGCACCGACTCGACGGCCGCGGTGTGACCGTCCAGCTCCACGACGCAGGCGGTCGCGCCCGAGTCGCCGAGGATCCACTGGATCTGCTCCGGCGAACTGGTCTCGTACACCGGCACGGTGATCGCGCCCGCGCTCCAGATCGCGAAGTCGAGCAGCGTCCACTCGTAGCGGGTACGGGACATCAGACCGACCCGGTCGCCCGGCTGGACGCCGGAGGCGATGAGCCCCTTGGCGGCGACGTGCACCTCGGCCAGGAACGCCGTGGCCGACACGTCCTGCCATTGACCGCCCACCTTGCGGGCGATGACGGCGACGTCGGGATGCTGCGCGGCGTTTCTACGGACGATGTCGGTGAGATTGCCGTCCGCAGGGACCTCGTACAAAGCCGGAAGGCTGAACTCGCGCAAGACTGCTGCTCCTCATAGGGCGCCGGCGCCACGACGTTGTGTGATGCGACGGTCGGTCCAAGGCTCGGGCAGGTGCTCAGAGATTCAGTAATTGAAAGCTGAGCACGACTGGACTGCCCGGACGTTACCCGCCGGTATGGCGTCTTCGACAGGGGGTCCCGGCGAGATGTTCGCTGCGTCACACGGATTGGGGTTCTTCGCGCACAGTAGTCCACCTGCTTACTGACTGGCCAGTAACCGCGGGACCGGTCGGCACTGTTCACGTATGCCGCACAGGCCTACTCTTGATCGTCATGGCACCCACACCGGCCGGAAACCGGAAGACGCGCGTACATGTGGTCAGCGATGTGCACGGCAACGCCCGTGACCTGGCCAGAGCCGGCGAGGGTGCCGACGCCCTGATCTGTCTGGGTGACCTCGTTCTCTTCCTCGACTACGCCGACCACTCGCGCGGGATCTTCCCCGACCTGTTCGGGACGGAGAACGCCGACCTGATCGTGGAACTGCGCACCGCCCGCCGTTTCGAGGAGGCGCGAGAGCTCGGGGCCCGGCTGTGGGGCGGGATCGGCGCCGACCGCGCCTCCGTGATCGAGAAGGCGGTACGCAAGCAGTACGCCGAGATGTTCGCCGCGTTCCCGACACCGACGTACGCGACCTACGGCAATGTCGACATGCCGCCTCTGTGGCCGGAGTACGCCGGACCCGGTACGACCGTGCTCGACGGCGAGCGGGTGGAGATCGGCGGCTGGACGTTCGGCTTCGTGGGCGGCGGTCTCAGGACCCCCATGCGGACGCCGTACGAGATCAGCGACGAGGAGTACGCGGCGAAGATCGAGGCGCTGGGCGAGGTGGACGTGCTGTGCACGCACATCCCGCCGGAGGTGCCGGAGCTGGTCTACGACACGGTGGCGCGGCGGTTCGAGCGGGGGAGCCGGGCGTTGCTGGACGCGATCCGCCGCACCCGGCCCCGGTACTCGCTGTTCGGTCACGTCCACCAGCCCCTGGTCCGGCGGATGCGGATCGGGGCGACCGAGTGCGTGAACGTGGGGCACTTCGCGGGGAGCGGGAAGCCGTGGGCGCTGGAATGGTGAAGCCGGACGCGCGGTAGCCTTCACGCTGCACAGACGTGCGTACCACCCTTCCTCACCGGTCCATATCTGGAGGATCCACGGCGATGGCGGAACACACCAGTTCGAGCATCACGATCGAAGCTGCGCCTGCCGACGTCATGGCGGTGATCGCGGACTTCGCCCGCTACCCGGACTGGACGGGCGAGGTGAAGCAGGCGGAGGTCCTCTCGACGGACGCGTCCGGCCGCGCCGAGCAGGTCCGGCTGGTCATGGACGCGGGCGCCATCAAGGACGACCAGGTCCTCGGCTACACGTGGACCGGCGAGAACGAGGTCTCCTGGACGCTGGTGAAGTCCCAGATGCTGCGGCAGCTGGACGGTTCGTATGTGCTGAAGCCGGCGGGTGCGCGGGCCACGGAGGTCACGTATCTGCTGACGGTCGACGTCAAGATCCCGATGCTCGGCATGATCAAGCGCAAGGCGGAGAAGGTCATCATCGACCGGGCGCTGGCGGGGTTGAAGAAGCGGGTGGAGTCGGGGGAGTAGGGGTCCGCGGTCGGCTGCGGGCCGGTGGGGGCCGGTCGCGCCCACGCGGCGGAGCCGCATATGGATGCAGCCCCGCGCCCCTGGGTAGGTGCTGTCACGCCCGCTGCAACGCGCCCGCAGCCATAATGACCGCACAACCAGGCACGTCCTTGTGTCCGTTACGGTTCACCCCTATGCGCACCATCCTGATCACCGGCCCCGGCGGCAGCGGTCGTACGACAGTCGCCGCCGCCACCGCCCTGCGCGCCGCAGGCAACGGCACCCGCACCCTGGTGCTGAGTGCCGACCGCACGGACACCCTGGGCACGATGCTCGGCGCGGCAACGGGCCCCACCCCCACCCGGATCACCCCGCACCTCACCGCCTGGCGCCCCGACGCCACCGCCGGTTTCCGGGATGATCTCGCCCGCTTCCAGGACCGCGCCTCCAACGTGCTCAACCTGCTCGGCGCCTCCCGCCTGGACCCCGAGGAGGTCACCCCCCTCCCCGGCGCCGAGGAACTCACCCTCCTGCGGGCCCTGCGCGACGCGGCGCTCTCCGAGCGGCACGAGCTGCTCGTCGTGGACCTGCCGCCCACCCAGCAGGCCCTCTCCCTCCTCTCCCTCCCCGAGGAACTCCGCCGCTACCTGCGCCGCCTGCTCCCGGCCGAGCGTCAGGCCGCCGCGGGCCTGCGCCCCGTGCTCGGAAGGCTCGCCGGCGTCCCCATGCCCTCGGAGTGGCTGTACGAGACCGCCGCCCGCTGGGACACCGAACTCGGCGCGGTCGAGGCCGTCCTCGCCGATCGGGAGGCCGTCGTGCGACTCGTCGCCGAACCCGGCCCCGCCGGCACCGACGACGTACGGTCCGCAGGCCTCGCCCTCGCCCTGCGCGGCCTGCGCCCCGACGCCCTGATCGCCAACCGCGTCGTACCGGAGGACTGGCCCGCCGGCCTCGTCGCCCAGCAGCGCAAGGCCCTGGAGGAGTGGCAGGAGTCGTACGACGTCCATGCCGTCCCGCACCTCGGCCACGACCCGCGCGGCACCGACGACCTCACCGCCCTCGCCGTCCCCGAGGTCAACCACACGACCTCCACCGTCGAGTGGCCTGTCACCGATCACCTCGCCGAGGACGGCGTCCTGGTGTGGCACCTCCCGCTGCCCGGCGCCATACGCGACGAACTGGACCTGATCCGGCGCGGCGACGAACTCGTCGTCAGCGCGGGGCAGTTCCGCCGGATCGTCCCGCTGCCCTCGGCCCTACGCCGCTGCACCGTCGCCGGCGCCGCCCTGCGCGAGGGCGAGCTGCGGATCCGGTTCGCGCCGGACCCGGATCTGTGGCCCCGGACCCCGTGAACCGTGTACGCCCGTTCGGGTAACGTCGTAGGGACGAACCGTAGTCAGGAGGTCGTCATGAGCGAAGAGCTCCCCCCGTCCGACGCCGGAGACCGCGAGCCCGTGGACTCCGTGGACGAGGTACGGGCGACCGACGCCGACGCGTGGGCGACGGCGGTCGCGGAGGACCTCGCGGCGGAGAAGGCCCGCCGCCGCACCCAGTACGGCCCGCCCCCGGGCTCGGCCGCCGAGGAACTGCGCAAGCTCGTCGACAACGTCGCCGAGAAGCTGTCCGGCCTCCAGTCCCCGCTCCTCGGTGGCATCGCCGGACCCGCCGCCCAGCAGGTGGTCAAGCAGGTCGTCCAGCAGGCCAAGGCCGCGGTCGAGCCGGTCATCGAACGCAACCCGGACGTCTTCGACCACCTCGCCGCCGCGGGGGGCGAACTCCTCGCCGCCTACCGCTCCGCGGTCCAGGCGCAGGAGCAGCGCTGGAGCCGCCGCGACGACGACACCCTGCGCGACCGGGGCGAGGACCCCGGCCCCGGCGAGCGCATCGACT
Source organism: Streptomyces sp. SAI-127 (assembly GCF_029894425.1). Classification (NCBI taxonomy): domain Bacteria; kingdom Bacillati; phylum Actinomycetota; class Actinomycetes; order Kitasatosporales; family Streptomycetaceae; genus Streptomyces; species Streptomyces sp. SAI-127. The sequence continues at coordinate 7,611,280 of NZ_JARXYJ010000001.1, forward strand.
TGGACTGAAACCCCCTGACGGCAGGGGCTCGGGTACGGTTGGCCGTAGCGGGGCTCGACCGAAACTGAGGGATTCATGGGACTCACCATCGGCGTCGACATCGGCGGCACGAAGATCGCGGCCGGCGTGGTCGATGAGGAAGGCAACATCCTCTCGACCTACAAGGTGCCGACCCCGGGCACGGCCGAGGGCATCGTGGACGCGATCGCCTCGGCGGTGGAGGGCGCGCGCGCCGGGCACGCGATCGTGGGCGTGGGCATCGGTGCGGCCGGATACGTCAACCGCCAGCGCTCGGAGGTCTACTTCGCGCCCAACATCCACTGGCGCAACGAGCCGCTGAAGGAGAAGGTCGAGACCCGGGTCGGCCTTCCGGTCGTCGTGGAGAACGACGCCAACGCGGCAGCGTGGGGCGAGTACAAGTTCGGCGCGGGCAAGGGCCACCGCAACGTCATCTGCATCACACTGGGCACCGGCCTCGGCGGCGGCATCATCATCGGCAACAAGCTGCGCCGCGGCCACTTCGGCGTGGCGGCCGAGTTCGGCCACATCCGCATGGTGCCCGACGGTCTGCTGTGCGGCTGCGGGAGCCAGGGCTGCTGGGAGCAGTACGCCTCCGGCCGCGCCCTGGTGCGCTACGCCAAGCAGCGCGCCAACGCCACCCCGGAGAACGCCGAGATCCTCCTCGGCCTCGGCGACGGCAGCCCCGACGGCATCGAGGGCAAGCACATCTCCATGGCCGCCCGCCAGGGCGACCCGGTGGCCGTCGACTCCTACCGCGAGCTCGCCCGCTGGGCCGGCGCCGGCCTCGCCGACCTGGCCTCCCTCTTCGACCCCTCCGCGTTCATCGTCGGCGGCGGCCTCTCCGACGAGGGAGAACTGGTCCTGGACCCGATCCGCAAGTCCTACAAGCGCTGGCTGGTGGGCGGCAACTGGCGCCCGGTCGCCGACGTCATCGCGGCCCAACTGGGCAACAAGGCGGGCCTGGTGGGCGCGGCGGACCTGGCGAGAGAGCCCGACCCGATCATGTAAACGGGCATGGAGTGGACCTACTCAGGGGCGCGGGGCCGTTTCACCGTGCGGCTCTGCCGCACACACCTCGCGCCCCTCCCTCTTGGGCGTAAATTGATCCACATGGTTCCGGTCAAAGTCCTGAGCTACAACATCCGCTCGATGCGAGACGACACAGCCGCGCTGGCCCGAGTCATCAAGGCCTGCGAACCCGATCTCGTACTGATCCAGGAAGCCCCCCGCTTCTTCCGCTGGCGCAAGAAGCTGGCGAGGCTGGCGTCAGCCTCAGGACTGGTCATCCTCACCGGAGGCGGCACAGCGGCGGGCCCCGCGATCCTCTGCAACCTGCGGGCAACGGTCGAACGTACGGAAGACGTCCTCCTCCCCCTCACCCCCGGCCAGCACCGCCGAGGCTTTGCCACAGCGGTCGTACGATTTGGCGGCGCCCGCCTCGGCGTACTGAGCTGTCACCTGTCGTTGCAGGAGGACGAGCGCCACGACCAGGCGGGCATGCTCCTCGACCGCCTCGCCGGCATGGGCGTGGACCACGCCGTCGCGGGCGGCGACCTGAACGACCGGCCCACCGGCCGCACCTTCACCCGCCTCGCCGCGAACCTCCAGGACTGCTGGGCGACCAGGCCTACGGGCGGCGAACACACCTGGACCCGCACCGAACCACGCCGGCGCATCGACGCGATCTTCGCCACGAAGGGCATCGAGGTGCTCGGCTGCGGAGTCCCCACGCACATCCCCGGGATCACGGAGGCGGACATGAGGGCGGCCACCGACCATCTCCCGGTCCTGGCCACCCTCGGAATCCCCGCGAACTGAGCCGGACTAGACCACGGCACCCCGGCCGGGACCCTCGTCGTCCTCGTCGTCCGCCCGCATCCGCGTCACCAGTGTGACGAAGCCACCCAGGAACCCGCCGATCCCCGCCGTGGCCAGCCACCACGTCATCTCCCAGCCGAGCAGTACCGCGACCAGCAGCAGAACCGGCCCGCCCAGCACTCCCAGCCAGGCGAACCTCGAAGTGGTGTCGGCGGCCGGCAGCGGCGGCGGCTCCGGCGGGACGAAGTGCCCCTCGTCGTCCTCCTCGAAGTCCTCCTCGGACGGCTCGGGCGCGCTGTAGTCGCGAGGCCCGACACCGGGTGCGAAGGCGACGGAACCGCCCAGCGGCTTAGCCGGGTTCCCGTCCTTCTTCGGCGCGTCCTTCTTCGGCTCGTCCTTCTTGGGCTGCGTCTCCGTGGTCGTCGGCTCGTCGTTCGTCTCGGTCTCGAGCAGCGCGAGATCCTCGACCGACTTGAACGGCTTCGTGCCCGGCGGGTCCTTCGGCTCCTCGCCGTACCCGGCCACGATGGCCGCCCACGCGGCCTCCTCGTCGAACGGGACGCCCTGCTCGTCCGGCTCGCGGTCCTCGCGGTCGGAGTCGTGCTCAGCCACGTGCGGCCGTCCCTTCGCTGCCGATGCCGGTGGTGTGCCGGCCGATGAACGCGAGGCTCTCGTCGAAAATCCGCTCCGCGTCATGGTCCAACGTCGCCACGTGGTAGCTCTGTTCCAGCACGATCTCAGTTACGTCCGTCGACGACACACGGCTCAGCACGCGCGCGGAGTCGGCCGCGGGCACCACATGGTCCTGGGCGCTGCGCAGCACCAGCAGCGGCTGGGTGACCTGCGGCAGCTCGCCGTCGACCTGCCGGAAGAAGGTGCGCAGGGAGTGCGCCGCGTGCAGCGGCACCTTGTCGTACCCCAGCTCGACGCTGCCCTCCTTGGCGATGTCGCTGGCGATCCCGGGCGCCGTACGGACGAAGTGACGGGCCACCGGAAGGGCGTACGGCGCGAGGCCGTGCATGCGGTTCGCCGGGTTGACGACCACGACACCGCTCACCGCGTCCCCGTGCTTGGCGGCGAGCCTGAGGGCCAGGGTGCCGCCCATGGACAGACCGGCCACGAACACGGAGGCGCAGCGCTCGCTGAGGGCGCGCAGCTCGCGGTCCACCTCGGCGTACCAGTCCTGCCAGCCGGTGAGGGCCATGTCCTGCCAGCGGGTGCCGTGCCCGGGCAGCAGCGGCAGGGAGACCGTCAGGCCGTGCTCGGCGAGGTGCTGGGCCCAGGGGCGCAGCGACTGAGGGGAACCGGTGAAGCCGTGGCAGAGAAGGACACCGGCCTCCCCGCCCTCATGGCGGAACGGCTCGGCTCCGGGGAGGACCGGCACCTAGGTCTCCTGTTCATGAAAGAAGCGTGAGCAAGTCCAGGTGAGGTTCACCGTACGCGACCGCACTGACACCGACCAGGGCCGTCGGACTGTTTGACAGGGCTCCGGGTTAAGGTCTCATCGACGGACACAGGAGGCACTCGGTTGTTGTACGGCACGATGAAGGTCGCCATCGGAGGGCCGCTGAAGGTCGCCTTCAGGCCCTGGGTGGAGGGCCTCGAGAACATTCCCGCCGAGGGCCCGGCCATCCTGGCGAGCAACCACCTGTCCTTCTCCGACTCCTTCTTCCTGCCCGCGGTCCTCGACCGCAAGGTCACCTTCATCGCGAAGGCCGAGTACTTCACCACTCCCGGGGTGAAGGGCCGCCTCACGGCCGCCTTCTTCAAGGGCGTCGGCCAGCTCCCGGTGGACCGCTCCGGCGCGCGCGGCGCGGGCGAGGCGGCCATCAAGAGCGGCCTCGACGTGCTGGAGCGCGGCGAGCTGTTCGGCATCTACCCCGAGGGCACCCGCTCGCCCGACGGCCGCCTCTACCGCGGCAAGCCCGGCGGCCTCGCACGCGTGGCGCTCGCCTCCGGCGCCCCGGTCATCCCGGTCGCGATGATCGACACGGAGAAGATCCAGCCGCCGGGCAAGGTCATGCCCAAGCTGATGCGGCCGGGCATCCGCATCGGCGAGCCCCTGGACTTCAGCCGCTACCAGGGCATGGAGCACGACCGTTTCGTGCTGCGCGCGGTGACCGACGAGGTCATGTACGAGATCATGAAGCTCTCCGGCCAGGAGTACGTCGACATCTACGCGACCGCGGCCAAGCGGCGGATCTCGGACGCGGCCAAGGCCGAGAAGGCCGCCAAGGCGGCTGCCGCGAAGGCCGAGCAGGACAAGCCCGAGCAGCCGGCGTCCTAGGATCCTGGGACACGGCAGTCTGAGTTCGGGGTGGGGGACATGGCCAAGCAGGTGCGCGTCATGCGCATGTCGGTCGAGCAGCCGCTGTGGCGTGCGCTGACCGGGTACCGGGTGCTCACCATGCTGTACGCGGTCGGGCTCTTCGCCACCGCCTACGACGAGTACGACCGGCCCGGCATCGCCATCGCCTACTACGTCGTCCTGTGCGTGTGGACGCTCGCCACGCTGCCCCGCGTCCAGAACGCGGCCGCCTGCACCAAGCGCTTCCTCGCCGTCGACCTCGCGATCGCGATCACCGGGATCGTGCTGACCCCCCTGGTCGTCAACGATCACCACATCGACAGCGGCGGCCCCACCCTGCCGTCGATATGGACGGCCGGTTCCGTCCTGGCGTTCGCGATCAAGGGCGGCTGGCGGTGGGCCGCGCTCGCCTCCACGCCGGTCGCCGCCGCCAACCTGTTCGAGCGCGGCCACCCGGCCCGCGACACCGTCCACAACGTGATCCTCGTCTGGGTCGCCTCCATCGCCATCGGCTACGTCGTCGAGGTCGCCCGTGCCTCCGAGCGCACCCTCGCCCGCGCCCTGGAGATCGAGGCGGCGACCCGGGAGCGTGAGCGGCTGGCCCGGGACATCCACGACAGCGTCCTCCAGGTGCTCGCCATGGTGCAGCGCCGGGGCGCGGTCATGGGCGGCGAGGCGGCCGAGCTGGGCCGGATGGCCGGTGAGCAGGAGGTGGCGCTGCGCACCCTGGTCTCCGGCGGCCTGACCTCCGTCTCCCGGGTGTCGCGGGACGCGGCCCAGGGAGCGGTCGTCCACGTCGTCGACGACGAGCGGGACGACGACGGGCCGGACGAGACCGGTCCGCTCGACCTGCGCGCACTGCTCGCGCCCTACGCCTCGGCGAAGGTCTCCCTCGTCGAGCCCGGCGCCCCCGTCCCGCTGCCCTCGCCCGCCGCGCGCGAGCTGGCCGCGGCCGTGGGGGCCGCCCTGGACAACGTCCACCGGCATGCCGGTGAGCACGCGCGCGCGTGGATCCTCGTCGAGGACGAGCCCGACGAGGTGATCGTGACCGTACGGGACGACGGACCCGGCATCCCCGAGGGGCGGCTCGCCCAGGCCGAGGGCGAGGGGCGGCTGGGGGTGGCCCTGTCGATCCGGGGCCGGCTGCGCGAGCTCGGCGGCAGCGCCGAGCTGATCTCGCCTCCGGGACAGGGCACGGAGGTCGAACTGAAGGTACCGAAGGTTTCACGGGGGAAGGCAGGACAGCGATGAGTGACAAGGGTCCGATCAAGGTCATGGTGGTCGACGACCACCCCATGTGGCGCGACGCGGTCGCCCGCGACCTGGCCGAGTCCGGCCTCGACGTGGTCGCGACGGCGGGCGACGGCGACCAGGCCGTACGCCGGGCCAAGGCGGCGGACCCCGACGTGCTGGTGCTCGACCTGAACCTGCCGGTGAAGCCCGGCGTCCAGGTCTGCAAGGAGCTCGTCGGGCACAACCCGGCGCTGCGCGTTCTCGTGCTGTCGGCGAGCGGCGAGCACGCCGACGTACTGGAGGCCGTGAAGTCGGGCGCGACCGGCTATCTGCTGAAGTCGGCGTCGACCGAGGAACTCCTGGACGCGGTCCGCCGCACGGCCGTGGGAGACCCCGTCTTCACGCCCGGCCTCGCAGGGCTGGTCCTCGGCGAGTACCGCCGCCTCGCCACCGACCCCGCGCCCACCACCGACCCCGACCAGCCCAGGGCCCCGCAGCTCACCGAGCGCGAGACCGAGGTGCTGAGGCTGGTCGCCAAGGGCCTGAGCTACAAGCAGATCGCCGAACGCCTGGTGATCTCCCACCGCACGGTCCAGAACCACGTCCAGAACACCCTCGGCAAGCTGCAACTCCACAACCGGGTCGAGCTCGTCCGATACGCCATCGAAAGAGGCCTCGACGACGAGTGAGACGCGCGTCACACTGACCCTTCGTCAGGCACCTGCGGCGAAGGGAACTGTCCATGCGCGTCGGAGTACTGACCGGAGGCGGCGACTGCCCCGGCCTCAACGCCGTCATCCGGGCCATCGTCCGCAAGGGCGTTCAGGAGTACGGCTATGACTTCACCGGCTTCCGGGACGGCTGGCGGGGTCCACTGGAGGACGCCACCGTGCGTCTCGACATCCCGGCCGTGCGCGGCATCCTGCCCCGCGGCGGCACCATCCTCGGCTCCTCCCGCACGAACCCGCTGAAGCAGGAGGACGGCATCCGCCGGATCCAGGAGAACCTGGCCGCGCGGGAGATCGAAGCGCTCATCGCCATCGGTGGCGAGGACACCCTGGGCGTGGCCGCACAACTGTCCGACCGACACGGCGTGCCGTGTGTCGGCGTACCGAAGACCATCGACAACGACCTCTCCGCCACCGACTACACCTTCGGCTTCGACACCGCGGTCGGCATCGCCACCGAGGCCATCGACCGGCTGCACACCACCGCCGAGTCCCATATGCGCGTCCTGGTCTGCGAGGTGATGGGCCGCCATGCCGGCTGGATCGCCCTGCACTCCGGCCTCGCGGGCGGCGCCAACGTCATCCTCATCCCCGAGCAGCGCTTCGACGTCGACCAGGTGTGCGCCTGGATCACCTCGCGCTTCAAGGCGTCGTACGCCCCGATCGTGGTCGTCGCCGAGGGTGCCATGCCGAAGGACGGCGACGTGGTCCTCAAGGACGAGTCGCTCGACTCCTTCGGACATGTGCGGCTGTCCGGTGTCGGCGAGTGGCTGGCCAAGCAGATAGAGAAGCGCACCGGCAAGGAGGCCCGCACGACGGTCCTCGGGCACATCCAGCGCGGCGGCACCCCCAGCGCCTTCGACCGCTGGCTCGCCACCCGCTTCGGCCTGCACGCCATCGACGCCGTCCGCGACGGCGACTTCGGCAAGATGGTCGCCCTGCGCGGGACGGACATCGTGCGCGTGCCGATCGCGGAGGCGACGGCGAAGCTGAAGACGGTGGATCCCAAGCTGTACGAGGAGGTGGGGGTGTTCTTCGGCTGACGCCCGGCCGGCTCACACGGTCGTGCGGCGCAGCTGCCTCACCAACTCCCGTACGACGACGGCGCCGTTCAGGGTCAGGACCGACTCGGGGTGGAACTGCACGCCCGCGAAGCCGGGGCCGCGCAGGGCGTGCACCTCCCCGTTGTCGGCCCGGCTGATCTCGACCTCGTGCGCGGCCAGTCCGGTCGCCGTCTCGTCGTCGCAGTGCGCCACGAAGCTGTTGTAGAAGCCGACGGTCTCGGGCCGCCCGAACAGATCGACCGTCGTCTGCGCACCCTGGTACGGCACTTCCTTCCGTACGATCTCCAGGCCCAGTTCGGCCGCGATCAGCTCGTGTCCGAGGCAGACGCCGAGGACGCCGTGCCGGTGCTGCCTGATCACCTCGGTGGTCAGGCCCCGCAGGAACCGCATCTTCGGGTCGCCCAGGTCGCAGGGGTCACCGGGACCGGGGCCCAGCACGACCGGTCCCTCGTGCGCGAGCACCGCCTCCCGGAGCCCTTCCTCGTCGTACCGGCGGACGGTGACGTCCAGCCCGCTCGACCGCAGGACGTGCGCGAGCATCGCTGTGAAGGTGTCCTCGCCGTCGACGACCAGGGCGTGTCCGCTGAGTTCGTCGAGGGGTTCCTGCATCCGCAGCCAGAACGGCGCCAGCGAGGTGCGCCGCCCGTCGAGCGCGGCACGCACGCGTGGATCGTCGGCGAGACTCACGCGCGCGTGCTCCGCACGGGGCCGGGACGGTCGTACGCCGAGAGCCGCCAGTACCCCCGCCGCCTTGGCGTGGGTCTCCGCGACCTCGCTCACCGGGTCCGAGCCGCGCACGAGGGTCGCGCCGACGGGGACCCTGAGCCGGCCGTCCCCGGAGATGTCCGCGGTGCGGATCAGGATGGGGGAGTCCAGGGTCTGCGCCCCACCGGAGTCCCGGCCGAGCAGGGCCAGCGCGCCGGCGTAGTACCCGCGCCCGCCGACCTCGTGCCGCTCGATGACCCGGCAGGCGTTCTGCACGGGCGAGCCGGTGACGGTGGCCGCGAACATGGTCTCCCTCAGGACCTCCCGCACGTCCAGCGAGGACTTCCCGCGCAGCTCGTACTCGGTGTGCGCGAGGTGGGACATCTCCTTCAGCCGGGGCCCGATGACGACCCCTCCCATGTCACCGACCGTGCACATCATCTTGAGCTCCTCGTCGACGACCATCGACAGCTCCTCGATCTCCTTGCCGTCGGCGAGGAAGTCGAGCAGATGCTCGGGGGTCGGGCCCTCGGCGGGATAGCGGTACGTCCCGCTGATCGGGTTCATGACGACGGTCCCGCCGGACATCCGGACGTGCACCTCCGGGCTCGCGCCGACCAGGGTCCGCTCGCCGGTGTGCACGACGAAGGTCCAGTACGCGCCCCGCTCGCCCTCCAGGAGCCGCCGGAACAGGGCGAGCGCGTCCGCCCGGGAGAACCCCGGGATTTCGCCCTCGTAGGTCCGCCGGATCACGAAGTTGGCGCCCTCGCCGCGTCCGATCTCCTCGTGCAGCACCCGTCCGACGATCTCGGCGTACTCCTCGTCGGCCACGTCGAAGCCGCCGTTCTCGACACGGACGTCGTGGGCGGGAAGCTGTGCGAGGGCCTCCGTGAGGGAGAGGGCGTGGGTCTGCTCGGGCGTCAGCACCGCGAGCGGCGTCCCGTCGTCCCGCACGTCGAAGCCGCGCTCGCGGATCTGGCGGAAGGGGACGAGCGCCAGGCCCTCGTCGGGGACGTCGGCGAGACGGTCGTAGGTGCTGACCGGGCCGACGAGCAGTTCGACGGTGTTCTCGTCGTGGCCCGGGGTGCGGCGGCGGAGCAGGGCGAAAGGGCGGTCGTCGTGCAGGAGCTGGTTCAGGTCCATGGTTCCTCGTCCGTCTTCTGTCAATGGCGGTGAGGAACGACCCCGGAAACACCGAAGGCCGCCCCTCGGGCGGCCTTCGCGAAGTCTTGCGTACGCGCTTGTCAGTGGGCCGCCGGATGAGCGGTCCACCACCAGTTCTGGGTCGAGTGCGCGTGCATGGCGCGGATCTTACACCTCTTTCCTTCACAGGAATGTCTCAGACTCAGCCTTGACGTGCTCATGATCCTATCGTGACGCTTGGGGCTTTACGGGTGGAGGGGGACTCATGAAGCGCTTTCGGTCATCCTGCGTCGCCGCGGTCGTCATGGCACTTGGCCTGTCGGGCCTGCAGCCGGTGATCGCCCAGGCCGCACCGGGGGAGACCGCCTCGGTCGCCGACGCGGAGAGATCCGTGACCACGATCGACCGCACCGAGTTACGGGCGGGCGCCCGGCTCGACACCAGACCCGTCGACCCCCAGGGCCGGCCCCTCGCGGCCGCCGAGGCGGCGAAGGTCGACTGGCCCGAGGCCGGCGAGGACACGGTCAGTGTCGGCACCAAGCCGGCCCGCGCCGCCGGTACGGCCGTGTCGGTCACCGCGCCCCGCAGCCGCAGCGCCGCTCCCGACACCGTCGACGTCACCGCGTACGGCAACGGCAAGGCCCGCCAACTCGGCGGTCACGCCACGGCGTTCACCCTCGAAGCCGCACAGCCCGCCGACCGGGTCGGCGTCCGGGTCGACACCTCCGGCTTCCGCCAGGCCTTCGGCGCCGACTTCGAGACCCGGCTGCGCCTCATCGCCAAGCCCGCCTGCGCGCTGACCACACCGCGCGCCGCGACGTGCGAGCAGAGCGCGCCGGTCAACAGCCGCATCGACCTCACCACGCACACGCTCTCCGCCGAGGTGGCCGCCGACCCGGACACGGTGTTCGTGGTCGCCGCCGCGCCGAGCGGCGAGACCGGCTCGGCCACCGCCACCACCCTGGCCTCCTCCAGCAAATGGCAGGTCGGCCTCAACTCCGGTGACTTCTCCTGGTCGTTGCCGCTCCCGCAGGTCCCGGCGATCGCGGGCGACGCCCCCGACATCAGCCTCGGCTACTCCTCGCAGGCCGTCGACGGCATGGTCGCCGCCGAGAACAACCAGCCGTCCTGGGTCGGCCAGGGCTGGGACCTCGCCCTGCCCTACATCGAGCGCCGCTACAACGGCTGCGCCGACGACGGCGGTGACACCGGCGACCTGTGCTGGGCGGGAGACGAGTACCGCATCTCCCTCCAGGGCACCTCGTCCTCACTGGTCAAGGACAGGGCCGCGGGCGGCGACAGCTGGCGCGCACAGGAGGACCCGGGCTGGCGGATCCAGCGGAAGACCGGCGCGGACAACGGTGACGACAACGGCGAGTACTGGGTGGTGACCACCCCGCAGGGCACCCAGTACACCTTCGGCCGCGGCAAGCAGGCCACCACCGGCACCGCCACCGACTCCGTCTACACCGTCCCCGTCTTCGGCGACGACGAGGGCGAGCCCTGCCACGCCGGCGGCGTCGAGGACTCGTACTGCACGCAGGCCTGGCGCTGGAACCTCGACGGGGTCGTGGACGCGCACGGCAACTCCAACACCTACTTCTACGAGCGGGAGACCAACCGCTACGCCCGCAACGGCGACCCCGACAAGTCGACCTCGTACGTCCGCGGCGGGCATCTGAAGGACATCGTCTACTCGCAGCGCTCCGGCGCCGAGGACCATCAGGCTCCGGCTCGGCTGCACTTCACGACCGGCCTGCGCTGCGTCGAGGCCGCCGACGGCAGCGGGGACTGCCCGGCCTTCGACGCCGACCACGCGACCTCCTACCCGGACGCCCCGCTCGACTCCCTGTGCGCGAGCGGCGACTGCACCGGCGAGGACCAGAAGTCGCCGACGTTCTTCACGAACGCGCTTCTGCGCTCCGTCACCGCCCAGCGGTCGAACGCCGACGGCGGTTGGACGGACGTCGACCGGCTCGACTTCACCTACGACTACCCCGAACCCTCCGACGGCACCAGTGCCATGCTGTGGCTGACCAAGGTCCAGCAGACCGGCCTCGCCGGGGACGGTGAACTCAAGCTGCCCGCCGTCGAGTTCACCGGCAAGGAGTACGCCAACCGCGCCGACGCGGCTCCGGAGGAGGGCGCGCCGGAGATGCGCAAGCTGCGCATCAGCGAGTTCGTCGACGAGCTGGGCCGCCGGGTCGACGTGACCTACGGTCAGCCGAACCCGTGCCCGGTCGACGACCTGCCCGAGGGCCGCTTCGACTCCAACACCCAGGACTGCTTCCCCGGCTGGCGCACCAACGGCGAGTCCTCCGGCTTCGGCATCTGGCACAAGTACCTCACCACCAAGGTCACCGTCCGTGACAACGGCGGCGGATCACCCCCGCAGACCACCGAGTACCGCTACCGCTCCACCCCCGCCTGGCACCACGACGACGACCCCGTCACCAAGGCGGAGCGCCGCTCCTGGAGCGACTGGCGCGGCTACGGCAGCGTCGACGTCGCCAAGATGACCGACCCGGACTACCGGGGCGAGGACACCTCCCGGGCCGTCCAGATCACCCGCACCCTGCACTTCCGCGGCATGGACGGCGACATCAGGGCCGACGGCTCCCACAAGTCCGTAGACGTCACCGACTCGCAGGGCACCTCCCTGAAGGACCTGCCGTATCTGCGGGGCAAGGAGCGGGAGAGCCGGCAGTTCCAGGTGACCGCCTCCGGCGCGATCGACCACGAGCTCGGCGGCACCCTGCACGGCTACACCTCCGCGCACACCACCCCGGCGAAGGAGGGCGAGACCGACCCGGACAAGGACGCCCACCAGGTCGTCGAGAACGAGTCGATCACTCGCGAGACGGTCACCGCCGACGCAGGCGCGCGCAGCACTCGTACGACCTCTCTCAAGACGACGTACGACACCTACGGCCAGGTCACCGAGGTCCTCGACACGGCCGGCGAGGACGTGCGCTGCACGAAGACGACGTACGACCGCTCGGCCGCCACCGTCGACAACTGGATGCTCGCCTTCCCGTACCGCGTGCGCGCCTACTCCGGCACCTGCGCGGACCCGAAGGCGCTGATCAACGGCAAGGACCAGTACTACGACGGCTCCGGCGACCTCGGCGGTACGGTCACCAGGGGCGACATCACGCGCTCGGTCGCGGCGGAGACGGCGAGCGGCCCCGACGCGGTCTCCCGCACGGTCACCACGTCGGCGACCTTCGACGCGTACGGCCGCACGGTCACCGAGACCGACGGGCGCGGCAACACCGACCGCACCGCCTACACACCGGCCACCGGCCGCCCGGCCACGGTCACCGAGACCAACGCCCTCGGCCAGACCGAGGTCACCACCCTCGACCCCGACCGCCAGCTGCCGGTCGCGGTCGAGGACGCCAACGGCAACACCAAGCGGAACGCCTACGACCAGCTCGGCCGGATCGTCTCCGTCCACGAGGCCGACCAGGCCGACGCCGACCCGCCCGCGCAGAAGTACGCCTACTTCCTCGACCCGGAGCACCGGCGGCCTCCGCTGGTGACCACCCGCCAACTCCAGTCCGGCGAGACCTACTTGACCAACTTCAAGTACCTGGACTCGCTCGGCCGTGACCGGCAGAGCCAGGAGGCCTCGCCCGCCTCGACCGACGACGACAAGAAGACCGTCGTCATCGACACCCGCTACGACGACATCGGCAACATCGCCGCCGAGTCGCTGCCCGTGGTCGCCGCCGGTGCATCGGGCGGTGCCCTGCTGTCCGTCCCCGCCGATCAGGTCGACGAGACCCGGCGCGCCTACGACTCCATGAGCCGCGTCATCCGCTCCGCCCGCTACGGCGACGGCAAGGAGCTGTGGGCGACCAGCATCGTCTACTACGGCGACCACGTCCGCTCCACCCCGCCGCCCGGCGGCACCGTGACCACCGTGTGGACCGACGCCCGCAGCCGCCAGGTCCGCCAGCGGGAGGGCACCGACGCCCAGCAGGCGACCGTGTACACCTACACCCCGGCCGACCAGGTCGCCTCGGTGACGGACCCCGCCGGGCATGTGTCCACCAGCACCTACGACCTGCTCGGCCGCCGCGTCACGGGGGACGACCCGGACGCCGGCAAGTCCCGCACGGCGTACGACGCCAACGGAAACGCCACGGCGGTCTGGGACGCCAAGGCGCTCGCGGCGGGCGGCGACACCCCGTCGCTGACCACCGAGTACGACGAGCTGGACCGCCCGGTGACCCGCTCCGACGCCGCCGAGAAGACGGCGAGCTGGACCTACGACTCCACCTCCGTCGCCAACGGTGTCGGCCGGCCGGCGTCGATGACCACCCACCGCGACGGCAAGGACTACACGATCTCCGTCGACGGCTACGACAAGCGGGGCCGCGCCACCGGCCGTACCTGGACCTTCCCGGCCGGACTCGGCGGCGCCCTGCACCAGTCGTTGTACAGAGTGAACTACGGCTACGACGCCGCCGACCACACGGTGAGCATCGAGTACGAGGACGCCGTGATCGGCGCCCCACGCGAGAAGATCACCACGAGCTACGACGCCCAGGGCAACCCGGACACCCTCACCGGCGTCCAGAAGGACCCGCTGACCGGCAAGGACGTCACCGTCCCGTACGTCTCCGCCACCGGCTTCGCCGCTGACGGCAAGCTGGCCTCGCGCGACTACGCCAACCCGCACCACGACCTGCGGCGCGTGTACGCGTACGAGAGCGACAGCCAGCGCCTGTCCCGCGTACAGACCCTGACGACCGGACTCACCGGCGACTGGGAGGCCAGGCAGGACGACACCTATGCCTGGGACCAGGCCGGCAACCTCGACTCGATCACCGACAGGACCGGCCACAAGGACGTCGCCAGCTGCTTCACCTACGACGGCCTCGCCCGTCTCCAGCACGCCTGGACGACGTACGAGACCGACTGCTCCGACAGCGACTCCGAGCTCGTCCACGACGGCCCGGCCGGCTTCAACCAGTCCTGGACCTACACCGCCGACGGCAACATCGCCTCCCGGCGGAGCCTGCTGGACACCGACACCTACACCTACGGCGACAGCGAGCACCCGCACGCCGTCACCAAGCAGGGCGCGAGCACGTACGGGTACGACGAGAACGGCGCCCTGAAGAAGAAGACCGACGGGCTCGTCCCGACGACGTACGAGTGGAACGCCAACCAGGAGCTGACCAGGGTCACCAAGGCCCTGCTGGAGAAGACCGACTTCGTCTACGCCCCCGACGGCACCCGCATGGCGCGGATCACCCCCGGCGGCGTGGCCACCCTCTACATCGAGGGCCAGGAGATCACCGTCGCCCTCGGCATCTCCAAGGGCACCCGCTTCTACACCGAGGACGGCATCACCGTCGCCGTCCGGCAGCCGACCGGGGTACTGGTCTGGCAGCTGAACGACATCCAGGGCTCGGCGCAGGTCGCGGTCGTGGCGGGCACCTCGCTCGCGACCCGGACGTACTACAACCCGTACGGGGACATCCGGCACGGCTCCGCCCCACCACCGACGGACCACGGTTTCCTCGGCAAGGTCCAGGACCCGACCACCGGTCTCAACGCCCTGGGCGCCCGCTACTACGACGCCTCGCTCGGCCGTTTCATCTCCACCGACCCGGCCGTGGACAGCTCCTCCACCCAGTCCCTCAACCCGTACGCCTACGGCAGCAACAACCCGATCGTCTACATCGACCCGACCGGCCTGTGGTCGCTGTCCGGGGCGTGGAACTCCGTCAAGGAGGGCGCCTCCGCCGCCTGGGACTGGGCCAAGGAGAACAAGGGCCTGATCGCGGACGTCGCCGTCGGCATCGGCGTCGGCATCGCGGTCGGCGCGCTCTGCTCCACCGGCGTGGGCTGCCTCGTCGTCGCCGGGGTCGCCGCCGGTGCGGCGGGTGCCGCCGCCGGATACGGGGTCGACGTCGCCGAGGGCAAGACCGACTTCTCGCTCGGCGGACTCGCCACCCGGGTCGGCATCGGTGCGGCCGCGGGCGTCCTCGGCGGGGCCATCGGCAAGGGCGTCGCGGCCGTCGCTCCGAAGGTCGTCGGTGCCGTCGCCAAGACCGCCGTAGGAAAGGCCGTCGCCTCCAGCAGCTCCAAGGCCGCCTCCGCCATCACCGGCAAGGTCGCCACCGCCGGGCGGGCCGTCGCCAACTCCCGGGCCGGCGCCAAGCTCGCGGAGGTCGGCAAGGCGGCCGCCGACAAGATCAAGGCAGTCGCCGGGCGGGGCGCGCCCAAGGGCGAGACCGTCGACATCCCGCTCACCAAGGCCACCACCCAGGCCGAGATCGACGCCATCCACGAGTACGCCAAGCTCACCAACCAGTGGCTGGCAAAGAACGGGCCCAAGGTCATCCAGAGCACGGCCGGCCAGCTCCGCACCGACGCCAACGCGCTGGCCCGCGCCGAGCGACTGCGAGCGGCCCGCGCCGGAACCCCCTACACCGGCCAGGCCGGACATGTCCCCGACACGGCGATCTCCGGCACCGCCACTCCACCCGCCGGCTGGCTCGACATGCCCGGCAAGTCCAACAGCATCGCGGGTGGTGTACTGGGCTCCCGGGTCGGAGTACTGCTCCGAGGATTCACGGTCAACGGAGGACCGCCACTGTGATGCCGAACGCCGCGGAACTCCCGCCGCTCGCCGACCACGTCGGGCCCCGGCCCGGGCCGTCGGCGGCGGCGGGAACGCCCGCCGAGCACTTTCCGGAAGCCCACCTCGAACTCCTGGATCAACTCAACGGGTTCACCGTCCACCACGGCGCGTTCCGGCTCCTGGGCATAGGCCATCCGGTGGCCGCGCTCGATGTCGTCGCCTGGAACGCGCCCGACACCTGGCGCTTCGCCTGGGACGACCGGATCGACGAATTCGTGATCTTCGGCGAGACCGCCTTCGGTGACTCCTACGCCTACCGCCGCCTCCCCGGCGGCGGCCTCGCCCCCGAGGTCCACTTCCTCGAGGGCGTCCTGCTCCGCCCCGAGGTGATCGCCCCGAGTTTCGAGGCGTTCCTCGCGGACGAGCTGCTGCGCAACGCCAAGGAGCCCTACGACCACCTCGTCGTCGACGCGGTCCGCCGGCACGGCCCGATCGCGCCGGACCAGCACTGGGCGTACGTCCCCTCCGTCGCTCTGGGCGGCGAGGAGGACGTGGAGAACGTCACCGTGCTGCCGGCGGCGGTCGCCATGACCTTCGCCGGCGACATCGCCACCGCGATGCAGGGCGCCACCCGCGACGCCACGGGCGTGCAGCCGTATACGGACGAACGGGGGCGTCCCCGGCTCCGGGTGCTCTTCGACCGCTGACCTGTACGGGGGCCGCCGGGGGCGCCCCCGTACGAGCGGAATGCGTCTCACTTGATGAGCAGATGAATGGACCCCGGACACGACCACGTAATGTTTACGAGGTGACCGTGAACGCTAAGACCAGCTCCAGCGCTGGCAACACCTGGCGAGACCTGCCCGCGGCGCAGCAGCCCGAGTACCCCGACACCGAGGCTCTGCGCGCAGTGATCGCGGACCTCGAGTCGTATCCGCCGCTCGTCTTCGCGGGCGAGTGCGACCAGCTGCGCGCCCGGATGGCGGCCGTCGCCAAGGGAGAGGCGTTCCTCCTCCAGGGCGGCGACTGCGCCGAGGCCTTCGACGCCGTGTCCGCGGACCACATCCGCAACAAGCTCAAGACCCCTGCTCCAGATGGGCGCCGTGCTGACGTACGCCGCCTCGGTGCCGGTCGTGAAGGTCGGCCGGATCGCCGGCCAGTACTCCAAGCCGCGCTCCAAGGGCACCGAGACCCGCGACGGCGTGACGCTTCCGACGTACCGGGGCGACTCGGTCAACGGCTTCGAGTTCAACGAGAAGGCCCGCATCCCGGACCCCGAGCGCCTGAAGCGGATGTACAACGCCTCCGCCTCCACGCTCAACCTGGTGCGCGCCTTCACCACCGGCGGCTACGCGGACCTGCGCCAGGTGCACGCCTGGAACCAGGACTTCGTGAAGTCGTCCCCGTCCGGCCAGCGCTACGAGCAGCTGGCGCGCGAGATCGACCAGGCGCTGAACTTCATGCGGGCCTGCGGGACCGACCCGGAGGAGTTCAAGACCGTCGAGTTCTACTCCTCGCACGAGGCGCTGCTGCTCGACTACGAGTCGGCGCTCACCCGCGTGGACTCGCGCTCGGGCCACCTGTACGACGTCTCGGCGCACATGGTGTGGATCGGTGAGCGCACCCGGCAGCTGGACCACGCGCACATCGAGTTCGCCGCGCAGATCCGCAACCCGATCGGCATCAAGCTCGGCCCGACGACCACGGCCGAGGAGGCGCTGCAGTACATCGAGCGCCTCGACCCCGACCGCGAGCCCGGGCGGCTGACCTTCATCGTCCGCATGGGCGCCGACAAGGTCCGCGACAAGCTGCCCGAGCTGGTCGAGAAGGTCACCGCCTCCGGCGCGACCGTCGCCTGGATCACCGACCCGATGCACGGCAACACCTACGAGGCGGCCTCCGGCCACAAGACCCGCCGCTTCGACGACGTGCTCGACGAGGTCAAGGGCTTCTTCGAGGTCCACAAGGGCCTGGGCACCCACCCGGGCGGCATCCACGTCGAGCTCACCGGCGACGACGTCACCGAGTGCGTGGGCGGCGGCGACGAGATCTTCGTCGACGACCTCCACCAGCGCTACGAGACGGCCTGCGACCCGCGCCTCAACCGCAGCCAGTCGCTCGACCTGGCGTTCCTCGTCGCGGAGATGTACAGGGACCAGTGACGGGAGCACCTGTTACAGGAACGTGAATGGGGCGCGGATCACATACGATCCGCGCCCCGCTCCACTTTTGCGGTTCCCGAGCGCCGGGTAAGGTTAGGTTAGCCTTATCGATCTCGGCGGGAGGTGAATCCGCGTGTACGTCTGCAACTGCTTCGGTGTGACCGAGGCGCAGGTCAAGCAGCACGCGGACAACGGCGCCTGTACGCCCCGCCAGATCGCCTCCGCCTGCAAGGCCGGGACGGACTGCGGATCCTGTGTACGTCGGATCCAGGCGATCCTCGGCCGAGGCGCCTGCCCCAGCCGTGAGCCGGCCGACGCGGGCAAGCAGGTCCTGACCGGACTCGATGAACTCGACGAGGCCGCCTAGCTCTCCGGCTGCTCGATCAGCTGCGCGATGTAGAGCGCCTCGCCGAGCTTCTCCAGAAGCTCCAGCTGGGTGTCGAGATAGTCGATGTGGTGCTCCTCGTCCTCGAGGATCGACTCGAAGATGTTCGCCGACGTGATGTCGCCCTTGGCGCGCATCACCTCGATACCGCGCTTGAGGCGGTCGATGGCCTCGACCTCGACCTGCCGGTCGGCCTCGAACATCTCCTTGACGGTCTGGCCCACGCGCACGTGGAACAGCCGCTGGTAGTTCGGCAGCCCCTCCAGGAAGAGAATGCGGTCGGTCAGCACCTCGGCGTGCTTCATCTCGTCGAACGACTCGTGCCGCGTGTACTTCGCGAGCTTCGTCCAGCCGAAGTTCTCCTGCATCTTCGCGTGCAGGAAGTACTGGTTGATCGCGGTGAGCTCGCCCGTGAGCTGCTCGTTGAGGAATTCGATGACCTCGGGGTCGCCCTGCATCGCAGAGGCTCCTTCCAACCGTGGGGAACTGGCAGGTTGCGCCGCATCCTCGCACCGGTGAAGAAGATCGTCCAGTAAGTCTTCACTTAGTAAGTAAGGGCATGCTTAGTCCAATATGAGGTGAATTGGGCGAGGGCTGGTCAGGTGCATCCCCTCGGGTCTGTCAGGATGGAAGACATGGGTCAGCCGGTGGAGCGCGAGAGCGGAGAAGCGGCGCACTCCGAGCTTCCGCCGGGGCAGCGACTGCAGCGCGGCTGGCCCGTCACGCACTACGGCCCGGTTCCCAGATTCCGGCCCGAGCGCTGGGAGTTCCGGGTCTTCGGCGCCACCGGGGACGGCGAGAAGCACTGCTGGAACCACGAGGAGTTCACGGCGCTGCCGTACACCAGCGTCGTGGGCGACCTGCACTGCGTGACGAAGTTCAGCATGCTCGGTGCCGAGTGGGGCGGCATTCCCGCCCGCACGATCCTGGAGATCGCCCCGCCCGCCCCGGCGGTCACCCACGTGATGGTCTGGGCCGAGTACGGCTTCAGCTCCAACCTCCGCCTCGAGGATTTCGCCTCCGAGCACGCGATCTTCGCCACCCACAAGGACGGGGAACTGCTGACCGCGGAGCACGGCTTTCCGCTCCGGCTGGTCGTGCCCCATCTGTACGCCTGGAAGGGGCCCAAATGGGTCCGTGGCGTCGAGTACATGACCGCCGACCGCCGGGGCTTCTGGGAGGAGCGCGGCTATCACAACGTCGGCGATCCCTGGAAGGAACAGCGGTACTCGTACCAGGAGCAGCCGGGGGACGGCCCCGAGCTGTGACGGTCAGTGCGCGTGGTGCTGGTGGACCACGGCATGACCCTTGCCGCGCCCGATCATCCACTTGTTGACCGGCACCGTCGCGACGAACGCGACGGCCAGCGAGATCGCCAGTGACGCCCAGAACAGCAGGTCGGCGAGTGCCGCGTCCATGGCGTCCGGCCACAGGACGATCACACCGTTGTCGATGAGCTCCATCACGGCGATGGAGAGGGTGTCGGCGGCCAGTGCCACCTGGACCGCGGCCCGGAAGTCCAGGCCGCCCTTCAGGGCCCCGCGCAGGGTGAGCGAGTAGCCGAAGACGAACGCGAGGACGATCGCCAGGACGGTCGTGGGCAGATTGCCCCAACCGAGCGCGGTGCCGATGACCATGCCGAGCACCTCGCCGATGGCGCAGCCGGTGAGGCAGTGAAGGGTGGCCTGGACGGCCGTGGCCCATCCGCTTGTCCGGTGCTGCATGAGTTCCCCCAATGTCGGGTGACGGTTCCTCCGCCGAGCAGGAACCGTATACCCCCTAGGGGTATTCCTCAATGCGTTACCCGTCCCGGAGTTTCTTCAGCCGC
The DNA here is from genome assembly GCF_029894425.1 of Streptomyces sp. SAI-127. Taxonomy (NCBI): domain Bacteria; kingdom Bacillati; phylum Actinomycetota; class Actinomycetes; order Kitasatosporales; family Streptomycetaceae; genus Streptomyces; species Streptomyces sp. SAI-127. The sequence goes on from NZ_JARXYJ010000001.1 coordinate 7,631,279, forward strand.
TCCACGTCCGCCGCGTGCCCCTCCTTGCCGCCGGGCGTTTCGATGATCAGTGGTACGCCCGCGGTGGACGGGTGGGTCATCAGGGCGCGGAACGGGTCCTCGCCGATGTGGCCGGAGCCGATGTTCTCGTGGCGGTCCTTGTGGGCGCCGACCACGTCTTTGGAGTCGTTGGCGTGGATCAGCTTCAGGCGGCCCTCGCCGACGGTCTCCACCAGGAGGTCGAGCGTCTGGTGCATGCCGCTCGGACCGGTGAGATCGTGGCCGGCCGCGAAGATGTGGCAGGTGTCCAGGCAGACGCCCAGCTTCGGGTGGGCGTCCAGGGCCTCGAAGTACGGGCCGAAGTCCCAGGTGCGTGAGCAGAGGGAGGCGCCCTGGCCGGCCGTCGACTCCAGGAGCAGGTACGGGTCGTCGTCGTGGGTGAGCTCGTCGAGGAGCGGCAGCAGGTGCTCGCGCACCTGCTTCAGGGCCACGGAACGGTCGCGGCCGCCCGTGGCGCTGCCGGTGTGCACGACGACGCCCAGCGCGCCGATCTCGCGTCCACGCCTGAGGGAGTGCCGGAGCGAATCGACCGACTTCTCCACGGTCGCCTCGGTGTGCGAGCCGAAGTTGATCAGGTACGGGGCGTGGACGTACGCCGGTATCGACTCTTCCGCGCAGGCCTCGCGGAACGCCTCGTCCTGGCGGGGGTTTCCGGCGGGGGTGGCCCAGCCGCGCGGGTTGGCGACGAAGACCTGCACGGTCTCGGCGTCGAGGTCACGGGCGTACGACAGGCCCACGGAGTTCAGGCCGCCGGCCACGGGGACGTGGCCGCCGACGGGGTTGCGCTGAGTTGTCACCGGTCAAGGGTGCCATTGCCTGCGGCGCTTGGGTCGGTGGGGTGGGCGCGGCTTCTTGTCGTTGGGCGGTCGCGGGTCGGGGGTGCGGCTGTGTGCCGTCGGCGGCTGCGGGCCGGTGGGGGCTGGGCGCGCAGTTCCCCGCGCCCCTGGGCGGGCGCGGAGCGCACGTCAGCGAATGGTGATCTTGATCGTCGAACCCTTGGGGGCTGTGTCCCCAGCCTTCACGGACTGCTTCTTCACCGTGTCGCCGAACAGGCCGAGCAGGCCGCGGTCCTCGTCGACCTGGAAGCCCGCGGCCTCCAGTTCGGTCTTGGCGTCGTCGACGCTGTCGCCGGTGACGTCCGGGACCTCGATCATCTCGGGGCCCTTGGAGATCGTCAGGGTGACGGTGTCACCGTCGGCCGCCTGGCTGTCGCCGACCGGCGTCTGCTTGGCGACCTGACCCGCGTCGTACTCGGAGTTGACCCGGGTGGTGGCGATCTTCACCTTCAGACCGGCCTCCGTCAGGTCGGCCCTGGCGTCGGCCAGGTCCTCGCCGGTGACGTCCGGGACGTCGACCGGGGCGCCCTTGCTGACGGTGAGCGCGATCGCCGAGCCGGCGCGCAGCGTGGTGCCGTCCTCGGGATCCGTGCTGATCACGAAACCCTTCGGTACGTCGTCGCTGAACTCCCGGGTGACCATGCCCGGTTGCAGCCCTTCCGCCTTCAGCCGGGTCCGGGCATTGCTCAGCGCGTCCCCCTGCACATCGGGCACCTTCACGGTCTGCGGGCCCTTGGAGACGGTGATCGACACGGAGTCGTTGTTCCGTATGCGTTCGCCCACCCCCGGGTCCGTGCTGATGACAGTGCCGCGCTTCACGGTGTCGCTGTAGGCGTACGTGACCTTGCCGGTCTCCAGACCGGCCTCGTCCAGCCGGTCCCGGGCCTGTGCCTCGGTCTTCGTCAGGAGGGCCGGGACCTGGGTGAACTGGCCGGAGTTGATGTACCAGACGCCCGCCCCGAGCCCGAGGGCCAGCAGGATCGCGGCGACGATCAGGAGCGGGCCGCGCCGGGGGCCGCCGGAAGAGCGGCCGCGCCGGGACGGCGGGGGCGGGGGGCTCTCCAGGCGGCTGGTGCGGTGGTACACCGGCTCGTCCTCGTTGACCGGCAGGAGGCGCGGCACCGTCAGGGTGCGCGGGATCACGCTCGTGCGGTTCTCGGCGCCCGCGTACTCCGCGGAGAGCGCCTGCGGCGGTACCGCGTCCAGCTGGTCGGCGCTCAGCCTGCCGTGTGCCTCGCGGGTCTGCGCGAGCAGCGCCACGGCGTCGTACGGACGCAGGTCAGGGGTGCGGGCGGTGGCCGACGCGACCAGTTCGTCCAGTTCGTACGGCAGCCCCGGGACCACGGCCGAGGGCGGTGGGACGTCCTCGTGGAGGTGCTTGTAGAGGACGACGGCCGGGGAGTCGCCGTCGTGCGGGCGGTCGCCGGTCAGCATCTCGTACAGGACCACACCGCACGCGTACACGTCGACGCGGGCGTCCGCGGTGCCCGGCTGCTCGATCTGCTCGGGCGAGAGATAGGACACGGTGCCGAGTACGGCTCCGGTGGTGCTGGTCACGGTGTCGACCGACCGCACGAGTCCGAAGTCGGCGACCTTGACCCGGCCGTCGTCCCCTATCAGGACGTTCTCCGGCTTCATGTCCCGGTGCACGAAACCCGCGCGGTGCGCTGCGCCGAGCGCGGCGAGCACGGGCTCCAGGATGTCCAGGGCGGCGCGCGGCTGCAGGGCCCCGCGCTCGCGCAGCACGTCCCGCAGGGTGCACCCGGCGACGTACTCCATGGCGAGATAGACGTACGACCCGTCGGTGCCCTGGTCGAAGACCTGCACGACGTTGGGGTGGGCGAGCCGGGCGACGGACTTGGCCTCCCGGATGAACCGCTCGACGAAGACGCCGTCCGCCGCGAGCGCGGGGTGCATCACCTTGAGCGCGAGCACGCGGTCCAGACGGGTGTCCAGGGCCCGGTAGACCGTGGCCATCCCGCCGACCGCGATCCGCGCGTCCACGCGATAGCGGCCGTCGAGCACCTGCCCGACCAGCGGGTCCTGAAGGGTCGTATCCACGCAGGTGAGTCTACGAGCCGTCGCTGACAGCCCGTCCAGTTCGGCCGATATCGAGGCGGGACTGCAGCGTAGCTGTGACGCAGATCGCACGGAGTTGCCGGTCGGGGGCAGGTGTGCCGCTGGGTCACCTCACTGGCCCCGGCGCCCACGTCAGGTCACTGGAAAGCGGGCCGCTCCGGGTCCAGTGCCGCCCTGCCCTCCACCGGAGACGACGCCTCGGCGAAGTGCCGTCGAGGGATCCGTCCCGCCCGGGACGCCAGCCGCCCCGCCTCCACCGCGTGCCGCATCGCATGCGCCATCAGCTCGGGCTCCTGCGCCCGCGTCACCGCTGAGGCGAGCATCACACCCGCGCACCCGAGCTCCATCGCCAGGGCCGCGTCCGACGCCGTGCCCGCCCCCGCGTCCAGGATCACCGGCACACGCGCGTGCTCGACGATCAGCTGGAAGTTGTGCGGGTTGCGGATGCCGAGGCCCGAGCCGATCGGTGAGCCCAGCGGCATGATCGCCGCGCAGCCCGCGTCCTCCAGTTTCCGGGCGAGCACCGGGTCGTCGTTCGTGTACGGCAGCACCGTGAAACCGTCGTCCACCAGGGTCTCCGCCGCGTCCAGCAGCTCTATGGGGTCCGGCAGAAGGGTGCGCTCGTCGGCGATGACCTCCAGCTTGACCAGGTCTGTGCCGAGCGCCTCGCGCGCGAGGCGGGCCGTCAGGACGGCCTCTCCGGCGGTGAAACAGCCCGCCGTGTTCGGGAGCACCCGGATGCCGAGCCGCTCCAGTACGGACAGCACCGAGCCGTGCACCGAGGGGTTCACGCGCCGCATCGCGACCGTCGTCAGCTCGGTGCCGGAGGCGACCAGTGCTCGCTCGAGCACGTCCAGGCTGGGCGCTCCGCCCGTGCCCATGATCAGCCGGGACGAGAAGGACGTACCGCCGATGACAAAGGGATCGTCGGCCATGGGTCAGCCTCCTTGGACGGCGGTGAGGACTTCCACGCGGTCTCCCTCGGAGAGGGACGTGGAGGGCCACTGCGCGCGCGGGACGACGGTTTCGTTGAGCGCGGCGGCCACCCCGGAGGGCGCCTGCGTCAGCGCCCGCACGACGGTGTCGAGAGCCGTGCCGGAAGCGAACTCCCGCGGCTCTCCGTTGACGGAGATGTTCATGCCGGCTGCTCCAGGAGTTCCGCGGCGCCGAATCGCCTCGGGGTGAACGGGCGTGCCACGTCGGGGAGTTCGCCCGTCGTCAGGACGTGCGCCATGGCGTCCCCGGTGATCGGCGTGAGCAGTACGCCATTGCGATAGTGGCCGGTCGCGAGCACCAGCCCGGTCAGTTCCGTGGGCCCGAGCAGCGGGGCGTTGTCCGGGGAGCCCGGGCGCAGCCCCGCGCGGGTCTCCGTCAGCGGCAGCTCGGTGATGCCGGGGACGAGTTCGTGGGCGTCCCGCAGCAGCTCGTACACCCCGCCCGCGGTCACCGTCGTGTCCCAGCCCAGCTCCTCGCTGGTCGCGCCGATCACCAGCTCGCCGTTCTCCCGCGGCACCAGGTAGACCTGGCTGCCGCGCACCACGGCCCGCACAGTGCGGCTCAGGAAGGGCGCGCTGCGCGCAGGCACGGTCAGCCGCAGCACCTGGCCCTTCACGGGCCGTACCGGGGGCAGGACGTCCGCGGGGACCCCTTCGAGGCGGCCGCTGAGGCTTCCGGCGGCGAGCACCACCTGGCCCGCGCCCAGCTCGTCGCCGTCGGTCGTGGTGAGCCCTGCGGCCCGGTCCCCTGCGACACGGAGGCCCTTGGCCCACGCGCGGTGGAAGACGACACCCGCCTGCTCGCACGCGGCCAGCAACGCGCGCGTGAGCCGCCGTGGATCGATCTGGTGGTCGCCGTCCACCCGCAGTCCGCCCCGCACCCCCGGTGCGAGCATCGGCTCCAGGCGTCGGCACTCCCGGCCGGACAGCCACTCCGACTCCAGCCCCGACTGCCGCTGGAGCGCGTGCAGTTCGCGCAGGTGGGCGCGGTCGTCGGCGTCAAGGGCCACCGCGAGCGTGCCGCAGCGGCGGTAGCCGAGGTCGAGACCGGTCAGGTCGGTGAGCTCGGCCGCGAAGTCGGGATAGCGCTGGGCCGAGGCGAGGTTCAGCCCCAGCAGGGTCTGCTCGCCGTAGTGCAGTTCGGTGACAGCGGCCAGCATCCCGGCGGCCACCTGGGCGGCCCCGCCGCCCGGTTCGGGGTCCACGACGGTCGTGGTGAGTCCGCGCTGCGCGGCCCGCCAGGCCGTGACCAGGCCGATGATGCCGCCCCCGACGACGAGGACGTCTGACGTACGTGAGGACATGGGCGTCCAGCCCCTCCCTTCGCCGGCATGACCCGGATCAGGTTCGTACGGTCGGAGGCCGCCCAGCCTCCCTCTCAGCCCGGTGCGTCCGGGCTCCCGCGAGTGCTCTACGTTGGCCACCCTAGCCCGTGCCCGTGCGCCTCTGTAAGGGAGCCTTCCGCCATGCCCCGCTCGCTCGACGGTCTCCTCCTCGCCCCGGTGGCCGATCAGGCCCCGGGTCAGGTGGGTACTCGGACCCGGTTCACCTACCACGAGAAGGACGGGGAGATCTGGGCCGAGTACGCGGGCGGTGACGTCGTGCGCGGACATCTCGTCGGCACGCGCGCGGGGGATCGTCTCGACTTCCGGTACGTGCAGCTCAAGCAGGACGGAACGACATCCTCCGGGCACTGCGTCTCGACGGTCGTGGAGCTTCCCGACGGTCGGCTGCGGTTGGAGGAGACGTGGGAGTGGGAGTCGCAGCCGGGCAGCGGGACGAGCGTTGTGGAACAGGTCACTGAGCACGACTCCTGACTGACTGATTGTCAGGTGACTAGGGTGATCAAATGAGCGAGCAGACGCAGGCGCAGCGGCGGGTGGTCGTGGTCGGCGCGGGCATGGCCGGCGTACAGACCGCGGTCGCTCTGCGCGAACAGGGATTCAAGGGCACGGTCACGGTGATCGGCGCGGAGCCCCACCAGCCGTACGACCGTCCGCCGCTGTCCAAGGCCGTGCTGCTCGGCAAGGCCGAGGGCTCGGCCTTCGACGTGGACTTCGAGGCCCTCGGCATCGAACTGCTGCTCGGCCGCGAGGCGCTGGGCGTGCGCCCGGAAGCGCACGAACTGGACACCGAGGCCGGGCCTGTCCCGTACGACGCCCTGGTCCTCGCCACCGGTGCCGAACCGATCCGGCTGCCCGGCACGGAGGGTGTACCGGGCGTGCATCTGCTGCGCACCCTGGACGACGCCGAGCGGCTGCGCCCCGTGCTCGCCCGACAGCACGACATCGTGGTCGTCGGCGCGGGCTGGATCGGCGCCGAGTTCGCCACCGCCGCGCGTGAGTCGGGCTGCGCGGTGACGGTCGTGGAAGCCGCCGACCGGCCGCTCGCGGGCGCGCTGCCCGCCGAGGTGGCCGCGCCGATGACCTCCTGGTACGCCGACGCGGGTGCCGTGTTGCGCACCCACGCGCGCGTGGAGCGTGTCGAGCCCGGCGCGGTCGTCCTGGACGACGGCTCCCGGGTGGCCGCCGACGCGGTCGTGGTGGGTGTCGGCGCACGGCCCGCCACGGCCTGGCTCGCCGGTTCGGGCATCGAACTCGGCGCTCACCGCGAGGTCGTCGCCGACGACCGGCTGCGCACTTCCGTACCGGACGTCTACGCGGTCGGTGACTGCGCCTCCTTCCCCTCGGGCAGGTACGGCGAGCGCCTGCTGGTCCACCACTGGGACAACGCCCTCCAAGGCCCCCGCACGGTGGCCGCCGACATCCTGGGCGAGACCCGCCCGGTCTACGACCCCGTTCCGTACTTCTGGTCCGAGCAGTTCGGCCGCTTCGTCCAGTACGCCGGCCACCACGCGTCCGCTGACACGACGCTGTGGCGCGGCGAGCCGTCGGGCCCCGCCTGGACGGTGTGCTGGCTGCGCGAGAGGCGCCTGGTGGCCCTCCTGGCGGTGGGCCGGCCCCGCGACCTGGCCCAGGGCCGCCGCCTGATCGAGGCGGGCGCGGAGATGGACCCGGAGCTGCTCGCGGACCCGGCGAGGCCGCTGAAGGCGGCGACGGCATAGGCGACCACCGGGTGGGCCGCTGCGAGAACTGCGTTCCCCCGCCGGGGCGCCCCGGCTTCCGACTGTCAGTGCGGGATGGCACGCTTAATCCCGTGACCGAGATTGACGCAAAGATCGATGCTCTCGTCCCCGCCTGGCTCACCCTCCCCGACATCGCAGAAGTGCTCGATGTCGAGGTGACGCGTGTGCGGCAGCTGGTCAAGGACGGCCAGCTCATCGCCGTACGCCGTGGTGAGAACCGCGCGCTGCACGTTCCCGCCGCCTTCATCGACGGGGTCGAGCAGAAGGTCGTCAAGGGCCTGGCCGGGACCCTGACGCTCCTGAGGGACGACGGCTTCACCGACGAAGAGATGCTGGAGTGGCTCTTCACGCCCGACGAGAGCCTGCCCGGCACCCCCGCGCAGGCCCTGAGCGAGAATCGCGGCACGGAGGTGAAGCGCCGGGCCCAGGCGCTCGCCGTCTGATCCGAACCACACCGGCGTACGGGCCGTGACTGCCGAGGCCACGGCCACGGTCCGGCACGGCCCGTACGCCACCGAACCCGGGGGAGACTCACGCATGCCCGACACCACCCGTGACCGGCTCGCCGACGCCCGCGTCTACCTCTGCACGGACGCCCGCAAGCACCAGGGCGACCTCGCCGAGTTCCTGGACGCGGTCCTGGCCGGGGGCGTCGACATCGTGCAGCTGCGGGACAAGGGCATGGAAGCGGCCGAGGAACTGGAGCATCTCCAGGTCTTCGCCGACGCCTGCGCGCGGCACGGCAGGCTTCTCGCGGTCAACGACCGGGCCGACGTCGCCCACGCGGCGGGCGCCGGTGTGCTGCACCTCGGCCAGGGCGACCTGCCCGTCCCCGCCGCCCGCGCGATCCTCGGCGACGACATCCTCATAGGTCGCTCCACGCACGCCGAGGCGGAGGCCGCCGCTGCCGCGGTCCAGGACGGCGTGGACTACTTCTGCACCGGCCCCTGCTGGCCGACCCCCACCAAGCCAGGCCGGCACGCCCCCGGCCTCGACCTGGTCCGGTACACCGCCGCCCTCGGCACCGACCGCCCCTGGTTCGCCATCGGCGGCATCGACCTCGGCAACCTCGACGAGGTCCTGGAGGCCGGTGCCCGCCGGGTCGTGGTCGTCCGGGCGATCACCGAGGCGGACGACCCGGGCGCGGCCGCCGCGGAGTTCGCGAAGCGGCTGCGTGACACGGAGTGAGGGGCCGGTATTCGCCGGTCGCATGATCGGCCCGGTGTCCGAGGGGTGGACAACAAGTCGACAAAGCGGGCAAATTTCCCTGATCCGGTTGGGCGACCGCTGCCCCCTGGCTAACCTGCCGGTATGGCCCTAGGAACCGCATCCACCAGGACTGACCGCGCACGCACGGTGCGTGACATGCTCGCCGCGGGCAAGACGACGTACTCCTTCGAGTTCTCGGCGCCGAAGACCCCCAAGGGTGAGCGGAACCTGTGGAGCGCGCTCAGGAGGGTCGAGGCGGTCGCCCCGGACTTCGTCTCCGTGACCTACGGCGCCGGCGGCTCCACCCGCGCGGGCACCGTCAAGGAGACCCAGCAGATCGTCGCGGACACCACCCTGACCCCGGTCGCCCACCTGACCGCGGTCGACCACTCCGTCGCGGAACTGCGCAACATCATCGGCCAGTACGCCGACGCCGGGATCCGCAACATCCTGGCCGTGCGCGGCGACCCGCCCGGCGACCCGATGGCCGAGTGGGTGGCGCATCCGCAGGGCCTGACCTACGCCGCCGAACTCGTCCGGCTCATCAAGGAGTCGGGCGACTTCTGCGTCGGCGTCGCGGCCTTCCCGGAGATGCACCCGCGCTCCGCGGACTGGGACTCCGACGTCACGCGCTTCGTCGACAAGTGCCGCGCCGGCGCCGACTACGCCATCACCCAGATGTTCTTCCAGCCGGAGTCCTATCTGCGGCTGCGTGACCGAGTCCACGCCGCGGGTTGCGAGACCCCCGTCATTCCTGAGGTCATGCCCGTGACCAGCGTGCGGATGCTGGAACGGCTCCCGCAGCTCAGCAACGCGATCATCCCCTCCGTCCTGAAAGAGCGGATCCTCACAGCAAAGGACGATCCGACCGCTGTACGCTCGATCGGAATCGAGTTCGCCACGGAGTTCTGCGCCCGGCTGCTGTCCGAGGGAGTGCCCGGACTGCACTTCATCACGCTCAACAACTCCACGGCGACGCTGGAAATCTACGAAAACCTGGGTCTGCACCATCCACCGCAGGCCTAGACCGGCCGTACGGATATACGACACACTGCGTAGCGGTCACTGGGAGAGGGGCGTACATGGGCTGGACGGTCCTCTACATCGCGTTCGGAATCGTCGCGCTGTGGCTGCTCGGCGAGGTGCTGCTGCAGTACAAGGCACGGCTGCGCTGGCGGCTGCTCGCCTTCGTCGGCTTCCTCGGTGTGGTCGTCGGCGTGCTGATGCCGTCGGTGGTCGTCATCGGGCTGGGCGCGATCGCCTTCGCGGTCGGCCAGACCTACGTCACGCTGTCGTTCCGCCGCGGCTTCGAGCAGGGCTGGGCGGTCAACCCGCCGGCCGCGCTGGGCGGTCTGACCGGCGGCAAGAAGAGCCGTCGTGAGCGCGGCGAGGAGCCCGCCCTGGAGGTCTCCGACCTCGAGGCAGGCGAGGCGGCCCACGGCGACGAGGCCGGGTACGACCAGGGGCCGGCCGGACACCGCCGGCTACGGCCACGACGACTACGACCGCGACGACGTCTTCACGCCCGCGCGCTCCGCCGCGGCCGCCGAGACCACGTCGGTCTACGAGCCGCAGCCCCTGCCGGACGACACCGGCTCCTACGGCATATACAACGACTCCTCCTACGCAGGTGACCAGTCCTACGCGTCCGCGGGCCAGACCCAGGACCAGTACGCGACGGCCGCCGCCGACCAGACGTACGGCTACGACGGCTACTCCGGGTACGACCAGCAGCAGTACGGCTACGACCAGGCCGGGCAGCAGCAGTACGCCGCCTACTCCGACCCGTACATCGGCACCCAGACCTATGGGGCGGGGTCGTACGACGCCTCCTACGGCGGCCAGCAGCAGTTCGTCCAGCAGGGCTACGACCAGTACGGCGGGACGTACGGCGGCGAGACCCCGGCCGGCGGGGTGTGGGTGCCGCAGCAGCGCACCGACGAGTACGGCGGCGAACTCCCGCCGGAGCAGGGGTACTACCCCGACAACGGCCAGGAACAGAACCACGGGCAGAGCCAGGGGAACGGGTACGACGAGCAGTACCGCTTCTGATCCCGCGCGGTCGTCACTGAGCGGTTGTCACTGAGCGGTTGTCACTGAGAACCGCGGAACTCCGGTCCCTCCACGATCAGTCCGGCCACCAACGAGCCCGACATGCCCGCGTGGGGGAGGCCCCCGCCGGGGTGCGACCAGCCGCCGGCCGTGAACAGGCCAGGTACCGCCGTGCTGTTGGACGGGTGCAGGGTGCCTTCGCCGCCGGCCAGCGAGGGCGGGGCGACGGCGCCGCCCACGGCTCCTGTCTCTCGCTCGGTGTGCACGGGCGTCCGCACCTCGCGCCACAGGATCCGCTCCCGCAGGCCCGGAATCGCCCGCTCGGCGGCGGCGACCATCCGGTCCGCGAAGGCCTCCACGACTCCCGCGGTGGCCCAGTCGTACCCCATGCCGGACGACACGGTCGCCGTCAGCACCACGGATTCGTGGTCCGCGTCGGGGCGCAGGGCAGGGTCGTCCGGCCGGTCGATCCGCACTGTGGGGTCGGGCATCTCCCCGTGCACGAAGAGGTCCAACTCGCCCTCCAGGTCGGGGCCGTAGACCACCGTGCGGTGCACGGCGTCCGGCTCCCGCGCTCCGCGCAGGGCGAGGCACACCACGACCCGGCCGGGGTGCAGGTCCTCGGCGTCGGGAAGCACGTCCTTCGCGCCGTAGAGCTCACGACCCGGTACGAGCCCGCGCAGTCGCCAGGGTCCGGTGCCGACGACGGTGTCCGCCTCCACGACCGCCCCGTCGGACAGCTCCAGACCTGCCGCGCGGCCGTCCTTCTCCAGGACGCCCGTCACCTCGGCGCCGAAGTGGAACTCGACCTTGCGCTGGACGCACCGCTCGTACACCGCCCGCGCCAACTCCCGCATCCCGCCCCGGACATACCAGGTGCCGAAGGCGTGCTCCATGTACGGCAGGACGGCCGCGCTCGCCGGCGCGCTGCCGGGGTCGACGCCGTGCGCGAGCGCATGGCCGTACAGCAGGGCCGCGAGCCGCGGATCCCGTAGCTCCCAGGCCCCGATCTCGTGCAGCGTGCAGGCCCGTCGGGTGCGCAGCAGCCGTTTGTGCGGCACCGCGGGGTAGGGCTCGCGCTGCAGCACCTGCCAGTTGGGCCACAGGGGCTCCTCCAGGAGCGGCCTGCGGGTGCGGTCCCAGGCTTCGCGGGCCCGGACGAGGAAGTCACCCCAGCGTGCGCCCGCGCCCGCGCCGAGGGCCTCGTCCAGTGCTGCGACCACTCCCGCGCGCGAGGCGTTGGGCAGGGACACCTCGGTGCCGTCCGTGAAGATGTGCCGCGAGGACGGATCGACCTGGACCAGCTCGACGACCGACTCCAGGGGTTCCTTGCCGGTCTTGATGAACAGATCGCGGTAGACCGCGGGGAGGGTGAGCAGTCCCGGCCCGGTGTCGAATCCGAACCCGTCCCGCTCGAACCGGCGCACCGCCCCGCCGTACGTCTCCGTACGCTCGTACACCGCCACCCGGTGGCCCGCGACGGCCAGCCGGGCAGCGGCCGCCATCGCGCCCATCCCGGCGCCGATCACCGCAATCCGTGCCATGCCTGCGACTTTATCGGCCGCCACTGACACTCCGGCCGCGGGCGGCCGGTTTTCCGACGGGGGCCTGCGGCACATCGTGGCCCGGACGTCAGCCGGGCGGTCGTCCGATGCGTGCCGCGAGGCGTTTCTCCTCCCGGCGTTGGGCCCTGCGGCGTCGGAATCTTCGGATGCGGGAGATCAGGAAGAAGAGCGTCAGCAGGCCGGCCAGCAGCAGTACGCCCGCGATGACCGCGGCCGCCTCCGGGTGGAACATCGCGAAGGTGACGACGCCGGCGACCCCGAGATCCTCGGCCAGGCTCACGATCACGTTGCTGAAGGGCTCGGGCGAGGTGTTGACCGCCATGCGCGTGCCCGCCTTGACGGTGTGGCTGGCCAGGGCCGTCGAACCGCCGATCAGGCCCGCCGCCACATCGGAGAGCGAACCGCTCTGACCTGCGAGCAGCGCGCCGACCCAGGCGCCGGCGACGGGGCGGATCACCGTGTGGACCGAGTCCCAGGCCGAGTCGACGTACGGGATCTTGTCGGCCACCGCCTCGCACAGGAACAACACGCCCGCTGTGACGAGGACCTCAGGGCGCTGCAGGGTCTCGGGCACGTCGTCGCTCAGCCCCGTCGCGCCGAACACGCCGAGCAGCAGCACCACCGCGTAGGCGTTGACGCCGCTGGCCCAGCCGCTGGTGAACACCAGAGGGAGTACGGACACGGACGCGATCGTAACCAGTCGGTGGCGGGGCGGTCTGGGGGTGAGTGCGCAGGACTGAGTACGCGTACCTAGGGGGTGAGATGAGTACGCGCGCGGATGGGCCCCGACCTGCTCGAACGAGAGAGTGGAGCCACGGCGAAGGGGAACGGCTCCGGCACCGGCGACACGGGGCGCCGGAACGGAGCCGCCCCCGGATCCGCTCCTTCCGCCGGCCGAGGTCGGCGGGAGCGAGGCACGGGGGAACCCGGGAAAGCGGGGGAACGACCGAACGGGGGCCCAACGGGGGGACGGGGGAGAACGGGGGGAATCGGGGGAGCAGGAGAAAGCGCCGGTTCGAGGTGGCCCGCGGGGGACGCGGCCACACCGGACCGGCGCTTTCGCATGTCAGCCTCGTGTCATCCCCGGCGCCCGCTCACCCGCCCCTGCAACAGCCGCGACAGCGCAGCGTGCACGTCGTCCAGAGAGCGCTCGGGCTGGAAGGACTGCCAGTCCAGGGCGGCCACCAGGACCATGCCGACCAGGGCGGAGGCGGTCAGCGGTACGTCGATCTCGTCGCTGAACTCGCCGTTCTCCACGCCGTCGCGCAGGACGCCCTCCACGACCGCCACGGCCTGCTGACGGACCACCATGAGCGTGGACTGCCAGGCCCTGTTGGTGCGCCACAACTCGGCCACGTACAACTGCGTGAAGGCCGGGTAACGGTCGATGAAGACGAGACCGGCCCGGATCATCGCGTCCAGGGCGTCCACCTTGCCGCCCCCAGCGCGTGCCGTCGATTCCGCCGCGTCCCTCAAGGAGGCGGTGAGAAGGCCCACGCCGTGCCGCAGCAGTTCCTCGAAGAGGACGGACTTGCTCGCGAAGTTGTAGTAGACCGTGCCCTTCGCGACTCCGGCCCGCTCGGCGATCTCGTCGACCGTGGTGGCGGAGAAGCCCTGCTCGGCGATGAGCGTGACGGCCGCCTCGTAGAGCTTCTGCCGGGTGGCCTCGCGGCGCGTGCTGACGCCCGCCGTGGCGCTGCTGCTTTCCATGGTCCTGATTCTCACAGGTGAGGCCGCCCTTGCGGTCGCGGAAGGACTCACAGGGTCAGCTCCGGGTGCAGCCGGTCCAGCGTCCACACCTGCCGGCGGCGGGCCGACAGGGCCGTCAGCGCGAGGGCGCCGGCGGTGAAGGCGAGGAGCACCACGCACGCGTGCCACACCGGAGTGAGACCGCCGCCCGTGATGAGCCTTCTGAGGGCCTCCACGACGTAGCTCATCGGCAGGAAGGGGTGGATCGCGTTGAAGAAGCCCGGACTGGTCTGGACGGGGTAGGTGCCGCCCGCGGACGTCAGCTGGAGCATCAGGAGAGCCAGGACGAGGATCCGGCCCGCCGCTCCGAAGCGTGCGTTCAGCCATTGGACGATCGCCGCGAAGCAGGCCGTCACCAGGAAGAGGAAGCCCACGGTCCCGGCCGCCCGCGCCATCTGCAGGCCGATCGCCCAGTGCAGCACCGACATCAGGGCCACGGTCTGCAGCACTCCGATCGCCACCACGGGCAGCCACCCGGCCAGGGCGATCCGCCAGGCCGCGGCACCGGCGGCGAGCGCACGCCGGTTCATCGGTGTGATCAGCATGTACGCCACCATCGCGCCCACCCACAGGGACAGCGGGATGAAGTACGGGGCGAACCCGGTGCCGTAGTTCGGCGCCTTGTGCAGGTCCCTGGAGACCAGTTGGACCGGATCCGCCATCACGTCGGTGCGCCGGTCGCGGTCCTTCTTGTCGTAGTCGGGGATCTGCGAGGCGCCGTCGTGCAGCCCGTCGGAGAGCTTCTCGGAGCCGTCGGCGAGCTTGTACATGCCGCCGCTCAGGTCGTCGGCCCCGGTCCTGAGCCGGCCGACGCCCTCGTCCAGGTCCTGTGCGCCGGTCCTCGCGGTGCCGAGGCCGGAGTGGAGCGTCCTGGCCCCGGCGGCGACCTCGCCCGCGCCCCGGTTCAGCTCGTTGATCTTCGCTACGGCGTCGTCCAGGTCCTCGGAGAGGCGGGGCGCCCGGTCGGCGAGCGCTCCGGCCTGCTGCTGGAGCGTGGCGAGCCGGCTGTCGAGCTTCTTCAGATCGCCGTTCTGGTCGGCGACGAGAGCGTTGACGTCGTCGGCGACCTTCGCCACGTCGCCGGCAGCCTGCGCGGCCTTCTTCAGGTCGGCGCAGGCGGGGTCCGGCAGCACGGGGTCCGTGCAGCGCGCCGTGTAGACGGCCTTCAGGGTGTCGTCGGCCTTGTGCGCTCCCTCGGCGGCCGCCGGGGCGGTCCTCACCAGGGTGCCGAGGTTGTGGCGGACGGCTGCGGCCGAGTCGGCGACGAGCCGGGCGGTGTCGCCGATGGTCTTCTCGTTGCCTTCCAGGAAGGGGCCCACCTTGTCCGCGACACCGTTGACCTTGTCGGCGAGGCTCTGGGTCCCGTCGGCGACCTGCTGCGCGCCGTCCGCGAGGTCACCCGAGCCCGTGTCGAGCTTCGCCAGCCCGTCGGAGAGCTTCCCGGTGCCCGCCTCGGCGTCCTTCAGGCCCGTGGCGAGATCCTCGGATCCCTTCTCCGCCTTGCCGATGCCGCCTTCCAGGTCGTCGGCCCCGTTGGCGGCCTTCACCGTGGCGCCGTGGATGTCGGAGAAGGAGATGAAGATCCGGTCCAGGAAGGACCGCGACGCCTTCGTGGACGCGGCCCGGCGCACCTCGGCGAAGACCGTCCGTGAGATCTGCCCGACGATGTAGTTGTTCGAGTCGTTCGTACGGACCTGGAGGGCGCCGGTCTCGGGGGAGTCGCCCGCACTGGAGGCGATCCGCCCGCTGAAGTCGGCCGGCATGGTCAGCGACAGGTAGTAGGTGCCGTTCTCGACACCCTTCCGCGCGTCGGCGGCGCTCACCTGGTGCCACTCGAAGGTGTCGCTCTCGCGCAACCCCTTGGTGAGGTCGTCGCCCGCGGTCAGTTTTCTGCCGTCGGCGGTGGCGCCCCTGTCGTCGTTGACGAGGGCGACGGGGATGCGGTCCAGGCGGCCGTACGGGTCCCAGAAGGACCACAGATACAGGGCGCCGTACAGCAGCGGCAGCACGAGCAGCGCCACCAGGGCGGCGCGCGGCAGCTTCCCCCTGCCGAAGCGGCGCAGCTCAAGCGCGGCCAGTCGCGGTGAACGCATCTGCCTTCTCCTTCCCGGTCTCAGGGCGCGTGGACACCGTCACGGCGTCGTGAGGGGCCTCGCTGCACACCGCCACGACGGTCGTCCCGGTCGCGGTGAGGGACCGGAGCAGCGCCCAAGCCCCGGTCCGTTCGATATCGGAGAGCTTCAGATCCAGATCGTCGACCCCCAGCAGCTTGGGACGGCCGATCAGGGCCAGGGCGATCGACAGACGCAGGGCCTCCGGACGTTCCAGATCGCGTACGGCGGTCCGCGCACCCTTGGGCAGGGCCTCCAGGTCGAGCCCGGCGGCCGCCAGCGCGGTGTCGATCCGCAGCCTCGCCTCGGCCGTGCGCTCGGCGCGCGGCCGCAGCAGCGCGCGTACCGAGTCGCCGAAGCGACGTTGCAGCAGCGCCCGTTCGCGCAGGTGCTCCGCGACGGTCAGCGCCGGGTCGAGATCGGTGACCCCGGCGACATGGGCCAGGGCACTGAACCGGCGCACCGCCGTCATCTGCTTCGGCAGTCGCGCCCCGCCCACGGTCGCCGTGCCCTCGGTGGCCTTCATCCGCCCCGTGAGCGCAAGGAGCAGGCTCGTGCGGCCGGAGCCGGACGTCCCCTCGACGGCGATCAGCGCGCCGGGCTCCGCGGTGAGGTCGATCCCGCGGAAGGCCCAGCCGCGGGGTCCCCTGAGCCCGAAACCTTCGGCCGAGACAGCGATTCCGTCCACGGCCACCCCCTGATCTTCTTGAATCGAGAACTTTTTGAACTGACTGGTCAGTGCAAAAACTAACCCGAACCTTCGATCGAAGCAAAAGCCCAGGTCAGAACGGATTGTCAGTGGCATACCTCACGATGGGCACATACGGCACTCCGTAGCGGGATGTGCCGTCAACCAGACGACAGGAGGTTCGTCATGGCCAGCTATCACGCAGCCGCCGCCCGTCGGCGCCGCGCCACCGGCCCTGCCCCCTCACTGACCGGCCCGGCGAGCGACGTACACCCCGTGCTGCGCCGGACGACGGCCCCGCCCGCCGCCCTCGACCTGCTCGCCCAGGCCCGCGCCGGCCTCGACGAGGCCTCGGCGCTGGAGACGCCGAACGAGCGCTATGCGACGGCGCATCTCGCCGCCCTGCGCACCGCGGCCGCCGTGCTCGCCGCGCGGGGGCGCCCGGAGCCCACGCCCCGACGCCGCGCCAAGATCCGGAGCGCCTGGGAAGTGCTCCCCGAGATAGCGCCCGAGCTCACCGAGTGGAGCGCGCTGTTCGCCTCCGGGGCCCGGCGCCGCGCCCGGGCCGAGGCCGGCATCCAGGGCGCGGCAAGCCGCCGGGACGCGGACGACCTCATACGCGACGTGGCGATGTTCCTGCGCCTCGTCGAGCGGATGCTGGTGCTCCAGCCGGTCCTGCCACAACCACGCCAGGACGCGGACCAGCCCGAGGAGGGCGCCGGCGACTCCGACCGCGGCCGCGACTTCCCGGACGCGGGCTGAGCGCGGCACGCTCCTGGCCGGGATGCGGCCGCGACGGCGACGACTCGGGCACTTGTTCTACAGGGGGTGGCCCAGGGGGCCGTGTCGCCTCGACCCGACGCGGATCGCGGAGCACTCCACCCGTGGACCGTCCCGCCGAGCCGCAGGCGCCGCCTCCCCGGCCCGCAGCACACCGCGGAGCTCCCCCCGCCGAGCCGCTCCTCGCAGCGCCCCGTGCTCCACCCCGGCCGCCCCCGGTCTCCCGCCGCCCCGGCAGGCGGGACGTGCCCTGGCCGCGGCACCGCGATGGCCGGGCGTGGCGGCGGAGGCAATAGGGTGGGGAGCGCCTGAAGCCTTCCCCGTCCGCGCCCCTGGCCGGGAAGGCGCCCCGATCGCTCCGCCGTGCAACGGGCGGTGCCGCGCCGAGGAGTCAACTGTCGTGTCGGACCCGCTGCGACCCCGCGCCTCTCTCCGTACCGCCGTGGTCTGGGAGGTCCTCCAGGACGCCCTCGACCGCCGGGTCAAGGCCACGGGACGTCAGGCGCTGGACGTCCTCGACACCGGAGGCGGCAGCGGCAACTTCGCCGTGCCCGTCGCCCGTCTCGGCCACCAGGTCACCGTCGTCGACCCCAGCCCCAACGCACTGTTCGCCCTGGAGCGCCGCGCGGCCGAGGCCGGAGTCGCCGACCGGGTGCGAGGTGTCCAGGGCGACGCCCACGGCCTCTTCGACGTGGCCGAGCGCGCCGGCTACGACGTGGTGCTGTGCCACGGCGTCCTGGAGTACGTGGACGACCCGGCCGAGGGCGTGCGCAACGTCGTGGCCGCCCTGCGCCCCGAGGGCGTCCTCAGTCTGCTCGCCGCCGGTCTCGGCGGCGCCGTGCTCGCCCGGGCCCTGGCCGGCCACTTCAAAGAGGCCAGGCAGGCGCTCGACGACCCGAACGGCCGCTGGGGCGACGGCGACCCCGTGCCGCGCCGCTTCACCGCCGAACAGCTCACCGCGCTCGTCGAGGGCGCGGGCCTCACCGTAGGCGCGGTGCACGGCGTGCGGGTCTTCGCCGACCTCGTCCCCGGCGTGCTCGTGGACACCGAGCCCGGCGCCCTGGAAGCCCTGCTGAAGCTGGAGGAGGCGGCGGCCGAGCTCCCCGCCTTCCGCTCCGTGGCCACGCAGCTCCATGTGCTCGGCGAGACCCGTGAGGCCGCCGAGGCCTGAGCCGCCCCTGTGCCGGAGTGCTGATCAGGTACTTGATGGCACATGGAGTACGCCACAGGCCCCCCGATCGCGCGCACAGCGCCGTATGATCGAGGGAGACCGCCCGGCATGACGGGACGGCCGCTGGGGAATGACAAGATTCAGCAGCCGGAGCGTTCATGGCGGAATCCGGTTGGCCAATTGGCGCAGAGGGGCGGGTTTCACGGGGGCGATTCCCTGCCTATCCTGAAGGGACCCCCCGAGTCGCCCCGGCGACTGCACGATGAGGAGGACTCCGTGCCGCTCTCGGAGCACGAGCAGCGCATGCTCGAGCAGATGGAGCGAGCGCTGTACGCCGAAGATCCCAAGTTCGCGTCGGCGCTCGAGGGAAGCGGGCTGCGTACGTACACCCGGCGGCGGGTCTACCAGGCAGTTGCCGGCTTCCTCGTAGGTATCGCGCTCCTCATGGCCGGTATGGTCGCCAAGCAGGTGTGGCTCAGCGTGGTGGGCTTCCTCGTCATGCTGGGGTGCGCGGTACTCGCCGTGACCGGCTGGCGCAAGGCCCCCAAGCCGGGCGAGCAGCCCGCCGCGGGTGCCCCGCATGCCCGTCGCCAGGGACGCCAGAAGCGCTCGATGATGGATCGGATCGAGCAGCGCTGGCAGCGGCGACGAGACGAGCAGGGCGGCCAGTAGCCGGCCCGCCGAGCCGCTCCCACATGACGTTCTGAGGGGGTGAGCACCCGACCAGGTGCTCACCCCCTCACGTATGTCCTTGAGCTCACGCAAGGACACTCCCACCCCTCGCGACGCGGTGGCCCGGGCCTTTGGAAGGCCCGGGCCACCGTCGTTCCGCCGTCTGCGGACGGCGCTTTTCAGCCTTCCTGACCGGACGGTTTGCGCAGGGTCGGCCGGATCGCCGCCGCACGTGTCCTGACCCCGGTCCACCACTCCGACGCCGCCCACACCACCCGTGCGGTGGAACGCGGGGCGACCAGCGCGCGCGCCCGCGTGCCCCGGCCGACGGAGCCGCGCAGGCCGCCGATCACCCGGTAGACGTCCTGGGCGAGGCCGGCCGTCGGCCGCGGGCGCGGGGCGTAGAGCACCTGTTCCACGGCGTCCGCCACCCGGTGCACCGAGGCAGCGGCCGTCGCATCGAGATGCCCGAGCCGTACGATCCGCGCCGCCGCCTTGCGCGGCGTCTGCGAGTCGTCCGGCAGGATCCCGAAGTCCCACGCCGTGTCGGTCAGCTCCTGCCATGCCGCCAGCGCGTGCGCGGCGGCATCCGCGTCACTGCGGCCGTGCCCGCCCAGACGTACCGAGCGGGTGCGCAGCCGCCACAGCATCGGCGCCAAGGGGATCGACAGCGCGACCAGCCCCACGAACACCCAGAACAGCAGCTTCAGGTACCACCACTGGCCCTGTACGGCCCACCAGGGGCCACCACCGTCCCTGGCTGCCGCGGCAGCGGGCGACGCGCTGTCGCACGCCTCCAGCTTGCGCAGCTGGGACGAGCAGCTCTCGCTCGCCGAGGGGGAGGCCGACGGCGCCGTGGACGAACCCGCGGACGGCCGCGGCACGTCGGGGGTCAGACTGCCGGTGGCGTCCGGGATGGTGTACGAGGGCACCGTGCCCCGGGTCGGGGTGGGCTCGAAGCGCGTCCAGCCCACCCCCTCGAAGTACAGCTCGGGCCAGGCGTGGGCATCCTTGAGCCCCACCGAGATCGAGCCGTCCGCCTGCGGGGTGCCGGGCGCGAAGCCCACCGCGACCCGGGCCGGAATGCCCAGGGAGCGGGCCATCGCCGCCATGGCGAAGGAGAAGTGCACGCAGAAGCCCTGCTTGTCCCGCAGGAAGTTGGCGATCGCGTTGGGCCCGTCGCCGACCTCCACCTTCGTGTCGTACTCGAAGCCGCCGGTCACCGCGAAGTAGTCCTGGAGCGCGACCGCCTGCTCATAGGGGTTCTTCGCTCCCTCGGTGACCTCGCGGGCGGTCTTGGCCACGACCGACGGCACCGAGTCGGGCATCTTGGTGTAGTCGCGCTCGATCGCCGAAGGCGCGGTCGGCGCCGACGCAAGCTGCTCGGCCGTCGGCTGCACGTCCAGGCTCTTCACCTGGTACGTCAGCCCGCGCGTGTTCTGCCCGTGATCGCCGACGAGCGCCATCCCCTCGGGCTCGTAGCGCCAGCTGCCCCGGATCTTCACGCCGCTCGGCGGGTACGGCATCGGCAGGTAGTCCTGCGCGTACCAGTTCGCCGCCGCGATGGTCGTCTCCACCTCCGTGCGTTTGACGTCGCCGCCGAGGCCGGTCGGGGTGGGGAAGTCGTCCGGTACGGCCTTGATGGGCCGCTTGGACGGCTTCCAGGTCCGGCCGTCGAATTCGTCCAGGGAGACGATCCGCAGGTACAGGTTGGAGATGTCGGTGCTGCTCCCGGTCCGCACGGACAGGACCTGGCGGTCCTCGTCCACATTCAGGCTGTCGCGCAGGGTGAGCAGCGGGTTCACGGCGGAGATCGTGCCGCCGTTGCCGTTTCCGGCGCCCACGCCCGCACCGGTGGCGTCCAGGAGGCCGCCGTTCATCGAGGGCAGGGTGGCCGACACCGCGAGGGCGATGCCGAGGCTCGCCACGCCGATCCGCCGCCCGGTGCGCACCGGCGCCACCGGCCCGGAGTCGACGCCCGGGCCGCGCGCGGCCCCGCCGAAGACGCGGCCCCACTGCGAGAGCCGCTCCCGCCCCTCGGCCAGAAGCAGCAGCAGATAGCCGACCGCCGCGACCAGAAACCAGAACCAGTCGCCGTGTCCTTCGGACAGTCCCGCGGCGACGGAGTACAGCGCGAGCAGCGGCAGGCCCGCCGGGGCCGCGCTGCGGAAGGTCACCGCGAGGGTGTCCACCGCGAGGCCGATGATCAGGACACCTCCGAAGACCATCAGCTTGATGCCGTCGGACTCCAGCGGCGCCGGGATCGCGTAGCGCGCGATGTCGTCGCCGCCCTGCTGGAGCAGGTCCCCGAAGTGCACGAAGGCGCCCGGGCCGGGGATCAGCCCGAAGAGGGCCTGGTCCCGGGCGAAGATCACGGTCAGCATGACCAGCGTGACGAGGGTCTGGGCCGCCACCGTCAGAGGACGGGCCAGCGGGATCCGCCGGGTCACCGCGCCCACGACCGTCTGCACCCCGAGCAGGAAGGCGGCCTGCACGATCCAGGTGACCGGCTCGACCAGCGGGAGCAGGGCGCACGCGGCCATCAGCGTGGCCGCCCACGCGCAGAGCGCCAGTCGTCCCCGCCCGCTCAGCATGGTCCCTCCCCGGCGCCGGCCACGCCCACGCCCGTGCGCTCGCGGTCCGCGAGGCGCCACAGCTCCTCAAGCGAGGCACCCCGCGGCACACCCAGTGCCGTCCAGCCCGCCTCGCGCAGCATCCGCAGCCGCTCCTCGCGCTCCTGCACCGCCCCGGGCACGTCGGTCGGTTCCCGCACCCAGCTCTCGCTGTCGAGCACGAAGGCGAGCGCGCCCCCGCTGCGCTGCCGCATCTTGGCGACCACCGTGGCCTGCTCCTCGTCGAGGTCGCCGAAGAAGGCCACCAGCAGTCCTTCGTTCCCCCTGCGCAGCACGTCGTACGCGCGCGACAGGCCGGTGTCGTCGGAGTGGTCGATCACCGCCAGCGTGTCCATCATGAGCCCGGCCGCGTCCGCCGTCCCCTGGCTGGCCCCCGCGAAACCGTCGGCGCCCTCGCCGGGCACGGAGTTGCCGGTGTCCGTCAACAGCCGTACGGAGAAGCCCCGTTCGAGCATGTGGACCAGGACGGAGGCGGCGCCCGAGACGGCCCACTCGAAGGCCGAGTCCGGGCCCGCGCCCGCGTAGGCGAGGCCCCGGGTGTCCAGTAGCACCGTGCAGCGGGCGCGCTGGGGCTGTTCCTCGCGGCGCACCATCAGCTCGCCGTAGCGGGCGGTGGAACGCCAGTGCACCCGGCGCAGGTCGTCGCCGTAGCGGTAGCCGCGCGGGATGGCGTCGTCCTCGCCGGCCAGGGCGAGCGAGCGCTGACGCCCGTCGCCGTACCCCTTCGCCTCGCCGTTCAGCCGCACCGGCGGCAGCGCCTCCACGCGCGGGATCACGGTCAGGGTGTCGTACGTCGAGAAGGAGCGGGTCAGTTCGCACATGCCGAACGGGTCGGTCAGGCGCAGCTGGAGCGGGCCGAGCGGGTAGCGGCCCCGCAGGTCGGAGCGGACCCGGTAGGACACCTCGCGGCGGCCGCCCGGCTCGACGCGGTCGAGCACGAAGCGGGGGCGCGGGCCGAGGACGTAGGGGACCCGGTCCTGGAGCATCAGCAGGCCGGTGGGCAGCCGCGAGACGTTGTCCATCCGCAGATGCACGCGGGCCTCGCTGCCGGCGGGCACGCGCGCGGGGGAGAGCCTTCGGCTGCCCGCGACCCGGTAGCGGGTGCGGTAGAGCACGGTGGCGCAGACCAGGGGCAGCACGGCCAGCATCAGGCCGACCCGCAGCAGGTCGCTCTGGCCGAGGATGTAGGCGCAGATGGCCGCCGCGATGCCGGCGGCGAAGAAGGAGCGGCCCCGGGTGGTCAGACCCGCCAGCGCGGTCCGCACCCCGCCCTTTTCGCCGCGGTCGACCTCGGGGCCGTCGGCGGAGGGCATCGCGGTGGACATCACAGGCTCCGCGGCGGCTGCTGCGGATACGCGGGTGCGGTGCGGCCGATCCCCAAGCCGCCCTGCTGGGGCGCGGCGGGAACCGGGGTGCGCTGGAGGATCTCCTGCACGACCTGCTCCGCGGTGCGCCGGTTGAGCTGGGCCTGGGCGGTGGGCAGCAGACGGTGGGCGAGGACGGCCACGGCGAGCGCCTGGATGTCGTCCGGCAGCGCGAACTCCCGGCCGCTGAGGGCGGCGGAGGCCTTGGCGGCGCGCAGCAGGTGCAGCGTCGCGCGCGGGGACGCGCCGAGTCTGAGGTCGGGATGGGTGCGGGTGGCGGAGACCAGGTCGACGGCGTACCGCCGGACCGTTTCGGCGACGTGGACGCCGCGGACGGCCTCGACCAGCTTCACGATGTCGTGCGCGTGCGCCACCGGCTGGAGGTCGTCCAGCGGGTTCACCCCGCCGTGGATGTCGAGCATCTGCAGCTCGGCGTCCGCGCTGGGGTAGCCGATGGAGACCCGGGCCATGAAACGGTCGCGCTGGGCCTCCGGCAGCGGATAGGTGCCCTCCATCTCGACCGGGTTCTGCGTGGCCACCACCATGAAGGGGCTCGGCAGCTCGTAGGTCTGCCCGTCGATGGTGACCTGGCGCTCCTCCATCGACTCCAGAAGCGCCGACTGCGTCTTCGGCGAGGCGCGGTTGATCTCGTCGCCGATCACGATCTGCGCGAAGATCGCACCCGGTTTGAACTCGAAGTCCCGGCGCTGCTGATCCCAGATGGACACACCCGTGATGTCCGAGGGCAGCAGGTCGGGCGTGAACTGGATGCGGCGCACCGAGCAGTCGATGGACCGCGCCAGCGCCTTGGCCAGCATGGTCTTGCCGACGCCGGGGACATCCTCGATCAGAAGATGTCCCTCGGCGAGCAGCACGGTCAGCGAAAGCCGTACGACCTCGGGCTTCCCCTCGATCACGCCCTCCACCGAACTGCGTACCCGCTCCACGACGGCGGTCAGATCAGTGAGGCTCGCTCGATCGTCATAGGTGGTCACCCGGCCCTCCTCGGCCCGTACTTTCCGGGCCGACGCTCTGTGATGCGTAACCGGCCCACCCCGAATCACGGACACCACGCGTGAAAAGTTCCGCGTGACGCCACACCCGCATTCTTGCTGCCGTTACCGATTCGTGTCACTCGACTGTGGACAACTGGCTGCACTATGTCGGGTTTTACGATGTTCTGGGCACCCCGAGGGCCGAAATCAACAGCGAAACGACAGCTACGGCGGCCGCTTACGCGGGGTCGATCTCGCGCAGCAGGCCCGTCTTGACGTCGAACACGAAGCCGCGCACGTCGTCGGTGTGCACCAGGAACGGCGAGGTGCGCACCCGCTGCATGGACTGCCGTACGTCCTGGTCGACGTCCCGGAAGGCCTCCACCGCCCACGCGGGACGCTGGCCCACCTCCATCTCCAGCTCGGTGCGGAACTCCTCGGTGATCGCCTCCAGGCCGCAGCCCGTGTGGTGGATCAGGACGATGCTGCGGGTGCCGAGCTTGCGCTGGCTGATGGTGAGCGAGCGGATCACGTCGTCGGTGACCACACCGCCCGCGTTGCGGATGGTGTGGCAGTCGCCGAGCTCCAGGCCGAGCGCGGCGTGCAGGTCGAGTCGGGCGTCCATGCAGGCCACGACGGCGACGTGCAGCACCGGCCGGGCGTCCATACCGGGGTCGGTGAACGCGGCGGCGTACCGCTCGTTGGCGTCGACCAGGCGATCGGTCACACGGCCGCCTGAGGATATGGCGCCTTCGATGGGAACGGATGCGGAAGTCGTCATAACCATGACGGTACTGGTCACCGCTGTTCCGGTCCTGCCGTGAGAAGGGAAAAAGAGCGTCATCACGTCCTCTGTGTGAGGCACCCCACAAGGGTCTCGGGCGCACCCGAACGGGTGTTTTCCGCCCTTTCATGGCGTCGAGTCCGCACCGGGGCGCGACGCGCAGGCCGGTTGATTGACCGCGAGAGGCCGTGGACTAAAGTGACGCGAAGCGGGAGGCGAGGCCTCCCTGCTGGACTTTCCCCGGAGACCCCGGTGATTTTCCGGAGATCTCCCCACGTGCGCGGCGCGTACGTACGGCTCGGCCTCCTCCCGCTCCCGGTCGGCTGACGCTTCCGGCGCCGGCAGGCCTCCCCTTTCACCGGGGCCCCCGGCGAAGGGGAGGGAGGGCGGGGACCCGGCGGTGCGTACGGCCCGCGCCGGACCTGAGAGGGCCCCTTGAGTCAGAGTCGACACGTCCCGGTGATGCTCCAGCGGTGCCTGGACCTGTTGGCCCCCGCTCTCGAGCGGCCCGGAGCGGTGGTCGTCGACTGCACGCTCGGCCTCGGCGGTCACAGCGAGGCACTGCTCCAGCGGTTCCCCGAGGCCCGGCTCGTCGCCCTCGACCGCGACAAGGAGGCCCTGCGCCTGTCCGGCGAGCGGCTCGCGCCCTTCGGCGAGCGTGCCACCCTCGTCCACGCGGTCTACGACGAGCTCCCCGACGTCCTCGACAGGCTCGGCATCGCGCGCGTGCAGGGTGTCCTCTTCGACCTCGGTGTCTCCTCCATGCAACTCGACGAGGCCGACCGGGGCTTCGCCTACGCCCAGGACGCCCCCCTCGACATGCGGATGGACCAGACGACCGGCATGAGCGCCGCCGAGGTTCTGAACACCTACCCGCCGGGCGAACTCGTCCGGATCCTCAGGGCGTACGGCGAGGAGAAGCAGGCCAAGCGGATCGTGTCCGCGATCGTGCGTGAGCGCGAGAAGGAGCCCTTCTCGCACAGCGCCCGGCTCGTCGAGCTGATCAGGAACTCCCTGCCGCAGGCCGCCAAGCGCACCGGCGGCAACCCGGCCAAGCGCACCTTCCAGGCCCTGCGCATCGAGGTCAACGGCGAACTCTCCGTCCTGGAGCGGGCGATCCCGGCCGCGGTGAAGTCGCTCGCCGTGGGCGGCCGGATCGCCGTGCTGTCGTATCACTCGCTGGAGGACCGGCTGGTCAAGCAGGTCTTCGCGGCCGGCGCCGCCACCACCGCCCCGCCCGGACTGCCCGTCGTCCCCGAGCAGTACCAGCCCCGGCTCAAGCTGCTCACGCGCGGTGCCGAACTTCCCACCGAGGAAGAGATCGCCGAGAACCGGCGGGCCGCACCGGCGCGATGCAGGGGCGCCGAGCGAATCAGGGAGTCCATCGAGTGAAGTGCGTGAAGTGCGTGAGGCGCGCAAGTGAGTGGGGAAACCGGACTCACTGGAGGGTGAGTGAGTAGGAAACCCGAACTGAGGGGGAGGGCGGCCCGTCTCGCGCGCCTGTTCCCCGGCCCGACGGGCTCCGGACAGGCGGCCCGCACCCCCTTCGTGCTCCTCGTGGTCCTCCTCCTCGGCGGCGGCCTCATCGGGCTGCTGGTGCTGAACTCCGCCCTCAGCGAAGGGTCGTTCAAGCTCACCGACCTCCAGAGGGAGACGAAGGGCCTCACCGACGAGCAACAGGGGCTCCAACGGGACATCGACGCCTACTCCGCGCCCGAGGCCCTGGTGCGCCGGGCCCGTGAACTCGGCATGGTGCCCGGCGGAGATCCGGCCTTCCTGGACCCCGACGGCACCGTCAAGGGTGTCCCGTCCCCCGCCTCCGGTGCCGAACAGGCCTCCTTCCAGATGCCGCTCGTCCTCGCCCCCGAGGTGATCGACAGCGCGACCGTCCCGACGCCGGCGGCCGACCCCACCCCGACGGAGACCGTCGTCACAGCGACCGAGGCCGCGCCCTCGGTCGTCCCGCCCCCCACGACCCCGACCCCCGGCAGGTGACGGAAGTGTCCGACGATTTCGGCAGGCAACCGCCGCGCCGCCGCGTGCCCGGACCGGCGCGCCCCGAGCGCTCCGCCCGCCCCGTCGGCCGACCGCGCCCGGGCCCCGGAGCCCGCCCGGGCCGCCGCCCCTCGGCGCCCCGCTCCGCGGCCCCCAAGACCATCCGCCTGGGCAGCCCCCGCCCCCGGCTGCGCCTGGTCGGCCTCGCGCTGACGCTGGTGCTGGCCGCCTTCGTCGTACGACTGCTCCAGGTGCAGGCCGTCGACGCGAGCACGTACGCCGCCAAGGCCGAGCAGAACCGGTACGTCGGCTACACGCTGGCCGCCGAGCGCGGCGGGATCACCGACCGCGACGGCGTGGCCCTCGCGACCAGCGAGGACGCGTACGACATCACGGCCGACCCCACGCTGTTCACCCGCAAGGAACTGAAGATCGACGACGGCCCCGAGCAGGCCGCCGCCCTGCTCGCCCCGATCCTGGGGCAGGACCAGGAGACGATCGTCAAGAAGCTGCGGCCCAGGGACAGGAAACTCCGCTACGCGCTGCTCGCCAGCCGCCAGACCCCGCAGGTCTGGAAGCAGATCAAGGACCTGAAGTCCGCGCTCGCCACCAAGAGCGAGACCGACCCGGGCACGGCCAACGTCCTCGCGGGCGTCCTGTCCGTGCCCACCACCAAGCGCGTGTACCCGAACGGCGATCTCGCCGCCGGGATACTGGGCTGGGTCAACGCCGACGGCAAGGGCGGCGGCGGTGTCGAACAGCAGCTGAACTCCCTGCTGGCGGGCAAGGACGGCAAGATCCGCTACGCCCAGTCCGGCGGCCGCCAGGTGCCCACCGTGGGCTCCACCGAGACCCCCGCGGTGCCCGGCAGCGACGTCGAGCTCACCATCGACCGTGACATCCAGTGGGCCGCCCAGCAGGCCATCACCGACCAGGTGAAGGAGTCCAAGGCGGACCGCGGGTACGTGATAGTGCAGGACACGCAGACCGGCCAGGTTCTCGCCATGGCCAACTCGCCCGGCTTCGACCCCAACGACCTGTCCAAGGCGAGCTCGGTGAACATGGGCAACGCGGCCCTCCAGGACGCCTACGAACCCGGTTCCACCGCCAAGGTCATGTCCATGGCCGCCGTACTGGAACAGGGCGTCGCCACCCCGCTCACGCATGTGATCGTGCCCAACCGGCTGCACCGCGGTGACCGGCTCTTCAAGGACGACATCGACCACGAGACCTGGTACCTCACGCTCAACGGCGTGCTCGCCAAGTCCAGCAACATCGGCACCATCCTGGCGACCGGCCAGCTCGGCAAGACCCAGGCGCAGGCCAACCAGGTCCTCTACTCCTACCTGCACAAATTCGGCCTCGGCCGCTACTCCGGTCTCGACTTCCCCGGCGAGACCCCGGGCATCCTCGCCAAGCCCTCGGACTGGTCGACCTCGCAGCAGTACACGATTCCTTTCGGCCAAGGCGTGTCCCTCAACGCGATGCAGGCCGCGTCCGTCTACTCGACGATCGCCAACGGCGGCGTCCGCGTCGAACCCACGCTCGTGCGCGGCACGAAGGGACCCGACGGGAGCTTCACACCCGCCGCGAAGCCCAAGGAGACAAGGGTCGTCAGCGCCAGGACGGCCAAGACGCTGGCCCGGATGCTGGAGTCGGTCGTGGACGACGAGGAGGGCACCGGCACCAAGGCGCGCATCCCCGGCTACCGGGTCGCGGGCAAGACAGGCACGGCCAACCGCGTGGATCCGGCCACCGGCAAGTACAAGGGCTACACCTCGTCGTTCGCCGGCTTCGCGCCCGCCGACAAGCCCCGGATCACCGTCTACTGCGCCATCCAGAACGCCACCAGCGGCAGTTACTTCGGCGGCCAGATCTGCGGACCCGTCTACAAGCAGGTCATGGAGTTCGCCCTGAAGACCCTGCAGGTGCCGCCGACGGGGGCGAAGGCCCCGAAACTGCCCGTCACCTACACACCCTGATCAGCACCACCTCAGCACCTCATCAGCAGCTCGGAAAGGCCACCAGGAACCACCTCGTGACGACGATCACCTCCGATTCCGGGAACCAAGGCACCCCCCGCCCCTCACTTCGCTCCAAGGCGGGTGCGCCCGGTACGCTCACCGCCGTGCCACACGCTGATCAGTCCCAAACCACCCAGAAGGGCGCACCCGTGACATTTCCCGGACCGCCCCGGCCGGTCCGGGTCTCCGCAACACCCCTCGCGGAGCTCGCCGACCAGCTGGGTGCCGAGCAGCCGGGGAACGCCGCGCAGGTCACGGGCATCACCCATGACTCGCGTGCCGTCCGCCCCGGCGACCTGTACGCCGCCCTCCCGGGCGCCCGCCTGCACGGCGCCGACTTCGTCACCCAGGCCGTCGGCCTCGGCGCGGTCGCGGTGCTGACCGACCCGACGGGCGCCGAGCGCGCCACCGCGACCGGGCTCCCGGTGCTGGTCGTCGAGGACCCACGCGCGCGCATGGGCGAACTGGCGACCACGATCTACGGTCACCCCGGTCGGGACCTGCTGCAGATCGGCATCACCGGCACCTCCGGCAAGACCACCACGGCGTACCTCGTCGAGGGCGGTCTCAAAGGGGTCAGGTCCACCGGTCTGATCGGCACCGTCGAGATGCGCATCGGCGACGAGCGCATCAAGTCCGAGCGCACCACGCCCGAAGCCACCGACCTCCAGGCCCTGTTCGCGGTCATGCGCGAGCGCGGGGTCGAGGCGGTCGCCATGGAGGTCTCCAGCCACGCGCTGGTCCTCGGCCGGGTCGACGGCTGCGTCTTCGACATCGGCGTCTTCACCAACCTCAGCCCGGAGCACATGGAGTTCCACTCCGGCATGGAGGACTACTTCCAGGCCAAGGCGCAGTTGTTCACGCCGAAACGCAGCCGTCTCGGCGTGGTCAACCTCGACGACGAGTACGGACGCCGGCTCGTCAAGGAGGCCGCGGTCCCGGTCGTCACCTTCTCCGCCGAGGGCCACCCCGACGCCGACTGGCGCGCCGCGGACGTCCAGGTCGGCCCGATGGACTCGACGTTCACCGCGATCGGCCCCAAGGACGAGCGGATCTCCGCCAGGTCGCCGCTGCCGGGGCCCTTCAACGTCGCGAACACCCTCGCCGCGATCGTCGCCCTGGCCGCCGCGGGCCTCGACCCGCAGACCGCCGCCGACGGAATCGCCGCGGTGCCGGGCGTGCCGGGCCGGCTGGAGCGCGTGGACGCCGGACAGCCCTACCTCGCGGTCGTGGACTACGCCCACAAGACGGACGCCGTCGAGTCGGTGCTCAAGGCGCTCCGCAAGGTCACCGAGGGCCGGCTGCACGTCGTGCTGGGCTGTGGAGGCGACCGCGACAGGACCAAGCGCGGTCCGATGGGCGCCGCCGTGGCCCGCCTCGCCGACACCGCCGTACTGACCTCCGACAACCCCCGCTCCGAAGACCCCCTCGCGATTCTCGCAACCATGCTCGAGGGCGCGGCGTCCGTGCCAGTACACGAGCGCGGCGAGGTCCAGGTCTTCGAGGACCGGGCCGCCGCGATCGCCGCCGCCGTCGCCCGCGCGCGGCCGGGCGACACCGTACTGGTCGCCGGGAAGGGCCACGAGCAGGGCCAGGACATCGCCGGGGTGGTCCGTCCCTTCGACGACCGCCAGGTGCTTCGAGAAGCCATCCAGAAGACCCAGGGATGAACTTGTGATCGCCCTCTCTCTCGCCGAGACCGCCTCAGTCGTCGGCGGGCAGACGCACGACATACCGGATCCGTCGGTGCTGGTGCACGGGCCCGTCGTCATCGACTCCCGGCAGGTGAAGGACGGCAGTCTGTTCGCCGCCTTCGTGGGGGAGCGCGTCGACGGCCACGACTACGCCGAACAAGCCGTCCGGGCCGGGGCGGTGGCCGTGCTGGCCCAGCGCCCCGTCGGCGTGCCCGCGATCGTCGTCGAGGACGTCCAGACGGCCCTCGGCGCCCTCGCGCGTCATGTCGTACGACGGCTCGGCGCGACCCTCGTCGCCCTCACCGGATCCGCCGGCAAGACCAGCACCAAGGACCTGATCGCCCAGGTGCTCCAGCGCAAGGCGCCGACGGTGTTCACGCCGGGCTCGCTCAACAACGAGATCGGCCTGCCGCTCACCGCGCTCACCGCCACTGAGGACACCAGGTTCCTCGTGCTGGAGATGGGCGCCCGCGGCATCGGCCACATCAGTTACCTCACGGATCTGACGCCCCCGCAGGTCGGCCTGGTCCTCAATGTCGGCTCCGCGCACATCGGTGAGTTCGGCGGCCGCGAGCAGATCGCGCAGGCCAAGGGTGAACTCGTGGAAGCCCTGCCGTCGGCACAGGAGGGGGGCGCGGCGATTCTCAACGCCGACGATCCTCTCGTACGTGCGATGGCATCCCGTACGAAGGCGAAGGTGATCCTCTTCGGAGAGTCCGACGAAGCGGACGTTCGCGCCGAGAACGTACGACTCACGGACAGCGGACAGCCTGCCTTCATGCTTCACACACCCTCCGGTGCAAGCGAAGTGACCATGCGCCTGTACGGTGAGCACCACGTGTCGAACGCGCTCGCCGCGGCCGCCGTCGCCCATGAGCTGGGCATGTCCGCAAGTGAGATCGCCACCGCGCTCTCCGAGGCGGGCTCCCTCTCCCGCTGGCGTATGGAGGTCACCGAGCGCCCGGACGGCGTGACCATCGTCAACGACGCCTACAACGCGAACCCCGAGTCCATGCGAGCGGCCTTGCGCGCGCTCGCGGCGATGGGCAAGGGGCGGCGGACCTGGGCGGTGCTCGGCAAGATGGCCGAGCTCGGGGACGAGGCGCTCGCCGAGCACGACGCGGTCGGACGGCTCGCCGTCCGGCTCAATGTCGGCAAGCTCGTCGCGGTCGGGGGCAGGGAAGCGTCCTGGCTGCAACTGGGCGCATATAACGAGGGTTCGTGGGGTGAGGAGTCGGTGCACGTGTCCGACGCACAGGCGGCGGTCGACCTGCTGCGCAGTGAATTGCGCCCGGGAGACGTCGTCCTCGTGAAGGCGTCCCGTTCGGTCGGCCTGGAGAGCGTCGCCCAGGCGCTGGTCGATGCCGAGGGTGAGGTTGCCGCCCGATGATGAAGCAGATCCTGTTCTCAGGAGTCATCGGCCTCTTTCTGACCCTGGTCGGCACCCCGCTGCTGATCAAGCTGCTCGCGCGCAAGGGTTACGGCCAGTACATCCGGGACGACGGTCCCCGTGAGCACGCCAGCAAGCGCGGTACGCCGACCATGGGCGGTATCGCCTTCATCCTGGCGACGGTCGCCGCCTACTTCCTGTCCAAGGTCATCACCGGCTACCCCCCGACCTACTCGGGCCTGCTGGTGCTCGGCCTGATGTGCGGCATGGGCCTGGTCGGCTTCCTCGACGACTACATCAAGATCGTCAAGCGGCGTTCGCTGGGCCTGCGGGCCAAGGCGAAGATGGCCGGCCAGCTGATCGTCGGCATCAGCTTCGCGGTGCTCGCGCTCATGTTCCCGGACGTTCGCGGCAACACCCCGGCTTCCACCAAGCTGTCGTTCATCACCGACTTCGGCTGGAAGATCGGCCCGATCCTGTTCGTGGTCTGGGCGCTGTTCATGATCCTCGCGATGTCGAACGGTGTGAACCTCACCGACGGTCTGGACGGCCTCGCCACCGGCGCCTCGGTCCTCGTCTTCGGCGCCTACACGTTCATCGGCGTCTGGCAGTTCCAGGAGTCCTGCGCCAACGCGGGCACCCTGACCAACCCGAACGCCTGTTACGAGGTGCGAGATCCGCTGGACCTCGCGGTGATCGCCTCCGCGCTGATGGGTGCCTGCCTCGGCTTCCTGTGGTGGAACACCTCGCCGGCCAAGGTCTTCATGGGCGACACCGGTTCGCTCGCCCTCGGCGGTGTCCTCACGGGCCTGGCGATCCTGTCCCGCACGGAGCTCCTGGTCGCCATCATGGGCGGTCTGTTCGTCCTCATCACCATGTCCGTCGTCATCCAGGTCGGCTCCTTCCGGATGACGGGCAAGCGGGTCTTCCGGATGGCACCGCTGCAGCACCACTTCGAACTCAAGGGCTGGTCAGAAGTCCTCATCGTGGTCCGTTTCTGGATCATCCAGGGCATCTGTGTGATCGTCGGCCTGGGTCTCTTCTACGCGGGATGGGCAGCAGAAAAGTGACCTCCTCGGAGCCCTTGGACTGGCAGGGCAGGCACGTCACCGTCGCCGGACTCGGTGTCTCCGGCATCCCGGCGGCCAAGGTGCTGCACGCGCGCGGGGCGAACGTCACGGTCGTCAACGACGGCGACGACGCACGCGCGCGTGAGCAGGCCGCCGAGTTGGAGGCGCTCGGCATCACCGTGCGCCTCGGTGACGGTGCGACCCTGCCCGAGGGCACCGAACTCGTCGTCACCGCACCCGGCTGGAAGCCGGACAAGCCGCTGTTCGCGGCGGCCCGTGCGGCCGGCCTGGAGATCTGGGGCGATGTCGAACTCGCCTGGCGGCTCAGGGGCCCCGACGCGGCTCCCTGGCTCGCGATCACCGGCACCAACGGCAAGACGACCACCACCCAGATGCTCGCGTCGATCCTGAAGGCCGCGGGGCTGCGCACCGCCGCCGTCGGCAACATCGGCGTCTCCCTGCTGGACGCGGTGCTCGGCGACGAGCAGTACGACGTCCTGGCCGTGGAGTTGTCGAGCTATCAGCTCCACTGGGCGCCCTCCCTGCGCGCCCACTCCGCCGCCGTGCTGAACCTGGCGCCGGACCACCTGGACTGGCACGGCTCCATGGAGGCGTACGCCGCCGACAAGGGCCGCGTCTACGAGGGCAATCGGGTCGCCTGCGTCTACAACGTCGCCGACAAGGCCACCGAGGACCTGGTGCGCGCGGCGGACGTCGAGGAGGGCTGCCGGGCCGTCGGCTTCACCCTCGGCACCCCCGGACTGTCCCAACTCGGCGTCGTCGAGGGCATCCTGGTCGACCGCGCCTTCGTCGAGGACCGGCACAAGAACGCCCAGGAACTCGCCGAGATCTCCGACGTCAATCCGCCCGCCCCGCACAACATCGCCAACGCCCTTGCGGCGGCGGCCCTCGCACGCGCATTCGGGGTGCCCGCCAGGGCCGTACGGGACGGGCTTCGGGACTTCACGCCGGACGCCCACCGCATCGCCCACGTGGCCGACGTGGACGCGGTCGCGTACGTCGACGACTCCAAGGCCACCAACACCCACGCGGCGGAAGCCTCGTTGGCGGCCTACGAGTCGATCGTCTGGATCGCGGGCGGGCTCGCCAAGGGCGCGACCTTCGACGAACTGGTCGCCAAGTCGGCGAAGCGACTTCGCGGTGTCGTGCTGATCGGCCAGGACCGCGCCCTGATCCGTGAAGCCCTCGCGCGACACGCCCCGGAAGTACCCGTGGTGGACCTCGACCGGACCGACACTGGGGCGATGCTCGCGGCTGTCCAGGAGGCTTCGCGCCTCGCCGTCGCAGGGGACACGGTGCTGCTGGCCCCGGCCTGCGCCTCGATGGACATGTTCGCCAACTACAACAAGCGCGGTGACGCGTTCGCGGAGGCGGTTCGCGAACTCGGCTCCTGACCGACGTAGCGGAGGCGTTGATGCCCAGTAGCCGTACCGGCAGGCCGCCCGTGCAGCGGGCGTCCCGGCGCCCCGCCGTCTCCCGGCCCGCGCGCGAGAACCCCGTACAACGGCTCTGCACGCGCGCGCGCAAGGCCTGGGACCGGCCGCTGACCGCCTACTACCTCATCCTCGGCGGCAGCCTGCTGATCACCGTGCTCGGTCTGGTGATGGTCTACTCGGCCTCCCAGATCACGGCTCTGCAGATGTCCCTGCCGGGATCCTTCTTCTTCCGCAAGCAGTTCCTGGCCGCCGTCATCGGCACCGTACTGCTGCTGATCGCCTCCCGGATGCCGGTCAAGCTGCACCGGGCGCTCGCCTACCCGATCCTGGCGGGCGCGGTCTTCCTGATGGCCCTGGTGCAGGTGCCGGGGATAGGGATGTCGGTCAACGGCAACCAGAACTGGATCTCGCTCGGCGGTTCCTTCCAGATCCAGCCCAGCGAGTTCGGCAAGCTGGCGCTCGTGCTGTGGGCGGCCGACCTGCTCGCCCGCAAGCAGGACAAGAAGCTGCTGACCCAGTGGAAGCACATGCTGGTGCCGCTCGTCCCGGTCGCCTTCCTGCTGCTCGGGCTGATCATGCTCGGCGGCGACATGGGTACGGCGATCATCCTGACGGCGATCCTGTTCGGCCTGCTGTGGCTCGCGGGGGCACCGACCCGGCTGTTCGTGGGGGTGCTGTCGGTCGCCGCGTTCATCGGGTTCGTCCTCATCAAGACCAGCCCCAACCGCATGGCCCGGCTCGCCTGCATCGGCGCCACCGAGCCCAAGTCCGGCGCCGCCGACTGCTGGCAGGCCGTGCACGGAATCTACGCCCTCGCCTCCGGCGGAATCTTTGGCTCCGGGCTCGGTGCGAGTGTGGAAAAATGGGGTCAACTCCCCGAAGCCCACACCGACTTCATCTTCGCCGTCACCGGTGAGGAACTGGGCCTCGCGGGGACGCTGTCGGTACTCGCCCTCTTCGCGGCTCTAGGCTATGCGGGTATCCGCGTGGCCGGACGCACGGAGGACCCCTTCGTCAGGTATGCCGCGGGAGGCGTGACCACCTGGATCACCGCTCAGGCTGTGATCAACATCGGTGCGGTGCTCGGTCTGCTGCCGATCGCCGGTGTCCCGCTCCCGCTGTTCTCCTACGGAGGTTCCGCCCTGCTGCCGACCATGTTCGCCGTCGGGCTGCTGATCGCGTTCGCGCGTGACGACCCCGCCGCGCGGGCGGCGCTTTCGATGCGGCAACCCCGCTTTGGTAGAAAGCGGGCGGGAGGCGCCGTGCCGGCACGGGGGCCTCGGAGATGGAACACGATGAGACGGCGCGCCCCATCGGCGCGTTCGTCCGGAGAGCGGTGAATTTCGGTGCATGTCGTACTCGCCGGTGGGGGGACCGCCGGCCACATCGAGCCCGCGCTCGCCCTCGCGGACGCCCTGCGCAGGCAGGACCCGAGCGTGGGGATCACGGCTCTGGGCACGGAACGGGGGCTGGAGACCAAACTCGTCCCACAGCGCGGCTACGAGCTCGCGCTGATCCCGGCCGTCCCGCTGCCTCGTAAGCCCACTCCCGAGCTGATCACCGTGCCGGGCCGGCTGCGCGGCACGATCAAGGCCACCGAGCAGATCCTGGAGCGCACCAAGGCCGACGCCGTCGTCGGCTTCGGCGGCTATGTGGCGCTGCCCGCCTACCTCGCCGCCAAGCGGCTCGGTGTGCCGATCGTGATCCACGAGGCCAATGCCCGCCCCGGCCTCGCCAACAAGATCGGTTCCCGGTACGCCGCCCAGGTCGCCGTCGCCACGCCGGACAGCAAGCTGCGCAACTCCCGCTACATCGGCATCCCGCTGCGCCACACCATCGCCACCCTGGACCGGGCCGCCGCCCGCCCCGAGGCCCGGCACATGTTCGGCCTCGACCCGAACCTGCCGACCCTGCTGGTCTCCGGCGGCTCGCAGGGCGCCCGGCGCCTCAACGAGGTGGTCCAGCAGGTCGCGCCCTGGCTCCAGCAGGCCGGGATCCAGATCCTGCACGCGGTCGGCCCGAAGAACGAACTGCCGCACGTACAGCAGATGCCGGGAATGCCCCCCTACATCCCGGTAAGTTACCTGGACCGGATGGACCTCGCGTACGCCGCGGCCGACATGATGCTCTGCCGCGCGGGGGCGATGACCGTCGCCGAACTCTCCGCCGTCGGGCTGCCGGCCGCCTACGTCCCGCTGCCCATCGGCAACGGAGAACAGCGGCTGAACGCCCAGCCGGTGGTCAAGGCCGGCGGCGGACTGCTGGTCGACGACGCGGAACTGACGCCGGACTGGGTCCGGGCCAACGTCCTGCCCGTGCTCGCCGACCCGCACCGGCTGTACGAGATGTCCCGCGCCGCCGCCGAGTTCGGCCGCCGGGACGCCGACGAGCTGCTCGTCGGCATGGTGTACGAGGCGATCGCCTCCCACCGACGCCAGTAGCCAGGAAAAGGGAGTGGGCGTGGCCGGATCGACGACCGCCGAGCGCGGTGAACGCCAGCAGGAGTCGTCCGGCCCGCCCCCCGCCCGGCGGTTGAGGGTGCGTCGGCTTCGTACGATCATCATTCTTGCCGTCGCGCTCGTGCTTCTTTCCGCGGGCACCGTCTGGCTGTTGTACGGCTCCCAGTGGCTGCGCGTCGAGCGCGTGTCGGTCTCGGGAACCAGGGTGCTGACTCCGGGGCAGGTCCGCGAGGCCGCCGACGTCCCGGTCGGATCGCCGCTGATTTCCGTCGACACCGATGCGATTGAGGCACGACTGCTCCGGAAATTGCCCCGAATTGACTCAGTTGATGTCGCTCGTTCCTGGCCCGACGGAATCGGGCTGAAAGTGACCGAGCGTACTCCGGTTCTGCTTGTCCAAAAGGGCGGAAACTTCGTCGAAGTGGACGATGAAGGCGTCCGATTCGCCACGGTTTCTGAGGCCCCCAAAGGCGTCCCGGCGCTGGAATTGACGCTCTCCCCGCCGGACTCCCGTGCCGCGAGCCTGCGCCGCTTCGGCGAGGCCCGGCTCGTGCGCGAAGCGGTGCGCGTGGCGGGTGACATTCCGGCCGCCGTCGCGCACGCGACCCGTTCCGTCAAGGTGCGTTCGTACGACGACATCTCCCTGGAGTTGGAGGGCGGCCGTACCGTCGCCTGGGGGAGCAGCGAGAAAGGTGCCGCGAAGGCCCGTACGCTCGCCGCTCTCATGAAAGCCACTCCCGATGCGCGGCACTTCGACGTCAGCGTCCCCACAGCCCCTGCGTCATCGGGGAGTTGACGCACATCAGCGCAGGCCAGCACCCTGGTTGGGCACTGCTACGGCTGATCACATAGGGTGAAAAGAAAAACGGGAGGTTCGGCGTGTTCGTTGAACGTGCGCCACTTGTCGACTTAGTGTCCTGTTCAGAAGACTCCAGGGAACAGACACACTGGTAACCCTAAACTTCAGCGTTAGGGTTCGGGTCGGCGCTACGGACCGTCCCATTCGGCATCAGTCGGCGGATCGCGAGGCATCAGTGCCCCGTTGGTTCGGCGACACGTAACTCGAGGCGAGAGGCCTTCGACGTGGCAGCACCGCAGAACTACCTCGCAGTCATCAAAGTCATCGGTGTCGGCGGCGGTGGTGTCAATGCCATCAACCGGATGATCGAGGTCGGTCTCAAGGGCGTCGAGTTCATCGCCATCAACACCGACGCGCAGGCGCTGTTGATGAGCGACGCCGACGTCAAACTCGACGTCGGCCGCGAACTCACCCGCGGACTCGGCGCCGGAGCCAACCCGGCCGTGGGCCGCAAGGCCGCCGAGGACCACCGCGAGGAGATCGAGGAGGTCCTCAAGGGGGCTGACATGGTCTTCGTGACGGCCGGTGAAGGCGGCGGCACCGGCACCGGCGGCGCGCCCGTCGTGGCCAACATCGCACGCACCCTGGGCGCCCTCACCATCGGCGTGGTCACGCGCCCGTTCACCTTCGAGGGACGGCGCCGCGCCAACCAGGCCGAGGACGGCATCGCCGAACTCCGCGAAGAGGTCGACACCCTCATCGTCATCCCCAACGACCGGCTGCTGTCCATCTCGGACCGTCAGGTCTCCGTCCTCGACGCCTTCAAGTCGGCGGACCAGGTCCTGCTCTCCGGTGTCCAGGGCATCACCGACCTCATCACCACGCCCGGTCTGATCAACCTCGACTTCGCCGACGTCAAGTCGGTCATGTCCGAGGCCGGTTCGGCGCTCATGGGCATCGGCTCGGCCCGCGGCGACGACCGCGCGGTGGCCGCCGCCGAGATGGCGATCTCCTCGCCGCTCCTGGAGGCGTCCATCGACGGCGCCCGCGGTGTGCTGCTCTCCATCTCCGGCGGCTCCGACCTCGGCCTGTTCGAGATCAACGAAGCGGCTCAGCTGGTCAGCGAGGCCGCCCACCCCGAGGCCAACATCATCTTCGGTGCGGTCATCGACGACGCCCTCGGCGACGAGGTCCGCGTCACCGTGATCGCCGCCGGCTTCGACGGGGGACAGCCGCCGACCCGTCGGGAGACGGTCATGGGTTCGTCCTCGAACTCGGCCCGCCGCGAGGAGCCCACTCCGGTACGGCAGACCGAGAGCCGCCCGTCCTTCGGCTCGCTCGGCAGCGTCACGCCGAAGGAGGACCCGGAGCCCGCGCCCGAGCCGGTCGCCGACCTTCCGGTCCCCCCGCCGGTCCCGCCGTCGCGGAGCTACACCGACAGCTCGGCCGAGGAGCTGGACGTGCCGGACTTCCTGAAGTGATAGGACGGCGCGAGAGCGTGAGCGGCGCGCACTTCGCCTTCACCGACCGGTGGGGCGGGGTGAGCGCCGCTCCGTATGAGGAGCTCAACCTCGGCGGGGCGGTCGGCGACGACCCCGAGGCCGTGGGGACCAATCGTGAACTGGCCGCCAAGTCGCTCGGTCTCGATCCCGACCGGGTGGTCTGGATGAACCAGGTGCACGGGGCGGACGCCGTGGTGGTCTCCGCGCCGTGGGGCGAGCGGCCGGTGCCCCAGGTCGACGCGCTCGTCACCGCCGAACGCGGTCTCGCCCTCGCCGTCCTCACCGCGGACTGCACGCCGGTGCTGCTAGCCGACCCGGTCGCCGGGATCGCCGCGGCGGCCCACGCGGGCCGGCCCGGCATGGTCGCCGGAGTCGTCCCCGCCGCGCTACGCGCGATGACGGAACTCGGCGCCGATCCCGCCCGGATCGTCGCCCGCACCGGACCCGCCGTCTGCGGCAAGTGCTACGAAGTGCCCGAGGAGATGCGCGCCGACGTCGCCGCCGTCGAACCCGCGGCGCACGCCGAGACGAGTTGGGGCACGCCCTCGGTCGACGTGACCGCCGGAGTGCACGCGCAACTCGACCGGCTCGGGGTGCGCGACCGGCAGCAGTCGCCGGTGTGCACGCTGGAATCGGGCGACCACTTCTCGTATCGCCGCGATCGCACCACGGGGCGACTCGCGGGATATGTCTGGCTGGACTGATGGGGCATGACGGACCGTAAGGACGAACTCGCCGCAAATCTGGCGAAGGTGGAGCAGCGCATCGCCGCCGCGTGCGCGGCTGCCGGGCGGGCGCGGGAAGAGGTGACCCTCATCGTGGTCACCAAGACCTATCCCGCGAGCGACGTGCGGATGCTGTCGGAGCTCGGCGTGCGTCATGTCGCCGAGAACAAGGACCAGGACGCGGCGCCCAAGGCTGCCGAATGTTCGGATCTGCCGCTTACCTGGCACTTTGTCGGTCAGTTGCAGACCAACAAAGTGCGATCTGTGGTCGGTTACGCGGATCTCGTGCAGTCCGTCGATCGTTCCAAGCTGGTGACGGCTCTTTCGAAGGAGGCCGTGAAGGCCGGGCGCGAAGTGGGATGCCTCATCCAGGTCGCGCTCGACGCCGGTGCGAGCGAGCGAGGGGAGCGGGGCGGCGTGGCGCCGGGCGGAATCGGGGAGTTGGCCGATCTTGTGGCCGGGGCTCCGGGGTTGCGGCTCGACGGGCTGATGACCGTCGCTCCGCTCACCGGGGAGTACGCGGGACGCGAACAGGCGGCATTCGAGCGGTTGATGGATTTGTCGACCGACCTGCGCCGAGCCCATCAGGCTGCGAACATGGTCTCGGCAGGGATGAGTGCGGACCTCGAACAGGCCGTGGCGGCAGGGGCGACACATGTGCGCGTCGGCACCGCGGTACTCGGAGTCCGCCCCAGGCTCGGGTAACGTCGCCAAGAAGTCGGACCACAGCAGAAAATATGGTCATTACCGCCGAAAGGCGGTCATAACGACCTCGTGGATCGCGGGCACTTGGCAGTCGTCAGCCGATCCACCACAGAGCGGAGGACTCAGAGAATGGCCGGCGCGATGCGCAAGATGGCGGTCTACCTCGGCCTCGTGGAGGACGATGGGTACGACGGCCGCGGTTTCGACCCCGACGACGACTTCGAACCTGAACTCGACCCGGAGCCCGAGCGGGACCGCCGACGGCATGAGCCGTCTCACCAGTCACATCAGGCACTTCAGCCCGAAAGGGATGAATCGGTCAGAGTCGTGCAGTCCTCGGTGCCGCGCGACTCGGTGCCCCGATCCACTTCGCTGGCCGCGGAATCGGTGCGTCCCGCGCGCATCGCGCCCGTGGCATCCATCACACAAGAACGCGCAAGCCTGGAGAAGAACGCACCGGTGATCATGCCCAAGGTCGTGTCGGAACGAGAGCCTTACCGGATCACCACACTTCACCCCCGGACCTACAACGAGGCCCGTACCATCGGGGAACACTTCCGTGAGGGCACCCCGGTGATCATGAACTTGACTGAGATGGATGACACAGACGCCAAGCGACTTGTCGACTTTGCGGCGGGTTTGGTGTTTGGTCTTCACGGCAGCATCGAGCGGGTGACGCAGAAGGTGTTCCTGTTGTCGCCTGCTAACGTCGATGTCACGGCGGAGGACAAGGCCCGCATCGCAGAGGGCGGGTTCTTCAACCAGAGCTGAGAAGCACAACCGGATCGAAGTACGGAACAGGGGAGAGGGAAAGAAAGACCATGAGCGTGTTCGCGCAGGTGATCTACATCGCGCTGATGGTGTTCCTCATCGTGCTCATCTTCCGGTTGGTCATGGACTACGTCTTCCAGTTCGCCCGCTCGTGGCAACCCGGCAAGGCGATGGTGGTCGTTCTGGAGGCCACCTACACTGTCACCGATCCACCGTTGAAGCTTCTGCGGCGGTTCATCCCGCCGCTGCGTCTCGGGGGCGTGGCGCTCGACCTGTCCTTCTTCGTGCTGATGATCATCGTCTACATCCTCATCTCCATCATGGGAAACCTGGCGAGGTGACTGTGGACGATACGGTCTTGCCGACTGCCGATGACTACGTTGAGGTGAAGAGATGCCGTTGACCCCCGAGGACGTGCGGAACAAGCAGTTCACGACCGTCCGCCTCCGAGAAGGCTATGACGAGGACGAGGTCGATGCCTTCCTCGACGAGGTCGAAGCCGAACTGACCCGCCTGCTGCGCGAGAACGAGGACCTGCGCGCCAAGCTGGCCGCGGCGACGCGTGCTGCTGCCCAGAACCAGCAGAACATGCGCAAGCCCCC
Organism: Streptomyces sp. SAI-127; assembly: GCF_029894425.1. Taxonomy (NCBI): domain Bacteria; kingdom Bacillati; phylum Actinomycetota; class Actinomycetes; order Kitasatosporales; family Streptomycetaceae; genus Streptomyces; species Streptomyces sp. SAI-127. The sequence continues at coordinate 7,673,279 of NZ_JARXYJ010000001.1, forward strand.
GGAGCAGCAGGACCAGCAGCAGGGTGGCATGCCCGGACAGGGAATGCCGCAGCAGGGCATGCGTGGGCCAGGTCCCGGCGCTCCCGTACCTGCCGGCATATCTGGTCCGCCGCAGCAGCAGATGGGCGGCCCCATGGGTGGCCCGCCCCAGCTGCCGAGCGGTGCTCCGCAGCTGCCCGCCGGCCCCGGCGGTGGCCAGGGTGGCCCGCAGGGGCAGATGGGCCAGGGTCAGATGGGCCAGGGCCCCATGGGTCAGGGGCAGATGGGCCAGGGCCAGATGGGCCAGGGTCCGATGGGTCAGGGCCCCATGGGCGGTCAGCCGCCCATGCAGCAGCAGATGGGTGGCCCGATGGGCGGCCCCATGGGCGGTCCGATGGGCGGCCCCGGTCAGGGCCCCGGTGGCGACAGCGCCGCTCGTGTCCTCTCGCTGGCCCAGCAGACCGCCGACCAGGCGATCGCGGAGGCCCGTTCCGAGGCCAACAAGATCGTCGGCGAGGCGCGTTCGCGTGCCGAGGGTCTCGAGCGTGACGCCCGTGCCAAGGCCGACGCCCTGGAGCGGGACGCGCAGGAGAAGCACCGCGTCGCGATGGGCTCCCTGGAGTCCGCCCGCGCCACGCTGGAGCGCAAGGTCGAGGACCTGCGCGGCTTCGAGCGCGAGTACCGCACGCGTCTGAAGTCGTACCTCGAGTCGCAGCTGCGTCAGCTGGAGACCCAGGCCGACGACTCGCTGGCTCCGCCGCGTACCCCGGCGACCGCGTCGCTGCCGCCGTCCCCGGCGCCTTCCATGGCTCCGGCCGGTGCGAGCGCGCCGTCGTACGGTGGCAACCAGGGCATGGGCGGCGGTCCTTCGCCGGCCGCTCCGTCCTACGGCGGCCAGCAGCAGATGTCTCCCGCCATGACCCAGCCGATGGCGCCGGTACGGCCGCAGGGTCCCGGTCCGATGGGACAGGCTCCCTCGCCGATGCGTGGCTTCCTCATCGACGAGGACGACAACTGACGGCCTCTAGTACGCCTTAGGCGTCGGCAGCGTTCAGGGCGAGGCCCCGGATTTCGATCCGGGGCCTCGCCCTTTTACGCGGGTTGATCACCGTGGCGTGGATACGCGGAAGGCCCGGCCCCTCCTGGGGACCGGGCCTTCGCTCTCGCGGTTACGCCTTGCGCAGGCGGAACGTCAGGGACAGGCCCTCGTCGGTGAACGGGGTGCCGTAGGTGTCGTCCGCCTCACCCTGGGCGAAGTCCGTGGCGAGGACCTCGTCGCTGATCAGGGGTGTGTGCTCGGACAGGGCCGCGATCACGGCCGGGTCCGTGGCCGTCCAGCGGAGCGCGATGCGGTCGGCCACGTCGAGGCCGCTGTTCTTGCGGGCCTCCTGGATCAGGCGGATCGCGTCACGGGCCAGGCCCGCCTGGCGGAGTTCCTCCGTGATCTCCAGGTCCAGCGCCACCGTGGCACCGGAGTCGGACGCCACCGACCAGCCCTCGCGCGGGGTCTCCGTGATGATCACCTCGTCGGGGGCGAGCGTGATCGTCTCGCCGTCGACCTCGACCGACGCCGTGCCCTCGCGCAGGGCGAGGGAGAGCGCGGCCGCGTCGGCGTTGGCGACGGCCTTGGCCACGTCCTGGACGCGCTTGCCGAAACGCTTGCCGAGGGCGCGGAAGTTGGCCTTCGCCGTGGTGTCGACCAGGCTGCCGCCGACCTCGCTGAGGGAGGCGAGCGCGCTCACGTTCAGCTCCTCCGTGATCTGCGCGTGCAGTTCACGGTCGAGTGAGCCGAAGCCGGTCGCGGCGATGAGCGCCCGGGACAGCGGCTGACGGGTCTTCACACCCGACTCCGCGCGCGTGGCACGGCCCAGCTCGACGAGCCGGCGCACCAGGACCATCTGCTTCGACAGCTCCGGGTCGATGGCGGAGAGGTCCGCCTCCGGCCAGGAGGCCAGGTGCACGGACTCCGGGACGCCGGGGGTGACCGGCACGACCAGGTCCTGCCAGACCCGCTCGGTGATGAACGGGGTCAGCGGGGCCATCAGCTTGGTGACCGTCTCGACGACCTCGTGCAGCGTGCGCAGCGCGGCCTTGTCGCCCTGCCAGAAGCGGCGCCGGGACCGGCGCACGTACCAGTTGGACAGGTCGTCGACGAACGCCGACAGGAGCTTGCCGGCGCGCTGGGTGTCGTACGACTCCAGGGACTGGGTCACCTGGTCGGTCAGCGCGTGCAGTTCGGACAGCAGCCAGCGGTCCAGGACCGGGCGGTCGGCCGGGGCCGGGTCCGCCTCGCTGGGCGCCCAGTCGGACGTGCGCGCGTACAGGGCCTGGAAGGCGACGGTGTTCCAGTACGTCAGGAGCGTCTTACGGACGACCTCCTGGATCGTGCCGTGGCCCACGCGACGGGCCGCCCACGGGGAGCCGCCGGCCGCCATGAACCAGCGCACCGCGTCCGCCCCGTGCCGGTCCATCAGAGGGATCGGCTCCAGGGTGTTGCCCAGGTGCTTGGACATCTTGCGGCCGTCCTCGGCGAGGATGTGACCGAGGCAGACGACGTTCTCGTACGACGACTTGTCGAAGACCAGGGTGCCGACGGCCATCAGCGTGTAGAACCAGCCTCGTGTCTGGTCGATGGCCTCGCTGATGAACTGCGCCGGGTAGCGGGACTCGAACAGCTCCTTGTTCTTGTACGGGTAGCCCCACTGCGCGAACGGCATCGAACCCGAGTCGTACCAGGCGTCGATGACCTCCGGCACGCGCGTGGCCGTCTTCTGGCACTGGGGGCACGCGAAGGTGACCTCGTCGATGAACGGGCGGTGCGGGTCAAGGCCGGAGTGGTCCGTGCCGGTCAGCTCGGTGAGCTCCGCGCGGGAGCCCACGACGGTGAGGTGGTCGTCCTCGCAGCGCCAGATCGGCAGCGGGGTGCCCCAGTAGCGGTTGCGGGACAGCGCCCAGTCGATGTTGTTCTGCAGCCAGTCGCCGAAGCGGCCGTGCTTCACCGTCTCCGGGAACCAGTTGGTGTTCTCGTTCTCCTGGAGGAGGCGGTCCTTGGCGGCGGTGGTGCGGATGTACCAGGACGGCTGCGCGTAGTAGAGGAGCGCGGTGTGGCAGCGCCAGCAGTGCGGGTAGCTGTGCTCGTACGGGATGTGCCGGAAGAGGAGGCCGCGCTGCTGGAGGTCCTCGGTGAGCTTTTCGTCCGCCTTCTTGAAGAAGACGCCGCCGACCAGGGGGACGTCCTCCTCGAACGTGCCGTCCCGGCGGACGGGGTTCACGACGGGCAGGCCGTAGGCGCGGCAGACCTTGAGGTCGTCCTCACCGAACGCGGGCGACTGGTGGACCAGGCCCGTACCGTCCTCGGTCGTGACGTACTCGGCGTTGACCACGTAGTGGGCAGGCTCCGGGAACTCCACGAGCTCGAACGGACGTTGATAGGTCCAGCGCTCCATCTCGGCGCCCGTGAAGGTCTGGCCGGTGGTCTCCCAGCCCTCGCCGAGCGCCTTGGCGAGCAGCGGCTCGGCGACGACGAGCTTCTCCTCGCCGTCGGTCGCGACGACGTAGGTGACCTCGGGGTGCGCGGCCACGGCCGTGTTGGACACCAGCGTCCAGGGGGTCGTCGTCCAGACCAGGAGCGCGGCCTGGCCGGCGAGCGGACCGGAGGTGAGCGGGAAACGGACGTACACGGAAGGGTCGACGATCGTCTCGTAGCCCTGCGCCAGCTCGTGGTCCGACAGGCCCGTCTCGTCGCGGGGGCACCAGGGGGCCACGCGGTAGTCCTGGACCAGCAGGCCCTTGTTGAAGATCTCCTTGAGCGACCACCAGACGGACTCGATGTACTCCGGGTCCATCGTGCGGTAGGGGTCCTGGAGGTCGGTCCAGTAACCCATGCGGGTCGTGAGCGCCTCGAAGGCGTCGGTGTGGCGGGTCACGGACTCGCGGCACTTGGCGTTGAACTCGGCGATGCCGTACGCCTCGATGTCCTTCTTGCCGGTGAAGCCGAGCTCCTTCTCGACCGCCAGCTCCACCGGCAGGCCGTGACAGTCCCAGCCGGCCTTGCGGGCCACGTGGTAGCCGCGCATGGTGCGGAAGCGGGGGAAGACGTCCTTGAAGACGCGCGCCTCGATGTGGTGGGCGCCGGGCATGCCGTTGGCGGTGGGCGGGCCCTCGTAGAACACCCACTCGGGGCGGCCCTCGGACTGCTCCAGGCTCTTGGCGAAGATCTTCTGCTCGCGCCAGAAGTCGAGCACCGCGTGCTCGAGCGCGGGCAGGTCGACCTGGGCGGGCACCTGGCGGTACGTCGGCGTTGTCATCAGCGAGCTTCCTCCGGCGGACTTGCTGCCTTCCGTCCGGAGGGACGAGAGTCCGTGCGCCGGTTTCGGCGCGCTCCCGCGGTACCACCCTCCTTGGCCCGCCGACGCCTGGTGTGCGTCGGTGAGCCCCCTCATTGGGGCCGCGATGCCGGGTCTACTGGCCCTGGTGGCCCGTGGGCGGAGCCCACTGATCCAAGGCTTTCTTCCGGCGGCTCCGGGGTGATCTTCACGTCGCGCTCGCCCCCGGGCTTCCACCGTCCCCGGGTCGCTCTGGGCTGCGTACGCCGCTACTCGTCCCCATCCACGCTTTTCGCTCCGACCAGTGTACGGCGCCCCGGGGACAGCGGCCGACCGGTTTTCCGGAGCCGGACGCGGAGGCCGCCGTAGGGCTCGGAGTGACCCGAATGGAGCGGCACGACTGTTCGGATTCCGGGACGTACGATCCGGCGGATTACCTGGCGGGGAGCTGGGCACAACGCATGCATGCTTCCCGCCCCGCGCGCGCGGGGCGGGCGAATCGGGCGGCGTGCCCCGTTGCCGCGGGACTCAAGTCGATTTATCGTCCCAGCACGATTCGCGAGCAAGATCACAATATGTGAAGGGGCCGCGGCATGGTGGCGAAGAAGACCGCCGTACAGCAGTCGGCGTCGGGCCGGTCCACCCATGCCCGTGCCTCCGGCGGCGAGGCCAAGGGGGCCGCTGCCAAGGCCGTGAAGGCGGTCGGAGCGGCGGCGAAGAGCGTCGCGAAGAAGGCCGCCGTCAAGAGCACGCGCGCGGGGGGCGAGAAGGCCGGGGCGAAGAAGGCGGCGCCCCGGAAGACGAGCGGCGCCAAGAAGGCCACGGCGGCTCCCGGCGGGCGGACAGGCGGGGAGAAGGTCGCGGCCGGGAGACCGGCGGCCGAGACACCTGTCGGCAGGACGGCAGAGGTCACCAAAGGCGTCGGAAAGGCCTCGGTCACGAAGAAGGACTCGGCCACGAAGAGGGCCGCGGGGCCGAAGAAGGCCGCAGCCGCCAAGGAGGCTGTCGCCAAGAAGGGCGCGGCCACCAAGAAGGCTGTCGCGAAGAAGACGGCCACCAAGGACGCGGCCACCAAGAAGGCTGCGGTCGCCAAGAAGGCCTCCGCGAAGAAGGCCGTCGCCAAGAAGGGTGCGGTCGCCAACAAGGCTGTCGCCAGGAAGGCTGTCGCGAAGAAGGCGGCCACCGGGAAGGCAGCCACGAAGAAGGCGGTGACGAAGAAGGCGGCCACGAAGAAGACCGCAGCGAAGGACACGGCCGCGACCGAGCGCGCGGCCAAGGGCACGACCGCGACGAAGGCCGCGGGGAGGAAGACGGCCGCGAAGGACATCGCGGTCGAGGAGAAGGCCGCCACGGAGGCCGATGCCCCGCAGGGGGACGCCGGGCAGGGCACCTCCGGGAAGAACACCCTCACCAAGAGGGCGGCCAGGAAAAGCACGGCCAAGAAGGCGGGCGCGGCCGAGGCCGCGAAGCAGACGGGAGCCACGACAGTGGTTGCGAAGAAGACTCCTGGCACGGCCACGGCGGCGAAGACCGCCCTACCCAACGCGCGGGTCTCCGCGGTGGAGCCCGGCGAGCTCGCGGTGCGCCCGGGTGAGGACCCGTGGACGCCCGAAGAGGTCTCCGAGGCGCGCGCAGAGCTCACGGCCGAGGCCTTGCGGCTGAGTACCGAGATCACCACCTCGGAGGAGTCCCTGGTCGGGCTCATGAGGGACTCCGGGGACGGCGCCGGCGACGACCAGGCCGACACCGGGACCAAGAACATCACGCGCGAGAGCGAGATGGCCCTCGCGGCCAACGCGCGCGAGATGCTCCTCCAGACCGAACGCGCCCTGGGCCGGCTCGACGCCGGCACCTACGGCCTGTGCGAGAACTGCGGCAATCCCATCGGCAAGGCACGCATGCAGGCCTTCCCGCGCGCGACCCTGTGCGTGGAGTGCAAGCAGAAGCAGGAACGCCGGTACTGAGGGTCTTTGGAGGCGTGTCGTACCCTCGTCCTCAGTCAGGTATCTAGGTCGAGGGACTCACGTGACAGAGGCGGAGCGCATCATCGGTACGCCGGATTCCCCAGAGGCGGCGGGGGCGGAGCCGGAGCAGGACCAGACGGCGCGGCCCAGGGGCAGGCGTCGTATCGCCGTGCTGTTCACGGTGGCCGCCTTCGCGTACGCCCTCGACCTGGTCAGCAAGATGATCGTGGTCGCCAAGCTGGAGCACCACGAGCCGATCGAGATCGTCGGGGACTGGCTGAGGTTCGAGGCGATCCGCAACGCGGGCGCGGCCTTCGGCTTCGGTGAGGCCTTCACCGTGATCTTCACGGTGATCGCGGCGGCCGTGATCGTGGTCATCGCCCGGCTCGCCCGCAAGCTCTACAGCCTGCCCTGGGCGATCGCGCTCGGTCTGCTGCTCGGCGGCGCGTTCGGCAACCTCACCGACCGGATCTTCCGCTCCCCGGGCGTGTTCGAGGGTGCGGTCGTCGACTTCATCGCGCCCAAGCACTTCGCCGTCTTCAACCTCGCCGACTCGGCGATCGTGTGCGGCGGCATCCTGATCGTGCTGCTGTCGTTCAAGGGACTCGACCCCGACGGCACGGTCCACAAGGACTGATCCACAGCCGCCGGTCGGGGCTGTCGGTGGTGTCCGGCATACTCGACGGGTGAGCACCGTTCCCGAGATCCGTACCCTGCCCGTGCCCGACGGCCTGGAGGGCGAGCGCGTCGACGCCGCCATCTCCCGCATGTTCGGCTTCTCCCGGACCAAGGCGGCCGAGATCGCCGCCGCGGGGAAGGTCACGGTCGACGGGTCGGTGGTCGGGAAGTCCGAGCGGGTGCACGGCGGGGCCTGGCTGGAGGTCGAGATGCCCCAGGCGGCCGCGCCGGTGCAGATCGTCGCCGAGCCGGTCGAGGGCATGGAGATCGTCCATGACGACGACGACGTGGTCGTGATCGCCAAGCCGGTGGGTGTCGCCGCGCATCCCAGCCCTGGCTGGACCGGGACGACCGTGATCGGCGGGCTCGCCGCCGCCGGGTACCGCATCTCGACCTCCGGTGCCGCCGAGCGCCAGGGGATCGTGCACCGGCTCGACGTGGGCACCTCGGGGCTGATGGTCGTGGCCAAGTCGGAGCGGGCGTACACCTCGCTCAAGCGGCAGTTCAAGGAGCGCACGGTCGACAAGCGGTACCACACGCTCGTTCAGGGCCACCCGGACCCGACCAGCGGCACCATCGACGCACCCATCGGCCGCCACCCCCAGCACGACTACAAGTGGGCGGTCACGGCCGAGGGCAAGCCGTCCGTGACGCACTACGACCTCATCGAGGCGTTCCGTGCGGCCTCCCTGCTCGATGTGAAGCTGGAGACCGGGCGCACCCACCAGATCCGCGTCCACATGGCGGCCCACCGCCACCCCTGGCGTCGGCGACCTGACGTACGGCGCCGACCCGACGCTCGCCAAGCGGCTCCGGCTGACCCGGCAGTGGCTGCACGCCGTGCGGCTCGGCTTCGAGCACCCGGGGGACGGGGAGTGGGTGGAGTTCGCGAGCGACTATCCGGCGGATCTGCAGCAGGCCCTGGACCTGGTGCGTGAGGAGACCTACGGGTGAGCACGCACGCGTACGTGGTGCGGGTCGCCGAGGACCCCGCCGACCGTGAGGCCTGCTTCACGCTGCGCAAGGAGGTCTTCGTCGGCGAGCAGGGCGTGCCGGAGGACATCGAGTACGACGCCTACGACGCCGTAGCGGTGCATGTGCTGGCCGTGCGGGAGGACGGGTTGCCGCTCGGGACCGGGCGGCTGCTGTACGGCGCGGCGGCGGCCGGGAAGACCGGCGGTGACCTGACCGTGGGGTCGCTGGGGCGGCTCGCCGTGACACAGGCGGCGCGCGGACTCGGGGTGGGGGCGGCTCTTGTGCGGGCCGTCGAGGACGCGGCACGCGCGCGTGGGCTCGTGGCCGTGGATCTGCACGCCCAGACGCATGCGCTGGGGTTCTACGAGCGGCTGGGGTACGTGGCGTACGGGCCGGAGTTTCCGGACGCGGGCATACCGCACCGGGCCATGCGGCGGGTTCTTTGACGCTCGGATCCGCGCCGACGGGAGAGGGCGAGCGAGCGGCGGTCGGGAAGGTCCGGGCGTGAAGCGGGCAGACTGAAGGGACCGTAGATTTGTCGATCTGCCCGGAGCTCTGACCGTGGATCAGTTGGCCCTGTTGTTCGTGTTGTTGCTGGGGGCTCTGATCAGTGTCCCGGTGGGAGACCGGTTCGGGTTGCCGGCGCCGGTGCTGATGACGCTGCTCGGGATCGTGCTCGCGGTACTGGACTTCGTACCGAATGTCGACATTCCACCCGAGCTGATCCTGCCCATTCTGCTGCCGCCGTTGCTCTATGCGGCGGTGCGGCGGACGTCGTGGCGGCAGTTCGCGGCCAACAAACGGCCGATCTTCCTGCTCGCCGTCGCGCTCGTGTTCGTCACCACCCTGTGCGTCGCCGTCGTCGCCCAGGCGATCGTGCCGGGACTGCCGATCGCCGCCGCCGTCGCGCTCGGCGCGCTGGTCGCGCCGCCCGACCCGGTCGCCGCGACCGCCGTGGCCGGCCAACTCGGGCTGCCCCGGAGGCTGGTGTCCATCCTGGAGGGCGAGGGGCTCTTCAACGACGTGACGGCGATCGTGCTCTACCACGTGGCCGTCGCCGCAGCCGTCAGCGGCTCCTTCACGGCCGGCAAGGCCGTCTTCGAGCTGGTGCTCTCCGCGGTGGTCGCCGTCGCCGTGGGGCTCGCGCTGGGCTGGGGGGCCAACAAGCTGATGGATCTGCTGGGTGACGCCACTCTCCAGATCGGGCTGACGGTACTCGTGCCGTACGCCTCCTACGTGCTCGCCGAGGAGCTCCACGGCTCCGGGGTGCTCGCGGTGCTGACCACCGCCCTGTTCATCGCGGAGTACGCCACCGACGCCGACGACGTGATGACCCGGCTCGCCGGGCACACCTTCTGGGACATCGTCGACACGCTCGTGACCGGCGTGGCCTTCGGGCTCATCGGACTCGAACTGCACAACGCGATCCGGACGGCGTCCGGACGCTGGGGCGAGATGCTCGGCTGGGCCGCCGCGATCGTGGCCGTGGTCGTGCTCGTACGGCTGCTGTGGCTGTTGCCGGCGACCTGGCTCACCAAGCGCATGCACGCCAAGCGGGACATCGACGAGGAGATCCCGATGGGATGGCGGGAGACCGTCATCATGTGGTGGTCCGGGATGCGGGGCGTGGCGTCCGTGGCGCTGGCGCTGGCCATCCCGCTGGAGACCGACTCGGGGGCGGGCTTCCCCGACCGGGACGAGATCGTGTTCATCGCGTTCGGGGTGATCATGGCGACGCTGGTGCTGCAGGGGCTGACCCTGCCGTGGCTGGTGAAGCGGCTGGGGGTGCGGGCGGACAGCGAGCGGGAGATGGAGTTCGAGAAGACCCTCGCGGTCCGGGCGGCGAAGGCGGCCAAGAAGCGGCTGCGGGAGATCGAGAGCGTGGAGGAACTGCCCGAGGAGCTGTCGGAGCAGATGCTGCGGCGGGCGTTCGAGATCGGTGTGCGGATCTCTCCCGAGATGGGGGACGAGGAGCGGCGCGAGGCCCGGCGGCGGCTCAAGCGGGTGCGGCGCATCCACGGCGAGATGCTGAGCGCGGCACGCCACGAGGTGCTGGCGGCGCGGAGCGAGCCGGGGGCCGATCCCGAGATCGTGGACCGGGTTTTGCGGCATCTGGACGTTCGCAGTCTGCGGTGAAGGTGCGGAAACCGGGATGAGCTCTTCAACCGGGAGTTTGTAGGCTGCGGTCATGGCTCGCAACGTGATAATCAGCGGTGGCGGTACGGGAATCGGACTCGCGGCGGCGCAGGTGTTCGCCGCGGAAGGGGACCGGGTGCTGCTGCTCGGCCGGCGTGCCGAGGTGCTCGAGAAGGCCGGGGTGCCCGGCGCGCTGACGTACGCCGCCGATCTCGGTGACGTCGACGAGGTGCGCGGGGTCGTCGGCTTCGTGGAGCGTGAACTCGGGACCGTGGACTTGCTGATCCACAGCGCCGGGGGCACCGGGCAGCTCGAGCCGCCCGTCGACAGCTCCGATCCCCTCGATGCCGTCGCGCACAACTGGACCGTGAACTTCCGGCTCAATCTGCTGACCGCGGCGCTGCTCACCGAGGGGTTGAAGGAGCGGCTCGCCTCACCGGGCGGGCGGGTGCTGTTCGTGAGTTCCATCGCCGCGTACCGGGGGTCCGGGAGCGGGGCGTACGGGGCGGCGAAGGCCGGGCTGCATCCGTACGCCCACGATCTCGCGCGGGAGTTGGGGCCGCGCCGGATCACCGCGAATGTGGTCGCGCCGGGGTACATCGAGGACACCGAGTTCTTCGGCGGGGCCATCGATCCCGCTCGGCGGGAACGGCTCATCGGTGACACGTCGACGGGGCGGGCGGGGACGCCCGGGGATGTCGCCGCCACGCTGCACTGGCTGGCTTCGCCGGGTGCGGGACATGTGACTTCGCAGGTCGTGCAGGTCAACGGTGGGGCCGAGCGGGGACATTGACGGTGGGCGGGTGCGGGTCCGTCGTGGCGCCGGTGCAGGCACCGGCGCCACGACGGGCCGTCAGCCCCGCCCCGTCCGTGGGGTCTCGTGGGCTCGGCGGGGGGCCGTGCCGTTGCCGTTGGAGGAGGAGCCGCCGCGTTGCAGTACGACCGCGTCCGCCGTGCTGACCCGGGGCAGGGCGTACGGGTGATGGTCGGCCAGCCAGCGGATCATCTGCTCGCGGACCGTGACCCGTACCGTCCAGATGTCGTCGGCGTCCTTGGCCGTCACCAGGGCCCGTACCTGCATGGTGTTCGGGGTGGTGTCGGTGACGTCGAGGCCGTAGGCGCGGCCGTCCCAGGCCGTACAGTCGCGCAGGATGTCCCGCAGCCGCTCGCGCATCAGCTCCACCGGAGCCGTGTGATCGACGTGCCAGAAGACGATGCCCGTCATCTGCGGGGTGCCGCGTGACCAGTTCTCGAACGGCTTCGAGGTGAAGTACGACACCGGCATGGTGATCCGGCGCTCGTCCCAGGTCCGTACCGTCAGGAAGGTCAGTGTGATCTCCTCGACCGTGCCCCACTCGCCGTCCACCACCACGGTGTCGCCGATGCGCACCATGTCACCGAAGGCGATCTGCAGCCCGGCGAACATGTTGCTGAGCGTCGACTGGGCGGCGACACCGGCGACGATGCCGAGGATTCCGGCGGAGGCCAGCAGCGAGGCACCGGCCGCGCGCATCGCGGGGAACGTCAGCAGCATCGCGGCCACGGCCACCACCCCGACGGTCGCGGCGACCACCCGCATGATCAGCGTGACCTGGGTGCGGACCCGCCGCACCCGGGCGGGGTCGCGGTGCACGCGCGCGTAGCGGGTGTACGTCGTCTCCACTATCGCGGCGGCGATCCGGATCACCAGCCAGGCGGCCGCCCCGATGAGGACCAGCGTCAGCGTCTGCCCGATACCGGCACGGTGCCGCTCCAGCAGCTTCGTCTCGTCGTACGACCCTCTGAGCATGGCCGCGCACAGCACGAGCTGGTAGGGGATGCGGCCACGGCGCAGCAGGCCCCACATCGGGGTCTCGCTGTGGCGTGCGTCGGCCTTGCGCAGCAGAAGGTCGGTGGCCCAGCCGATCACCAAGGTGAGCAGCAACGAGCCACCGACCACGATCAGTGGCCGGAGTACGTTCTCCATGCCCCCGAACCTAACCGGCCCGGGCGGGGCATGAACATGTGACTTCGGCCGCGAAGTGGGTACGGCACCATGGCCTCATGAACATCATGCTCTTTCACTCGACCTACGGCCTCGGGCCCGCCGTCCGTCAGGCCGCCGACCGGCTGCGGGAGGCCGGCCACGAGGTGTGGACGCCGGACCTCTTCGAGGGGCGCACGTTCGAGACGGTCGAGGAGGGCATGGCCTTCAACGCCGAGATCGGCAAGGACGAGCTGCTCAAGCGGGCCGTCCTGGCCGCCGCGCCCTACTCCGAGCGCGGTCTCGTCTACGCCGGTTTCTCGCTCGGCGCCTCGATCGCGCAGACCCTCGCCCTCGGCGACGAGAAGGCCCGCGGCCTGCTGCTCCTGCACGGCACGTCGGACATCGCGCCGAACGCGACCGCGGACGAGCTGCCGGTCCAACTGCACGTGGCCGAGCCGGACCCCTTCGAGACCGACGACTGGCTGAGCGCCTGGTATCTCCAGATGGGCCGCACCGGCGCCGATGTCGAGATCTACCGATATGCCGGGGCCGGTCATCTCTACACCGACCCCGGCCTCCCGGACTACGACGAGGAGGCCGCCGAGGCCACCTGGCGGGTGGCCCTCGGCTTCCTGGAGTCGCTCTAGACGGGGGTGTACGTCCGCTCGACCTTCTGTGTGCCGCTCCGCGTGCGGTACGAACGCGCCCAGGCGGAGGTCGCGTTCGCCTTGGTCTTGCCGGACAGGACGTAGTAGTCCATCTGCGCCCGTTCGGCGGTGATGTCGAGGACGCCGTAGCCGTGGCGGTCGGTGTCGACCCAGTGGACGTGCCGGTTGGCGACCTGGATGACCGGCGCGGCGAGCGCGGTGACCGTGCCCTCGGGGACCTTCAGGATGTCGTCGAGGTTGTCGGAGGTCACCGAGGTGACGACGAACTCCGTGGCGGCGGAGGCCGACAGCGGGTAGGTGCCGGCGTCCACCGGCACGTCGTTGGCCCACGCCATGTGGATGTCGCCGGTCAGGAAGACGGTGTTGCGGATGGCGTTGGAGCGCAGGTGGGCCAGCAGCTCGCGGCGGTCGTCCGTGTAGCCGTCCCACTGGTCGGTGTTGAGGGCGAGGCCCTCCTTCGGCAGGCCCAGCAGCTCGGCGAGCGGCTTCAACAGGTCGGCGGAGAGCGCCCCGATCGCGAACGGCGAGATCATCACGGAGTTGCCGACCAGCCGCCAGGTCGTGTCGGAGGACTTCAGCCCCGCCTTGAGCCAGTCCAGCTGGGCGCGGCCGGTGATCGTGCGGTTCGGGTCGTCCACCGAGCCGTTGCCCACGGCGACCTGCTGTGAGCGGAAGGACCGCAGGTCGAGCAGCGAGAGGTCGGCGAGCTTGCCGAACCGCAGCCGCCGGTAGGTGGTGCCCGCGATCGCCGTGCGCACCGGCATCCACTCGAAGTAGGCCTGCTTGGCGGCTGCCTGACGGGCCGACCAGGCGCCCTCCGCGCCCTCGGTGTGGTTCTCGGCACCGCCCGACCAGGCGTCGTTGGCGAACTCGTGGTCGTCCCAGATCGCGACGACCGGGGCGACCGCGTGCAGGGCCTGGAGGTCCGGGTCCGTCTTGTACTTGCCGTGCCGGGTCCGGTAGTCGGCGAGGGTGAGGATCTCGTGGACCGGCGCGTGCTGTCGTACGACGGTGTCGCGTGTGCCGTACTCGCCGGTGCCGTACTCGTAGATGTAGTCGCCCAGGTGCAGCCAGGCGTCCAGGTCGCCGCGGGCCGCGAGATGGCGGTACGACGAGAAGTAGCCCGCCTCCCAGTTGGCGCAGGAGACCACGCCGAAGCGGAGGTTCGCGACGGCCGCGTCCGACGCCGGCGCGGTGCGGGTACGCGCCGCCGGGGAGTCGGTGCCGCCCGCCGAGAAGCGGAACCAGTACTCGGTCGCGGGGGTGAGGCCGCGGACGTCCGCCTTGACGGTGTGGTCGGAGGCGGCGGTCGCGGTGACGGACCCCTTGGCGACGACGGTCGTGAAGGCCTTGTCCTGGGCGACGACCCAGCCGACCTCGGTGTCCGGGCCGATGCCGGAACCGGGCACGGCCTCGGCGGTGGGGGTCACCCGGGTCCACAGCAGGATGCCGTCCGGGAGCGGGTCGCCGGAGGCGACGCCGTGCAGGAAGGCGGGGGCCTCGTCGGCGGCTCGGGCCGGCAGGGCGGCGGCGAGCGGGGCGGCGAGGACAGCGGTGGCCGCCGCGGCCTTGACGACCGTACGGCGGCGCGGGGACAGGGAGTTGCTCTCGGCTGATCTCTGTCTACTGGTCACGGCCGATCAGGTTACTGGCCGGTATGAACGAGAGCGGGCGAACTCGTGAAAGTTCGCCCGCTCTTTGCCTGAAGAGTGCGGGGATCAGGCCTTCAGGGCCGCCTCGAGCGCCGTGTTGAAGTCGGCGACCGTCATCGGCGCGCTCTTGCCGTCGGAACCGGTCAGCGTCTTGCCGTCCATCTTCAGGGTCGGGGTGCCGGTCACGCCGTCCTTGTTGAACTTCTCGGACATGTCCAGGGCCCACTTGTCGTAGGTGCCGTTCTTCACGGCGTTCTGGAAGGTCTTGTTGTCCTTCAGCTCCGGGACGGTCTGCGCGATCTTGATGAGGTAGGCGTCGTCCTTGAACTTGTCGGTGTCCTCGGCGGGGTGCCACTTCGTGGTGTACATCGCGGTCTTGTACTTCAGGAACGCCTCGGGGCTGACGTTCAGCGCCGCGCCGAGCGCGCTGAGGCCGTTCTTGGAGCCCTCGCCGCCGAGGTTGCCGTCGAGGAAGCTGGCGCCGACGTACTGGATCTTGAACTTGCCGTCCTCGACGTCCTTGTCGACGGTCGAGCCGACGGTCTGCTCGAACTGGGCGCAGACGGGGCAGCGCGGGTCCTCGTACATGACGAGGGTCTTCTTGGCGGTGCTCTTTCCGATGACGACCGTCGTGCCGTTGGTGCCCGTGCTGTTGGCCGGCTTGACGAGCTTGTCGTTCTTCGCCTCTTCCCAGTAGCTGGGCTTGTTGTTCTGGACGACCGCGTAGCCGATGCCGCCGGCTATCGCCAGGACGCCGACGACGGAACAGGCGACGATGACCTGCCGCTTGACCTTGTCGCGCTTGGCCTGGCGCTCGCGCTCCTGCCGCAGCCGCTCACGGGCGGCGGTCTTCGAGGCCTGGCTGTTCCGCTTGCTCATGGTGGTGTTCTCCATCAAGGGGACGCGCACACGTCGTGTGCGGGGATACGTAGGTCGGGACTGGTGGTGCTCAGGGGCTGCTCGGCTCAGAGGGCAGCGGTCGAGCACGGCGGTCCACGCCGTCCCAGGGAGTGCACGAGGATCTCGTCGAGAGCGACGGCCGTACGGCGGCCGGGGCGCACCGGGCGGGCCGGCTCCGGCTCCGACCGCACGGTCAGCGCGGCGGCCACCAGGAGGAGCGGCCGGAAGGTCGTGGCGGCCACGGCCCGCAGCAGCTGGGCCAGGGCCCGCTCGCCGCGGCGCAGCCAGGCGGCCGCGAGCAGGCCGACACTGAGGTGCGCGCCCAGCAGCAGCCAGGCGGTCTGCGGGTCGGCGTGCGCGAGCAGGCCGCCGAGCCGGTCGGGGTCGGTGCCGGTCATCCGGGCCAGTGGCGAGCCCACGCTGGTGCCGTCGCCGCAGAACACGTCCCAGCCGACCGAGCGCAGCGGGCCCGCCACCGGGCCGCCCGCGGCGCCGTAGCAGACGTGCTGGCCGGTGGTGAAGACGGTGTCGGCGGCCAGCTCCAGCGGGATCAGCACGGCGGCGATCCGCCCGAAGCCGCGCTCCCGGCCGGCCAGCGCGTAGGCGAGCACGAACACGGCGACGGCGACCGCCGCCACCGTGTTGAGGGGCAGGGGAGCCCGGGACAGCAGCACGTGCGACGCGGTGCTGAGCGTCACGACGAGTGCCGTGAACAGCGCCGCGCGGAGCGCTCGTAGCTGGGTCCCGGATATGTCCATAGCGTGGAGAGTGTGTCACGCGGGCCTGTAAGGGACCCCTAAAGGATCCCTGTGAGCGGCCCTATCGTTATGGGAAGCGCGATGAGCCCTGTCACAGACCCGGAATCCGGCCGTTGCGGAAGAGGTCGACGAAGGTCTGGTGGTCGGCACGCGCGCGTGCGCCGTAGCTGTGCGCGAAGTCGACCAGGAGAGCCGCGAAGCCGTCCTCGTCCGCCGCGATCGCCGCGTCGATGGCCCGCTCGGTGGAGAAGGGCACCAGGGACTCCCCTGAGGTGTCGTCCGCCGCCGCGTGCATGGTGGCCGTGGCCCGCCCGAGGTCGGCGACGACCGCCGCGATCTCCTCCGGGTCGTCGATGTCGCCCCAGTCCAAATCCACGGCGTACGGCGAGATCTCGGCGACCAGCTGGCCCGCGCCGCCCAGCTCGGTCCAGCCGAGCCACGGGTCGGCGTGCTGCTGGAGGGCGCGCTGGGAGATCACCGTGCGGTGGCCCTCGTGCTGGAAGTAGTCGCGGATCGCCGGGTCGGTGATGTGCCGGGAGACGGCCGGGGTCTGGGCCTGCTTGATGTAGATCACGACGTCGTTCTCCAGGGCGTCGGTGTGCCCCTCGAGCAGGATGTTGTACGACGGCAGACCGGCCGATCCGATGCCGATGCCGCGGCGGCCGACGACGTCCTTGACGCGGTAGGAGTCCGGGCGGGACAGGGAGGCCTCCGGGAGGGTCTCCAGATAGCCGTCGAAGGCCGCCAGCACCTTGTAGCGGGTGGCCGCGTCCAGCTCGATGGAGCCGCCGCCCGGCGCGAAGCGGCGCTCGAAGTCGCGGATCTCCGTCATCGACTCCAGGAGGCCGAAGCGGGTCAGGGCGCGGGCGTCGCGCAGCGCGTCCAGGAGGGGGCCCTGGGCGGTGTCCAGGGTGAAGGGCGGCACCTCGTCGCTCTTGGCGCCGGTGGCCAGGGCGTGGATCCGCTCGCGGTACGCGCCCGCGTACACCTCCACCAGTTCGGTGATCTGCTCGTCGCCGAGGGCCTTGGCGTACCCGATCAGCGCGACGGAGGCGGCGAAGCGCTTGAGGTCCCAGGTGAAGGGGCCGACGTACGCCTCGTCGAAGTCGTTGACGTTGAAGATCAGCCGGCCGTTGGCGTCCAGGTAGGTGCCGAAGTTCTCCGCGTGCAGGTCGCCGTGGATCCACACGCGCGAGGTGCGCTCGTCGAGGTACGGGCCGCCCCTCTTCTCCGCGTCCAGGTCGTGGTAGAAGAGGCACGCCGTACCCCGGTAGAACGCGAACGCGGAGGCCGCCATCTTCCGGAACTTCACGCGGAACGCTGCCGGGTCGGCGGCCAGGAGCTCGCCGAAGGCGGTGTCGAAGACAGCGAGGATCTCCTCGCCGCGGTGCTCGTCGTTGAGCTGCGGAACCGACATCGCGGGGTGCCTCCTGGTGCATGTGTACGACAGCGTTTCTGTCGTCAGTTCAACGGGCGGGGCCGGGTGAAAGTGCCCGCGACCCTCGTTGTGAAGGTACGCGGGGCGACCCCCGGAGTGTCAGTGCCGAGGCATAGACTTCGACGCTGTCCCCCGAACTGTCCGTCCGCCTGTCGTCGAGTGTTTTCCATGGAGGCCACGCCGTGTCAAAGCCGCCGTTCACGCACCTGCACGTCCACACCCAGTACTCGATGCTGGACGGTGCCGCGCGGCTCAAGGACATGTTCGACGCGTGCAACGAGATGGGCATGACCCATATCGCCATGTCCGACCACGGCAACCTGCACGGGGCGTACGACTTCTTCCACTCTGCGAAGAAGGCCGGGGTCACCCCGATCATCGGGATCGAGGCATATGTCGCGCCCGAGTCCCGGCGCAACAAGCGCAAGATCCGCTGGGGGCAGCCGCACCAGAAGCGGGACGACGTCTCGGGTTCGGGTGGTTACACCCACAAGACGATCTGGGCGGCGAACAAGACCGGCCTGCACAACCTCTTCAAGCTCTCCTCGGACGCGTACGCCGAGGGCTGGCTGCAGAAGTGGCCCCGCATGGACAAGGAGACCATCTCCCAGTGGTCCGAGGGGCTCATCGCCTCCACCGGCTGCCCCTCCGGCGAGCTCCAGACCCGGCTGCGCCTCGGCCAGTTCGACGAGGCGCTGAAGTCCGCCGCCGAGTACCAGGACATCTTCGGCAAGGACCGCTACTTCCTGGAGCTGATGGACCACGGCATCGAGATCGAGCACCGGGTCCGCGACGGCCTTCTGGAGATCGGCAAGAAGCTCGGCATCCCCCCGCTGGTCACCAACGACTCGCACTACACGTACGCGCACGAGGCGACCGCCCACGACGCCCTGCTGTGCATCCAGACCGGCAAGAACCTCTCCGATCCGGACCGCTTCAAGTTCGACGGCACCGGCTACTACCTGAAGTCCACGGACGAGATGTACGCCGTCGACTCCTCGGACGCCTGGCAGGAAGGCTGCCGCAACACGCTCCTGGTGGCCGAACAGGTCGACACCGAGGGCATGTTCGAGGCCAAGAACCTCATGCCGAAGTTCGACATCCCCGAGGGCTACACCGAGGTCACCTGGTTCAAGGAGGAGGTCCGCCGCGGCATGGAGCGCCGCTTCCCGGGCGGCATCCCCGAGGACCGCCAGCGGCAGGCCGAGTACGAGATGGACGTCATCATCCAGATGGGGTTCCCGGGTTACTTCCTCGTGGTCGCCGACTTCATCATGTGGGCCAAGAACAACGGCATCGCCGTCGGCCCCGGCCGAGGCTCCGCGGCCGGCTCGATCGTCGCCTACGCCATGGGCATCACCGACCTCGACCCGATCCCGCACGGTCTGATCTTCGAGCGGTTCCTCAACCCCGAGCGCGTCTCCATGCCCGATGTCGACATCGACTTCGACGAGCGCAGGCGCGTCGAGGTGATCCGGTACGTGACCGAGAAGTACGGCGCCGACAAGGTCGCCATGATCGGCACGTACGGCAAGATCAAGGCGAAGAACGCCATCAAGGACTCCGCGCGCGTGCTGGGGTACCCGTACGCGATGGGCGACAGGCTCACCAAGGCGATGCCGGCCGACGTCCTCGGCAAGGGCATCGACCTGAACGGCATCACCGACCCCTCGCACCCCCGCTACAGCGAGGCCGGCGAGATCAGGTCGATGTACGAGAACGAACCGGACGTGAAGAAGGTCATCGACACCGCCAAGGGCGTCGAGGGCCTGGTCCGGCAGATGGGTGTGCACGCGGCCGGCGTGATCATGTCCAGCGAACCCATCGTCGACCACGCCCCGATCTGGGTGCGCCACACCGACGGCGTGACCATCACCCAGTGGGACTACCCGCAGTGCGAGTCGCTCGGCCTGCTGAAGATGGACTTCCTGGGCCTGCGCAACCTCACGATCATGGACGACGCCATCAAGATGGTGAAGGCCAACAAGGGCATCGACCTGGAGATGCTCGCCCTGCCGCTGGACGACCCCAAGACCTTCGAACTGCTCTGCCGCGGTGAGACCCTCGGTGTCTTCCAGTTCGACGGCGGCCCGATGCGCTCGCTGCTCCGCCAGATGCAGCCCGACAACTTCGAGGACATCTCCGCCGTCTCGGCCCTCTACCGGCCGGGCCCGATGGGTATGAACTCCCACATCAACTACGCCGAGCGCAAGAACGGCCGCCAGGAGATCACGCCGATCCACAAGGAGCTGGAGGAGCCCCTCCAAGAGGTCCTCGCGGTCACCTACGGCCTGATCGTCTACCAGGAGCAGGTGCAGAAGGCCGCGCAGATCATCGCCGGCTACTCGCTCGGCGAGGCCGACATCCTGCGCCGCGTCATGGGCAAGAAGAAGCCCGACGAACTGGCGAAGAACTTCACCATCTTCCAGGCCGGCGCCAAGAAGAACGGCTACAGCGACGAGGCGATCCAGGCCCTGTGGGACGTCCTGGTCCCCTTCGCCGGCTATGCCTTCAACAAGGCGCACTCCGCCGCGTACGGACTGGTCTCCTACTGGACCGCGTACCTCAAGGCCAACTACCCGGCCGAGTACATGGCCGCGCTGCTCACCTCGGTGAAGGACGACAAGGACAAGTCGGCGGTCTACCTCAACGAGTGCCGCCGCATGCGCATCAAGGTGCTCCCGCCGAACGTCAACGAGTCGGAGCACAACTTCGCCGCCCAGGGCGACGACGTCATCCTCTTCGGGCTCGAAGCCGTGCGCAACGTCGGTACGAACGTGGTCGAGTCGATCATCCGCAGCCGCAAGGCCAAGGGGAAGTACGCCTCCTTCCCCGACTACCTCGACAAGGTCGAGGCGGTCGCCTGCAACAAGCGCACCACGGAGTCGCTGATCAAGGCGGGCGCGTTCGACACGATGGGGCACACCCGCAAGGGCCTCACCGCGCACTTCGACTCGATGATCGACAACGTGGTCGCGGTCAAGCGCAAGGAGGCGGAGGGCCAGTTCGACCTCTTCGGCGGGATGGGGGACGAGGACACCAGCGAGCCCGGCTTCGGCCTGGACGTGGAGTTCACCACCGAGGAGTGGGACAAGACCTATCTGCTCGCACAGGAGCGGGAGATGCTCGGTCTGTACGTCTCCGACCACCCGCTCTTCGGCCTGGAGCACGTGCTGTCCGACAAGGCCGACGCGGGCATCGCCCAGCTCACCGGCGGTGAGCACTCCGACGGCGCGGTCGTCACCATCGGCGGCATCATCTCGGGCCTCCAGCGCAAGATGACCAAGCAGGGCAACGCCTGGGCGATCGCCACCGTCGAGGACCTCGCCGGTTCCATCGAGTGCATGTTCTTCCCGGCGACCTACCAGCTGGTGTCGACGCAACTCGTCGAGGACGCCGTGGTGTTCGTCAAGGGCCGCCTCGACAAGCGCGAGGACGTACCCCGGCTGGTCGCGATGGAGCTCCAGGTCCCCGACCTGTCCAACGCGGGCACCAACGCTCCCGTGATCCTCACCATCCCGGCGCTGAAGGTGACCCCGCCGATGGTCAGCAGGCTCGGCGAGATCCTCAGCCACCACAAGGGGGAGAGCGAGGTCCGCATCCGGCTCCAGGGCCCCAGCAAGACCACGGTCCTGCGGCTGGACCGGCACCGCGTGAAGCCGGATCCGGCGCTCTTCGGGGACCTGAAGGTGCTGCTCGGACCGTCCTGCCTGGCGGGCTGACCCACCAGGGCCCGGACCATGCAGAGGGGCGCACTCCTGACGGGGTGCGCCCCTCTGTGTACCTGGGTCTCAACAACCCTTTATGCAGATGTCAGTTGTGACCGAAGCTCTTCTGCCGGCCCTTGCGGGCGACATCGCCGGGGGTCACCTGCGTGGCACGCTGCTCGGTCTGTGCCTCCATCGAGGAGTGCTGGGCCTCCTGCTGGCCACGCTCGGACTGCGGCTGCTTTCGGTTCTGCTTCTTGTTCTTGGCCATGGTGATCTGCCTCCTGAGGGGGATCTAGGGGCCAGGGCCGGGACCAGATTCACATACGCTGGCAAGAGGCGCATTTCGGATAATTACCGTGTGTGACAGGGAATGTCGCCGGGCGATGCCCCGAAACGCCACGCCGAAGATCGAGTTCGGGCCGTTAACCCTCGCGTGGTCGGGCAGACTCGAAGGAAGCCCGAAGCAAACCTCCCGGAAAGAGGGTGGATCGCGTGGACCGCTGCATCGTCCTGGTGGACGCCGGGTATCTGCTGGGGGCCGCCGCCAGTCTCCTTGCCGGGGAGCCCTCCCGTTCCCGTATCACCGTCGACCACGCCGCCCTCGTCCAGGGGCTGCGCGACCGGGCCGAGTCCGACACGGAACGGCCCCTGCTGCGCATCTACTGGTTCGACGGCGCCCCCGACCGCGTCCCGCAGCCCGAGCACCGCAGGCTGCGCGTGATGCCCCGGGTCACCGTCCGGCTCGGCGCCCTGACCCGCAGCGACGGACGCTGGGCCCAGAAGGGCGTGGACGCCGCCATGCACGCCGAGCTCACCGAGCTGGCCCGCAACCGCGCCTGCTCCGACGTCGTGCTCGTCACCGGCGACGGGGACCTGCTGCCGGGCATGATGGCCGCCAAGGAGCACGGGGTCGCCGTACACCTGTGGGCCGTGCAGGCTGCCGACGGGGACTACAACCAGTCGGAGGACCTGGTCGCCGAGGCGGACGAGCGGCGGGTGCTGGACCGTACATGGATCACCAAGGCCGTACGCGCCAAGGAACTCGGCGGGATCTGCGCGCCGCCGCCCGTGCCGCGGCCCGAGATCGCCGCGATCCTCTCGGCGCCGCTGCCCGAGTCCGCGCCCTCGTCCGCGCCCGAGCGGACCGCGGAGGAGCGCGAGCACGCCACGGCCGCCCCTTCGGAGAACGGCACGCAGGAGCGGGTGCCGGCGCCCAAGGGAGTGCCGACGCCCAAGGACCTCGCCGCGCTGCGGGCGCCCGGTACCCAGGCCGCGCAGCACCCCGCGAGCGCGACCCTGCGGTGGTCCTCCGACAAAGGCTGGGTCGACCGCCCCGGTGGTGCCGCCGAGCCGCCCGAGGTCGCCTCCATGCCGACGCTCGCGCAGCTGACCACGGCGGAGCAGCGGTGGGCCGACCGGGAGGAGGACATCACCACGGTCGGCGGGGACCCCTTCGAGGTGGGGCAGGTCTTCGCGCGGCGGTGGATGGAACGGCTGGGGGACCAGGCGCATCTGCAGCGGCTGTCCGGGATGTATCCGCGGGTGCCGCACCGGATCGACGGGGAGCTGCTCAGGTACGCGGCGCGGTTCGGGCTGCTCGCGCACAAGGACGACCAGATCGACGAGCACGACCGTTACGCGATCCGGGCCGGCTTCTGGCGGGAGATCGATGTGCGGACGGCGGCGGAGCACGCGCCCGCGGGGGAGTGAAACGGCACATACGCCGCCCCAAGGGGGAACAGGACGCCCCCACCCCGTAGTCTCGTCCTTTGTGAGTACGCGCGCGGCACAGGCACTTCGGCACGGTGGTGATGTCGTGTGTGCGGTGCGCGGGCTGACCAAGACCTATCCCGCGGTGCGCGGGCGGCGCGGGGCACCGGGGACACCCGAGGTGCGGGCCACCGACGCGGTGGAGCTGGACATCCGGCGGGGTGAGATCTTCGGGCTGCTCGGGCCGAACGGCGCCGGGAAGACCACGCTCGTACGGCAGCTGACAGGGCTGATGCGGCCCGACCGCGGCAGCGTCGAGATCCTCGGGCACGACATCGTGCGCCACCCGGACCGGGCCTCACGGATTCTCGCCTACCTCGGCCAGGAGTCCACCGCCCTCGACGAACTGACCGTCTCGCTCGCCGCCGAGACCACCGGGCGGCTGCGCGGCCTGGAGGCGCGGCGGGCACGGGCCGAGCGGGACGCCGTACTGGAGGAGCTGGGGCTCACGCCGATCGCCGGACGACCGCTGAGGCGGCTGTCCGGCGGGCAGCGGCGGCTCGCGTGCTTCGCTTCGGCGCTCGTGGGGGAGCGGCCGCTGCTCGTGCTCGACGAGCCGACCACCGCGATGGACCCCGTGGCGCGGCGCGCGGTGTGGTCCGCCGTGGACCGGCGGCGGGCCGAGCGGGGCACGACCGTGCTGCTCGTCACCCACAACGTCATCGAGGCGGAGACGGTCCTGGACCGGGTCGCCGTCCTCGACCAGGGCCGGGTGATCGCCTGCGACACACCCACCGGCCTCAAGGAACAGGTCGCGGGAGAGGTCCGCGTCGACCTCGTGTGGCGCGAGGCGGCCCCGCTGCACGTGCCCGAGGTCGCCGCGCTCCAGGACCGTGCCGTGGCCTCCGGGCGCCGCTGGACGCTGCGGCTCGCCCCCGAGGAGGCCCGCGCGGTCGTGGCCACCGTCACCGGCGGGGCCGCGTTCGCCGCGCTGGACGACTTCACGCTCGCCACGCCCAGCCTGGAGGACGTGTACCTCGCGCTGGGCGGGGCCGCGCAGCAGGGGCTGGTGAAGGCTTGACCACTTTGAGTACGCGGACGGCCGTATCCGTACGTCACAGGGCGACCGCCGGAGCGAAGAGGAGCAGAGCCACGTGAGTGTCGTACCCGTCGAGGTTCTGCCTGGTGGCGTGCCGGCCGTCGAGGAGACGGGCCGCGCCGCGGCCGCCGAGCTCGGGCCGCGCGCACGGCTGTGGCCGTCGCTGGCGGCCGTCTACCGGGCGCAGCTGTCCCGCGCGCGGGTCGCGCGCATCCCGCTGCTGTTCGTGGCGACCTTCCAGTCGATCGGCATCATGGTCCTGATGCGGGGGGTCGTGGACGGCGGGGGCGAGGCCCGGTCCGTGGTCGCCGGGGCGTCCGTGCTGGTCGTCGCCTTCGTCGCGCTCAATCTGCTCGCGCAGTACTTCGGGCAGCTGCGGGCGAGCGGCGGGCTGGATCACTACGCCACCCTGCCGGTGCCGCCGGCCGCCGTGGTGCTCGGCGCCGCGGGGGCGTACGCCTCCTTCACCGTGCCCGGGACCGTGGTGACCGCCGTGTTCGGGTGCGTGCTGTTCGGGCTTCCGCTGGCCCATCTGTGGGTGCTCGTGGCGGTGATTCCGCTGGCCGGTGCGGCCCTGGCGGGGCTGGGTGCCGCGCTCGGGCTGCTCGCGCCCCGGCCGGAACTGGCCACCTTGCTGGGACAGCTCGGGATGTCCGCCGCGCTGCTGCTCGGGGTGCTGCCCGCCGAACGGATGCCCGAGGCGGTGCGGTTCACGCGGGATCTGTTGCCCTCGACCTACGGCGTCGAGGCGTTCGCACGTACCTTCGGGCCGCATCCCGACTGGGCCTTCGTGCTCGGTGACCTCGCCGTGTGCGGCTGCGTGGGCGTGGTCTCGCTGGCCGTCGCCACCTGGGCGTATCGCCGGGCGGCCGTCCGGTGACGCGCCGCACAGGCGGGCCTGGCACGATGTCAGGGTGACCGCACCGTTGACTCCTCCTCCGCCGCCCCACGAACCGTCCTCGCACGATCCGTGGCAGGCCCCTGACGCCCGGTACGCGGCTCCCGCCGAAGCCCCGTACGGGCAGGACGGGCCCGGCATGAAGACCGAGCTGCTGGAGGCCGTGGTGGTCACGGTCGCCGTGGCGGTCCTCGGGGCGCTGCTCGGGGTGCTGTGGTGGTGGCTGGCGCCGCATGTGCCGCTGGTCGGGGATGTGGACGAGCAGGGCAGCTGGGTCGTCTATCTCAAGGACACCGAGGGCGAGCAGGCGGTCGGGGTGGACGGGACGTTCACCCTGCTGGCGCTGGCCTTCGGCTTTGTGAGCGCGCTCGCGGTGTTTCTCTGGCGGCGGCGGGGCGGGGTGCCGCTGGTGGTGGGGCTGGCCGTCGGAGGGGTGCTGGGGTCCTTGCTCGCGTGGCGGGTGGGGATGTGGCTCGGGCCGACCTCGGATGTGCTCGCCCATGCGAAGGCCGTGGGCAAGGGAGTCACGTTCTCCGCGCCGCTGAAGCTGGGGGCGAAGGGGGCGTTGCTGGCCTGGTCGCTGGCCGGGCTTGTCGTGCATCTGGGGCTGACGGCGTTGTTCGGACCCCGGGATCCTGAGCCCATATATGGGGACGCGGTCCCCAAGGACGGGTACGGAGCGCCTGCGCAGTAGGGGAACTTCGACCCCGTCCCGGCCCTATGCCGGCCGCCTGCCGTGGTTCGAGCGGCCCTTCTTGGTGCGCCATTTGCGTTTCCGTGTTTTCTTCGACATGCCCCTTCTGCTTAACCGAGGAAGGGGGGTCCGTCGAGGGGTCACGCGCGGGCGATGGGCGCCAGGACCGCTTTCGTGAGGTGGGCCAGGTCGGTCGGCGCCAGTTCCACCTCAAGGCCCCGGCGGCCGGCCGAGACGCAGATCGTGTCGTGGGTGGAGGCAGAGGCGTCGAGGACCGTGGGGAGCTTCTTGCGCTGGCCCAGGGGAGAGATGCCGCCGCGGACGTAGCCCGTGGTGCGTTCGGCGAGGGCCGGGTCCGCCATCGCCGCCCGTTTGCCGCCCGCCGCCGTCGCCAGGGCCTTCAGGTCCAGTGAGCCCGCCACCGGGACCACCGCCACCGTGAGGGCCCCGTCCACGTCCGCCACCAGCGTCTTGAAGACGCGGTCGGGGGAGACGCCCATCGCCTCGGCCGCCTCCTCGCCGTAGGAGGGGTGGGAGGGGTCGTGGTCGTAGGAGTGCACGGTGAAGGGCACGCCCGCGGCGGTCAGGGCCACCGTCGCGGGGGTGCCTCCCGACTGCTGTTGCTTCTTCTGCTTCTTCGGCATCCGGCGGCTCCGGCCTCAGTTCAGACTCGTCGGGCCGAGCGTCAGTTCCGACGCCGGCAACGACGGAAGATTACGGATGATCGCCGTCTCCGCGCGCAGGAGTTTCAGTTCGTCCCGGAGCCGGGACGCGGTGTCGGGGGCCTGGAGCAGCCGCTGCTTCGTGGGGGTGTCCAGCATCATCGCGGCCGCCACCAGGTACGACACCACGGACGGTTCGTCCGGGAGCTCCGTGCCGGACGACAGGGTGCGTTCCCTGGCCCCCGCCAGGCGCTTCTGGTACTGGAGGAAGGCCCGGAGGACTCCTTCCGCCAAGGGACCGGACTCGTCGCCCGCCTCCTCCGGCAGCTCCTCCAGTTCGGCCGTCAGATACGGGCCCGACGTGTCGACGGACAGCAGCCGGACCCGGGTCGTGCCCGTCGCCAGGACCTCGAACGTGCCGTCCGCCCGCTCTCGTATCGTCGCCGCGTCCGCCACGCAGCCCACCGCGTGGAACGCCTTGACCGGGTCGTCGCCGAAGCCGGCCGCGGGCCCGCGCTCGGGCACGGCCGTCTGGTCCGGCAGGCCGGGTGCGCTGGGCGCCACCTCGTGGCCGTCGCGGATCGCCACGACGGCGAACCGGCGCGGTTCCTCCTCAGGCGTCTTCAGCAGTTCGCGCATCATGGCGCGGTAGCGCTCCTCGAAGACGTTGAGAGGAAGCACGAGCCCCGGGAACAGAACCGAGTTCAGGGGGAAGAGCGGGAGCCGCACGGTGGTCACGGCGCCAAAGCCTAATGGCCTCCGGAGCGGACACGTCCCCCGTGCTCACTCCGTGGATGGATCAGGGCGTGCCGCCGGACCTCCTCGCGGACCTCCAGGAAGCGGCCCAGCGGGTCCTCGGACTCCCGGCCCCACGGGAACGAGGTCGCGTACGGGCCGATCATGCGCAGCTGATCCAGAGCGTCCGTCCAGCGGCCGAGGCACACCAGGACGTACGCCAGCTTGTTGCGGACCTCGGCCGGCCAGAGGTCGGCCGCCGCGAAGGTGGCGGACAGCTCGATCGCCCGGTCCGCCGCCGCGTCCAGCCGCTCGCGCGGCACCGCGGTGCCGCCGCCCTCGGTCAGACAGGCGAGGGCCGCCCGCGTGGGCAGCGCCTGGATGAGAGATCCGGGCGGGGCGTCCTGTGCGGCCCGGTCCGCGAAGTCGAAACACTCGCGGTACGAGCCGCGCCAGGAGGTCGCCAGATAGCGCAGAGCGGCGACGTGGCAGCCGTAGTGGAGCGGGGCGCGCCTGAGGGCCGCCTCCCACAACTCCCCGAAGTAGGTGTGCCCCGCCTGCGAGCCGCGCGCGTGGTCCAGCGCGATACGCCACGGCACCGGGTCGCGGTCCTCGCCGCGCGCCGCGGCCGTGATCAGAGGGCTCACCTCGCGCAGCAGCTCCGCCCGGGCCGGTGAGTCCCAGACGCGGTCCACCGCGAGCTGGGCGCCCAGCAGCAGCTGGTCCGGGTCGTACGGGGCCTCGGCGCGCCAGGCGTCGTACCACTCGGGGCGCGAGCGGGCGAAGCCGGAGAGCCGCCGGACGTAACGGTCGCGCAGCTCCCAGGCGGCGCTCTCCCGGGTTGCGGCGAGCAACTCGGCCGCACGCCCGTACCCGCCCTGCCCGGCCGCGACCAGCGCAGGACCGAGCCGGTCGTCAGGCACGTCGAGCAGCACCTCGTCGTCGGCGGGCAGTCCGCCGGTGAGGTGGTAGGGGGGAATCCGTGACGCGCGGATGAAGGGGGGCAGCAGAGCCATGGTGTCGACCATTGAAGGACCGCGGGTCAACCCTGCGCCAGTGCGCACGTGCAACTCGTGGAAAGTTGTACGGCGGATGGTCAAGGAGAGGTAAAGACGAGACCTTTGTTCACCTTCCGCACCACGGGCCTCCTTAATTCCGCCGCAACATCCTCGTGGCCCCCGCCGCCACGGTGGTCGCCAGGATCCAGCCGAGGAGGACCATCGCGGCCGCCAGCCATTGCCAACCGCCACGCAACTGCCAGAAACCGACCTGTCCCAGGTCGATCACCGGGAGCAGGAGGTCGAGGGCGAAGAGGGCGGGATTCCAGACCGGATGGTCGCCGCCCTTGAGCGGCGGATGGCTCGCGTGTGCGAACGCCACGGAACCCGCCGCCCACAGCACCGCCATCCATACGGCGGCCCGGCCGGGCCGGTAACCGTAGGCGACCGTCCAGTCCTGCACGTACCCCCACAGCTTGGCGGCCAGCGGCAGACTCTCGCGGCGCCGGCGCTGCTTGGCGAGCAGCACCTCGCGCGCGTCCTCGTCCTCGCCCCCGGCCCGCAGCACGGACGCGAGCCTCTCGTACGGCTCCGGGTTGTACTCGGCGGTCGCGGCCGCCACCCACTCCAGCCGCTCGGCCAGCGGGAAGGGGCCGTGCGGTACGAGGTTCTCGTAGACGAAGCCGCCCATGTGGAGGTTGCCCGGCCCCGGCCAGGCGCTCGCCCGGTCCACGAGGTTGCCGACCCGCGCCCCCGAGAGGACCACCTTGCCGCGCTGCGGCTTCTCACCCAGGAAGCGCAGCTCCGGGGCCTGGACCCGGCGCAGCGACAGCTCCTGGTCCTCCGTGAAGACGAAGCGGGCCCGCTCGAGGTCGACCGCGTCCCCGAACCGGCCGTCGTCCAGCCGCACGCCGCCCAGGCACTCGAAGCGCTGGATCCGCGTCCCGCGCGCGGGGGTCGCCCCGCTCAGCATGGAGGCGCCGACGCCCGCGGGGGTCAGGTACAGCGTGCGCTCGACGGTCAGCTGGGGGGCGTTCAGCGCGAGCCGGGTGTACGGGTTGTTGAGCCGGGCGCCACGCAGGCTCAGCGAGACGCCGATGGTGGCGCTGCGCAGGCTCAGCTCGCCGTGCGACTCCAGGAGCTCGGCCTGCAGGTCCTGGCCCACGGTCATGCCGTCGGCGGCGATCGAACGGCCGCTGCGGTCGCGGTAGACGATCGCCTGGTTCATCAGCAGATCCGTGCCGATGTGCGCGTCGGTCAGTCGTACGCCGTTGTGGAAGCGGCAGCGCGGCAGATGCAGATCGCCCTCCGTGTGCACCCTGGCGGCCTCCAGCCGCGGCACCGAGCAGTCCACGAACCGCGCGGTGGTGAAGCGGGCCTCCGGCAGCAGGATCTCCCGCTCGAAGCGGCAGCCCTTCATCTCCAGGTACGGCACGACCGTGCCGCCCGCGAGGTCCAGGGTGCCGCTGATCTGCACGCCGGTGAGCTTCAGGGACGAGACCCGGCCGGCGAGCGCGGGCGGACCGTCCAGGAGCAGCCAGCACACGATACGCGCGCGTACCGTCCGTTCGGGGCCCCAGGGGTGCCCGCCGTGCGGATCGTCGACGACGGTGTCGCCGCTGCTCAGGTCGTACACGGTGCCGTTGCGGAAGGCCTGCCACATACCGGCCTCGGCGGCGGTCAGATCGTCCGGCAGGTCTCCGTCCCGGATCCCGGCCCCCTCGGTCACGGTTCTTCCAGCCCCTCGGTCACTTGTGATTCGTACAACCGTTCATGCCCGCTGAGTAACCCCCTGAACGCTAGACGTGAAGGCGATCTTCCGGGTTGCGTATCAGCCATTGGAATGCGCGAACGGGCCCTGACGAGGGTCTGAGAGAATTGACGACGTGATCTCCCGAATCGATCTGCGCGGCGACGCCCTCCCCGAGGGCCCCGCCCTGCGCGACCTGCTGCCCCGAGCCGACTTCGACGTTCAGGCCGCCCTGGAGAAGGTGCGTCCGATCTGCGAGGCCGTGCATCATCGGGGCGACGCGGCGCTGATCGACTTCGCGGAGAAGTTCGACGGGGTGCGGCTGGAGTCGGTACGGGTGCCGGCCGCCGCTCTGGACAAGGCGCTCGAAGAGCTCGACCCCGCCGTGCGCGCGGCCCTGGAGGAGTCCATCCGCCGCGCCCGTCTCGTCCACCGCGAGCAGCGCCGTACGACCCACACGACCGAGGTCGTGCCCGGCGGTTCCGTCACCGAGAAGTGGGTGCCGGTCGACCGGGTCGGGCTGTACGCGCCGGGTGGCCGCTCGGTCTACCCGTCCTCCGTGATCATGAACGTGGTGCCCGCGCAGGAGGCGGGAGTGGAGTCCATCGCGCTCGCCTCGCCCGCCCAGGCCCCCGCTTTTGAAAATGACCCAGCCGGCGGGCTCCCGCACCCGACCATCCTCGCCGCGTGCGCGCTGCTCGGCGTCGACGAGGTCTACGCCGCCGGTGGCGCGACCGCCGTCGCCATGTTCGCGTACGGCACCGAGTCCTGCCCGCCCGCTCCCATGGTCACCGGCCCCGGCAACATCTGGGTCGCCGCGGCCAAGCGCTACTTCACGGGCAAGATCGGCATCGACGCCGAGGCCGGCCCGACCGAGATCGCGGTCCTGGCGGACTCCTCCGCCGATCCGGTGCACGTGGCCGCCGACCTGATCAGCCAGGCCGAGCACGACCCGCTGGCCGCCGCCGTCCTGGTCACCGACTCCGTCGAACTCGCGGACGCGGTCGAGAAGGAGCTGGAGCCGCAGGTCGCGGCCACCAAGCACATCAAGGACCGGATCGTGCCCGCCCTGAAGGGCAGGCAGTCCGCGATCGTCCTCGTCGACGGCATCGACGAGGGCCTCAGGGTCGTCGACGCGTACGGCGCCGAGCACCTGGAGATCCAGACGGCAGACGCCGCCGCGGTCGCCGACCGGGTGCGCAACGCCGGCGCGATCTTCATCGGGCCCTGGGCGCCGGTCTCGCTCGGCGACTACTGCGCCGGGTCCAACCACGTGCTCCCGACCGGTGGGTGTGCCTGCCACTCCTCCGGACTGTCCGTGCAGTCCTTCCTGAGGGGCATCCACATCGTCGACTACACGAAGGACGCGCTGGCCGACGTGGCGCATCACGTGGTGACGCTGGCGGAGGCGGAGGACCTGCCCGCCCACGGGGCGGCGATCAAGGCCCGGTTCGGGTGGAAGGTGCCGACGAGCAAGTGAACTTCGGAATCGACGATCTTCCCGTACGGGACGAGCTGCGCGGCAAGTCCCCCTACGGCGCGCCCCAGTTGGACGTCCCCGTACGGCTGAACACCAACGAGAACCCCTACCCGCTGCCCGAGCCGCTGGTCGAGCGCATCGCCGAGCGCGTCCGCGAGGCCGCCCGCGATCTCAACCGATACCCGGACCGGAACGCGGTCGAGCTGCGCACCCAGCTCGCCAAGTACCTCACCGACACCGCGGGGCACGAGGTCGGCCTCGCCAACGTCTGGGCGGCGAACGGCTCCAACGAAGTCCTCCAGCAACTGCTGCAGACCTTCGGCGGACCGGGCCGTACGGCGATCGGTTTCGAGCCGTCGTACTCGATGCACGCCCTCATCGCGCGCGGCACCGGCACGGGCTGGATCTCCGGCCCGCGCAACGAGGACTTCACGATCGACCTCGCCGCCGCCGAGAAGGCCATCGCCGAGCACCGGCCGGACGTCGTCTTCATCACCACGCCCAACAACCCCACGGGCACCGCGGTCCCGCCCGAGACGGTCCTCGCGCTGTACGAGGCCGCGCAGGCGGCGAAACCCTCGATGGTGGTGGTCGACGAGGCGTACATCGAGTTCAGCCACGGCGACTCGCTGCTGCCGCTGCTCGAAGGACGGCCGAATCTCGTCGTCTCGCGGACGATGTCGAAGGCGTTCGGGGCCGCCGGCCTGCGCCTCGGCTACCTCGCCGCGCACCCGGCGGTCGTGGACGCCGTACAGCTCGTACGGCTGCCCTACCACCTGTCGGCCGTCACACAGGCCACCGCGCTGGCCGCCCTGGAGCACACCGACACCCTCCTGAAGTACGTCGAGCAGCTGAAGGCCGAGCGGGACCGGCTGGTCGCCGAGCTGCTGGAGATCGGCTACGAGGTCACCGCCTCGGACGCCAACTTCGTGCAGTTCGGCCGCTTCGACGACGCCCAGGCGATGTGGCGGAAGATCCTCGACCGGGGCGTCCTGGTCCGGGACAACGGCGTGCCCGGCTGGCTGCGGGTGACCGCCGGAACCCCCGAAGAGAACGACGCGTTCCTCGACGCGGTCCGTGAGTTGAAGAAGGAGCAGAGCGCATGAGCCGCGTAGGACGTGTGGAACGAGTGACCAAGGAGACCTCGGTCCTGGTCGAGATCGATCTCGACGGGTCCGGGAAGGTCGAGGTGTCGACAGGCGTCGGCTTCTACGACCACATGCTCGACCAGCTCGGCCGGCACGGTCTGTTCGACCTCACCGTGAAGACCGAGGGCGACCTGCACATCGACTCCCACCACACCATCGAGGACACCGCTCTCGCGCTCGGCGCCGCCTTCAAGCAGGCGCTCGGCGACAAGGTGGGCATCTACCGCTTCGGCAACTGCACGGTCCCGCTGGACGAGTCCCTCGCCCAGGTCACCGTCGACCTCTCCGGCCGCCCCTACCTCGTGCACACCGAGCCCGAGAACATGGCGCCGATGATCGGCGAGTACGACACCACGATGACCCGGCACATCCTGGAGTCCTTCGTCGCCCAGGCGCAGATCGCGCTGCACGTGCACGTGCCCTACGGACGCAACGCGCACCACATCGTGGAGTGCCAGTTCAAGGCGCTGGCCCGGGCCCTCAGGTATGCCAGCGAGCGCGACCCGCGCGCGGCCGGCATCCTCCCCTCCACGAAGGGCGCGCTGTGACCGGCCTCTCGACCCTCCTGATCGTCGTCGGCCTCTTCCTGGCCGGCGGCATCTACTCGTTCGTCAAGCAGGACATGCCGAAGAGCCTGATCGTGCTGCTCTCCATCGGCGCCGCGATGTGTCTGGTCGCGGGCGTCGTGAGGCTGGAGGTGTGGAATTGAGCGCATCCAAGCGAGTGGTCGTCTTCGACTACGGCTTCGGCAACGTGAGGTCCGCCGAGCGCGCCCTCGCGCGCGCGGGAGCCGACGTCGAGATAACGCGTGACTACGACACGGCCATGAACGCCGACGGTCTGCTGGTGCCGGGCGTCGGTGCCTTCGCCGCCTGCATGAAGGGTCTGCACGAGGCCCGCGGGGACTGGATCGTCGACCGCCGGCTGTCCGGCGGGCGCCCCGTGATGGGCATCTGCGTCGGCATGCAGATCCTCTTCGCGCGCGGCATCGAGCACGGCGTGGAGAGCGAGGGCCTCGACGAGTGGCCCGGCTCGGTCGAGCCGCTGCAGGCCGAGATCGTGCCCCACATGGGCTGGAACACCGTCGACGCGCCGGCCGACTCCCAGCTGTTCGCCGGCCTGGACGCGGACGCCCGCTTCTACTTCGTGCACTCCTACGCCGTCCACGAATGGTCGCTGGAGACGCACAACGCGGCGATGACGGCCCCCAAGGTCACCTGGTCGACCCACGGCAAGCCCTTCGTGGCCGCCGTGGAGAACGGCGCCCTGTGGGCCACCCAGTTCCACCCCGAGAAGTCCGGCGACGCCGGTGCCCAGCTCCTCACCAACTGGATCGGAACACTGTGAGCAAGCTCGAACTCCTTCCCGCCGTCGACGTGCGCGACGGCCAGGCCGTCCGGCTCGTCCACGGCGAGTCCGGCACGGAGACCTCGTACGGCTCCCCGCTGGAGGCCGCGCTGTCCTGGCAGCGGTCGGGCGCCGAGTGGCTGCACCTGGTCGACCTGGACGCGGCGTTCGGCACCGGTGACAACCGTGAGCTGGTCCGGCAGGTCACCGAGGCGATGGACATCAAGGTGGAGCTGTCGGGCGGCATCCGGGACGACGCCTCGCTGGCGGCCGCCCTCGCCACCGGCTGCACCCGGGTGAACCTCGGCACCGCCGCCCTGGAGAGCCCCGAGTGGGTCGCCAAGGTCATCGCCGAGCACGGCGACAGGATCGCGGTCGGTCTGGACGTCCGCGGAACGACGCTGAAGGGCCGCGGCTGGACCCGCGACGGCGGCGACCTCTACGAGACGCTGGACCGGCTCAACTCCGAGGGCTGCGCCCGCTATGTCGTCACCGACATCGCCAAGGACGGCACGCTCCAGGGCCCGAACCTGGAGCTGCTGCGCAACGTCTGCGCGGCGACCGACCGCCCGGTGGTGGCCTCGGGTGGGGTGTCCTCGCTGGACGACCTGCGGGCCATCGCCGAGCTGGTGCCCCTCGGTGTCGAGGGCTCCATCGTCGGGAAGGCCCTGTACGCGAAGGCGTTCACCCTGGAAGAGGCCTTGGAGGCGGTGACCAAGTGAGCGACGTACGACGCGTCACGACCGGCGGGCCCTGGGAGGAGACCTTCGGGTACTCCCGCGCGGTGGAACTGCCGAACGGCCTCGTGCTGGTCTCCGGCTGCACCTCGGTGGTGGACGGCGAGATCGTCGCGGGCGACCCGTACGAGCAGACGGTCAACGCCTTCGACGTCGCGTTCGCGGCGCTGGGACAGCTGGGGCTCGGCCGCGAGGACGTCGTGCGGACGCGCATGTACATCACCCACGCCCGGGACGTGGACGAGGTCGGACGGGCTCACAAGGAGCTGTTCGACGCCGTCCGGCCCGCCGCGTCCATGATCATCGTCTCCGGCTTCGTGGACCCGAGTCTGGTCGTCGAGGTCGAGGTGGAGGCGTTCCGGGGAGTGTCCTCATGACCTTGGCCGTACGAGTCATCCCCTGCCTGGACGTGGACAACGGCCGGGTCGTCAAGGGCGTCAACTTCCAGAACCTGCGCGACGCGGGCGACCCCGTCGAGATGGCCAAGGTGTACGACGCCGAGGGCGCCGACGAGCTGACGTTCCTGGACATCACCGCGTCGTCCGGCAACCGTGAGACGACGTACGACGTGGTGCGCCGCACCGCCGAGCAGGTGTTCATCCCGCTGACGGTCGGCGGCGGTGTCCGCACGGCCGAGGACGTGGACAAGCTGCTGCGGGCGGGCGCGGACAAGGTCGGGGTGAACACCGCGGCCATCGCGCGCCCCGAGCTGATCAAGGAGATCGCCGAGCGGTTCGGCCGGCAGGTGCTGGTGCTGTCGGTGGACGCGCGGCGCACCGCTGAGGGGACCTTCGAGGTCACCACCCACGGCGGCCGCCGCGGTACCGGCATCGACGCCGTGGAGTGGGCGCACCGGGCGGCCGAGCTGGGCGCCGGCGAGATCCTGCTCAACTCGATGGACGCGGACGGCACCAAGGACGGCTACGACCTGGAGATGATCGAGGCCGTCCGCAAGCACGTGACGGTGCCGCTGATCGCCTCCGGCGGCGCGGGCAGGCTCGACCACTTCCCGCCGGCGATCGGCGCGGGCGCGGACGCGGTGCTGGCGGCCTCGGTGTTCCACTTCGGTGATCTGCGGATCGGCGAGGTGAAGGAAACGCTGCGGGGGGCGGGGCACCCGGTGCGGTGACGCCCTTGTCCGGCTGAGCCCCGGTCGTCGAGACGGCCGGGGCTTTCCTGCTGCTCGCCGTGCGCGGGCGCGTGCCGCATGCCGGGCACGTGATGGTGTACGCCTGCCTCGGCGGGGCGGTCGCGATCGGCGCCCTGGCCTTCGTTCCAGGGGTGCTCGCGGCTGTCGGGGTCGCCCTGCTGATCGGGCTGCTCGCAGGACTCAATGTGCGGGCTCGGCGGGGTGGTCGCGCTGTGCGCACGGAACCTGCGCCGCGCCGAGCTCCCGACGTGACCTCAGATCCCGAGCTCCTTCGCCTCGTGCAGCTTGGCGATCGCCTCCTTGTCGCCGTCCAGATCCACCTTGGCCGCGCTCTGCCGGCCGTACAGGAACAGCAGCAGCTCCGACGGCTCACCGGTCACCGTGACGACCGGTGTGCCGCGGTGGGCGACCGCCGTCTGGCCGTCCGGGCGGCGCAGGACCAGGCCGGTGGGCACGCTGCGGCCCATCAGCCGGGCGCTGCGCTCCAGACGGGACCACAGGGCGTCCTGGAAGACGGAGTCCAGCTCGCGCGGCGCCCAGTCGGGGCGCGCCCGGCGGACGTCCTCGGTGTGGACGTAGAACTCCACCGTGTTCGACAGCTCCTCGACCTGCTTGAGCTGGAACGGCGAGAAGCGCGGCGGGCCGGTGCGGATCAGCTGGATCAGTTCCTCGTAGGGCTTCTCGGAGAACTCGGTCATCACCCGGTCCAGGCGGGACGCGAGCTGCTTGATCAGCAGGCCGCCGGCGGCGTCGGGACGGCGCTCGCGCACCACCACGTGCGCCGCGAGATCGCGGGTGAGCCAGCCCTCGCAGAGAGTGGGGGCGTCGGGACCCTCGGCCTCCAACAGGTCGGCGAGGAGAAGTCGTTCACGCTTGGCGAAAGTCGACATGCAGTCAGCCTACGGCCGCCCGACGGGTCCGCCCAGTGGACACGGCGCCGGGCTTGTCGGTGGCGCGCGGCACAATGGCAACCATGACCAGCACGCCCCCACCCAGCAACCTCGACCCGGAGATCGCCGCGCGCCTCAAGCGCAGCGCCGACGGGCTCGTCCCCGCCATCGCCCAGCAGTACGACACCGGTGAGGTGCTCATGCTCGGCTGGATGGACGACGAGGCGCTGCACCGCACGCTGACCACCGGCCGCTGCACCTACTGGTCGCGCAGCCGCCGGGAGTACTGGGTCAAGGGCGACACCTCCGGCCACTTCCAGTGGGTCAAGTCCGTCGCCCTGGACTGCGACGCCGACACCGTGCTGGTCAAGGTCGACCAGGTCGGTGCCGCCTGCCACACCGGCGCGCGCACCTGCTTCGACGCGGACGTGCTCCTCAAGGACGGCGCTGATTCCGGTGCCACCGCCTCGGATCAGTAAGGTCAGCCGCCATGGACCTCGAGACCTTCCGCAAGCTGGCCACCGACCGCCGTGTCATCCCCGTCACGCGCAAGCTCCTGGCCGACGGCGACACCCCGGTCGCCCTCTACCGCAAGCTCGCCGCCGAGCGCCCCGGCACCTTCCTGCTGGAGTCCGCGGAGAACGGCCGCTCGTGGTCCCGCTACTCCTTCGTGGGCGTGCGCTCGGCCGCGACCCTGACGGCACGCGACGGCCAGGCCCACTGGCTCGGCACCCCGCCCGTCGGCGTCCCCGTCGACGGCGACCCGCTCGCCGCCCTGCGCGCCACCATCGAGGCCCTGCACACCCCGCACCAGGAGGGCCTGCCGCCCTTCACCGGCGGCATGGTCGGCTACCTCGGCTACGACATCGTCCGCCGCCTGGAGAAGATCGGCCCCGGCGAGCGCGACGACCTGAAGCTCCCCGAGCTGACCATGCTCCTGACCAGCGACCTCGCGGTCATGGACCACTGGGAGGGCTCGGTCCTGCTGATCGCCAACGCGATCAACCACAACGACCTCGACACCGGCGTGGACGAGGCCCACGCGGACGCGGTGGCCCGCCTGGACGCCATGGAGGCGGACCTGTCCCGCGCGGTGGCCCAGCCCCCGGCGGTCCTGCCGCCCTCCGAACTGCCCGAGTACACCGCGCTCTGGGGCGGCCCCGACTTCCAGGAGGCCGTCGAGGACATCAAGGAGCGCATCCGGGCCGGGGAGGCCTTCCAGGTCGTCCCCTCCCAGCGCTTCGAGACGCCCTGCACGGCAAGCGCGTTGGACGTCTACCGCGTCCTGAGGGCCACGAACCCGTCCCCGTACATGTACCTGTTCCGCTTCGACGGTTTCGACGTCGTGGGCTCGTCCCCCGAAGCCCTGGTCAAGGTCGAGGACGGGCACGCCATGGTCCACCCCATCGCCGGCACCCGGTGGCGCGGGGCGACCCCGCAGGAGGACCAGGCCCTCGCCGACGAGCTGCTCGCCGACCCGAAGGAGCGCGCCGAGCACCTGATGCTGGTGGACCTCGGCCGCAACGACCTGGGGCGCGTCTGCGAGCCGGGCTCCGTGGAGGTCGTCGACTTCATGTCCGTCGAGCGGTACTCCCACGTGATGCACATCGTCTCGACGGTCACCGGCAAGGTCGCGCAGGGCCGCACCGCCTTCGACGTCCTGACCGCCTGCTTCCCCGCGGGCACCCTCTCCGGCGCCCCCAAGCCCCGCGCGATGCAGATCATCGACGAACTCGAGCCGTCCCGGCGCGGGTTGTACGGCGGGCTGTGTCGGCTACCTCGACTTCGCGGGCGACTCCGACACCGCGATCGCGATCCGTACGGCCCTCCTCCGCGGCGGCACGGCCTACGTCCAGGCCGGTGCCGGCATCGTCGCCGACTCCGACCCGGTCGCCGAGGACACGGAGTGCCGCAACAAGGCGGCGGCGGTGCTGCGGGCGGTCCACACGGCGAACCGGCTCGGCAAGTAGGCGTCTTCACCGAGGAATGGGGCGCTTCTCACGGAGCCCCGGGTGCCCGTTCGCCCGGGGTTCGGGTGATAGTGGGGTACGTGACTGCTGTACCTCACCCCCGTTCCGAAGCCGCCGGACCCGCCAGGGCCGGACGTCTGAGTCTCGCCGTCGCTCTGCTGTGCGGCGCGCTCGGCGCCGCCGTGGCGCTGCTGTCCACCCGTCAGCGGTGGTCCGAGGGCACCGCGACCGTGGCGGGCGGCGCCTTTCCCCTGACCGCCAAGGGCAGTGACGTCACGGGCGTCCCGGCCGCCCTGGCCATAGTGGGCCTTGCCGCGCTCGTCGCCGTCTTCGCCGTCCGCAAGGCCGGGCGGCTCCTGGTCGCCGCGCTGCTCGCGCTGTCCGGCGCGGGGATCGTCGCCGCGGCGCTGTTCGGGGCGGGTGATTCGTCCGCGCTGGACGAGCAGGCGGCCCAGGCCTCCGGCGACACCTCGGCGACGGTCGCCGCTCTCTCCCACACCGCCTGGCCGTACGTCGCGGCGGTGGGGGGTG
Source organism: Streptomyces sp. SAI-127 (assembly GCF_029894425.1). NCBI lineage: Bacteria > Bacillati > Actinomycetota > Actinomycetes > Kitasatosporales > Streptomycetaceae > Streptomyces > Streptomyces sp. SAI-127. The sequence goes on from NZ_JARXYJ010000001.1 coordinate 7,712,227, forward strand.
CGCTGATCCTGCTCGCCGGGTTGCTCGCCCTGCGCTACGGGCGGTCGTGGCCCGCGATGTCCGGACGGTACGAGCGGGACGGGGCGCCCCGGGTGCGGCGCAAGGCGGCCGTTGTGGATCCCGACCGGCCCGAGGACATCTGGAAGGCCCTCGACCGGGGAGAAGATCCAACGGGGGCATAGCGGTCGCCCGCAAAGCGCGACCCCGGATCACTTTGCGCCCTCGCGTACGGGACAATGACTTCGAGCGTCCGGCTCAGACACGTACTTCAGCACCTAGGAGCAAGCAATGGCGGGCAGCAGCCACGGTCACACCCCGGCCGCCTGGACCGGTGTCACTATCGCCTTCATCGGTTTCTGCGTCGCGGGCGCCTTCATGGTGATGGCCCAGCCGGCGGGCTTCTGGGCCGGTATGGCGATCGTGGTCATCGGTGGTGTCGTCGGCTGGATCATGAGCGCGATGGGGATGGGCATGCCCAAGGACGCCCACAAGGCGCTCGTCACCTCGCAGCAGCGTGAGACGGCCGAGGCCAAGAGCTGACACGCGCAGAACCTCGTGGAGGGGCGGCCGGGCGGAAGCGCCGGAGCCGCCCCTCACGCGTGCGTGGGGCCCTACAGGGCACAATGCGAGGCGTGAACGCCGACACCCAGCGCGCACCCCGACTCACCGGGCTCGCCGTCCCGGGCGGAATCCTGGCGGCCGTCGCCGGGGCCTTCGCGTACGTGGGGACCGTGGACCCCAACCAGCCCGGCCACTATCCCGTCTGCCCGCTTTACCAGATCACCGGCCTCTACTGCCCGGGCTGCGGCGGTCTGCGCAGCGCGCACGCGTTCATCCACGGTGACTTCCTGGCCGCCCTCCAGGACAACGCGATGGCCGTTGTGGGCTATCTGGGCTTCGCCGTGCTGTGGACCGTCTGGGTGGTCCGTGCGGCCCGTGGCCGACCGCTGCGGCTCGCTCTCGGGCCCGTGCACCTGTGGACACTGGGGACATTGCTGCTGGTCTTCACGGTTGTCCGGAACCTGCCGTTCGGTGGCTGGCTTCATCCTTGATCAATTGGCGAAGGTCCAGTATGGGGGAGGGACCGGCGTCAACCTGATGCGAGGCCTACGCCCTCCTGCGGATACCATCGCAGTGACCACTAGTTTCATCAGTCGCCCGAACTGCCGACCGTCTGGAAGGGGGCCGCTCGCGTGAGTGTGCTCGACGAGATCATCGACGGAGTCCGTGCCGACCTCGCGGAACGGCAGGCGCGCGTCAGCCTCGACGAGCTCAAGGAGCGCGTGGCGAAGGCTCCCGCGGCCAAGGACGGCGTGGCCGCCCTGCGCGGCGACGGCGTCAAGGTCATCTGCGAGGTCAAGCGCTCCAGCCCCTCCAAGGGCGCGCTGGCCGCGATCGCCGACCCGGCGGGCCTGGCCGCGGACTACGAGGCGGGCGGCGCGGCCGTCATCTCCGTCCTCACCGAACAGCGCCGTTTCGGCGGCTCGCTGGCCGACCTGGAGGCCGTCCGCGCGCGGGTGGACATCCCGGTCCTGCGCAAGGACTTCATCGTCACGTCGTACCAGCTCTGGGAGGCCCGGGCCTACGGCGCCGACCTCGTACTGCTCATCGTCGCGGCCCTGGAGCAGCCCGCCCTGGAGTCCCTGATCGAGCGCGCCGAGTCCATCGGGCTCACCCCGCTCGTCGAGGTCCACGACGAGGACGAGGTCGAGCGGGCGGTGGACGCGGGCGCGAAGATCATCGGCGTCAACGCGCGTAACCTCAAGACCCTCGAGGTCGACCGCGGCACGTTCGAGCGCGTCGCCCCCGAGATCCCCGCCAACCTGGTCAAGATCGCCGAGTCGGGTGTCCGCGGCCCGCACGACCTGATCGCCTACGCCAACGCCGGCGCCGACGCGGTCCTGGTGGGCGAGTCCCTGGTCACCGGCAAGGACCCGAAGACAGCGGTCTCCGACCTGGTGGCGGCGGGCGAGCATCCGGCCCTGCGGCACGGGCGCGGCTGATCTTTCGCTAGGGTTGCCCCGATGACTCTCACGACGACAACTACGGACAGGTACGCCCGCCTCGCGCGCGGCTGCCGCCCCCGTGGTTGCCGCGCGCCCGCACGCAGGGTGCACGGTCGTCGGGTCCGGTATGTGATCGGTGACGAACCTGGACAGGTGAACGGCCGTCGATGGCAGCGCGCCCTATAGGGGCGCGGGGAACTGCGCGACAAGCCACAGACGACCTTTCGTCGTCGGACAAACCCCGCCCCCACGGCGAATAGTGTCTTTTCAACGCACTCACCGTGAGGTATTGCCATGCCCAGCGAGTTCTTCATCCCCGACCCCGAGGGTCAGATCCCCAGCGCCGAGGGCTACTTCGGCGCGTTCGGCGGCAAGTTCATCCCGGAGGCCCTCGTCGCCGCCGTGGACGAGGTCGCCGTCGAGTACGACAAGGCCAAGCACGACCCCGAGTTCGCCCGCGAGCTCGACGACCTGCTGGTCAACTACACCGGCCGCCCGAGTTCGCTCACCGAGGTGCCCCGATTCGCCGCGGAGGCGGGCGGCGCCCGGATCTTCCTGAAGCGGGAAGACCTCAACCACACCGGCTCCCACAAGATCAACAACGTCCTCGGCCAGGCCCTGCTCACCAGGCGCATGGGCAAGACCCGAGTGATCGCGGAGACGGGCGCCGGCCAGCACGGCGTCGCCACGGCCACCGCCTGCGCGCTGTTCGGTCTCGAATGCACCATCTACATGGGCGAGATCGACACCCAGCGCCAGGCCCTGAACGTGGCCCGGATGCGCATGCTCGGCGCCGAGGTCATCGCCGTGAAGTCCGGCAGCCGCACGCTCAAGGACGCGATCAACGAGGCCTTCCGCGACTGGGTCGCCAACGTCGACCACACGCACTACCTGTTCGGCACGGTCGCGGGACCGCACCCCTTCCCGGCCATGGTCCGCGACTTCCACCGCGTGATCGGCGTCGAGGCCCGCCGCCAGCTCCTGGAGCGCGCAGGCCGTCTCCCCGACGCGGCCATCGCCTGCGTCGGCGGCGGTTCGAACGCCATCGGTCTGTTCCACGCCTTCATCCCGGACACCGACGTACGCCTCATCGGGTGCGAGCCCGCCGGGCACGGGGTGGAGACCGGCGAACACGCGGCGACCCTCACCGCGGGCGAGCCCGGCATCCTGCACGGCTCCCGTTCCTACGTCCTCCAGGACGAGGAGGGCCAGATCACCGAGCCGTACTCCATCTCGGCCGGTCTGGACTACCCGGGCATCGGCCCCGAGCACTCCTACCTCAAGGACAGCGGCCGCGGCGAGTACCGCGCGGTCACCGACGACGCGGCGATGCAGGCCCTGCGCCTGCTCTCGCGCACCGAGGGCATCATCCCGGCCATCGAGAGCGCCCACGCGCTGGCCGGTGCCCTGGAGGTCGGCAAGGAGCTCGGCAAGGACGGACTGATCGTCGTCAATCTGTCCGGCCGCGGCGACAAGGACATGGACACGGCCGCCCGGTACTTCGACCTGTACGACACCGACGCCCAGGTCGCCGCCGACCAGGACGCCGACACCGCCGAGATCGAGGGGGACGCCAAGTGAGCGGGAACATTCAGCTGCTGTCCGACACCCTCGCCGGTGCCAGGGCCGAGGGCCGCGCCGCGCTCATCGCCTACCTCCCGGCCGGGTTCCCGACCGTGGACGGCGGGATCGAGGCGATCAAGGCCGCGTTCGACGGCGGTGCCGATGTCGTCGAGGTGGGCCTGCCGCACAGCGACCCCGTCCTCGACGGCCCCGTCATCCAGACCGCCGACGACATCGCCCTGCGCGGCGGCGTCAAGATCGCGGACGTCATGCGGACGGTCAAGGAGACCTACGAGGCCACCGGGAAGCCGGTGCTCGTGATGACGTACTGGAACCCCATCGACCGCTACGGCGTCGAGCGCTTCACGGCCGAGCTCGCCGAGGCGGGCGGCGCGGGCTGCATCCTGCCCGACCTGCCGGTGCAGGAGTCGGCGCTGTGGAGGGAGCACGCGGAGAAGCACGCGCTCGCCACGGTCTTCGTGGTCGCGCCCAGCAGCAAGGACGCGCGGCTCGCCGAGATCACCGCGGCCGGCAGCGGATTCGTCTACGCCGCCTCGCTGATGGGCGTCACCGGTACCCGTGAGTCGGTCGGGGCGCAGGCCCAGGACCTGGTCGAACGGACCCGGGTCGCCGGTGCCGGCGCCGACCTGCCGGTCTGCGTCGGGCTCGGCGTCTCCAACGCCGCGCAGGCCGCCGAGGTGGCCGGCTTCGCCGACGGTGTGATCGTCGGCTCGGCCTTCGTGAAGCGGATGCTCGACGCGCCGGACGACAAGGCCGGTGTGGAGGGTGTCCGCGCACTCGCGGGCGAGCTGGCGAAGGGCGTGCGCCGACAGGCGTGACCCAGCCGCGGCCCGTCATGGCGCAGTGAGATTTTCGGTCACTCGAAGGGGTGGTCCTGGGACCGGGGAGGCGCGGTGCGCCTCCCCGGTTCGTTCTGCGGGTGTGAGCGAGAAGAACCGTGAGGGAAAGCGCACCGCCCGGGAGCGGCTGGCGGACGAGCGCGCGAAGCAGAAGACCGCGGACAAGCGGCGCCGGGTGCTGATCGTGGGCGCGAGTGTGGTGTGCGTCCTGGGTCTCGCGGCGGTGATCGGCGTCATCGCGGCGAATTCCGGCAAGGAGAAGTCCTCGGGCCCGGTCGTGGCACCCTCGGGGGCCAACGGCCAGGACAGCCTCGCCGTGCCGGTCGGCAAGGAGGGCGCCAGGTCGACGCTCGTCGTCTGGGAGGACTTCCGCTGCCCGGCCTGCAAGGCCTTCGAGGCGGCGTACAGTCCGGCGATCCACGAGCTCACCGGGTCCGGCAAGCTCAAGGTCGAGTACCACCTGGCGACGATCATCGACGGCAACATGGGCGGCACCGGCTCCCGGAACGCGGCCAATGCCGCGGCCTGCGCCCAGGACGCCGGGAAGTTCCCGGCGTACCACGACGTGCTCTACGAGAACCAGCCCGAGGAGACCAGCGACGACTACGCCGAGAACGGGAAACTCCTCGAACTGGCCAAGAAGGTCGACGGACTCGACACCCCCGCGTTCCGCACCTGTGTCGAGAAGGGCACCCACAACACCTGGGTGGACAAGTCCGCGGCCGCCTTCCGCAACGGCGGGTTCTCCGGCACCCCGACCGTGCTGCTCGACGGCAAGAACATCTACCAGGACCGGACGATGACGCCGGCGAAGCTGAAGCAGCAGGTGGAGGCCGCTGCCAAGGGGTGAAGGAGAGGCCGACAGGGCGTAAGCCGGCGGGCGGGTTCTCTCACCCGCCTGTTATGGACCCGTTGCCGGGCCGCCTGCCGTGGGCCCGGCCCGGCAGGGTAGCGTCGACCCTGCCATGGAACTTGCCTACATTCCCAGCCCGTCGCGCGGGGTGATTCACCTCGGTCCCATCCCGCTGCGTGGCTATGCGTTCTGCATCATCATCGGTGTCTTCGTTGCCGTCTGGCTCGGCAACAAACGCTGGATCGCCCGCGGCGGACGGGTCGGCACGGTGGCCGACATCGCGGTCTGGGCCGTGCCGTTCGGACTGCTCGGCGGCCGCCTCTACCACGTGATCACGGACTACGAGCTGTACTTCAGCGAGGGCCGTGACTGGGTGGACGCCTTCAAGATCTGGGAGGGTGGCCTCGGCATCTGGGGTGCGATCGCGCTCGGCGCGGTGGGCGCGTGGATCGGCTGCCGGCGCCGGGGCATCCCGCTGCCCGCCTGGGCCGACGCCCTCGCCCCCGGTATCGCCCTCGCACAGGCGATCGGCCGCTGGGGCAACTGGTTCAACCAGGAGCTGTACGGCAAGCCGACCGACCTGCCGTGGGCCCTGCACATCACGTCCTCCACGGACGGCCGGGTGCCGGGCTACTACCACCCGACGTTCCTGTACGAGTCGCTGTGGTGCGTCGGCGTCGCGCTCCTCGTCATCTGGGCCGACCGCCGCTTCAAGCTGGGACACGGACGGGCCTTCGCGCTGTACGTCGCCGCGTACTGCACGGGGCGCGGCTGGATCGAGTACATGCGTATCGACGACGCCCACCACATCCTCGGGGTCCGGCTCAACGTCTGGACCGCGATCGTCGTGTTCGTGCTCGCGGTGACGTACTTCGTGCTGTCGGCGAAGAAGCGGCCCGGCCGCGAGGAAGTGGTCGAGCCGGGTGCCGACGCCGCCGACGGTGTGGCCGAAGAGGGTGAGAAGGCCGACGGTGCCGAGAAGGCGGAGACGGCCGACTCCGGTGAGGCCGAGGCCGACTCCCGTGAGGTGACCGACGAGGCCGAGTCGGCGAAGAAGACCTGACGGTCGGTTGTACGTCGACGAGGGCGCCCCGAGTTGTCGGGGCGCCCTCGTCGTGTGTCAGCGGCGGTGGGCGAGGGAGAGCGTGCGGTGGGCCTGGGTCACCACCGCCGCGTCGATGAAGGTGCCGTTCGGAAGGGCCAGGGCCCCCCGGTGGGCTTCCGCCGCTTTGAGGACCGTCTCCGCCTGCTCGATTTCCTCCGCTGTGGGGAGATAGACGCGCTCGATCACCGGGAGTTGACGGGGATGGACGGCTGCTCGGCCCAGGAAGCCCAGGGCGCGGCCGTGGGCGCAGGACGCTTCGAGGCCCTCCAGGTCCCGGATGTCGGGGTGGACCGACTGGGGCGGGGGAGGGAGGGACGCCGCTCGTGCCGCCACGATCACTCGCGAGCGGGACCAGTCCAGGCCCCTGTCGTGTCGTACGCCGAGGTCGGCTCGCAGGTCCGCCTCACCGAGGGCGATGCCGCGCAGAGCCGGGTGGGCGGTGGCGATGGCGTAGGCGCGCTCGATGCCCAGGGCCGACTCCAGGAGGGCGTACAGGGGTGGGGCGCCTCCTTCTGCCCAGGCTGTCGTCTGCGCGACGTGGGTGATCTGGTCGGGGGCGGTGACCTTGGGCAGGCGCAGGCCGGAGATGCCCGGGAGGGCGGCGATCGCTGCCAGGTCCGCTGCCGCCTGGGGGCTGTCCAGGGCGTTCACCCGGACGTGCACCGGGACGGGCTGCGGGTCGGTGAGACGTTCGGCCGTCGCCTCGCGGGCGTACCGCTTGCGGTCGGGGGCCACCGCGTCCTCCAGGTCGACGACCACGACGTCGGCGCCGGAGGCGAGGGCCTTGGTGACGGTCGCCGGGCGGTCGCCGGGGACGTAGAGCCAGGTGAGCGGGTACGGTCTCACAGCGCGCCCTCCGTGCGCAGGGCCGTCAACTCGGCCTCGGTCAGGCCCAGTTCCGTCAGGATCTCATCGGTGTCCGCGCCGTGCGGGCGGCCCGCCCAGCGGATCGTGCCAGGGGTCGAGGAGAGCCGGAAGAGGACGTTCTGCATGCGCAGGGGGCCGAGCTCGGGGTCGTCGACCGTGGTGACGGTGTCGAGGGCCTGGTACTGCGGGTCGGCCATCACGTCCCGGATGTCCTGGATCGGGGCGACCGCGGCCTCCGCCTTCTCGAAGGCCGCGAGGACCTCGGTGCGGGTGCGTTCGGCGATCCAGGAGGCGACCGCCCGGTCGAGGACGTCGGCGTGGGCGGCCCGCTGGGCGCCGGTCGCGAACCATGGCTCGTCGATCAGCTCCGGGCGGCCCACCAGGTGCATCACGCGTTCCGCGATCGACTGGGCCGAGGTGGAGACGGCGACCCAGGTGCCGTCCGCCGTGCGGTAGGTGTTGCGCGGGGCGTTGTTGGCGGAGCGGTTGCCGGTGCGTTCCTGGACGAGGCCGAGCTGGTCGTACCAGGTCGGCTGCGGGCCGAGGACCGTCAGGATCGGTTCGATGATCGCCATGTCGACGACCTGGCCCTCGCCGGTGCGGTCGCGGGCCGCGAGCGCCGTCATCACCGCGTACGCCGTGGCCAGGCCCGCGATGGAGTCGGCCAGGCCGAAGGGCGGCAGGACCGGGGGCGCGTCCGGTTCGCCGGTGATCGCCGCGAAGCCGCTCATCGCCTCGGCGAGGGTGCCGAAGCCGGGGCGGTGGGCGTACGGGCCGAACTGACCGAAGCCGGTGACCCGGGTGAGGACCAGGCGGGGGTTGACGGCGGAGAGCTCCGGCCAGCCGAGGTCCCACTTCTCCAGGGTGCCGGGGCGGAAGTTCTCGATGACCACGTCCGCCGTTTCGGCCAGGCGCAGGAAGGTGGCGCGACCGCCCCGCTTCGAGAGGTCGATCGTGATCGTGCGTTTGTTGCGGCCCAGGACCTTCCACCACAGGCCGATGCCGTCCTTCGAGGGGCCGTGGCCACGGGAGGGGTCCGGCTTCGTGGGGTGCTCGATCTTGACGACCTCCGCGCCGAAGTCGCCGAGCATCGTGGCCGCCATCGGGCCCGCGAACAGGGTGGCCAGGTCGAGAACGCGGAGGCCGGTGAGAGGTGCGTGTGTCATGACGTGTACCGGGCCTCGATCTCGGATCGGTAGGGCATCGACGCCGAGGCGCCTTCCCGCTGGACGGAGAGCGCGGCCGCCGCAGCGGCCCAGGTCATCGCCTCCCGGATCGGCCGTTCCTCGCCGAGGGCGACGGCGAGGGCGCCCACGTAGGTGTCGCCGGCACCCGTGGAGTCCACCGCGGTGACCTGCGGGGCGGGGACGGCGAGGGGTTCGGCGTCCCGGGTCAGGTACACGCTGCCCGCCGCGCCCAGGGTGATCACCACGCGCGGGACCCGGTCCAGGAGCGCGGCGCCCGCGGCGAACGGGTCACTGCGGCCGGTGAGGGTGGCCGCCTCGTGCTCGTTGGGAACCAACAGGTCGGTGGTGGCGAGGAGTTCGGGTGGGAGGGGCTGGGCGGGGGCGGGTGTGAGGATCGTACGGACGCCGTGGGCGCGGGCCGTCTGCGCGCCCGCGAGGACCGCTGCCAGGGGGATCTCCAGCTGGAGGAGCAGGGCGTCGGCGGAGGCGATCAGGCCCTCGTCGCCGGGGGCGAGGTGGTCGACGGTGCCGTTCGCGCCGGGGATGACGACGATCGCGTTGCCGCCCTCGTCGTCCACGACGATGTGCGCGGTGCCGGAGGGGCCCTCGATGGTGCGCAGGTGGTCGGTGGTCACGCCGGAGTGCTCCAGGGTGGAGCGCAGCCGGGTGCCGAAGCCGTCGTTGCCTACCGCGCCGATCATCGAGACGGTGGCGCCGGCGCGGGCCGCGGCGATCGCCTGGTTGGCGCCCTTGCCGCCGGGGATCGTACGGAAGTCTCTGCCGGTGACGGTTTCTCCTCGTTGGGGTGCCTTTTCGACGTAGGTGACCAGGTCCATGTTCGTGCTGCCGAGCACGGCGATGTGGGTCATGGGCGAGCAGCCTCCCGGTGGGTGAGGTGGGCCAGGGTGTCGAAGCCGGTGCCGTTGAAGTCGGCGACGGAGGTGGCCAGACGGTTCTTGAGGGGGGTGGTCCAGCGGTCGGGGAGGTTGTCGGGGGCGCCGGCCAGGAGAGCGGCGATGCTGCCCGCGGTGGCGCCGTTGGAGTCGGTGTCCCAGCCGCCGCTGACCGCTCTGCAGACGGAGCCGGTGAAGTCGCCGTCCGCGTGGGTGAGGGCGGCGGCGATCAGCGCGGTGTTGGGGATCGAGTGGACCCAGTGGTGGGTGGCGGCGTGGGTGGCGTGGAGTTCGTCCACGACCTTGTCGAAGTCGTCGTGCCGCTCGGCCAGTCGGACGGCGTGGGTGATCGCCTTCGCCAGGCGGGAGTTCGGGGGGATCACGGTGAGGCCGGTGCGCAGGCAGGTGTGGATGTCGGGGGTCGTCGTCGCCCGGGCGATCACCGCTGCTGTGAACATCGCCGCGTAGACGCCGTTCGCGGTGTGGGTGAGGGTGGCGTCCCGGTGGGCCTGTTCGGCTGCGGCGGCCGGGTCGCCGGGGTTGGTCCAGCCGTGGACGTCGGCGCGGATGAGGGCCCCGATCCATTCGCGGAAGGGGTTGCGGTGGCGGGCCGTTCTGGGGGGTTCCAGGCCCTGGAGGAGGTTGCGGTAGGCGATGCGTTCGGCGGTGAAGGTGCGTCCGGCGGGCAACTCGGCCAGCCAGAGTTCGGCCACGTCCACGGTGGTGAAGCGCTTGCCGTGGCGTTGCAGCAACAGGAGGTTCAGAAGGGGGTAGTTGAGGTCGTCGTCCTCGGGCATGCCGTCGATGTTCTCGGCGAGGGAGGTGGTTGCCGAGCGGCGGTTCCAGGGATGGGCGGCGAGGAGGTCCGCCGGGACTCCCTTGGCCGTGAAGTAGGTGTCGAGGGGCCAGTTGCCGGTTGATCCGGCGAGTTGGCGGATGGCTTCCAGGGGGAGCTTCTCCACCGGTTTGCCCAGGAGGCAGCCCACTGCTCGGCCCAGCCAGGCCGCTTCCAGACCGGCCTGCGTGGGGGGTGCCGCGGGGGTGGGGGACGGCCACGCCCGGCAGCGGGCCTTGATCGTCGCGAGGTCCGTGGGCTCGTGGTCCGCCAACGCGCTGGGGAGATCCGCCAGTTCGTCCAGCAGGTCCTCCGCCAGTTGCCGCAGGTACCTGGACGCGGGTTCGGCGGAGGCGCCCGCCCGTGTCGGCGCCGCCTTGCCTCCAGCCGCTCTCCACCTCGCCGCGATCGCCGACGGCTCCCTGCCGTCCTGGGCCGCCTGGCGGAGTTCGTGGCCGATGAGGTCTTCCGGCTGGACCCAGGTCAGTCGGAGCATCTCGGGCCTCCGAGTGCCGCGAAGGCCGCCTCGTGGGTCCTGCGCTGGGTCACGTCCCTGTCGAAGATCTCCCGGGTCACGGCTGTCAGCGCTGTAGCCGGTTCCCACAGGTCCAGGCGGCTTGCTTCCGAGACCGTCTTGGACCAGTCGTCCGGAACGGGGGAGCCCAGGGCCCCGGCGAGGGCGCCGGCCATCGTGGCGATCGAGTCGCAGTCCCTGCCGTAGTTCACCGCGCCGAGGACCGCTCGGCGGTAGTCGCCTCCGGCCACGAGCAACATGGCGAGGGCGATGGGGAGTTCCTCGATCGTGTGGAGGCGGGAGGGGCGGCGGGCGCCGAGGGAGGGGGCGCGGTAGTCGGGGCCGACCGTGTCGTAGGGCGCGATCGCCTTCCGCAGCGGGAGCAGTGCCGACTCGAAGTCCGTGTGATGGGTGGCCACTTCGCAGACCTGCTCGATCGCGGTGCGGGTGCCGTCCTTCGCCAGGGAGAGGCAGGTCGTCACCACGGAGTCCGGTGTCGCGTCCGGTGTCGCCGCTGCCGCGACCGCCGCCGCGAAGACTCCCGCCGCCTCCCGGCCGTACGACGACTGGTGGGCGCCCGCGATGTCCAGGGCCTCGGTGTAGGCGGCCTGGGGGTTGGCCGCGTTGACCAGGCCTACGGGCGCCATGTACATCGCCGCGCCGCAGTTGACGATGTTGCCGACGCCCGCCTCTCGGGGGTCGACATGGCCGTAGTGGAGGCGGGTGACCAGCCATTTCTCGGCGAGGAAGATCCGCTGGAGGGGGAGCGCGGTTGCCTCCAGTTCCGGGATCCAGCGCGGGTTCGTCATCAGGTCGGGGACCAGGTGGTCGGCGATCGCGTAGGCGTCGAGGTGGTCGCGGACCCGGTCGTAGACCCTGATCAGGGCGTGGGTCATCAAGGTGTCGTCGGTGACGTGGCCGTCGCCCTTGTGGTACGGGGCGATGGGGCGGGCGGTGCGCCAGGCGTCGCCGTTCCAGGGGCCGACGATGCCGTGGACGCGGCCGGCGTGACGTTCGAGGATCTGGTCGGGGGAATAGCCCTCGACGGGCCCGCCGAGGGCGTCGCCCACCGCCGCGCCCACGAGGGCTCCGGTGATCCGGTCCTCAAGGCTGATTTCTGAGTTTTTGGGCGTCATGCCCGGAATCATCCTCCTGGGAGGGGCGGTTGTGCGGCTTCCAGGAGTTCGGCGAGTTCTACGAGGTCCGTGCCGGTGAGGCGGGGCAGGGCGCAGCCGGAGAGCTTCCGGCAGGTCTTCCGCCAGGCGGCGGGGATCGCGCCGGCGCCGCCCAGCGCCCCGGTCAACGCGCCCACCAGGGCGGGGGCCGAGTCGGCGACTCGGGAGAGGCAGGCCGCGGCGGGGATCGCCTCGGCGATACGGCCCTGTGCGGCGCGGGCCAGGGCCAGGGCCACGGGGACGGTTTCGGCGGCGGCGATGCCGTAGCTGTAGACGTGGTCGACGATCTCGTGTTCCAGGGCGGGGATCAGGGCGAAGGCGGTGTCGGCGGACCGGGCGAGGTGCAGGGCGTGGCGGGCGTTGCGGCCGATCTCCGTCTCCTCGGGGAGTTCGGTGAGGGCGGCCGCCACGCAGGCCTGGACGGGGGCGCCGATCAGGGCCAGGGAGACGGCCGCGGCCATCGCTCGTGCTCCGTGTACGCCGTCTCCGTCCTGGGTGTAGCGGGCGTCGAACTCGGCCAGGTCCGCGGCGAGTCGGGGGCTGCCGGGGTGGGCGACGGCGAGGACGCAGGCTCGGATGCAGGCCGCGTCGTCGAAGTAGTGCGGGTTGTCGTGGCCGGTGGCGGGTGGACGCAGTCCGGTGGCGAGGTTGCCGAGTCCCGCTCTTACGGAGATACGGGCGCGGAGGGGGAGGACGGCGGACTCGATCTCGGGGGCGCGATGTGCCGCGGCGGCCACTTCGGCGGCGAGGGCGTTCCAGGTGAGGTCGATGGCGGCTCTCGTACGGCGTTCTCTTGTCAGGTCGCCGTGGGTGGTGCCGTCGCCCGCCTTGAGGAGGGCTTCCGCGGTGAAGGCCGCCCATTCGGCGTCGTCGGAGGGGCCGAGGCGGAGGGGCTCGGGGGGTTGGTTGAGGGCGATGGGGACGGGGAGGGTGGTGGTGGCGTTCTGCTCGGCGAAGGTGTCGAGTTCGCGGGTGAGGCGGCGGGTCCAGTCGGGCATGCGGGCGGCTCTGTGGCGGGCGGCGGGCCAGCCGGCGGCGTCGCCTGCGGCCAGGCCGAGGAGGAGGCCCTGGACTCTCTGCCCAGCCTCGGCTTCGCCTTCGGCCTTTGGGTTCCCACCCGCACCACCCGTGCAGCTTTCGTGGTCGGGTGCCGGTGGCCCCTGTGGGGCGAACTCGCCGTCGGCGGCCGCGGGTTGGGGCGGCTTCGCCGTGAGAGTGGGTTCGGCGTAGCCGTTCCGCGTGGGCGTGGGGCCCGGGGCTTCCCACCAAGGGCCCGGCGGCCTCATTGGTCCGCCCCTGCGTCGCCGTCCGCCACCAGCGTGAAGGCGTCCGGGTCCTGAGGTGGCCAGGGTTGCCGGGTGAGGCCGGTCGGGGACCACTTCTCGTCCTCGCCCGCCACCAGCAACTCCGCCACGTCCAGTACGTGATGGCCCGCCATGGAGGGGAGGCAGCTGCCTCTCGCCGGGCCGATCGCCGAGGCCCACTCGGCCGGGATCGCCGACGCGCCCCTCGTCGCTCCCGCCAGGGCCCCCGCCACCGCCGCCGTCGTGTCCGCGTCCCTCCCCATGTTCACCGCCGTCAGGACCGCCTCGCGGAAGTCGCCGTCGGCGGCCGCGTACGCGCCGAAGGCCAGGGCCACCGCCTCCGGGGCCAGGTCGGTCCACGGGTAGCCGCCGATCACCACCGCGGAGCGGACCGCCCTCTCGCCCCGGTGCGCCACGGCCACGGCCCGGCGCAGGGACCGGGCCGTCCAGCTGTCGTCGGGGATCACCGCCAGCGCGGACGCGACGACGGCGACGGTGGGGGCACCCGCCATCGCCGCCGCCACTCCCGCCGCCACCGCCTGGCCGCCGTAGATGCCCTCGCCGTCGTGGCTCACCGAACCGTCGATCGCCACCAGGCGGGCCGCCTCCGCGGGGCGGCCCGCCGCGAAGACCCCGAAGGGGGCCGCCCGCATGGCCAGGCCGTCACTCCAGGCGTGGCGGTGCTGGGCCGAGATGGGGGCCGCCAGGCCGCGGCGCAGGTTCTCCAGCGTGCCGCGCTCGCTGAAGCCCGCGCCCCGGAACGGGCCCTCGTCGCGGTCCGCGATCCACTCGTGCCAGGCCGCCTCCACATGGGACGGCGTGAGGGCGGAGCCGTGCCGGGCGAGGAGCAGGCCGGAGAAGATCGTGTACTCGGTGTCGTCCGTGCCGGCCGGCTCGTCCAGCACATAGCCCTCGATACGGCCCCAGCGGGCGCGGATCTCCGACGGCTTCATGTTCTCGGCGGGGGCTCCCAGGGCGTCCCCGACCGCCAGGCCCAGCAGGGCGCCGCGGGCCCGCTCGCGGAGTCCGGCGGCGTCCTCGGGCGCCGGGACCGGGGGAATGCAGGCGATCGATGCCATACGCGGCCTCTCCCAGAGGGGGTTCCTCATGGGGCGCGGAACCCTTTGCGCATGTGTCCCACCATCGGCGGTTGACCTGAGCCTCCGAGGCCTCAGCATCACCCGGTCGACATCTGAGCGGTGCTCTGATCGTCTGCGCATTCGAAGGTAAAGCCGCAGGTTAGCCGAGCCTTTCCTTGCTGGCGGGCGGGAATGGACCGTCGTAGTCTGTGCGTTGTTAAGACTTAGAACTTGTCCAAAGTTAGCTTTGGCTTAGCTTCCCTGGGGGACCGGAATGGCCATCATCGACATCGAGGCGCCACTGCACGAGGCGCACCGGGACAACCACACGCACCGGGATGTGAACGGCGGCTGGCTCAGGCCCGCCGTCTTCGGTGCCATGGACGGACTGGTCTCCAACCTCGCGTTGATGACCGGAGTCGCCGGCGGGTCCGTCGGTCAGAACACCATCGTGCTGACCGGACTCGCGGGACTCGCCGCCGGTGCCTTCTCCATGGCCGCCGGTGAGTACACCTCCGTCGCCTCCCAGCGCGAGCTCGTCGAGGCCGAGCTGGATGTGGAGCGCCGGGAGCTGCGCAAGCACCCCCAGGACGAGGAGGCCGAACTCGCGGCCCTGTACGAGGGGCGGGGTGTCGAGCCCGAGCTGGCGCGCGAGGTCGCGCGCCAGTTGTCGAGGGATCCCGAGCAGGCCCTGGAGATCCACGCCCGTGAGGAGCTGGGGATCGACCCGAGTGACCTGCCCTCGCCGCTCGTCGCCGCCGTGTCCAGCTTCGGGTCCTTCGCCCTGGGCGCCCTGCTGCCCGTACTGCCGTATCTGCTCGGTGCGACCGTTCTGTGGCCCGCCCTGCTGCTCGCTCTCGTCGGGCTGTTCGCGTGCGGTGCCGTGGTGGCCAGGGTGACCGCGCGGACCTGGTGGTACAGCGGACTCCGGCAGCTCGCTCTGGGAGGTGCGGCGGCCGGTGTGACGTACGCCCTGGGCAGTTTGTTCGGAACGGCCGTAGGATAGGTCGGCTGCTACTTATGCGATGGGCCGCATAAGTAGCCGTTACTCACTGGTTTCGAATGCTTAACCACTGGGCATGAGCCGTAAGCGCTGCGGGCAATGACGCTTGCGGCGCACACGCGGGGTCGGCGACGACGCCTTCGCCGCCCCTGGGCCGACGGACGACGATCTGACCGATCGGTCCGGCTCGGTCCCCACATACTTCAAGCCACGTGTGCGACACCCCCCTCGCACCGCGTGGCGTCCGCATGTTGGAACGGAGTATCCGGTTCCCGAGATCCGCTCCATCATGTAACCTGCACGAAATTTTGCACTTACGCAGAGGGCCAACGTCGTCCCTCGGCAAGCTGAATATGCCAATTGACGACGACGGGAGAGCCGATGCGTACGCCGCGCCAGCCGTCCCAGCACTCCACGAGTGGCCAGAAGTGGTCGTTCATGGATGCTCGCCCTGCTGCGCAGGGTATGTACGACCCCCGCAACGAAAAGGACGCCTGTGGCGTCGGCTTCGTGGCCACCCTCACCGGCGAGGCGAGCCATGCGCTGGTCGAGCAGGCGCTCACGGTTCTGCGCAACCTGGAGCATCGCGGTGCCACCGGCGCCGAGCCCGACTCGGGTGACGGCGCGGGCATCCTGTCCCAGGTTCCGGACGCCTTCTTCCGCGAGGTGGCCGGCTTCGAGCTGCCCGCGGCCGGTGCGTACGCCGTCGGTACCGCCTTCCTGCCGGAGGACGGCGTCGAGGACGCCGTCTCACACATCGAGACGATCGCCGCCGAGGAGGGTCTCACCGTCCTCGGCTGGCGCGAGGTCCCGGTCGCCCCGGAGCTGCTCGGCGCCACCGCCCGCTCGACGATGCCGGCGTTCCGTCAGATCTTCGTCGGCGACGGCTCCGCCGTGCCCGCCACGGACATCGACCTCGACCGCAAGGCCTTCGTGCTGCGCAAGCGCGCCGAGCGCGAGGTCGACGTCTACTTCCCCTCGCTGTCCGCGCGCACGATCGTCTACAAGGGCATGCTGACCACCGGCCAGCTGGAGCCCTTCTTCCCGGACCTGTCCGACCGCCGCTTCGCCTCCGCGATCGCGCTCGTGCACTCCCGGTTCTCCACGAACACCTTCCCGTCGTGGCCGCTCGCGCACCCGTACCGCTTCGTCGCGCACAACGGTGAGATCAACACCGTCAAGGGCAACCGCAACTGGATGGCGGCCCGCGAGTCCCAGCTGGTCTCGGACCTCTTCGGCAACGACGACAAGGCCCTCGAGCGCGTCTTCCCGATCTGTACGCCGGACGCCTCCGACTCGGCGTCCTTCGACGAGGTGCTCGAACTCCTGCACCTGGGCGGCCGTTCGCTGCCGCACTCCGTGCTGATGATGATTCCGGAGGCGTGGGAGAACCACGACTCCATGGAGTCGGTCCGCCGTGCCTTCTACCAGTTCCACTCCAACCTGATGGAGCCCTGGGACGGTCCGGCCTGTGTCACCTTCACCGACGGCAAGCAGGTCGGCGCGGTCCTCGACCGCAACGGGCTTCGCCCCGGCCGCTACTGGGTCACCGACGACGGCCTCGTCGTCCTCGGCTCGGAGGTCGGCGTCCTCGACATCGACCCCGCCAAGGTCGTCCGCAAGGGCCGTCTCCAGCCCGGCAGGATGTTCCTCGTCGACACCGTCGAGCACCGCATCATCGAGGACGACGAGATCAAGGCCGGCCTCGCCGCCGAGCAGCCGTACGCGGAGTGGCTGGAGGCCGGCGAGATCGAGCTCGGCGACCTGCCCGAGCGCGAGCACATCGTGCACACCCACGCCTCGGTCACCCGCCGCCAGCAGACCTTCGGCTACACCGAGGAAGAGCTGCGCGTCCTCCTCGCGCCGATGGCCAAGGCCGCTGCCGAGCCGATCGGTTCGATGGGTACGGACTCGCCGATCGCCGCGCTGAGCGAGCGACCGCGCCTGCTCTTCGACTACTTCACCCAGCTGTTCGCGCAGGTCACCAACCCGCCGCTGGACGCGATCCGCGAGGAGCTCGTCACCTCGCTGCGCTCCTCCCTCGGCCCGCAGGGCAACCTGCTCGACCCGAGCGCCGCCTCCTGCCGCTCCGTCGTGCTGCCCTTCCCGGTGATCGACAACGACGAGCTGGCCAAGCTCATCCACATCAACGCCGACGGCGACATGCCCGGCTTCAAGGCCGCGACCCTTTCCGGCCTGTACCGGGTCTCCGGCGGCGGCGACTCCCTCGCCGCGCGCATCGAGGAGATCTGCGCCGAGGCCGACGCCGCCATCGACAACGGCGCCCGGCTGATCGTCCTCTCCGACCGCCACTCGGACGCCGAGCACGCGCCGATCCCGTCGCTGCTGCTCACCGCGGCCGTCCACCACCACCTCATCCGCACCAAGCAGCGCACCCAGGTGGGCCTGCTGGTCGAGGCCGGTGACGTCCGCGAGGTCCACCACGTCGCCCTGCTGATCGGCTTCGGCGCCGCGGCCGTGAACCCGTACCTCGCCATGGAGTCCGTCGAGGACCTCCTGCGCGCGGGCACCTTCCTGAACGGCCTCGAGCCCGAGCAGGCCATCCGCAACCTGATCTACGCCCTGGGCAAGGGCGTACTGAAGGTCATGTCGAAGATGGGCATCTCGACCGTCGCCTCCTACCGCGGCGCCCAGGTCTTCGAGGCCGTCGGTCTCGAAGAGGGCTTCGTCCAGAAGTACTTCAGCGGTACGGCCTCCAAGATCGGCGGTGTCGGCATCGACGTCATCGCCAAGGAGGTCGCCGCCCGGCACGCCAAGGCGTACCCCGCCTCCGGCATCGCGCCCGCGCACCGCGCGCTCGAGATAGGCGGCGAGTACCAGTGGCGCCGTGAGGGCGAGCCGCACCTGTTCGACCCGGAGACGGTCTTCCGCCTCCAGCACTCGACGCGCGCGAACCGCTACGACATCTTCAAGAAGTACACGGACCGCGTGAACGAGCAGTCCGAGCGCCTGATGACGCTCCGCGGCCTGTTCGGCTTCAAGTCGGACCGTCAGCCGATCTCCGTCGACGAGGTCGAGCCGGTCTCCGAGATCGTCAAGCGCTTCTCCACCGGCGCCATGTCGTACGGCTCCATCTCCAAGGAGGCGCACGAGACCCTCGCCATCGCCATGAACCAGCTGGGCGGCAAGTCCAACACCGGTGAGGGCGGCGAGGACGCGGACCGGCTGTACGACCCGGCGCGCCGTTCGTCGATCAAGCAGGTCGCCTCCGGCCGCTTCGGTGTGACCTCCGAGTACCTGGTCAACGCGGACGACATCCAGATCAAGATGGCCCAGGGCGCCAAGCCCGGCGAGGGCGGCCAGCTGCCCGGCCACAAGGTCTACCCCTGGGTCGCCAAGACCCGTCACTCCACCCCGGGTGTCGGTCTGATCTCCCCGCCGCCGCACCACGACATCTACTCCATCGAGGACCTGGCCCAGCTGATCCACGACCTGAAGAACGCGAACCCGCAGGCGCGGATCCACGTGAAGCTGGTCTCCGAGGTCGGCGTCGGCACGGTCGCGGCGGGTGTGTCCAAGGCGCACGCGGACGTCGTCCTGATCTCCGGTCACGACGGTGGCACCGGTGCCTCCCCGCTGACCTCCCTGAAGCACGCGGGCGGCCCCTGGGAGCTCGGTCTCGCCGAGACCCAGCAGACCCTGCTGCTCAACGGCCTGCGCGACCGCATCGTCGTGCAGACCGACGGTCAGCTCAAGACCGGCCGTGACGTCGTCATCGCCGCGCTGCTCGGCGCCGAGGAGTTCGGTTTCGCGACCGCGCCGCTCGTCGTCTCCGGCTGCGTCATGATGCGCGTCTGCCACCTGGACACCTGCCCGGTCGGCATCGCCACCCAGAACCCGGTGCTCCGCGACCGGTTCACCGGCAAGGCCGAGTACGTCGTGAACTTCTTCAAGTTCATCGCCGAAGAAGTCCGCGAGCTCCTCGCCGAGCTGGGCTTCCGCTCCATCGAGGAGGCCGTCGGCCACGCCGAGACCCTCGACGTCGAGCGAGCCGTCAACCACTGGAAGGCGCAGGGCCTGGACCTGTCCCCGCTCTTCTACGTGCCCGAGCTGCCCGAGGGCTCGGCGCTGCACCAGGTCATCGAGCAGGACCACGGCCTGGAGAAGGCGCTCGACAACGAGCTCATCAAGCTCGCCGCCGACGCCCTGGCCGCCGACTCGGCGACCGACGCCCAGCCGGTGCGCGCCCAGGTCGCGATCCGCAACATCAACCGCACGGTCGGCACCATGCTCGGCCACGAGGTGACGAAGAAGTTCGGTGGCGCGGGCCTGCCCGACGACACCATCGACATCACCTTCACGGGCTCCGCCGGCCAGTCCTTCGGCGCCTTCCTGCCCCGCGGTGTCACGCTGCGCCTGGAGGGCGACGCCAACGACTACGTCGGCAAGGGCCTCTCCGGTGGCCGGGTGATCGTGCGGCCGGACCGGGGTGCCGACCACCTCGCCGAGTTCTCGACGATCGCGGGCAACACCATCGCCTACGGCGCGACCGGTGGCGAGCTGTTCCTGCGCGGTCGTTCGGGCGAGCGGTTCTGCGTCCGCAACTCCGGTGCGCTGGTGGTCTCGGAGGGCGTGGGCGACCACGGCTGCGAGTACATGACCGGCGGTCACGCGGTGGTCCTCGGCGAGACGGGCCGCAACTTCGCGGCCGGCATGTCCGGCGGCATCGCCTACGTGATCGACCTCGACCCCGACAACGTCAACGTCGGCAACGCGGGCGCCGTCGAAGCGCTCGACGACGCCGACAAGCAGTGGCTGCACGACGTGGTGCGCCGCCACCAGGAGGAGACCGCCTCCACGGTCGCCGAGAAGCTGCTCGCCGAGTGGGACACCGCCGTCGAGCGCTTCAGCAAGATCATCCCCAGCACGTACAAGGCAGTGCTCGCCGCCAAGGACGCCGCCGAGCAGGCGGGACTCTCCGAGTCCGAGATCACCGAGAAGATGATGGAGGCGGCGATCAATGGCTGACCCGAAGGGCTTCCTGAACCACGGCCGTGAGGTCGCCAAGTCCCGCCCGGTCGACGTACGTCTGAAGGACTGGAACGAGGTCTACGTCCCCGGCTCCCTGCTGCCGATCATCAGCAAGCAGGCCAGCCGCTGCATGGACTGCGGCATCCCGTTCTGTCACAACGGCTGTCCGCTCGGGAACCTCATCCCCGAGTGGAACGACTTCGCCTACCGCGAGGACTGGTCCGCCGCCTCCGAGCGTCTGCACGCGACCAACAACTTCCCGGAGTTCACCGGTCGCCTGTGCCCGGCTCCCTGCGAGTCGGCGTGTGTGCTCGGCATCAACCAGCCGGCCGTGACCATCAAGAACGTCGAGGTCTCGATCATCGACAAGGCGTGGGACAGCGGTGACGTCGAGCCGCAGGCCCCGGAGCGCCTGTCCGGCAAGACCGTCGCGGTCATCGGGTCAGGCCCCGCCGGTCTGGCCGCCGCGCAGCAGCTCACGCGGGCCGGTCACACCGTCGCCGTCTACGAGCGCGCGGACCGTATCGGAGGCCTTCTCCGGTACGGCATCCCCGAGTTCAAGATGGAGAAGCGGCACATCAACCGCCGTATCGAGCAGATGCGCGCGGAGGGGACCCGCTTCCGCACCGGCATCGAGATCGGCCGCGACCTCAGGGCGACCGACCTGAAGAAGCGCTACGACGCGATCGTCATCGCCGCCGGTGCCACGACCGCCCGTGACCTGCCGGTCCCCGGCCGCGAGCTCAAGGGCATCCACCAGGCCATGGAGTACCTGCCGCTGGCCAACAAGGTGCAGGAGGGCGACTACGTGGCGCCCCCCATCACGGCCGAGGGCAAGCACGTCATCGTCATCGGCGGCGGCGACACCGGCGCCGACTGCGTGGGCACCGCCCACCGTCAGGGCGCGGCCTCGGTCACCCAGCTGGAGATCATGCCGCGGCCGGGCGAGGACCGTGCCCCGCACCAGCCGTGGCCGACCTTCCCGATGCTCTACAAGGTCACCTCCGCGCACGAGGAGGGCGGCGAGCGGGTCTACTCCGTCTCGACGACCCACTTCGAGGGCGACGAGGACGGCAACGTCCAGTGGCTGCACCTCACCGAGGTCGAGTTCATCGACGGCAAGCTGACCCCGAAGCCGGGCACGGAGCGCAAGATCCCCGCCCAGCTGGTCACCCTCGCCATGGGCTTCACCGGCACCGACCGCGAGAACGGTCTCGTGGACCAGTTCGGCCTGGAGCTCGACGAGCGCGGGAACATCGCCCGCGACGCCGACTTCCAGACCAACGTGCCGGGCGTCTTCGTCGCCGGTGACGCCGGCCGCGGCCAGTCGCTCATCGTGTGGGCGATCGCGGAGGGCCGCTCGGCCGCCCGCGGCTGCGACCGCTTCCTGACCGGCGCGAGTGAACTGCCCGCGCCGATCCGGCCGACGGATCGATCCCTGATGGTCTGACGGCCACAGAAAACGTCCCGTACAAAGGCGTACGGAACACTGACGGCGCCTGTCCCCCACGTCCCCGACCGGACCAAAGGGCAGGCGCCGTCGCATGTTCTCCTACGGCACCCGGAACGTCTCCCCGTACACCTGCCACTCCAGCGGTGTTCTCAGGTCCAGGTTCCCGTCGTTCAGGAAGCGTCGTTGCGCGGTGTCGACGCGGGTGGTGTCGATGTCCGCGTCGCGGGTGCGCATGGCGTCCTCGCGGAGGTCGAGGAAGGTGTCCAGGTAGGCCTTCTCCGAGCCGCCCTCGGTCGGGCTGTCGGACTTCTGGAGGGCGCGTTCGCGCAGGCCGTAGAAGCCGGTGGGGTCGGTGCCGGGGCCGTGGAAGACCATCGCGTCGTAGTACACGAACTGGCCGAGGGCGCCGAGGCCGTCGAGTTTGGCGAGGCGCACGGCGGGGTCGAAGTAGACGCGGTCACGTGCCGTGTCCTGGGCCTTCTGGAAGGCGGGGACCCTGGCTTCCGCCTTCCAGGCGGCCGTGAAGCCCGGGTCCAGGCCCTCGTGGGAGTCCGTGCCGTCGACCGCGCGCAGCGCGGGGAGGTACTTCGCGAGACCGTTGCCGGGGTGGGCCTTCGTGTAGCCCTCGACGAGGGTGAGCAGGTCGTTGGTGCCGGTGCAGAAGCCGATGATGCCGGCCGTGTAACCCTGGCCGTCGCCGATGTCCTCGATGTAGGCGTAGGCGCTGCGCCAGTCGAGGGTGGAGTTCTCGGCGCTGGCCACGAGCTGCTGGGCGAGCTCCTTCTTGGCGGGGGCGGCCAGGCCCGGCGGCAGGTCGGCGACGACCGCCTTGTCCTCCGCGCTCTTCGCCCCCTCGGACCGCTCGGCCCAGGCTTTGGCGCCCTGGGCGCCCTCGGCGTCCTGGGCCGCCTGTGAGCGGTAGGCCGAGGAGAGGTCGGGGCCCGCTCCTCCCGCGCCGGAGTCCTCGGGCGCGAAGAGGTAGACCGACGCCGTGGCGACCACGGGGACGGCCGCGAGGAGCAGCAGGCGGGCGCCTTTCACTGCGCTCCCGTCAGTTCGGCGACCTTGGCCCAGGCAGAGACCAGGAGCACCACCAGCAGTACGGCACATGCTCCAGCCTGCACCAAAGTACGACGGCCGTCCCGGGGAGCGTAGGCGTAGGCGAGCGTGACGACGGCTCCGGCGAGCAGGCCGCCGAGGTGGCCCTCCCAGGACGTCAGCCACGCCGACATCACCAGCCACAGCAGCAGGCCCGCCATGAAGCGGTTCACGACGGCCATGTCGGCGCCGAGGCGGCGGGCCATCACGTAGTACGCGGCGCCGAGCCCGAAGATCGCGCCGGAGGCGCCGAGCGTGTGATCGCCGGGTGCGATCAGCAGGACGAGGACCGAGCCGCCGAGCGCGGACAGCAGATAGAGGACGACGTACCTGAGACGGCCGAGCTGGACCTCCACCACCCGGCCGATGTTCCACAGCGACACCATGTTCATCACGATGTGCAGGATGCCGAACGTGCCCTCGGTGGGCGGCAGATGGAGGAACGCACCGGTCAGCAGGCGGTACCACTCGCCGTCGACGACACCCTCGGCGTGGAAGTCGGCAGGGTAGGTGTCCTGCCAGACGTAGTGGCCGCCGTCCGGGCCCACGAGCCCGGCGCCCAGCATCTCGAAGCGGTCCACGATCGCCGGACGCACGAGCTCGCCGACGTAGGCGAGAACGTTGAGGCCGATGAGGATGTACGTCACCAGGGGGACGGCCGTGATCCGACCGCCGAACGCGGTCCGGGCCTGCCGTACCGACCGTGCCCCCTCTCGCACACACTCCGGGCACTGGTGGCCCACGGCCGCCTCCCGCATGCAGTCCGGGCAGATGTACCGCTCGCAGCGGATACAGCGGACATGGGACTCCACCGCCGGATGGCGATAGCAGGTGGTGACGGCGGATTCGGGTTCCACGGCCGGCTCCTCGGAGTGACAGGGGCGATGATCGAGCCGGTGGGGACGGCGGCGAACAAAATAGCGAACGCAGGTGAGTGAGGAGAGCGGAGGGGTCGGGTTCAGGAGGCTGCCCGCCCCGTTGGCATCACCCGCGCGCCGTGCCACCCTGAGGTTGATCCGACGGGGAGGCGACGACTCATGGACGGCGCACGATCGGTGAACAAGGGCACCCGTGGCGGAGAGGCCGGAAAGGGCGAGAAGCTCGCCGACTGGGCCGACGGACGGCTGGGCCTGTACGCGCTGGCCAAGGCCAACATGCGCAAGGTCTTTCCGGACCACTGGTCGTTCATGCTGGGCGAGATCTGTCTCTACAGCTTCCTCATCCTGATCCTCACGGGCGTCTATCTCACCCTGTTCTTCGAGCCCAGCGGGGTCGAGGTCGTCTACCACGGCTCCTACGAGCCCCTCAACGGCGTGGTGATGACCAGGGCCTACGAGTCCACGCTCGACATCAGCTTCGACGTGCGCGGCGGACTGCTCATCCGGCAGATCCACCACTGGGCGGCGCTGGTCTTCGTCACCGGCATGCTCGTGCACATGATGCGGGTGTTCTTCACCGGCGCCTTCCGCAAGCCGCGCGAGCTCAACTGGGTGTTCGGCTGGACCCTGCTGTTCCTCGGCATCATCACCGGTCTGACCGGCTACTCCCTCCCCGACGACCTGCTCTCCGGCACCGGCATCCGGTTCGCCGACGGGGCGATCCTGTCGATCCCGATCGTCGGGACGTATCTGTCGTTCTTCCTGTTCGGCGGGGAGTTCCCGGGCCACGACATCATCCCGAGGCTGTTCCCGATCCATGTGCTCGTGCTGCCCGGGATCATGCTCGGTCTGGTGGTCGCCCACCTGATCCTGGTCTTCTACCACAAGCACACCCAGTACCCGGGGCCCGGCCGCGACAACAAGTCCGTGGTCGGGATGCCCTTCCTGCCGGTCTACTTGGCCAAGGCGGGCGGCTTCTTCTTCCTGACCTTCGGCGTGCTGGCGCTCATGGGCGGCCTCGCCCAGATCAACCCCGTGTGGGCGTTCGGACCGTACAGCCCGCAGCTGGTGACCACCGGCGCGCAGCCCGACTGGTACCTGGGCTTCTCCGAGGGGCTGATCCGGGTGATGCCGGGATGGGAGATCAACTTCTGGGGCCACACCCTGGAGCCCGGTGTCTTCATCCCCTTCTCCCTCTTCCCGCTGATCCTGCTCGCGCTCGGGGTCTACCCCTTCGTCGAGGCGTGGATCACCGGCGACAAACGCGAGCACCACATCCTGGACCGGCCGCGCAACGTGCCCGTCCGCACGGGGCTGGGAGTCGCCTGGCTGAGCCTGTACGTGGTGCTGCTGATCGGTGGCGGCAACGACATCGTGGCCACGCATCTGCATCTGTCCATCAACGCGATCACCTGGTTCGTGCGGGTGTCCGTGTTCGTGGTGCCGGTGCTCGCCTTCATCGTGACCAAGCGGATCTGTCTCGGGCTGCAGCGCCGGGACCGGGACAAGGTGCTGCACGGCCGTGAGACCGGCACCATCCGGCGGCTCCCGCACGGCGAGTACGTCGAGGTCCACGAAGCCCTCGGGCAGGAGCAGCTGCACACCCTCACGCAGCACAAGCAGGAACCGCCGTACGAGATCGGGCCGCTCGTCGACGCGAACGGGGTACGGCGGCCGGTCAAGCGTTCCCAGTGGGTGCGGGCCGGGCTCGCGCGGGCGATGTTCGGGCCCGACACGCGCATCGAGAAGCCGACGGCGGAGGAGTACCGCGAGATCACCAGCGGCGACCACCACTGAGGACGGTGTCGCGGCACTCGTCCGGGCTGCCCCAGGCGGTGCGCAGGGCGCGGGCCTTGGTGAGCCACAGGGACAGGTCGTACTCCGCCGTGTACCCGATCGCGCCGTGGAGCTGGAGCGCGGTACGGGCGGTCCGGTACGCCGCCTCGCACGCCGTGACCTTGGCGGCGGCGACGTCTTCCGCGGTCATCGTCAGGGCGGCGCCCAGGACGAGGGGGCGGGCGAACTCCAACGCGATCCTGGCGTCGGCGAGTTGGTGTCCGACGGCCTGGAAGGACCCTATGGAGGTGCCGAACTGGGTGCGCTGCTTGACGTGGGTGACGGTCCTGTCCAGAAGCGCGAGGCCTACGCCGAGGGCTTGGGCGGCGGTCGTCAGGCGGGCGGTGACGAGGGCGGCCGCCGACGGCGGATGCGGGGTGAGCAGTTCGCCGCCGGGGTCCAAGGGGGTGAGGCGCCGGGCGGGGTCGAGCGAGGGGCGCACGGGACCGTGGCCGGGGGCCAGCCGCAGGCCCTCGGCCGTCAGGGAGAGACGGATGCCGGCCGCCTCACCGTCCAGGGCGTACCCGTGGTCGCGGGCGACCGTGGCCATCGTCCCGCCTGCGGCCAGCGCCGGGAGCAGCCGCTTCGCCGGGCCCGTGTCGTCCAGTGAGGCGAGCAGTGTCGCCGCCGTCACCGTCTCCACCAGGGGGCCCGGCACCGCGTGCCGCCCCAACTCCACGAAGGCCAGGGCTAGTTCCAAGGGACGTGGGCCCAGTCCCTCGTAGGCCTCCGGTACCGCCAGGGCGAACACCCCCGCTTCGGCGATACGGCGCCACAGCGCGCGCCCGCTCGCGCGGTCCCCTCGGCTCCAGTCCCGTACGACCGACGGGGTGTCCGCGGCCGTCAGCATCGTGTTCAGGGAAGTGGTGAACTCCCGCTGCTCGGCGTCGAGGAGGAAGCGCATCACCGGCGTCCCTTCGGCAGGCCCAGCAGGCGTTCGGCGATGATGTCGCGCTGGATCTCGTTCGTGCCGGCGTAGATGGGGCCGGCCAGGGCGAAGACGTACCGTTCGGCCCAGTCGGTGTCCGCCGACTCGCCCTCCTCGCCGAGCAGATCGAGGGCGGTCTCGGTGAGGGCGATGTCGTACTCGGACCAGAAGACCTTGTTCAGGCTGGACTCGGGGCCGAGCGTCTCGCCCTCCAGGAAGCGGGAGGCAGCCGCGTAGGTGAACAGCTGGTAGGCGCGGGCGCCGATCAGGGCGTCCGCGACCGGGGTCCGGGTGGCCCGGGGGCCGCCCTGGGACTGCCAGAGGGCGTACAGGCGGTCGGCGGCGGCCAGGAAGCGGCCCGGTGAGCGCAGCATCAGGCCCCGTTCGTTGCCCGCCGTCGACATCGCGATCCGCCAGCCCCGGCCGGGCTCGCCGATGACGTCCTCGTCCGGCACGAACACCTCGTCCAGGAAGAGCTCGGCGAAGGCCGGTTTCCCGTCGAGGCGGCGGATCGGGCGGACGGTGACACCGGGGGCCCGCAGGTCGAACATCAGATAGGTCAGGCCCTGATGGGGTTTCGGGGTGTCGGGGTCGGTGCGGAAGAGCCCGAAGGCGCGGTCCGCGAAGGCGGCCCGGGAGGACCAGGTCTTCTGGCCGCTGAGCAGCCAACCACCGTCCGTGCGCACCCCCTTCGCCCGCAGGGAGGCCAGGTCCGAGCCCGCCTCCGGCTCCGACCAGGCCTGCGCCCACACCGTCCCCCCGGTGGCCATGGACGGCAGGACCCGGTCCCGCTGCTCCTGCGTGCCGTGGTCGAAGAGGGTCGGGGCGAGGAGGCTGATGCCGTTCTGGTTGACGCGTCCGGGCGCCCCGGCCGCGTAGTACTCCTCCTCGAAGACCAGCCAGCGGACGATCCCCGCGTCCCGGCCGCCGTACGCCGTCGGCCAGTTGACCACCGACCAGCGGTCCGCGGCGAGTTCCGCCTCCCACGCGCGATGGGACGCGAAGCCCTCCTCGGTCTCCAGGGAGGGGAGCGGACGGGCGGGCACATGCGCGTGCAGCCACGAGCGGGCCTCGGCGCGGAAGGCCTCGTCCTCCTGCGTGAACGCCAGATCCATGGACACCGTCCTTCCCTAACAAGTGTTTGGTAGGTTAGCGTGGCGCCATGACAGGCGTCGAGAGTCCGGTGTACGAGCCGGGGCACGGGCTGCTGAAGGGGCGCACCGCCGTCATCACCGCCGCGGCCGGCGCGGGCATCGGCGGGGCGACCGCGCGCCGCTTCCTGGAGGAGGGCGCGCGCGTCCTGATCAGCGACGCGCACCCACGACGGCTCAAGGAGTACGGCGCCGAACTGGCCGGGGAGTTCGGGCCCGAGCGGGTCGCCGCACTGCCCTGTGACGTGACGGACGAGGCGCAGGTCCAGGCGCTGTTCGAAGCGGCCCTGCGGGAGCACGGCCGACTCGACGTCGTCGTCAACAACGCCGGTCTCGGCGGCACCTCAGCCCTCGTCGACATGACCGACGAGCAGTGGACCGGCGTCCTGGACGTCACCCTGAACGGCACCTTCCGGTGCACCCGGGCGGCCCTGCGGCTGATGCGCGACGCGAGGGACTCCGGCGGCGTGATCGTCAACAACGCCTCGGTCGTCGGCTGGCGCGCCCAGGCCGGACAGGCGCACTACGCCGCCGCGAAGGCCGGCGTGATGGCGCTGACCCGCTGCGCGGCGCTGGAGGCCGCGGAGTACGGCGTACGCGTCAACGCCGTGTCCCCGAGCCTCGCCATGCACCCGCACCTGGTGAAGGTGACCTCGGCCGAGCTGCTGGAGGAACTGACCGCGCGCGAGGCCTTCGGGCGGTACGCCGAGCCCTGGGAGGTGGCCAACGTGATCGTGTTCCTGGCGTCCGGCTACTCCTCGTACATGACCGGCGAGGTCGTCGCCGTCAGCAGCCAGCACGCATAGGACGACAATGACTCCGTGCCGACCAAGCCGACCAAGAAGAAGCCCCAGGTGAGCGCCGCAGCGCCCGCGCGCCGCCGTGAACTCCTCGACACCGCCGCCGAGGTCTTCGCCGCACAGGGCTACAACGCCACGACCGTACGCAAGATCGCGGACCACGCGGGCATGCTCGCGGGCAGCCTCTACTACCACTTCGACTCCAAGGAATCGATGCTGGAGGAGATCCTGCGGACCTTCCTCGACGAGCTCTGGGGCGGCTACGACGCCGTCCTGGGCGCCGAACTCGGCCCGCGAGAGACGCTGGAGGCCCTGGTCACCGAGTCGTTCCGGGAGATCGACCGGCACCGCGCGGCCGTCGCGATCTACCAGAAGGAGAGCAAGCAACTGGTGGCGCAGGAGCGGTTCGCGTTCCTCGCCGAGTCGCAGCGCAGGTTCGAGAAGGCCTGGCTGTCCACGCTGGAGCGCGGGGTCGCGGCCGAGGTGTTCCGGGCCGACCTCGACGTCCGCCTCACCTACCGGTTCGTGCGCGACACCGTGTGGGTCGCCGCGTCCTGGTACCGGCCCGGCGGACAGCACAGCCCGGAGGAGATCGCCCGGCAGTACCTGTCGATGGTGCTGGACGGGATCGCCGTACGCGAATAGCCCTTTCGTCCGAGGGAGTTGACATGGCCGAGGCCTACATCGTCGAAGCGGTCCGTACGCCCGTGGGGCGGCGCGGGGGAGGACTGAGCGGGGTCCACCCGGCCGATCTGGGTGCGCGGGTGCTGGTCTCGCTGGTGGAGCGGGCGGGGGTCGATCCGGCCGCCGTGGAGGATGTCGTCTTCGGCTGCCTGGACGCGGTCGGGCCGCAGGCCGGGGACATCGCGCGGACCTCGTGGCTGGCTGCCGGGCTGCCCGAGGAGGTGCCCGGGGTGACCGTGGACCGGCAGTGCGGGTCCTCGCAGCAGGCCGTGCACTTCGCCGCGCAGGGCGTGCTGTCCGGGACGCAGGACCTGGTCGTCGCCGGCGGCGTGCAGAACATGTCGATGATCCCGATCGCCTTCGCGACCCGGCAGGCCGCCGAGCCGCTCGGGCTGACCCAGGGGCCCTTCGCGGGCAGTGAGGGGTGGCGGGCGAGGTACGGGGACCGGGCGGTGAACCAGTTCGTCGGTGCCGAGATGATCGCCGGGAAGTGGGGGATCAGCCGCGAGGATCAGGAGGAGTTCGCGCTCCGGTCCCACCGGCGGGCCCTGCGGGCCATCGACGAGGGCCGCTTCGAGCGCGAGACGGTGGCCTACGGCGAGGTCGCGGTCGACGAGGGCCCGCGCCGGGACACGTCGCTGGAGAAGATGGCCGGCCTGAAGCCGGTGATCGAGGGCGGCACCATCACCGCGGCCTGCTCCTCGCAGGTCTCCGACGGGGCGGCTGCCATGCTGCTGGCCTCGGAGCGGGCGGTGCGCGAACACGGCCTCACGCCACGCGCACGCGTGCACCACCTCTCCGTACGCGGCGAGGACCCCATCCGTATGCTCACCGCCCCCATACCGGCCACCGCCCACGCCCTGAAGAAGACCGGTCTCACCATCGACGACATCGACCTCGTCGAGATCAACGAGGCCTTCGCCCCGGTCGTCCTGGCCTGGCTGAAGGAGACGGGCGCCGACCCGCAGAAGGTCAACGTCAACGGCGGCGCGATCGCCCTCGGGCATCCGCTGGGGGCGACGGGAGTGAAGCTGATGACGACCCTGCTGCACGAACTGGAACGCACCGGCGGGCGGTTCGGCCTCCAAACCATGTGCGAGGGCGGAGGACAGGCGAACGTGACGATCATCGAGAGGCTGTGAGGCCGGTCAGGACCTCCTCCGCCTCCTTCATGATCCGCTCCACCAGCTCCGCGCACGACGGCAGGTCGTCGATCACCCCGGCGACCTGCCCGGAGGCCATGACTCCGAGATCCGTACGGCCGTCCACCATCGCCGACCTGAGCAGCATGGGGGTGTTGGCGGCGAGCAGGACCTGGCTCCAGGTGAGGTCCTTGCCGTGGCGCATCGCGAGGCCGTCGTGGAGCAGCTGCCGCCAGGTCAGGCCGGACAGCCTGCGGAAGGCGGCGGCGTGCCGCGTGGCGCGCAGCAGGGTGCGCGCACGGCCCGTGTTCTCCAGGGACTCCACCAGGTCCGTGCGGAGCATGCGGTGGGGGAGGCCGTCGACCGCCCGTGTCACCGTCACGTCCTTGACCGTCGCCGCCAGATAGCGCGTCTTCACCGCGTCCGGCACCGTCGAGTCCGAGGTGAGCAGGAAACGGGTGCCCATGGCGACGCCCGCCGCCCCGTACGCCAGCGCCGCGACCAGCCCCCGCCCGTCGAAGAAGCCCCCCGCCGCCACGACGGGGATGTCCACCGCGTCCACCACCTGCGGCAACAGGACCGTCGTCGCCACCTCCCCGGTGTGCCCGCCGCCCTCGCCGCCCTGCACGATCACCGCGTCCGCGCCCCACGCCGCGACCTTCTCTGCATGCCGCCGGGCCCCGACGGATGGGACGACGACCACCCCGGCCTCCTTGAGCGCGCCGATCAGTTCGGCGGAGGGCGCGAGGGCGAAGGACGCCACCCGCACCCCTTCGTCGACGATCACGCGCACCCGGTCACCGGCGTCCGCCGCGTCGGCCCGCAGATTGACCCCGAAGGGGGCGTCCGTACGGGACTTCACCTCCCGTACGGCATCCCGGAGCCGGTCGACCGTCATGGTCGCGGAGGCCAGGATGCCGAGCGCGCCCGCGTTCGCCGTGGCGGACACCAGGCGCGGGCCCGCCACCCACCCCATCCCGGTCTGCACGATCGGACGGCGGACACCCACCAGCCGGGTGAACGCGGTCTCCAGCATCAGTCGCCGACCTCCCTGGACCGGGTGTTCTGCGGATCGATCACCTCACGGATCAACCGCAGCTCCCGCTCGGTCGGTTCGCGCGTGTACGGCACCTCGTCCGGCACCACCAGATCGAACCCGGTGGCCTCCCGCACCTGTGCCACGGTGATCCCCGGATGCACCGACGCCAGCCGCATCGAGTGGTCCGGCGTCGCGAAGTCGAAGACACCCAGGTCGGAGACGACCCGGGGGATGCGGTGACAGGGGGCACCGTCCGCATGGTCGTACCCCACCCCGCACACCATGTCGACCTTCTCCACGAAGACCCGCCGGGAGTGCCTCGGCACCCAGTAACTGGTCGGGTTGTTGAGGGTGTTGACCGGTGCTCCCCGCACCCCGAGCAACTGCCGCTTCGGCCGTGCCCAGTCGCCGATGCACGAGATGTTCTGGTTGCCGTACCGGTCGATCTGGCTCGCGCCCATCATCACGTGCCGGCGGCCACCGGTGACGAGGGCGAGATGCCGGCGGTAGGGGAGCCAGCCCTCGACGGTGCCGTCGATGTCCACGAGCAGGGCCTCGCCGTCGGTCATGAGGAGGTCGGGGGAGAACGTCCGCCGGGCGAGCCGGGCGCCGGCGGACGGGATCAGACCCATCGGGCTCGCCAGCACCTCGCCGTCGCCCCGCCAGGCCTCGGCGCAGGCGATCACGCAGTACTCGGCACGGGTGACGGTCATGAGCCGGCCCCTTCGGAGGATGCGAGCCAGCGCTCGGCGAACTCCGGCCAGGGGGTGGTCGCGTACTCCCGCTGGGCGGCCTCGTCCCGGGCGTAGTCGGGCGCGCAGGACGTAAAGTGGGCGCCGTTCGGGGCTTCCACGACCCCCGTCACCGTGTGCCGTCCGATCAGCAGCGACTGCGGAGCCGCCTCCTTCGTCAACTCGGCGGTGTCGACGACCCGTTCGCACGACAGGTAGGCCGCGTCCGCCGCCTCGCAGAAGAGGTCGTCGAAGTAGGGGTCGGGGCCCAGGTACTGCCCGTTGCCCTGCCGGTCGGCACGGTTGACGTGGACCAGGGCCGCGTCCAGGCGCAGGGCGGGCACCGCGACGAACGTCTCCGCGTCGTCGTACGGCGACGTCACCGTCCTGAGGCCCGGGTTGACCCGCATGACGTCCGAGCCGAGCCCCGCACGCACCGGCAGGAACGGCAGCCGGTTCGCGGCCGCGTGCAAACCCCACATGAACATCGCCTCGTCGATCTCCATGAGCTCGAAGGCACCGGCCTCGCGGGCCGCGCGGTAGTGCGGTTCCAGGGGGATCGAGTCGAGCGTGACGAAGGCGGCGACCAGTTTCCTTATCCGTCCGGCGGCGGCGAGCATGCCGACATCGGGGCCGCCGTACGCCACGATCGTCAGGTCGGTGACCTCGGAGCGCAGCAACGCGCGGACCAGGGCCATGGGTTTGCGGCGGGACCCCCAGCCGCCGATGCCGAGGGTCATGCCGCTGCGCAGGCGGGAGACGGCCTCGTCGGCGGTCATCGTCTTGTCGGTCATGCCTCTTCCTTCCCGAACCGGTCCCGGACCCGGTCCGCGACCCCGCTGACGCTCGCCTCGAAGGTGAAACCCTGCTCGAAGCGGTAGCTGCGGCGCACGTCGACCGGGTCGATGCCGTTGATGGCGGCCTTGGCCAGGCGCAGCAGCTCCCCGTCCTTGGCGGCGATCTCGCGGGCCAGCTCCAGTGCGGCCGCGTCGAGTTCGGCGCGTGGCACCACCCGCCACACCGATCCGTGCGCGTGCAGCTCGGCCGCCGTCACCGTGCGCGAGGTGTAGTACAGGGCGCGCATCAGATGCTGCGGGACCAGCCGGGACAGATGCGTGGCCGCGCCCAGCGCGCCGCGGTCCAGCTCGGGCAGCCCGAAGA
This sequence comes from Streptomyces sp. SAI-127, assembly GCF_029894425.1. Taxonomy (NCBI): domain Bacteria; kingdom Bacillati; phylum Actinomycetota; class Actinomycetes; order Kitasatosporales; family Streptomycetaceae; genus Streptomyces; species Streptomyces sp. SAI-127. The sequence continues at coordinate 7,745,364 of NZ_JARXYJ010000001.1, forward strand.
CGGCGTCCTCGGTCGCCACGACGACGTCCGCGTTGCCCACGAGCCCGATGCCGCCGCCCAGGCAGAATCCCCGCACGGCCGCGACGACGGGCACCTCGCACTCGTACACCGCCGAAAAGGCCTCGAAACAGCCGCGGTTGGCGCCGACGAGTGCTCCCGGGCCCCGCGCCTGGAGCTCCTTGATGTCCACCCCGGCGTTGAACCCGCGTCCCTCCGCCGCCAGCACCACGCACCGCACCCGAGGATCCCGGCCGGCCGCGCGCACCGCGTCGGCCAGGGCGAACCAGCCGTCCACCGGCAGGGCGTTCACCGGCGGGAAGTCGACCGTGACGACGGCGATCCCGTCCTTTTCCGGCCCCTTTTCCGGGGGCGAGGTGGAGACACCCATGGAAGCATCAGCTACCTTTCCACCAAACGTTTGTTAGGTGAAGGGTAGCGGTGAATGGAGCTGAACGGGAGGGTCGTGGCCGTCACCGGCGGGACGCGTGGAGTCGGCGCCGGGATCGCCCGCTCCTTCGCGGAGGCGGGCGCCGAGGTCGTCGTCTGCGCACGCAGACCGCCCGAAGTCCCGCTGCCGAAGACGCGCTTCGTGAGCCTGGACGTCCGGGACGCGGACGCCGTACGGCAGTTCTTCGCCGAACTGCCGCGCCTGGACGTACTCGTCAACAACGCGGGAGGAGCGCCCTACCGGCTGCTCGCCGACGCCGGACCCGAACGGCACCTCCGCGTGCTGGAGTTGAACCTCCTCGCCCCGCTGACGGTGTCGCTGGCCGCCTACGAACACCTGAAACGGACCCGCGGCTCGATCGTCATGATCGGGAGCGTCAGCGGCGGCCGGCCCTCGCCCGGCGCGGCCGCGTACGGGGCGGCCAAGGCGGGCCTGGAGAACCTCGCCCGCTCGATGGCCGTGGAGTGGGCGCCGGACGTGCGCGTCAACACCCTGGTCGTCGGCATGGTCCGCACCGAGCAGTCGCATCTGCACTACGGCGACGACGAGGGCATCGCCGCCGTCTCCCGCACGGTCCCGCTCGGGCGCCTCGCCGAGCCGTCGGACGTCGGGGCGGCGGCCGTGTTCCTCGCCTCGAACGCCGCCGCGTACATCAGCGGGGCCTCACTGCTGGTGCACGGCGGCGGGGAACGGCCGGCGTTCCTCGACGCCGCAACGGTCAACAAGGAGACGTGAACCATCAACAAGGAGACGTGAGATGACCGGAATCTGCGACGGCCGGGTCGTCGTCGTCACCGGCGCGGGCCGCGGTCTCGGCCGCGCCCACGCCCTCGCCTTCGCCGCCGAGGGAGCACGGCTCGTCGTCAACGACCTCGGCGTCGGCCTCGACGGCACCCCGGGCCCCGACAGCCCGGCCTCCCTGGTGGCCGAGGAGATCCGCGCGGCGGGCGGCGAGGCGGTCGCCCACGGCGGCGACATCGCCACGACCGACGGTGCCGCGTCCCTCGTCGAGGCGGCCCTGGAGACGTACGGCCGCCTCGACACCCTCGTCAACAACGCCGGCTTCCTGCGCGACCGGATGCTGGTGAACCTAGACGAGGAGGACTGGGACGCGGTGACCAGGGTCCACCTGAAGGGCCACTTCCTGCCGCTGAAGCACGCGGCGGCACACTGGCGGACGGAGGCGAAGGCGGGACGCACGCCGACCGCCCGCATCATCAACACCAGCAGCGGAGCTGGCCTGCTGGGCTCGGTCGGACAGGGCAACTACAGCGCCGCGAAGGCCGGGATCGTCGGCCTCACCCTGGTCGCGGCGGCCGAACTCGCCCGCTACGGCGTCCAGGTCAACGCGATCGCCCCCGCGGCCCGGACGAGAATGACGGAGCAGACGTTCGCCGACACGATGGCGGCCCCGACCGACGGCTTCGACGCGATGGCCCCGGAGAACGTGTCACCGCTGGTGGTCTGGCTGGGCTCCGAGGCGAGCGCGGGAGTGACGGGCCGGGTCTTCGAGGCGGAGGGCGGCCGCATCACGGTGATGGAGGGCTGGCGGGCGGGCCCGACCGCCGACAAGGGGGCGAGGTGGGCCCCCGCGGAGGCGGGGGAAGCGACCCTGAAGCTGCTCGGCGAGGCGGAGGCGCCGGGCCCGGTGTACGGGGCGTGACCGGGTCCGATGTATGGGGCCTGACCGGGTCCGCCACCCCTACGTGTCACACTCCAGAACCGTCCGGCACAGAGCACACCGCGCCCGCACCCGCCCCCTCACCGGAACCCGGATCCGCTGATGACAGGTAGGACAGGGAAACGACACCCGCAGGCGCCCGGGGCCGTCCGGAGTGAAGGTGTAGGGGACTCCCGGCTGGGGGCCGGGCGCGTGGCGGCGGTCTCGTGCGTAGCGGCGCCGGCCCGCCCAGCCCGCCGCGGTGAGGGGTGGTTGCTCGGAGTCCTGGCGGGCCTGCGCCATCCCCTTCACATACGCCGTGTACGCCTGCGCACTGGTGAACCACACCGACGGATCCTCCCCGAACACCAGCGACCGCTTCGCCAGCACGTACCCGAACTCCTCCGGCGTGAGATACCCCAGCTTCTGCGACGACGCCGCGTCCTCCCGGTACGCGTCCAGCAGGAGCCACCCCGCCCCCAGATACGTCGCCGCCGTGTCCGTGAGGATCTCGTTCTCGCGCACCCCCGGGAAGGAGAGATCCAGCCGGTGCAGATACACGTGCATGACCTCGTGGGCCAGCGCCGCGCCGATGTCCCGCCGATGCGAGCGGAAACGGTCGTTCAGCTCGACGAAGTACTCGGGGCCCGCGGTGAGTTCGACGTTCGCCGCGTGGGTCATCTCCCGGAAGCTGACCACGAACCGGGCGTCCGGCAGCCGGTAGTGCCGCACCAGCTCCCGCGCCACCCGCTGCGCGCCGAGATAGAGATCGTCGGTGTCGCAGAACGCCACGTCCACCGGCGCCACACTCGTCGCGAACGCCTGGACGGTGTCGTAGGACAGCCGCTTGTAGAGCGCGTTGATCGACGCCCGCACCGTCTCCAGATGCGGGTAGCCGTGCTGGACCGGTCCGTCGTTCGTCACGCCCGTACCCCCAAGACGCCCTGAACCCGATTCCACTCTACGAGGTCGTGAGCGGATTCTCGTGGGTCGGACCGGGCGCACGGAGCCGCAGCACGGTCCCGTTCACCGGTGCCTCCTCCAGCTCCAGCACCCACACGTCGTTGCCGCCCTCCCGCAGCACGGGACCGGGCACGTACAGCGTCCGCTGCGGGCCCGCCGACCAGTACCGGCCGAGGTTGAAGCCGTTGACCCACACGAACCCCCGGGTCCAGCCCGGCAGCTCCAGCACCGCGTCCCCGGCGCCCCGCACGGACACCTCACCCCGGTACAGCCCCGGCGAGCCACCCCCCGGGACCTCCCGGAAGCCGACCCCGGTCACGGAGTCCAGCGCGTCCAGCCGCAGCCCCCGCGCCCGCACCCCGTGCAGGAACTGCCGCTCGTGCAGCAGCCCCCCGGTGATCCCCTTGCCCTCCCCGCTCCGCGGCCCGTAGTTGACCCGCCCCAGCGACTCCACCCACAGCTCCACACGCGCGTGCCCCGCGACCGGCTCCTTGAGCTCGACGTCCTCCTCGGTGAGCACCCCGGCCCGCTCCCCGTCGACGTACACCACCGCGAGATCCCTGAGCCCCCGCGCGGTCAGCGGATACGGCTGCCGCGGCCCCGGCACGGTCACCTCGTACCGCACGAGCCCCCGGTCGACGTCCAACTCCTCGAAGGTCGGCGGGACGGGACCCTCGTGGAGCGGCCCGCCACGCTCCTCCAGCACGGCGGACAGGGACGCCCATTCGGACAGGTTCACGTCACCGCCCGCCTCCAGCACCCCGGGCGCGGGCGGCAGGTCGGCCACCGGACCGTACTGCGCCAGCACCTCACGGAAGCGCCAGAACTTCTCCGTCGGCCTGCCGTACTCGTCGATCGGCGCGTCGTAGTCGTACGACGTCACGTCCGGCTCCAGCGGACCGTCGTGCAGCGCGCCCCCGCCCCGGTTGGCGCCCGCCCAGCCGGCGAAGTTCGTGCCCCCGTGCGCCATGTAGAGGTTCACCGAGGCGCCGCACTCCAGGATCTCCCGCAGCGCCGCGGCCGCGTCCCCTGCGTCCCGTACGACATGCTCGCCGCCCCAGTGCTCGAACCAGCCGCACCAGAACTCCATGCACATCAGCGGACCGTCCGGGCGGTACCGGCGCAGCGCCTCGAACGCCGTCCGCGCGTCGGAGCCGAAGTTGACCGTCGCGAGGACACCGGGAATCGAGCCGCCGGTGAGCATGTGGTCCTCGGGACCGTCCGAGGTGAACAGCGGCACCGCGACGCCCTCCGCGCGCAGCAGCTCCGCCAGCCGCAGCAGATACGCGGCGTCCGAGCCGTAGCTGCCGTACTCGTTCTCCGCCTGAACCATGATCACCGGGCCGCCGCGGTCGATCTGCCGCTCCACGACCTGGGGCAGCAGCCGCCGGAACCAGCGCTCCACCTGCCCCAGGTACACCTCGTCGCCCGTGCGCGCGTGACCCTTCAGCCAGTGCGGCAGACCACCGTTCTCCCACTCCGCGCAGATGTAGGGGCCCGGGCGGACGATCGCCCACAGCCCCGCCTCCCGGGCCGCGTCCAGGAACCGGCCCAGCGCCTCCACGTCCCGGAACTCACCCGGGTGCGGCTCGTGCAGGTTCCACGGCACGTACGTCTCCACGCAGTTGAGGCCCATCGCCCGCAGCATCGCCAGCCGGTGCCCCCACTGGGCCTCGTGCACGCGGAAGTAGTGCAGCGCGCCGGACAGCAGCCGCACCGGCCGTCCGTCCAGCAGGAAATCGGTTTCACCCACCGTGAACTCGCTCATAGGCTCCACCCTCACGACTGGCGGCGGCCAGGTCCATGGACAAAGATCGTCGCTGCTTGGACCGAAGCGCAGGCAAGGAGCGCGATGTACCACACGTGGATGCGGTTCCTCACGCCCAGCCCCGTCCATCACCGCCTTGGCCTGGTCTGCCTCGGGGTCGGACTCCAGTACGGCCCGCTGCCCACCGTCGGTCCCCGCACCCTCGACAGCCACGTCGCCGTCGTCATCAGCACCGGAACCGGGTGGTACGAGACTCCCGACGGCCGGCGCACGACAGTCACCGCGCCCGCGCTGCTGTGGCTCACACCCGGAGTCCCGCACCACTACGCGCCCGACCCGGGGGCCGGCTGGGACGAGGGCTTCGTCGGCTTCACCGGGCCCGCCACCGCCACGTACACCGAACTGGGGTACATCGAGCCCGACCGCCCTGTCGTGCCCCTGTCCGACGCCACCGGACCGCGCGCGGTGATCGCCCGCATCGCACGGGCAGCCCGCCGCGACAACCCCCTCCTGGAGGTGGAGACCGGCGCCGCCGTCCACGAACTCCTCGTCGCCCTGCGCCGCGCCCGCGCCGACCTCGCCCCCGACGGCGACCCGGTCCTCAAGGCCCTCGCCCGCGACGCCTTCAAAGCGATGTCGGTCGCCGACCACGCCACCCGCCACGGCATGACCCTCGCCGAACTGCGCACCGCCGTCCGCCGGGGCGCCGGGTGCAGCCCCAAGGACTACCTCCTCGGCATCCGCCTGGGCCGCGCCAAGGAACTCCTCGCCGCCACCGAACTCCCCGTCGCCTCGATCGCCCGCCGCGTCGGCTACGACGACCCCGCCTACTTCTCCCGCCTGTTCACCCGCCGCGTCGGCATGGCCCCGGTCCGCTTCCGCGCCCAGGAGAGCCGGACGGTCCCCGGCGGCTGGAGCAACCAGGTACCGGATCCGGACGATCCGCCGCGGATCTGATCGGTCATGTGCCGGGGTCGGCTGGTGGGCTGGGCTGGGCTGGGCTGGGCTGCGGGTTGGGTGGGTGTGTTTCGGGTTTGGTGGGCTGGGCTGCGGGTTGGGTGGGTGTGTTTCGGGTTTGGTGGGCTGGGCTGCGGGTTGGGTCGGTGTGCTTCGGGTCTGGTCGCCCATGCTGCCGGTCGGGGCGGTCCGCTGTGGATCTGGCCACTCGTGCTGCTGGTCGGGGTGGTCCGCCGTGGGCCTGACCCCTCGCTGCTGGTCGGGGTGGCCCGCCGTGGGCCTGGCCACTCGTGCTGCTGGTCGGGGTGGCCCGCCGATGATCCGATCGCCTGTGTTGCCGGTCGGGGTGATCCGCCGTGGACTCTGCCACTCACACGACCGGTCGGGCCGGTTCTGAGGATCTGATCGCCCGCGCTGCTGGTCGGGGCGATCCGCCGTGGACTCTGCCATCCACACGACCGGTCGGGCCGATCCACCGTGGACTCTGCCACTCACACGACCGGTCGGGCCGATCCACCGAGGACCTGACCGCCCCCTCCCGATCGGGTCAATCCACCGAGGATGCCGCCCCACGCTCCCGATCGGGCGGTCCGCCGAAGGTCTGGTCGTCCACGCCGCCGATCGGCCGATCCGCCTGCGATCCGCTGACCCCGCGCCCGTAGGGTTGTCGCTCATGACCACCAGCAACACCGGATCCGGTGACGTCGACCCCGCCGTCCGCGAGGAGCTCGCCCGTCTGCGGGACAGCATCGACAACATCGACGCGGCCGTCGTCCACATGCTCGCCGAGCGCTTCAAGGCCACCCAGCAGGTCGGCCACCTCAAGGCCCGCCACCAGCTGCCGCCCGCCGACCCGGCCCGCGAGGCCCGCCAGATCGAGCGGCTGCGCACCCTCGCCGAGAACGCCAAACTCGACCCGGCCTTCGCTGAGAAGTTCCTGAATTTCATCATCGCCGAGGTGATCAGGCACCACGAGCGCATCGCCGAGGACACCGTGAACGGCTCCACCCCACTGGCCAATTGACCTCGACCGACGCCCCGGGGAGGTGACACGGCGCCCCGCAAGCGGCATGCTGCGCTGTGCACTCCTTGTCAGCCCGCGAGCACTCCGCGTCAGGACGCGGGCGTAGGCTGGCTGTCCGCGAGGGAGGGACGTCGGGCCATGCCTTCGGATGCCAAGATCCTCATCGTCGACGACCATGAGGACACGCTCTACGCCCTGGAGAGTGCCCTCGCCCCGCTGGGCTACCGGCTCGCCCGCGCCACCAGCGGGGACGAGGCCCTCAAGCAGGTGCTCCGGGGCCAGGTCGGCCTCCTGCTCCTCGACGTGCGGATGCCCGGCGTCAGCGGCCTCGACGTGGTCCGCTACATGCGGCGTCTGGAACAGACCCAGCACATCCCCGTCGTCCTGCTCACCGGCTTCGGCGCCGACCACGAACTGACCTCCACCGCCTTCGGCCTCGGCGTCGCCGACCTCGTGATGAAACCCATCGACCCCTGGGCCCTGCGCACCAAGGTCCGCTACCTCTTCGACGCCCACCGGCGCCACCTCGCCCTCGAACACGAGGTGCGGGAGCTACGCGCTCTCGTCAAGGACCACGGCGAGAGCGACCAGGAGAACGCCGCCCGCAGGCCCCTGCCCCACCCGGATGCCCGGGTACCGGTGCAGCGCGGACAAGGGGCGCACACCGGGGAGCTCGAACAGGACCGGACATAAGGCGTGTACCGATCCGCCTCTGTGAGTTGCCCCTGCCATCAGGCAGCATGTCCTGCATGTCCGTACTGACGCGCGACGAAGCGCAGACCCGTGCCAAGCTCCTCGACGTTCACCGTTACACCATCGCGCTCGACCTCACCACCGGCGACGAGACCTTCGAGTCACAGACCGTCGTCCGGTTCACGGCGCGCGCCGAAGCGGACACCTTTGTCGAGCTCAAGCCGGCCGAACTGCGGGAGGCCACCCTCGACGGCCGCCCCCTCGACCCGGAAACCCTCGAGGAGAACCGGCTGCCCCTCAAGGGCCTGACCGCCGGCGAGCACGAACTGCGCATCGACGCCGTCATGCGGTACTCCCGCACCGGCGAGGGCATGCACCGCTTCACCGACCCCACCGACGGCGAGACCTACGTCTACACCCAGCTGTTCATGGACGACGTCCAGCGCGTCTTCGCCGCCTTCGACCAACCCGACCTCAAGGCCGTCTTCGACCTGTCCGTCAAGGCCCCCGAGGACTGGACCGTCCTCGCCAACGGCATCACCACCGACCTCGGCGAGGGCCTCTGGCAGGCCGCCCCCACCCCCCTGATCTCCACCTACCTCGTCGCCGTCGCCGCCGGCCCCTGGCACTCCGTGCGCACCGAACACCGCGGCCTGCCCTTCGGCATCCACTGCCGCCGCTCCCTCGCGCCCCACCTCGACGCGGACGCCGACGAACTCTTCGAGATCACCCGGCAGTGTTACGACCGCTACCACGAGAAGTTCGAGGAGCCGTACCCCTTCGACTCCTACGACCAGGCGTTCGTCCCCGAGTTCAACGCCGGCGCCATGGAGAACCCCGGACTCGTCACCTTCCGCGACGAGTTCGTCTACCGCTCCGCCGTCACCGACACCGAACGCCAGACCCGCGCCATGGTCATCGCCCACGAGATGGCCCACATGTGGTTCGGCGACCTCGTCACCCTGCGCTGGTGGGACGACATCTGGCTGAACGAGTCCTTCGCCGAGTACATGGGCTACCAGACCCTCACCGAAGCCACCCGCTTCACCGACACCTGGGTCGACTTCGGCGTCATGCGCAAGGGCTGGGGCTACGACGCCGACCAGCGCCCCTCCACCCACCCCGTCGCCCCCGAGGAAGTCAACGACACCGCCTCGGCCCTCCTCAACTTCGACGGCATCTCCTACGCCAAGGGCGCCTCCGCACTCCGGCAACTGGTGACCTGGCTCGGCGAGAAGGACTTCCTCGCAGGCATCAACACCCACTTCGCCCGCCACAAGTTCGACAACGCCACCCTCGCCGACTTCATCGACTCCCTCGCCTCCGCCACCGAACGCGACGTCCACGCCTGGGCCGACGCCTGGCTGCGCACCACCGGCGTCGACACCCTCCGGCCGACCGTCACCCGCGCCGAGGAAGGCACGTACACCCTCCAGGTGGAGCACAAGGGCAGCCGCCCGCACCGCATCGCCGTCGGCCTCTACGACCAGGACGTCGCCGACGAGGGCCGCCACCTCGTCCTGCGCGAACGCCTCGACCTCGACGTCCCCCAGACCGATTCCCAGGGCCCACTGCCCATCGGCAAGCGCCCCGCCCTCCTGCTCCTCAACGACGGCGACCTCACCTACGCCAAGGTCCGCTTCGACAACGAGTCCTTCAAAGCGGTCACCGAGAGCCTCTCCGGCCTGCCCTCGCCGCTGACCCGCGCGGTCGTCTGGAACGCCCTCCGGGACGCCGTCCGCGACGGCGAACTCCCGCCCACCGCCTACCTGGAGGCGGCCCGCGCCCACCTCCCGCACGAGACCGACCTCGCCCTCGTCCAGGGCGTCCTCGCCTTCGCCTCCACCTACGTCGCCGACCGCTACGTCACCCACGAACAGCGCCCCGCCGCCCTCGCCACCCTCTCCTCCCTCTGCCGCGACCTCATCCGCCGCACCGAGGACGGCGACAACCCCGGCCTGCGCCTGATCGCCGTCCGCCACTGCATCAACGTCACCTCCCAGCCCGACACCATCGCCGCCTGGCTCGCCGACGGCACCGTCCCCGGCGGCCCCGAACTCGACCCCGAACTGCGCTGGCGCGTCCTCGCCCGCCTCGCCGTCCTCGGCGCCACCGACGAGACCGCCATCGCAGCCGAACTGGAACGCGACCCCTCGGCCACCGGCCAGGAAGGCGCCGCCCGCTGCCGCGCCGCCCTCCCCACCGAGGAGTCCAAGGCACAGGCCTGGGAGGCGATGTTCACCCACGACGACCTCTCCAACTACCTGTTCACCGCCACCGCCCAGGGCTTCTGGCAGCCCGAACAGACCGAACTCGTACGGCAGTACGTGCCCCGCTACTACGAGGACGCCGTCGCCCTCGCCGCCCGCCGGGGCCCCGCCATCGCCGACGCCGCCGGCCGCTGGGCGTTCCCCGACCACGCCATCGACGAGGACAACCAGGCCCTCGGCCAGGCCTGTCTGCGCGACGCCGACCCCATCCCCGCCCTGCGCCGCAAGCTGATCGACCAACTCGACGACCTGGGACGGGCGTTGCGCGTGAGGCAGATGTAGAGCGGGTTTTCCCCGTACGGGAGTACCCCCTTTCGGGTCAGGATCGTTGAACTCTCCGGGCGCGCCCACGCAACCGCGTCCAAGCTGGAAGCCCCCAGCGCCCCCGGAGGTCGACGATGAACACGCCGCCCCTGGCCTCGGGCCCCGAAGGCCGTGACGCCCTGCGCCCGTTGCTCGACACGGTTCTCGACGCGCTGGAGGAGGGGGCCCGCCTGAGGGGCGGCCCCCTGCCCGCGGGTGGACCGGGGGCGGTCGCGGATCGGGTGCGGGACGCGCTGGGGGATGTCCTCCCGGACGAGGGAGATCCGGACGCCATACGGCACCTGGTGCGCGCCTTCGCGGAAGGCGCCGCCGACCCCGCCGACCCCCTCTGCGCGGCCCACCTGCACTGCCCACCCCTTGCGGTGGCCGCAGCGGCAGACCTGGCCGCTTCAGTGCTGAATCCGTCCCTCGACTCCTGGGACCAGGCTCCGGCGGCGTCAGAGCTGGAGGCACTGGTGACACGGCACCTTGCGAGTGAGGTGTACGGCAACCCACCCAGGGGCGCGGGGAACTGCGCGACCAGCCCCCACCATCCCGCAGCCGACGACGATGCCCTGGTAACAACCGGCGGCACCGAATCCAACCAGCTCGCCCTTCTCCTGGCCCGCGAAATCCACGGCCCCGGTGTCCAGCTGATCTGCGGCGAAAACGCCCACCACTCGCTCCCACGCGCCGCCTGGCTGCTCGGGATGCCCCACCCCGTCACCCTCCCCACCCTCGACCCCGCAGCCCTGGAAAGCACCCTCACGACTCTCCAAGGCCAAGGCCCCCTCCTGGTCGCCGCCACCGCAGGCACCACGGACACCGGCCACATCGATCCCCTCCCCGAGATCGCCCGCCTCTGCGCGGCCCACAGAACACGGCTGCACATTGACGCGGCCTACGGCGGAGCCCTCCTCTTCAGCGACCGGCATCGAGGGAAGCTCGACGGACTCACCGCCGCCGACACCGTCACCCTCGACCTGCACAAACTCGGCTGGCAACCGGTCGCCGCAGGACTCCTCGCCGTCCGCAACGGCAACGACCTCACCGCCCTCCACCAACGCGCCGACTACCTCAACGCCGACGACGACACCGAGGCCGGCCTCCCCGACCTCCTCGGCCGCTCCCTGCGCACCACCCGCCGCCCCGACATCCTCAAGATCGCCGTCACCCTGAAAACCCTGGGACGCACAGGACTCGGCGCACTGGTCGACCAAGTCTGCGAGCGAGCACGGGAGTTCGCGCAGCTCGTCCACGACCACCCCGGATTCGAACTCCACGAACCCCCCACCATCAGCACGGTCCTGTTCCGACCGGCGAGTGCCACCGACGACGCCGTAGCCGCCGTACGCCGAAAACTCCTCACCGACGGCCGCGCCGTCCTCGGCCGAGCCCGCGCAGCAAACCGGCTCTGGCTCAAGGTCACCCTCCTCAACCCCACCACGCAGCCGGCCGACCTCGCCGGACTCCTGCAACTCGTGGAAGGAACCACCCCCCGATGAACCCCCGCCCCCCACACCACGAGCCCGACGCACCCCGCGACCTCGTCGGCATCGGCATCGGCCCCTTCAACCTCTCCCTCGCCGCCCTCGCCCAGCCCCTCACCGCCCTCGACGCCGTCTTCTACGAACAGCGCCCCGCCTTCGGCTGGCACCCCGGGCTGCTCATCGACGGCGCCACCATCCAAGTCCCGTTCCTCGCCGACCTGGTGACCCTCGCCGACCCCGCCAGCCACTGGAGCTTCCTCAACTACCTCAAGACCCGCGAGCGCCTCTTCCCCTTCTACTTCGCCGAGCGCTTCCACATCCAGCGCGCCGAATACGACGCCTACTGCCGCTGGGTCGCCGAGAACCTCCCCGGCCTGCACTTCCACCACCAGGTCGACGCCGTCCGCTTCAACCCCGAACGCGACGTCTTCGAAGTCGACTTCACCCAGCTCGACACCGACGGCGAAGCCGAAGCACTCGGCCGGACGTACACGAAGAACATCGTCCTCGGCATCGGCACCGAACCCCACGTACCCGAGCCCCTCAAACCCCTCGTCGAGGCCCCCGGCGTGCCCGTCATCCACGCCACCGACTACCTCGCCCACCGCCGGACCCTCCTCGCCGCCGACCACATCACCGTCGTCGGCTCGGGACAGTCCGGCGCCGAGGTCTTCCTCGACCTGCTCCGCAACCGCCCCACCGGTCACGAAGGCCTCCACTGGCTCGGCCGCACCGAAGCCTTCGCACCCATGGAGTACTCAAAACTCGGCCTCGAACACTTCACCCCCGACTACACCCGCTACTTCCACGCCCTCTCGGAAAGCGTCCGCGACCGACTCGGCACCACCCAGTGGCAGCTCCACCGCGGCATCGACACCGACACCATCGCCGCCATCCACGACGAGCTCTACCGCCGCACCCTGCACGGCGGCTGGCCCGACGCCGTCCTCACCCCGGGCGTCCGCGTCCGCACCGCGGGCAGAATCTCCACAACGAAGATCGAACTCCACCTGGAACACATCCAGCAGGGCACCCGCTCCCGCCTCACCACCGACGCCGTCGTCCTCGCCACCGGCCACCGCGAACGCCCCCTCGACCGCATCCTCGCCGGACTCGACCCCTACCTGCGCCGCGACAGCCGCGAACGCCCCCGCGTCGACGAACACTTCCGCCTCGTCCTCGACCCGTCCATCTCCGGCGCCGACTGCCACGTCTACGTCCAGAACGCCGAACGCCACACCCACGGCGTCGGCACCCCCGACCTCGGACTCGCCGCCTGGCGCAGCGCCACCATCCTCAACACCGTCACCGGCAAGGACGCCTACCCCCTCCCCGCCCGCACGGCCTTCACCACCTTCGGCCTCGAACACCGCCCCCAGATCCCACCCGCCCGACAGGCCCCCACCCTCACCCCCCTGCTCGAGGGACGGTAAAAAACCGGCCGCGGCGGAAGAACCCGGACACCGGCCCGGTTGGCTCCGACATGACGACCACCTGGACCGCCGCCCACCGCGCCGCCGCCATCAACCCCCACGAAAACCTCGCCCTCTTCGAGTCCCGCGGCTTCACCGACCAGACCGTCCGCCAGTCCCTGCGCCTGGCCGGCGGCGGCGAGGCCGTCCGCATCCACCTGACCAACCGCTACGGCTCCACCCCCCTGGAGATCGGCGGCGCCCACCTCGCGCTGCGCACCAAAGGCAGCGGCATCGACCCCGGCAGCGACACCCCGCTCCGCTTCTCCGGCACCCCCACCATCACCATCCCCGCCGGCGAGGAGACGATCAGCGACCCCGTCGAACTCCCCGTGAGCGCGGGCGAGGAACTCACCCTCAGCCTCTACCTGCCGGGCGACACCGGACCGACCACCTTCACCGCCATGCCCTACGACACCGGACACGCCGTCCCCGGCAACCAACTGTCCGCCACCGCACTGGAAGACCCCGAGGAGTTCGCCACCGGCCACCTCCTCGCCGGCGCAGACGTCCTCGCCCCGGCCGGCACCCGCATCGCCGTCGCCTTCGGCGACTCCTGGATCGAAGGCGCCGCCACCACCCCCGGCACCGACAACAGCTTTCCCGGACAGCTCAGCCGCCGCCTGCAACGCGGCTGGATCGTCAACGCGGGCATCTCCGGCAACCGGCTCCTCACCGACGAGATCGGCGAGCACCTCCTGGCCCGCATCGACCACGACGTCCTCGCCGTCCCCGGCGTCAGCCACGTCATCATCCACATCGGGCTCAACGACCTCGGCCTGCCCGGTCACTTCGCCCACCCGGAACCCGCCGAAGGCCCCACCACGGCCGAGTTCAAGGCCGGCCTCACCACCCTCGCCGACCGCCTCCACACCGCCGGACTCACCGTCATCGGCTCCACGATCGGCCCCTACAAGGGCACCGTCCACGAGGGCTACGACACCGAGCGCGGCCAGGCCGTACGCGCCGAGGTCAACGCCTGGCTGCTCGGCGACGACCACCCCTTCGACGGGATCGTGGACGTGGCCGCCGCCGTCGCGGACCCGGACCAACCCGACCGGATCCACGACGAGTTCAACGCCGGCGACGGCCTGCACGTCAACGACGCCGGCGCGAAAGCCATCGCCGACGCCGTGGACATCACCCTGCTGGACCTCTAGAACACAGGCGTACCGTCGCGCGTGAGCCTCCAGTCCACCGACGCGAAGTCCTTCGGGTCCAGCACACCCTTCGCGGTCACCCACTCCGCGATCCGCGTCCGGATCTCCGTCGACTCCGACCACACCTCGGTTGCGGAGGCCACATGCGGGAACGCGCCGCCACCGTTCGCCCGGTAGTTGTTCACCGCGAACACGAACTTCTGAGCGTCGTCCAACGCGGCACCGTTGTACGTCAGATTCTTGATCCGCGAACCGGCCACCTGCGCGATGTCGATGTCGTACGACAGCCCCGACACGTAGTCGTAGTTGTAGTCCGGACGATTGTTCGCGTTCGTCAGCTTCTCCACGTCGACCGCCGCACCCGCCGCCGTCCGCACGAAATACTCCGCCGAGTACTCCAGGTACGCCCTGAGCTGCGCACCCGTCAGCAGCTTCGCCACCAGCGTGTTGTCGTACACGTACAGGCTGGACAGATCCCGGATCGTCACCTTGCCCGCCGGGATCTCCGAGGTCCGCGAGAACGGCGACGCCTGCGCGATCACCGGCAGCGAGGCGTACTCCGTGCCCGCCAGCGCCGCCCTGACCACATCCTCCTGGACCTTCGTGATCAGGTCGATGATCGGAGCGTCCTTGTAACGCGCCTCGACCGTCGTCAACGTCTGCGTCGCCGTACCGACGACCTGGTTGACGTACTTCACGACCACGTCATGGTCGGCCTTCAACAGCTTGGTGATCTTCGGGTCGTCCGCGACCGAGTTCGAGTTGAGCACCTTGGACGAGACCGACTCGACCGACCAACGGCCCTTCACGAAAACCAACTCGATGTCGAACAGCGACAACCGCTCCGCATACGCCAACGGCTCCGACAACACGACCGTCTTCCCGGTCTTCGTGTTGGTGACCTTCAGCTCCGGAATCTCCACATGCGCATGCCCGACCAGAATCGCGTCGATCCCCGGCACCTGCTGCGCCACCAACGCCGCCGAGTTCTCGACGTACGGCAACTGGTCACCGTACGACGACGTCCCCGACGAACCCGAGTGCGCCGACACGACCACCACGTCCGCACCCAGCGACCGCAGCTTCGGCACCCACTTCGCCGCCTGCTCCTCAAGCCCCGGGAACGTCAACTTGCCCTGCACATAGGCCTTGTCCCAGATCGCGATACCCGGGTTGGTCAGACCCAGCACCGCGACCTTCACCGGCGGCGCGCCCTTCACATGGAACTTCTTGATGAAGTACGGCGGGAAAGCGGGCTTCAGCGTCTTCGCGTCCAGCGCGTTCGCACCCAGCAGCGGGAAGTCGCACTGCTCCTCGAACTTCCGCAGCGTCTCGATGCCGTAGTTGAACTCGTGATTGCCCAGCGCCACGGCGTCGTACCCGATGGCGTTCATGGCCGCGGCCATCGGGTGGACGGGACCGCCCTTGGCCGTGATCGGGTCGACCTTCGCGTAGTAGTACGTCAGCGGCGTCCCCTGGATCGTGTCGCCCGCGTCAAGGAGCAGCGTGTTGCAGCGGCCCTTCTCCGCACGGACCTGGTTCACCAGCGTCGAGATCCGGGACAGACCCTGCGCGTTGCCCGCCGAGTCCTTGTACTCCGCGTCCTTGAAGTAGTCCCAGTTGAAGACATGACCGTGCAGATCGGTCGTGCCCATCACCGTCAGGGAGTACCGCTTCTCGTGTCCCATCTTCGCCTCCGCGGCCTGAGCCGCCGGAGCGCCCACGGCACCCGCCAGCGCGACACCCGCACCGGTCACGGCGGACTTCTCCAGGAACTTCCTGCGGTTCAAGGGCATGTCTTGATCTCCTCGGGGAACGGTCAACGACGCGCGTAGATTCTGACCCGGTCATGCCCAACGGCAACAGGTCTCGCAGGTTTCGATCTGATGACCCAACACCTAAAAACTGACAGAGTGGGTCGTTATGACCGTTCCCTACGGCACCCCCGACGCCCCCCGCATCGCCGTCCGCGGCGAGGCCCACCTCGAAGTCGACCCCGAGATCGCCCGCATCGGCGTCACCGTCGCCGCCCGCGGCAAGGACCGCCGCACCGCCCTCGACGACCTCACCCGCCGCAACGCCGGCGTCCTGGACCTGCTGAAGTCCTACGGCGACGCAGTCGAACGCCTGGAAACCGGCTCCTTCTCGGTCACCCCGGAACTCAAGGAACACGGCCGCGGCGAACGCGTCCACGCCTACCACGGCCGCGTCCACATCACGGCGGAACTGACCGACTTCACCGCACTGGGTGAACTCACGACCAGGCTGGCCGACCAGGAGTTGACGACGGTCGACGGCCCATGGTGGGCCCTCCGACGGGACTCACCCGCCTACCGCGAAGCCCGGCAACAGGCCGTACGGGAAGCGGTCCAGCGGGCGAGGGAGTACGCGGAAGCGCTGGGCACGTCGCTGGCGGCCCTTGTCGAACTCGCCGACATCGGCGCCGAGGACCCCGAACCCCGCTTCGTCGGCAAGGCCAGCCGCGCACGCTCCATGGCCTACGAAGCCGCGGCGGACACCTCAGCCGCCCCCCTCGACCTCGAACCCCAACGCCAACACGTCCACGCCCAGGTCAACGCACGCTTCACCATGGCACCGCCGAGGCTGTGAGCGACAGTTGGGATTTGCAAACGAAATGCTCATCAGAGCGGGATGGTGCACACTTCAACGCTTGTCAACAGCCCTTCACCCAAAGGTTGTTGAGTGGACATGCCTCCCCAATTCCCTACCCGCCGGTAAGGTCTAGGGTCGAAACATGCGCCGAGCAAAGATCGTCTGCACCCTGGGCCCCGCCACCCACTCGTACGACCAGATCAAAGCCCTGGTCGACGCCGGAATGGACGTAGCCCGCTTCAACCTCAGCCACGGCAGCTACGCCGAACACGAGGAGCGCTACCACCACGTCCGCAAGGCCGCCGACGAGACCGGCCGCAGCGTGGGCCTCCTCGCCGACCTTCAAGGCCCGAAGATCCGCCTCGGCCACTTCACCGAAGGACCCGTACTCCTTGAACGCGGCGACACCTTCACCATCACGGTGGAAGAGGGCGCGGAGGGGGACCAGCGGTCCTGCGGCACGACGTACGGCGGACTCGCCGAGGATGTCGCTGTGGGTGAGCGCATCCTCGTCGACGACGGCAAGGTCTGCCTCGAGGTCACGTCGGTGGAGGGCCCCCGCGTCCACACCAGGGTGGTCGAGGGCGGCATGGTCTCCGACCACAAGGGCCTGAACCTCCCGGGTGTGGCGGTCTCGGTCCCGGCGCTTTCGAAGAAGGACGAGGAGGACCTCCGCTGGGCCCTGCGCATGGGCTTCGACGTGATCGCCCTGTCCTTCGTGAGAAGTGGCCGCGACATCGTGGGCGTCCACCGGATCATGGACGAGTCGGGGCGCCGGCTGCCGGTGATCGCCAAGGTGGAGAAGCCGCAGGCGGTCGAGGAGATCGACGACATCGTCGCGGCCTTCGACGGCATCATGGTGGCCCGCGGTGACCTGGGCGTGGAGATGCCGCTGGAGCAGGTGCCGCTCGTCCAGAAGCGGGCGATCAAACTGGCCAAGCGGAACGCCAAGCCGGTGATCGTGGCGACGCAGATGCTGGACTCGATGATCGAGAACTCGCGCCCGACGCGCGCGGAGGCCTCTGACGTGGCCAACGCGGTGATCGACGGCACGGACGCGGTGATGCTGTCGGGGGAGACGAGCGTCGGCAAGTACGCGGTCGAGACGGTCCGGACGATGGCGAAGATCGTGGCGGCGGCGGAGGAGGACATCCTCGCGAAGGGGCTGCCGCCGCTGACGGAACACAACAAGCCGCGGACGCAAGGGGGCGCTGTCGCCCGGGCGGCGGCGGAGATGGGCGACTTCCTGGGCGCGAAGTTCCTGGTCGCGTTCACGCAGAGCGGGGACACGGTGAAGCGGTTGTCTCGTTACCGCTCCCCGATCCCTCTCCTGGCCTTCACCCCGGAGCCCGCAACCCGCTCGCAGCTGAGTCTGACGTGGGGTGTGGAGACGTTCCTCGGCCCGCATGTCGACTCCACGGACGCGATGGTGGACCAGGTGGACGAGCTGCTACTGAAGTACGGCCGCTGCGAGAAGGGCGACGTGGTCGTGATCACGGCCGGCTCGCCACCCGGGGTGTCCGGCTCGACGAACCTGGTCCGGGTACACCACATCGGCGAGGACGACAGTCCCAAGTAGTCGTGGTCAGTGCTTGGGGCCTACGTGGGTGTCCATGAGGGCGACTGAGGATTTGCGGGCGATGGAGATGTTGAAGGGGTCGCTGCCGCGAGCGAGGGTGGTCCACTCGACACCGACCTGGTCGAGGGTGTTGGTGAAGAGCCGCCGGATGTCGTCGGACTTGTTGGAGAAGAAGTACCGGGGGTATTCGTAGCGCTTGCGTTCACCGGCCACGAGGCGAGTGGTCCAGTTGGTGATGCGGCATCCGTCGGAGTGGATGAGGCCGCGGATGAACTCCCAGGGGTGGGCGTCGACGATGGTCTGCTGCCAGGGTTCGAAGGCGATGTGGCGCTCGTGCTTCTTGCCGGGGCCGTGCTGGGGGAACATGCAGTGCAGGTGCTTCGAGTAGACCTTCACATTGCGGCAGCCGGTCTTGCGGACGCGGCAGACTGCGTTGTCGGGAAACACCTTGCGCATCGCCTGCTCGCAGGCGTCCATCAGGCCGGGCCAGGACTCATCGCACGCGATCATGAGGTTGGGCACCCGGTGTTGGGAATAGCGGCTGATGTGGCCGTCGCCCAAGTAGAGGCCGAGCAAGTAGCTGTATGCCGCTGTGTCGAGGTCTCTGCCATCGCATCGCGGGCACTTCGGGTCGTGTCTCCCCGGGCACTCTCCGCGCTTCGCCCGGTCCAGGTGTTTCCAGTAGGCGATGGTGCCGGGTGGAACGCTGAACTTCCGAGCGACTTCTGCGTTTCTGGCGCCGCCACGCAGCAGTGCCAGCGCCTTCTGTCGAACCTCAGTGCCGTGAAAATTCATCCGGCTACTCTGAGTGAGTGATCGCGACTGCGTGCATCAAAAAGCGGATGTTCACGGGAACGTGGACATCCGCTTCTGCGTTAGAAGTGCCGGGTGCGGGACTCGAACCCGCAAGCCCTTTCGGGCAGATGTGTTTGAGACATCCGTGTATGCCATTCCACCAACCCGGCAGGACTGGCTGCACGGAAGCATACCGGGTCACCGCAGCTCCCCGCCTCTAGGTAGGCTGCATGAGCAGCAGTACCTGCCCGGCCCGTAACAAGGAGCCCCCGTGACCGCCCCCGAGTCGCCCCAGCCCGTAGACGCGCCCGACGACGACAAGTCGCACGTGCCTCCGCTGACGACCCGTGTCGTCATTGCCGAGGACGAGGCCCTGATCCGGCTCGACCTCAAAGAGATGCTGGAGGAAGAGGGCTACAGCGTCGTAGGCGAGGCCGGTGACGGTGAGCAGGCCGTCGAGCTCGCCCGTGAGCACAAGCCGGACCTCGTCATCCTCGATGTGAAGATGCCCAAGCTGGACGGGATCTCCGCGGCCGAGAAGATCGCCGAGGAGCGGATCGCCCCGGTGCTGATGCTCACCGCCTTCTCGCAGCGGGACCTGGTGGAGCGGGCCCGTGACGCCGGTGCGATGGCGTATCTCGTGAAGCCCTTCAGCAAGAGTGATGTCGTGCCGGCGATCGAGATGGCTGTCTCGCGGTTCACGGAGCTCAGGGAGCTGGAGAACGAGGTCGCGGACCTCACCCTGCGCCTGGAGACCCGCAAGCTCGTCGACCGGGCGAAGTCGATTCTTCAGACGTCGTACGGGCTGACCGAGCCCGCCGCGTTCCGGTGGATCCAGAAGACCTCGATGGACCGGCGCATGTCGATGCAGCAGGTCGCGGAGGCCGTGATCCAGGACGCGGACGAGAAGAAGGCCAACAAGGGCTGAACCCCGGCGGCCACGAAAGACCAAGGCCCGCGTCCCCAGTAGGGGGCGCGGGCCTCGTCGTACGGCCGATGAGTCAGTCTTCGCCGAGGTATGCCTTGCGGACCGACTCGTCGTGGAGGAGGTCTTGTCCGGTGCCGGACAGGACGATGTTGCCGACTTCCATGACGTGTCCCTGGTCGGCGAGCGAGAGCGCCGCCTGGGCGTTCTGCTCGACGAGGAGGATCGTCGTGCCCTGGGACTTCAGCTCGACGATGGTCGACATGATCTTCTGCATCATGATCGGGGAGAGGCCCATGGAGGGCTCGTCGAGCATCAGGAGCTTGGGCTGGGACATGAGCGCGCGGCCCATGGCCAGCATCTGCTGTTCGCCGCCGGAGAGCGTGCCTGCCGCCTGGTTGCGGCGTTCGCCGAGGATCGGGAAGAGCTCGTAGGTGCGCTGTACGTCCTTTTCGATGCCCTCCTTGTCCTTGCGGAGGAAGGCTCCGAGCTGGAGGTTCTCGAAGATCGTCAGGCGGGGGAAGATGTGCCGGCCTTCGGGGGAGTGGGCGAGTCCGAAGGAGACGATCTTGTGGGCGGGAATGCCGGCCAGGGGCTTGCCGTCGAAGAGGATCTTGCCGGAGGTCGGCTTCAGCAGGCCCGAGAGCGTGCGCAGTGTCGTGGTCTTTCCGGCGCCGTTGGTGCCGATGAGGGTGACGACCTGGCCGGCTTCGACGCTGAAGGAGATGCCTTTGACGGCTTCGATCTTGCCGTAGGAGACCCGGAGGTCCTCGACTTCGAGGAGTGCGGTCACTGGGCTTCTCCCTTGGTGCCGGTGGTGCTCTCCGCTTCGGCCGCGTCGGTCGCGGCGGCTTCCGTCGCGCCGGGGTCGCCGTCGAAGGGTTCGCCGAGGTAGGCGGCGATGACGCGTTCGTCGGCCTGGACGACGTCGGAGGTGCCTTCGACGAGTTTTTCGCCCTGGACGAGGACGGCGACGCGGTCGGAGAGGTTGAAGACGAAGCGCATGTCGTGCTCGATGAGGAGGACGGCGATGCCCTTGTCGCGGATGGCGAAGACCAACTCTTCGGTGGCGCGCGTCTCTTGGGGGTTCATGCCGGCGGTGGGCTCGTCCAGGAGGAGCAGGCCGGGGTCGGAGGCGAGTGCGCGGGCGATCTCCAGCTTGCGCTGTTCGCCGTAGGGGAGGTTGCGGGCGAGGTGGTCGCGCTTGGCCTCCAGGCCGATGAACTCAAGGAGTTCCATGGCCCGTTCCTCGCTGGCCTTCTCCGCCTTCTTGAAGCCGGGGCCGCGGAGCAGTGCCGACCAGAGGCCTTCCTTGGTCCGCGTGTGGCGGCCTACGAGGACGTTCTCGAGGACCGTCATGTTGGAGAACAGGCGGATGTTCTGGAAGGTGCGGGCGATGCCGGCCTGGGTCACCAGGTGGGGCTTGGGCGGGAGGACGGTGCCCTTGTAGGAGACCGTGCCTTCCGTGGGGACGTACAGGCCGGTGAGGCAGTTGAAGAAGGTGGTCTTGCCTGCGCCGTTGGGGCCGATGAGGCCGACGATCTCGCCGGAGTTGACGGTGAAGTCGACCGAGCGGACGGCGGTGAGGCCGCCGAAGCGCATGGTGACGTTGCGGGCTTCGAGTACAGGTGTCGTCATGGTGCTCACGCCCCCGCCTTGGTGACGGCGGCCGGTTCGCCGGACAGCGTCGTTTGTTCTGGTATGTCGAGTTGGCCGGTCTCGTGGAATTCGAGTTGGTTGCGGCGGTTGGCGATGATGCCTTCGGGGCGGAAGCGCATCAGCAGGATGAGGGCGATGCCGAAGGCGAGCAGCGACTTGTCCTGGAGGAAGACGAGCTTCTCCGGGAGGAGGTAGAGCAGGGCGGCGCCGAGGATGGGGCCGGCGACCGTGCCCATGCCGCCGAGGACGACCGCGGCGAGCAGGAAGGCGGAGTTCGGGGGCGTGGAGCCGGCGAACTGGTACGGCGTCGGGACGACGCTGTAGGTGACGTGGGCGCTGACGGTGCCGGCGAGGCCGGCGAGGGTGGCGCCGAGGGCGAAGGCGATGAGTTTGACGCGGAAGCCGTTGATGCCCATGGCGGTGGCGGCGGTTTCGTCTTCGCGGATGGCGATCCAGGAGCGGCCGATGCGGGAGTCGGCGGCGCGGGTGTAGACCAGGACCACGAGGGCCATGATCAGCACCATGAGGAGGTAGTAGTTGGCGAAGCGGCCGAGGGTGAAGCCGCCGATGTCGTGTGCTTCGCCGAGGTTGAACCCGAGGAGGTTGAGGTCCGGGATGGCCGGGATGCCGTTGGGTCCGTTGGTGAGGTCGGGGCCGGAGTCGCCGTCCATGTTGTTGACGGCGATGCGGAAGATCTCTCCGAAGCCGAGGGTGACGATGGCGAGGTAGTCGCCGCGCAGTCGCAGGGTGGGGGCGCCGATGAGGACGCCGAAGACGAGCGATGCGGCGGCGCCGGTGAGGGCGGCGGCCCAGAAGGGGAAGTGGACGCCGGAGAAGCGGGAGAACTCGGAGCCGGAGACGAGGGCGGCGGTGTAGGCGCCGACGCCGAGGAAGGCGACGTATCCGAGGTCGAGGAGGCCCGCGAGGCCGACGACGATGTTGAGGCCCAGGGCGACGGTCCCGAAGATCAGGATGTTGACGCCGATGTTGGCGTAGTGGTCGTTGGTCTGGGTGAAGGGGAACGCGATCGCGGCGGCGAAGCCCATGGCGAGCGTGAAGCTGCGGTTGCGGGCGACGATCCGGGAGAAGCGGTCGTTGAGGCCTGCGGTGTGCAGGGCCCAGACGGCGAAGACGACGACGATGAGGTAGCCGACGAAGAGTTCGCCGTACTCGGTGTCGATGCCGTAGGTGAACACCGCCAGGCCGATGATCGTGACGATCGTGATGATCGCGCGCTCGAGCCAGGGGCTGAGGGGCTGGGCGGGGGGGATGCCGTCGGGCTTGGCGAGGTACGCCTTGAGGTTCTCCTTGGCGCTCGCGGTGCGAGGCTCGGGGAGGGCGAAGGCGCCGATGACGGGCAGGAGGGAGGCGATGGCCGCGACCCAGCCGCCCGGTTCGAGGTTGGCGAGTCCGCCGAGTTCGACGGCGATCGAGACGATCGTGTACCAGGTGACGCCGAAGCCGCCGAGGGCGGTGAGCGCCAGGGGTGCGTTGTTGCGGGCGGGTATGAGGCCGCGCAGGGGGCGGATGTCGTACGCCGCGAGGGCGAACAGGGTGGTGAGGAGACCGGCGATGAAGGTCAGCCACTGGAGGCCGCCGGGGTAGCCGGTGATGGTGAGGTCGCCGGGGAACTCGCTGGTCCAGGTCCAGGCGAGGAAGGCGGAGGCGGCGGTGGCGATGCCTCCGGCGAGGAGGAGCGCGCGGGCCGCGGCGAGGGGCAGCGGGATCAGGCCGCGAGTGGTGGTGTCGGTCATCGTGATCACGCCCTGTCCGCTACGCGTTCGCCGAGCAGGCCTTGTGGCCTGACGAGGAGGACGAGGATGAGCAGGCAGAAGGCCCAGACGTCCTTCCAGGAGCCGCCGCCGAAGAGGTGCATACCGGGGATGTCGTCGATGTAGGCGGAGGCGAGGGTCTCGGCGACGCCGAGGACCAGGCCGCCGAGCATGGCGCCGTAGATGTTGCCGATGCCGCCGAGGACGGCTGCGGTGAAGGCCTTGAGGCCCATCAGGAAGCCCATGCGGTAGTCGATGCTGCCGTACTTGAGGCCGTAGGCGACGGCGGCGACGGCGGCGAAGAACCCGCCGATGGCGAAGGCGATCACGATGATGCGGTTGGTGTCGATGCCCATGAGCTGTGCGGTGTCCGGGTCCTGGGCGGTGGCCTGCATGGCGCGGCCGGTGCGGGACTTGCGGACGAAGAACGCGAGGGCGGACATGCAGACGATGGCGGCGACCACGAGGAAGATGTCGGCGTCCTTGATGGTGACGGAGCCTATGTCGTGGGTGCCGTCGAGGCCGGGGAAGGCGACGGCGCGGTCGGCGCGGGGGTAGAAGTTGCGGACGACTTCCTGGAGGGCCAGGGAGAGACCGATCGCGGTGATGAGCGGTGCGAGCCGTGGGGCTCCGCGCAGGGGCCGGTAGGCAAACCGTTCCGCTCCGACGGCGATGAGGATGGCGACTATTCCGCCGCCTATCAGCATCAGGGGGACGGCGAGAGCCATAGAGGTGCCGTCGGGCAAGAGGTAGAAGTAGACCGTGAAGGCGCCGAAGGCGCCGGTCATGAAGATCTCGCCGTGCGCGAAGTTGATGAGCTGGACGATGCCGTACACCATCGTGTAGCCGATGGCGATCAGCCCGTACATCGAGCCCAGAAGCAGCCCGTTGGCCAGCTGCTGCGGCAGGGTGTTCACCGCGTGGCCTCCATTGTCGCTGGTGGTCGTGTGCACATATCGCGTGCTGGGGTGGGGTGTGGCAAGGGCCGCGCGGTCGGGGTCCCCTCCCGCGCGGCCCGTGGTGGTGTTGCTGTGCGCTGCTGGGCCTGGCCTAGCCGAGGTCGGCGGTGCCGGTCTTCACAGCCTTCCACGCACCCTTGGTGACCTGGTAGACGGTCAGCTGCTTGTTGGTGGTGTCGCCGTACTGGTCGAAGGCGACCTTGCCGGAGATGCCCTCGAAGTCGGACTTCTGGACGCCGTCGACGACGGAGGAGCGCAGGGCGTTGATGTCGCTGGGGACCTTGCCGTCGTTGGCGTCGACGGCGGCCTTCACGGCCTTGATGATGGCGGTGGTGGCGTCGTAGGAGTACGCGCCGTAGGCGCCGTAGTCACCCTTGTAGCCCTTGGACTTGTACGTCTCGATGAACGTCTTGGCGGCGGGCAGGGTGTCGGCGGGGACACCGACGGCCGTGGCGAGGTCGCCCTCGGAGGAGGTGCCCGCGGTCTCGATGTACGTGGAGGCGAACATGCCGTCACCGCCGAAGAGCGGGACCTTGACTCCGCCGCCCTTGAGCTGCTTGGTGATCAGGGAGGACTCGTCGTACTGGCCGCCGTAGTAGAGCAGGTCGGCGCCGGAGTTCTTGACCTTGGTGACGAGGGAACCGAAGTCCTTGTCGCCGGTGTTGACGTGGTCGGTGCCGACGACGGTGCCGCCGAGCTTCTTGAACTGCTCGTTGAAGATCTTCGCGAGGCCGGCGCCGTAGGTCTGCTTGTCGTCGACGACGAAGACCTTCTTCTTCTTGAGGCCGTTGTACGCGTAGTCGGCGGCGAAGCTGCCCTGGAGCTCGTCGGTGGTGGCGGTGCGGAAGTACGTCTTGTACGGCCGCTTCTTGTCCGTCTGCCAGTTCTTGCCCTGGGTCAGCTCGGGGTTGGTGTTCGAGGGGGAGATCTGGACCATGTTGGCCGAGGAGAACACCTGCTGCATGGTCTGGGCGACGCCGGAGTTCAGCGGGCCGACGGCGCCGACGGCGGTCTTGTCGCCGGTGATGGTGGTGGCGTTGGACTGACCGGTGGCGGGCTGCGCCTTGTCGTCGTAGGCCTTCAGCTTGAAGGTGACGCCGGGGACGAGCTTGTTCTTGTTGGCGTCGTCGACGGCGATCTGAGCGCCGTACTGGATGCCGAGACCCGTGGTGGAGTTCTCGCCGGAGAGCGGGGCGTCCACGCCGATCGTCAGGGTGGTGCCACCCCCGCCTTCGCTGTCGCCGCCACTGTCGTCTCGGGAGCCGCAGGCGGTGAGCGTCAGAGCTCCAGTCGCGAAGACGGAGGTCAGTATCACCATGGAACGTCGCACAATCAGGTCCTTTCCGCAGGCACACGCGCCCTCGTGGGTGCGGCCTTGTGCCGCGCTGGTACCGAACTCCCGATGGAGCGGTGACTGGCCGTGACTCTAAGCCCGGTTTGCAGGCAGGGGCATCGCTGTGCGCTGGCTTGTGACTTTCTTGTTATGACGGGGTGGATGGTGCGCTTCCGCCGAGGGGGCTCTCAGCCGGTTTGGCGGAATTTCCCCTCAGTCCGCATTTTGAGAACCTGCACTTCCGCTTGGCCGTCCGGCCTGTGACGCCGTCCCAGTGGCGCAGGCGCCTCGAAGGAGCTCGAAAAGGTCGTGGGAGTAGGCCCGGCCGAAGATGAAACTGTGGTGTTGTATTGCGCGCGTGTTACGGAGCGTCACGTCAAGAAATGGTAGGTCGGCATTCAGCGGCAGACCCGAACAGTCGGAAACCGATATCTCCACGGTGACCCGGCGGGTCGTGCCGGGGTGCACGGTGAAGGCCTCGGGCAGGGCGTGGGCGGTGAGGCCGGTGAAGGCGGCGCCGGTGACCCGGAGGGTGACGGGGGGTCCGCTGCGGACGTCGACGGCGAAGCGGAAGCGGCCGCTGGTGGGGTGGGCGCCGGCGGTTTCGGGGAGTCCGGCGGGTCCGAGGTACCGCCAGGCGGTGACGTTGGCGGGCCAGGGGACGGGGGTGTCCGGGACCTTCGTGCGGTGCTCGTCGGCCAGAACGCGGGGGAGGAGGATGCCGGCCGCGAGCAGGGTGAGCGCGGCCGTTGCCAGAGTGGTCCTGCGGGCCCTGGGCGACACAGCTTCTCCCACCGCGATGTCCAACGGTCCGTCAGGCGTGTCGCGTCGGCGCCGATGACGTCGTGACTCTCCCCCGCCGCCGGTGAGTTGACGGGCTCGACGGGGCCGATTCCGGTCATGGGAGAACGGTAGGGGTGCCGGGGGTTCGTGCCCAGTCGGTGTGCGCCCCAGGGCCTGCCCGGCGGGTCATGCCGACGTCGCGGGGTCTGGCACGCACTCCCCCAAGGGGGACCCCAGCCGCGTTGTCGTCCCCTTGCCCACCTCTCGGATTCGCTCGAGCGGGGGGACACCCATGACCCCGCTCACCCGCACTGATCAGGCACCGGTGCGTGAAGTCGGCCCCGATCCGCCGGACAGGCCCTAGCGGCCGGGGGCGTCCCGGAGCAGGCAGGTGAGTCGGGCGGTGCAGACGCGTCGGCCCTCCTCGTCGCTGATCACGATCTCGTACGTCGCGGTGGAGCGCCCCCGGTGCACCGGTGTGGCCACTCCGGTGACCAGCCCGGAGCGGGCGCCGCGGTGGTGTGTGCAGTTCAGGTCGACTCCCACCGCGATCTTCGAACTCCCGGCGTGCAGCATGGAGCCGACGGATCCCAGGGTTTCGGCGAGCACGGCCGAGGCGCCTCCGTGCAGCAGCCCGTACGGCTGGGTGTTGCCCTCGACGGGCATGGTGCCGACGACCCGTTCCGCCGAGGCCTCGACGATCTGCACGCCCATGCGGGTGCCCAGGTGGCCGGCCGAGAACATGGCGACGAGGTCGACGCCGAGCGCCGCGTACTCGTCGATGACCTCTTGGGGAAACGTGGCGTGCTGCTGCTCACCCATGGGGCGGGCTCCGTTCGTCCTGGTCGCTACGACTGCCTGCGCTGAGCAAACGCTCAGTCGATCGCCGATTGTTCCAGACGCACCACGACGGACTTGCTGGCCGGGGTGTTGCTGGTGTCGGCGGTGGCGTCCAGCGGCACCAGGACGTTGGTCTCGGGGTAGTAGGCGGCCGCGCATCCCCGGGCCGTCGGATAGTGCACGACGCGGAATCCCGGTGCGCGCCGCTCCACGCCGTCCTTCCACTCGCTGACGAGGTCGACGTAGGACCCGTCGGCGAGCCGGAGCCTGTCGGCGTCCTCTGGGTTGACCAGGACGACCCGGCGGCCGTTCTTGATGCCCCGGTAGCGGTCGTCGAGGCCGTAGATCGTGGTGTTGTACTGGTCGTGCGAGCGCAGCGTCTGCAGCAGCAGCCGTCCCTCGGGCAGTTCGGGGTACTCGACGGGCGCGGCGGTGAAGTTGGCCTTGCCGGTGGCGGTGGGGAAGCGGCGCTCGTCGCGCGGGGCGTGCGGGAGGGTGAAGCCGCCGGGCCGGGCCACGCGCGCGTTGAAGTCCTCGAAGCCGGGGATCACGCGGGCGATGCGGTCGCGGATGGTGGCGTAGTCCTTCTCGAACTCCTCCCACGGCACGCGGCTGTTCTCGCCGAGGACCCGGCGGGCCAGCCGGCACACGATGGCGGGCTCGGACAGCAGGTGTCCGCTCGCGGGCTCCAGGCGGCCGCGGGAGGCGTGCACCATGCCCATGGAGTCCTCGACGGTCACGAACTGCTCGCCGCTGCCCTGGAGGTCGCGTTCGGTGCGGCCGAGCGTGGGCAGGATCAGGGCACGCGCGCCCGTGACCGCGTGCGAGCGGTTGAGCTTGGTCGACACGTGCACGGTCAGCCGGGCGCGCCGCATGGCGGCTTCGGTGACGTCGGTGTCGGGGGAGGCGGAGACGAAGTTGCCGCCCATGGCGAAGAAGACCTTGGCCTCGCCGTCGCGCAGGGCGCGGATGGCGCGGACGACGTCGAAGCCGTGCTCGCGCGGCGGGGCGAAGCCGAACTCCTTCTCCAGGGCGTCAAGGAAGGCGGGCGCGGGACGCTCGAAGATGCCCATGGTGCGGTCGCCCTGGACGTTGGAGTGGCCGCGGACCGGGCAGACGCCGGCGCCCGGGCGGCCGATGTTGCCGCGCAGGAGAAGGAAGTTGACGACCTCGCGGATGGTCGGCACGGAGTGCTTGTGCTGGGTGAGGCCCATGGCCCAGCAGACGATGGTCCGCTCGGAGGCGAGGACCATGGCGAGGGTTTCCTCGATCTCCCCCCGGGACAGACCGGTCGCGGTGAGCGTCTCGTCCCAGTCGGCGGCGCGGGCGGCCTCGGCGAACTCCTCGTAGCCATGGGTGTGTTCGCGGACGAAGGCCTCGTCGACGGCCCCCTGCGTCTCCAGGATCAGTTTGTTGAGGAGGCGGAAGAGGGCCTGGTCGCCGCCGATGCGGATCTGCAGGAACAGGTCGGTGAGCGCGGCGCCCTTGAGCATGCCCTGGGGGGTCTGCGGGTTCTTGAAGCGCTCCAGGCCGGCCTCGGGCAGCGGGTTGACGCTGATGATCCTCGCGCCGTTCGCCTTGGCCTTCTCCAGGGCGGAGAGCATGCGGGGGTGGTTGGTCCCCGGGTTCTGGCCGGCGACGATGATCAGGTCGGCCTTGTAGAGGTCGTCGAGCAGGACGCTGCCCTTGCCGATGCCGATGGTCTCGCTGAGCGCCGAACCGGACGACTCGTGGCACATGTTGGAGCAGTCCGGCAGGTTGTTCGTGCCGAGCTCGCGGGCGAAGAGCTGGTAGAGGAACGCGGCCTCGTTGCTGGTGCGGCCCGAGGTGTAGAAGACGGACTCGTCGGGGGAGTCGAGGGCGGCGATCTCCTCGGCGATGATGTCGAAGGCGCGCTCCCAGGTCACCGGTTCGTAGTGGGTGCCGCCCTCGGGGACGTACATGGGGTGGGTGAGCCGCCCCTGCTGGCCCAGCCAGTAGCCGCTCCTGGTCGCGAGGTCGGCGACGGGGTGCGCGGCGAAGAACTCCGGGGTGATCCGGCGCAGGGTGGCTTCCTCGGCGACCGCCTTCGCGCCGTTCTCGCAGAACTCCGCCGCGTGCCGGTGGTCGGGCTCGGGCCAGGCGCAGCCCGGGCAGTCGAAGCCGTCCTTCTGGTTGACGCGCAGCAGTGTCAGCGCGGTGCGCTTCACGCCCATCTGCTGCTGGGCGATCCGCAGGGTGTGGCCGATGGCCGGGAGGCCGGCCGCCGCGTGCTTCGGTTCGGTGACCTGCGGAGCGTCCTGAACCGGATCACCCTTGGGCGGCTTCGTGGCCATCGGACTCTCTCCTTCGCACACACATGTGAGGTACGTCTCCGATCCTCGCACGCGCCGCTGACAACGGCGTTTGCCGGGTCTGCGGGAAGCGGCAGCAGAGCTTGCGCCTTGTGTGCCGTCGGCAGCGGGCGGGTCTGACTGTCAGTGGGGCGTGGCAGGATCGGGGGCGTGGCAGAGACAGCAGCGAAGAAGACCGACACCAGCCCCGGCGGCAGCCGCCCGCGTCTGATGCTCATGGACGGGCACTCGCTGGCCTATCGCGCGTTCTTCGCGCTGCCCGCGGAGAACTTCACCACCGCGACCGGCCAGCCGACGAACGCGATCTACGGCTTCGCGTCGATGCTGGCCAACACCCTGCGCGACGAGGCCCCCACCCACTTCGCGGTGGCCTTCGACGTGTCCCGCAAGACCTGGCGCTCCGAGGAGTTCACGGAGTACAAGGCCAACCGCTCGAAGACCCCCGACGAGTTCAAGGGCCAGGTCGAGCTGATCGGCGAGCTCCTCGACGCGATGCACGTCTCGCGCTTCGCGATCGACGGCTTCGAGGCCGACGACGTCATCGCCACGCTCGCCACGCAGGCCGAGGCCGAGGGCTTCGACGTGCTGATCGTCACCGGTGACCGCGACTCCTTCCAGCTGGTCAGCGACCACACCACCGTGCTCTACCCGACGAAGGGCGTCTCGGAGCTGACCCGGTTCACCCCGGAGAAGGTCTTCGAGAAGTACGGCCTGACGCCCGCCCAGTACCCCGACTTCGCGGCCCTGCGCGGCGACCCGTCCGACAACCTCCCCGGCATCCCCGGCGTCGGCGAGAAGACCGCGGCGAAGTGGATCAACCAGTTCGGTTCGTTCGCGGAGCTGGTCGAGCGCGTCGAGGAGGTCAAGGGCAAGGCCGGACAGAACCTCCGCGACCACCTGGAGGCCGTCAAGCTCAACCGCCGCCTCACCGAGATGGTGCGCACGGTGGAGCTCCCGAAGGCGGTCACCGACCTGGAGCGCGCTCCGTACGACCGCAAGACCCTCGCGATGATCCTCGACACCCTGGAGATCAGGAACCCCTCCCTGCGGGAGCGCCTCCTGGCCGTCGACCCGGGTGCGGAGGAGGCCGAGGGCGCCCCGGTCGTCGCGCCCGGCGTGGAGCTGGACGGCACGGTGCTCGGCACCGGCGAGCTGGCCGGCTGGCTCGCCGAGCACGGTGCGCAGCAGGCCCTCGGCCTGGCCACCGTCGACACCTGGGCCCTCGGCACCGGCTCGGTCGCCGAGGTCGCGCTCGCCGCGTCCGGCGGTGCGGCCGCCTGGTTCGACCCGTCCCAGCTGGACGAGGCCGACGAGAGGGCCTGGGTCGCCTGGCTCGCCGACGCCGACCGGCCCAAGGTCCTGCACAACGCCAAGGGCGCCATGCGGGTCTTCGCCGAGCACGACTGGAGCGTCGCCGGTGTCGGCATGGACACCGCGCTCGCCGCGTACCTGGTCAAGCCGGGGCGCCGGTCCTTCGACCTGGACGCGCTGTCCCTCGAGTACCTGGGCCGGGAGCTGGCCCCCGCGGCGACGGCCGACGGACAGCTCGCCTTCGGCGCGGACGACGGTGCCGAGGCCGAGGCGCTGATGATCCAGGCCCGGGCCGTGCTCGATCTGGGCTCGGCCTTCGAAAGCCGCCTGGAGGAGGTCGGGGCCGCGGATCTGCTGCGGGACATGGAGCTGCCCACCTCCGCCCTGCTGGCCCGCATGGAGCGGCACGGCATCGCGGCCGACCGGGCCCACCTCGAGGCCATGGAGCAGATGTTCGCGGGCGCGGTCCAGCAGGCCGTGAAGGAGGCGCACGCGGCGGCCGGGCACGAGTTCAACCTCGGCTCGCCCAAGCAGCTCCAGGAAGTCCTCTTCGGTGAGCTGGGCCTGCCCAAGACGAAGAAGACGAAGACCGGCTACACGACGGACGCCGACGCGCTGGCCTGGCTCGCGGCCCAGACGGACAACGAACTGCCGGTGATCATGCTCCGGCACCGTGAGCAGGCCAAGCTCCGGGTGACCGTCGAGGGGCTCATCAAGACGATCGCCGCGGACGGGCGTATCCATACGACGTTCAACCAGACGGTCGCGGCCACGGGCCGTCTGTCGTCGACGGATCCGAACCTCCAGAACATTCCGGTCCGCACCGACGAGGGGCGGGCGATCCGGCGGGGCTTCGTGGTGGGGGAGGGCTTCGAGTCCCTCATGACCGCCGACTACAGCCAGATCGAGCTGCGGGTGATGGCCCACCTCTCCGAGGATGAGGGGCTCATCGAGGCGTTCACGTCGGGGGAGGACCTGCACACGACCGCCGCCTCACAGGTGTTCTCCGTGGAGCCCGGAGGGGTCGACGCGGAGATGCGGCGGAAGATCAAGGCGATGTCGTACGGGCTGGCGTACGGGTTGTCCGCGTTCGGGCTCTCGCAGCAGCTGAACATCGAGGCGGGGGAGGCGCGGGCCCTCATGGACGCGTACTTCGAGCGGTTCGGTGGGGTGCGGGACTATCTGCGGCGGGCGGTCGACGAGGCCCGGGCGACGGGGTACACGGCGACGCTCTTCGGGCGCCGGCGGTATCTGCCCGACCTCAACAGCGACAACCGTCAGCGGCGTGAGGCGGCTGAGCGGATGGCTCTCAACGCGCCGATCCAGGGGACGGCTGCGGACATCGTCAAGATCGCGATGCTCAAGGTGGACGGTGCGCTGCGGGAGGCCGGCCTCGCCTCCCGGATGCTGCTCCAGGTCCACGACGAAATCGTGCTGGAGATCGCGCCGGGGGAGCGGGTGGCCGCGGAGGAGATCGTCCGCCGCGAGATGTCCGACGCCGTGCATCTGAACGTGCCGCTGGGTGTCTCGGTGGGGGACGGGACGGACTGGGAGTCCGCCGCGCACTAGCCTCCGGCGGTTGAGCGGGTTCGGTTTCGGGTGCGGGTTCGGTGGGGGCGGGCGTTGTGCGCAGTTCCCCGCGCCCCTGGGTGCCTGCGGCGGCCCGTTTCGGCTTCGGTGGGGGCGGGTGTAGCGCGTGGGGTTCGGTGGGTGGGTCGGGGCCGGGGTGGGGGGTGTCCGTCCTCGGTCCGGCGGCTCGGTCCCTTGAGTGGTGCCCTGTGACGGACGCCGGCCGCTGCGGGCGGACACCCCCCACCCCGTCCCCTTCCCGCCGTACGCGGCTACCGGCCCGTCGTGGCGCGCGGTGTGGTGACCGGCCCGTCGTGGTGCGCGGCGCGGCGACCGGCCCATCGTGGCGCGCGGTGCGGCGACCGGCCCGTCGAGGCGCGCGAGGTGACGAACAATCCCTCGTGGCGCAGGGTGCGGCGACCGGCCCGTCGTGGTGCGCGAGGTGGCGAACGGTCCCTCGTGGGGTGGGGTGCGGTGATCGGTCCGTCGTGGTGCGCGAGGTGGTGATCGGTCCGTCGTGGCGCGGGTGACTGCAACTCCCCAGGGGCGCGGGGAACTGCGCGACCAGCCCCCACCGGCCCGCACCCGCCCGACAACCCGACCCGGCACCCCCATAGGCGCCCCGCCCAAGCCCAGCGCAGCTGCCCGCGGCCGTCACTCGCCTGGACGTCACAACAACGCCCCCGGCCGCACCCCCGGCCAGGATGCGCTCATGGGTATACGCATGCTCCACCGCCGGACGGCACCCGCACAGGCGTACGCCGCCCCGTCCTCCGCGCAGCGTCCCGTTCCGGCCCACGCGGCCGCCGCAAGCACCGCCCGCATTCCCTACGACCTGGCGACACTCCTGCGCCGAGTCCCGGCACGCTTCACCACTACCGTGCGCCATGCCGCCACAGAGCTACGGCACCGCGTCACCGACGCCGTAGAACAAGAAGAGCCGTCCGGCCATCGGCTCTGGGCCGAGCTGGCGCTCAGTTATCTGGCCCTTGCCCTCACCCTGCTGCCCCGGTCCCGTCCGATGCCCACCATGACGGTGTTCATGGCGACGACGGCGGACATTGTCAGCGAGCGAGCGGGAGGCCGGTCTCTTCCTCGGCATCGGACACCGGGGCCGGGCGCCACAGCCTGACCCCCGCGGCGTACAGCAGTATCCCGAGCACCAGGCCGGCGCCCGCGCCGAAGCAGAGGGTCGGGATCAGTTCCCAGGGCTTCGCGGTGGAGCCCCAGTACGCCCACCACCGCGAGGCCCGCTGCAACGCGCCCACCGTCATGCACCCGCCGATCACGGCCACGGCCCACCACCTGTCCCGCACCGACAGGACAGGGACGCCCCGCGGCTCGGTCGCCACGGGTGCCCGGCGCAGCGCGTACCCGCAGAACACGGCGATCACCACCGCGGCCAGCGCCGAACCGCCGTACTGCAGGTACCAGTACAGAGGCGACCCGGCCACCTCGCGGCCCAGGACGGGGAACAGCCGCATCCCCCACCGGTCGAGATGCGTGAACGCGTCCCACACGACATGGGTCAGTGCTCCGAGGACGGCGGAGGCGTACCAGCGCACGGCCAGTGCCGCAGTCACGCGCGCGCGTGGCGCCCCGCAGCTCAGCAGCGTCGCCACCCCGCCCTGTCGCCCTCGTGGCAGCAGGGCCACCAGTGGTTCTCGCAGCAGCAGCCACAGACCCACCAGTGCCCAGGCGACGAGCACGTCGATCGTGAAGACGCCCGGGAAGGAGTGCGTGACGGTGCCGAACTCCATCGCCCCGGACACCACACTTGCCGCGTAATAGGTCATGTCGGGAGAGAAGGATCCGGCCACGAGCACGGCCGGAACCAGTCGGCCACGCCCGGTTCCGTCGGTGCGTACCGCGGGCAGTACCGCCGCCGCATGGCTCAGGGTGAACGGCAACGGGGCTCCTCGCGGCGGTCGTTGGCCGGGCGGCGGCCCGGGTGATCGGTCCCGTCCAGTATGAGCGACGCGATCCCGCACCGATCGAACATGGCCAACCGGTGAATATCGGGCACGAACCGGTGTCCGTGAAAAGGAAGTTGTCGTAGGGTCACACGGGTCACCGCGCTGGGGAGCTCGGTCGAACGTGCGAATCAGGAATTGCCGCGCGTCTCAGGGGCAACCTCCAGGGTGGCTCGACTGTCACAACCGGACGAGAGCGACAGACGAACAAGGGCGCTCGGGCGTCCACAGGAGGGGTTCACTTTATGGCGGCGCAATTCGGCAGGAGGCTGCGCAAGGGAGCGGTGACCACCGCCGTGGCCGCAGCCGCGGTCGCGGCACTGTCGGCCTCCCAGGCTCCGGGGGTGACGGCCGACGACAACGGCAGATCCACCGCCGCCGACGCCCAGCCCACTCCCGACGCGACCGCCGGTGACAACGGCGCCACCGGCAACTCGCCGTACTACACGGACCTTCCGCCGCTGAACACCCCGAGCCCCGCGCCGACCGACGGCACCTCGACCACCTCTCCGGTCGAGTCCGAGGCGGGCATACCGGCGACCGTCCTCGCCGCCTACAAGAAGGCCGCGGCCGAACTCCAGGAGTCCAAGCCCGGCTGCAACCTGCCCTGGCAGCTCCTCGCCGCCATCGGCCAGGTCGAGTCGGGCCAGGCCCGCGGCGGCCGGGTCGACGCGGAGGGCACCACGACCTCCAAGATCCTCGGCCCCCAGCTCGACGGCAACGGCTTCGCGCTCATCAAGGACACCGACAACGGTGCCTACGACGGTGACAGCGCCTACGACTCGGCCGTCGGGCCCATGCAGTTCATCCCGTCCACCTGGGCGTGGGCCGGCCGCGACGGCAACGGCGACGGCGTGAAGGACCCGAACAACATCTACGACGCCTCCCTCGCCGCCGGGCACTACCTGTGCCGCAACGGCTGGGACCTGTCGACCCAGGGCGACCTGGACAGCGCGGTCCTCAGCTACAACCCCTCGCGGGACTACCTCAACACGGTCCTGTCGTGGCTGGAGTACTTCCGCAAGGGCACCTACGAGATCCCGGACGGCACCGGCACGATCCCGGACAACCGCAGCGACGGCAGCAGCGGCAACAGCGGCAGCGGTGGCTCGAACTCCTCGCCGGCGTTGCCCTCGACGCCGCGCCCGCCGAAGCCGAGCACGCCCGGCTCGCCGAGCCCGACCCCGCCCTCGACCACCCCGCCGTCGTCGGGGACCCCCACCCCTCCGGCCCCGACGACCCCGGTCACGCCCACCCAGTCCGTGGACCACCTGGAGGACTCGGGCACCGCGAAGCTCACCGCCATGGCGGGCGACGCGTTCACCGAGCAGATCAGCACCAAGGCCGAGAACGCCGCCGGCAAGGGCGTCGCCAAGGTCCGGATCCGCTTCACGATCGTCGGCGACACCGACGCCGTCTTCACCGGCGGCGAGAAGGTCGCCACCGCTCTGACGAACAGCTCAGGCGTGGCCACCGCGCCCGCGCTCCAGGCGGGCGAGACCACCGGCGCCTTCACGGTCCGCGCCACTCTCATCGGCCGCACGGTCACCGGCCCGGACTACACGGCCACCGTCACCCAGCGCGTCGCCGACGCCCTCGTGCGCACCAGCGACACCGCGCTGACCTGCACACCGGGCGGCGAGTTCGCCGACGCGGTCCAGGTCAAGGCCACCTACAAGGACGCCGTCGCCGACAAGGTCGCGGCCACCGCCACCCTGATCAAGTCGGCCGACGACGCGACCGAGAACGACAAGGGCCCCTACTTCAAGGACGCCGACGGCAAGACCGTCCGCACCCTGACGGGCCTCACCACGGACGCCGACGGCCTGCTGAAGCTGCCGCAGCTCTACTCCGACGACACCACCGGCACCTTCGTCCTCCGCATCACCACCGCGGGCGGCGCGACGATCGACGTGACGCTGACCGTGGCGGCCGCTGAGACCTCCGCGAGCCCGTCGCCCAGCCCCAGCGCGAGTTCGTAACCACCGGAGCCACCTCGAAGGGCGTCCTTTCCGCCACGGCGGACAGGGCGCCCTTCGTCCGTGCGCGAGCTGTTCTCATCTCGCCCGCCCGTTGCTACGGTGCCGGACCTGACGATGTATCAGTTCCCGTGCGCCGGGAGGTGGATATGCGCGCCCTGATCGCCGCCGCGACCGGTCTGGCCCTCGCGTTCGCGCTGGTCCTCACCATCACCGCACTCGGCACACCGAGCGGCGGGACGTCCCCGAAACCGCTGCTGACCACAGTGCCCGCACACCCGTGACCCCGGGAGGCCGAGATGCGCCGCAAGACCAGCCTGGTCCTGCTCGCCCTCGCCGTGTTCTTCGCGGCGCTGTCCCCGCTGCTGCGCTGGTACGCCTTCCCGCGCCTGGCCAAGATCCCCGCCAACCAGTACCAGGACATGGTCCTCGAGGCGAAGGACGCGACCCTCATCGACTACGGCTCGATGACCGCGAAGAAGGTCCCCAAGGTCACCATCGTGCAGACCCTCAAGGGCAACGTGGAGGCCTCCGAGAAGATCGAGCAGACGGCCGGGAAGGACGTCGTCGTCTGGGACGGACTGTCCTACGTCGTCGGCCCCGACGGCAAGATGGTCTCCAAGATCCCCGAGCGCTACATCTTCGACGCCCACACCCAGGAACCCGTCCACGCCACCGGCGAGATGGTCGACGGCGACCCGGTCAAGCGTGCGGGCATCGAGTTCAAGTTCCCGTTCCTGACGGAGAAACGGGACTACGAGTACTTCGACGCCCAGGCCCGCACCTCGGCCCCCATCCACTACAAGGGCACCCAGACCTTCCGCGGCGTCGACGTCTACTACTTCGAGCAGACCATCCCCTGGACCAAGGTGCCCTTCCCGAAGACCATGCCGGTCCAGGGCATCACCCCCGCGTCCATCGCCAAGACCGGCACCACCCGCTGGTACACCACGGTCCGCAAGTTCTGGGTCGAACCCCTCACCGGCGCCCCCGTCTACGGCGAGGAGCTCCACACGGAGGAACTGCGCGGCGGCACCCTCCTCGGCGGCCGGGACAAGGTGACCGTCTTCGCCGGCGACGTGAAGATGCGCGAGGACTACATCAGGCACACGGTCGACCTGGTCAAGTCGAACCGCACCCTCGTCCTCCTCATGACCTCGTACCTGCCGTGGGGCTTCCTGACCCTGGGCCTCCTGCTGCTGGCACTGTCGCTCTGGCTGGAAGCCCGCAGCCGACGCCCGGCCGCCACGAAGGTCGAGGAACCCGAACCGGTCACGGCCTGAGCCGTGCCTTGGTGTGCCGCGTCGGCTCGGCGCCCGCCGGGTCCTCGGGCCACGGATGCTTCGGATACCGGCCGCGCAACTCCGCCCGGACGCCCTTGTAGCCGTCCTTCCAGAAGGACGCGAGATCGGCGGTGACGGCCGCGGGGCGCCCCGCAGGGGAGAGGAGATGGACGAGGAGGGGCACGCCGGCTATCCGGGGCGACTCCTGCAGCCCGAACATCTCCTGCAACTTCACCGCGAGAACGGGCTGTTCGGGGCTGCCGTAGTCGATCCGGATCCTGGACCCACTCGGTACGGCGATCCGCTCGGGCGCCAGCTCCTCCAGTCGCGTGGCCTCACCGGAGGCCCAGGGGAGGAGCCTTTGCAGTGCCTGTCCGGCGTCGATGCGCGCCAGGTCGGCCCGTCGCCGGGCACGGCTCAGCTCCGGCTCCAGCCACTCGTCCACGCGCGCGTGGAGCGCGTCCTCGGAGACCTCGGGCCACGGGTCGCCCAGGTGGTGGCGCAGGAACGCGAGCCGTTGCCGCAGTACCCCGGCGTCGGGCGTCCACCGCAGCAGCCGTAGCCCTTCCTGGCGGAGCCCTTCGAGAAGTGCCTCGCGTACGAGGACGGCGTCGGCGTCTCTCAACGGCCGTGCCGCGAGCTCGATCGCCCCGAGCCGCTCCACCCGCCGTGCCACGACGTCCCCGTCGGCCCACTGCACCTCCTCGCGCTCGGAATACAGGGAGGCGGCCGCCGACCGGGCCGTGTCCTCGTCGATCACGGCAGCGAGCTGCACACGCGCGTGCCCCTTTCCGACGGGCCGGTCCGCCACGGCGACGGCGAGCCAGGGCGAGCCCCGCAGCGGGGAGCCGTCGGAGAGCTCGGCGCGGGTGCCGGAGGCCATGAGATAGGACCCCGAGTCGGCTCTGGCGACCCGTTCGGGGAAGGCGAGCGCGGCGACGAGACCGTCGTTCCCGGCAGCCGGCTCGGTGAACTCCGCCGAGGCGGACCGCAGCCGCCGTACCTCGGTCCGCCACCGTCCCGCATAGGCGTCACCGCCCCGCCGCGCGGTCCGGACGGCGGCCGCCAGGTCGTCGCCGTACTCCCGCGGCGGCTCCTCCGACAAGAGCGCGACCGTCTCGGCGCCGGCACCCGAGGTGTCCAGCAGCGCCCGCCCCAGCCGGGGATGCAGGCCCAGACGAGCCAGGCGCACACCGCGCGCGGTCGCCCGTCCGTCGGCGTCCACCGCCCCCACGGCCGTCAGCACGCCCCGCGCGGCCGCCATCGCCCCGCCCGGCGGTGGGTCCAGAAGAGCCAGCCCGGACGCGTCCGGATCGCCCCAGCAGGCCACCTGCAACGCGAACGCCGTCAGGTCGGCCACCTTGATCTCCGGCGACGGGAAGCGCGGCAGACGGGCGTCCTCGGCCTCAGCCCAGCACCGGTACACCGCACCCGGCGCCTCACGTCCGGCGCGGCCCGCCCGCTGGCGCCCGGCCGCCTGCGAGGC
The DNA here is from genome assembly GCF_029894425.1 of Streptomyces sp. SAI-127. Lineage (NCBI taxonomy): Bacteria > Bacillati > Actinomycetota > Actinomycetes > Kitasatosporales > Streptomycetaceae > Streptomyces > Streptomyces sp. SAI-127. The sequence continues at coordinate 7,784,764 of NZ_JARXYJ010000001.1, forward strand.
CCGTACCGTCGCGAGGGCGCTCAGCCCGCGCGCGTGGTCGACGCGCGGCTCCCGGGCGAGCCCCGAGTCGACGACCACCCGCACTCCGGGCACGGTCAGGGACGACTCGGCCACGGAGGTCGCCAGGACCACCCGCCGCCGCTCCCCGCCCGTCAGCACCGCGTCCTGCACGGCCGCCGGAGCCCGGCCGTGCACCTGGAGCACCTCCACGTCACCGAGACCGCCCAACCGGCCGGCCACGCGCGCGATCTCCCCCACGCCCGGCAGGAAGCACAGCACGTCCCCCTCCCGCTCGGACAGCGCCCGCCGTACGACCGACGCCACGTGCGCGAGCAGTGCGGGATCGACGCGCATGCCGTGCGGCGGCCGTACCGGACGGGCCGGTGGCGCCCACACGACCTCCACCGGATGCGGGACACCCTCCGCCTCGACCACGGGCGCGTCCCCCAGCAACCGGGCCCACCCCTGCGCGTCGGTCGTCGCGGACGCGGCCACCAGCCGCAGCTCCGGCCGCAGGGCCTGCCGTACGTCCCACAGGAAGGCCGCCGTCGTGTCCGCGTCCAGGTGCCGTTCGTGGCACTCGTCGATCACCACCACGTCGACGCCCGCCAGCTCCTGGTCGCGCTGGAGCCGCTGGAGCAGCACGCCCGTCGTGACGACCTCCACGCGCGCGTGCCGTCCGACCACCCGCTCGCCGCGCACGCTGTAGCCGACGCTGCCGCCGACCTTCTCACCCAACAGCCACGCCATCCGCCGGGCCGCCGCGCGGGCGGCGATCCGGCGGGGCTCGGCGACGACGACCTTCCGCGCGGGTGCGTCCGAGTCCAGCAGGCCGGCGAGGGCCAGCGGCACGAGGGTCGTCTTGCCCGTGCCGGGCGGCGCGACGAGGACGGCCGTTCCGTGGCCTTCCAGGGCGTCGCGCAGCGCGGGCAGGGCGCCGCGTACGGGAAGGGAGTCCAGGGCGTCGTAACGGATCACGCCCCCAGTGTCGTACGACTGCCGGAACGCCTCAGTCGCGCTCGCACACGAAGATCGCACTCCCGGGGATCAGATTCCCGCGCAGCGGAGACCAGCCGCCCCACTCCGAGGTGTTCCACACCGGCCACTCCGGCTCCACCAGGTCGACCAGGCGGAAGCCGCCGGCGACCACGTCACGCACCCGGTCGCCGATCGTGCGGTGGTGCTCGACGTACACCGCGCGGCCCTGCTCGTCCTGTTCGACGTAGGGCGTGCGGTCGAAGTAGGAGGCGGACACGGAGAGGCCCTCGGGGCCGGGCTCGTCCGGGAAGGCCCAGCGGATGGGGTGGGTGACCGAGAAGACGAAGCGGCCGCCCGGGCGCAGGACGCGCCGCACCTCCTTGAGGACCAGTACCGGGTCGGCGACGAACGGCAGCGCGCCGTACGCCGAGCACGCCAGGTCGAACGAGGCGTCCGCGAAGGGCAGCGCGCCCGCGTCGGCGCACACCAGGGGGAAGGACGTACCGATGCGCAGGGCGTGCTGGAGCTGGCGGTGGGAGATGTCCAGGGCGACCGGGCGGGCGCCCTGCGCCGCCAGCCAGCGCGCGCACTGGGCGGCGCCGGCGCCGATCTCCAGGACGTCCCTGCCCTTGAGGTCCTCGGGCGGGCCCAGCAGCTCGGCCTCCACCTCGTCGAGACCCTCGGGGCCCCACACGAAGCGGTCGTCGCCGAGGAACGTGCCGTGCTCGACCTGGTACTCGTCCGCGTTGCGGTCCCACCAGCCCCGGTTGGCCCGGGAGCTCTCGGTGACGTCCGCGTCACGCCGGGTGGCCTGCGACTCCGCGTCCGGACCCGTCTCCTGCTGGTGTGATGCGGGCTCTTGGATGATCGGCTCCCTCGTATTAGTCTGCGGGCTCTTCCGGCGGACCGTCGTGACGACGTCACGAATGGGACGTCGGCGGGTCCGCGTGGCCTCGTGAGACTGGTTTTCTGCCGGGTATGCGGCGATCCGCCCCGGGTGTGCGCCTTCGCGCATTGACCCTGTCCGGCTGCCCCCGTATGCTACAAGTTGCGCTGCGGGCCTGCGCTCCTCAGACGTAGCAGGCTGCGCTCGCATCTGTTGTATGTCCCCTCGGTTGTCGAGGCGCCACCATTGGTTGTGTGGCGCTTCCTTGGCTGTCCGGCTTCTTCAGAGCGAAACAGGCTCCCGGCGTAAGCAGTACCTACGACTCACTGTCCGTACCGGAGCCCTTTCCCACATGACGAGCAGCACCGAGACCACCTCTACCACTCCGCAGGTAGCGGTCAACGACATCGGTAACGAGGAAGCCTTCCTCGCCGCGATCGACGAGACGATCAAGTACTTCAACGACGGCGACATCGTCGACGGCGTCATCGTGAAGGTCGACCGGGACGAGGTCCTGCTCGACATCGGTTACAAGACCGAAGGCGTTATCCCGAGCCGCGAGCTCTCCATCAAGCACGACGTCGACCCCAACGAGGTCGTCGCCGTGGGCGATGAGATCGAGGCCCTCGTTCTCCAGAAGGAGGACAAGGAAGGCCGTCTGATCCTGTCCAAGAAGCGCGCTCAGTACGAGCGTGCCTGGGGCACGATCGAAAAGATCAAGGAAGAAGACGGCATCGTCACCGGTACCGTCATCGAGGTCGTCAAGGGTGGTCTCATCCTCGACATCGGCCTCCGTGGCTTCCTGCCGGCCTCCCTCGTCGAGATGCGCCGCGTTCGCGACCTCCAGCCTTACGTGGGCAAGGAGCTCGAGGCCAAGATCATCGAGCTGGACAAGAACCGCAACAACGTGGTCCTGTCCCGCCGTGCCTGGCTCGAGCAGACCCAGTCCGAGGTTCGCCAGACGTTCCTCACGACCCTCCAGAAGGGTCAGGTCCGCTCCGGTGTGGTCTCCTCGATCGTCAACTTCGGTGCCTTCGTGGACCTGGGTGGCGTCGACGGACTGGTCCACGTCTCCGAGCTCTCCTGGAAGCACATCGACCACCCGTCCGAGGTTGTCGAGGTCGGCCAGGAAGTCACCGTCGAGGTTCTCGACGTCGACATGGACCGCGAGCGTGTCTCCCTGTCGCTGAAGGCGACCCAGGAAGACCCGTGGCAGCAGTTCGCCCGGACCCACCAGATCGGCCAGGTCGTGCCCGGCAAGGTCACGAAGCTGGTTCCGTTCGGTGCGTTCGTCCGCGTGGACGAGGGCATCGAGGGTCTGGTCCACATCTCCGAGCTGGCCGAGCGCCACGTGGAGATCCCGGAGCAGGTCGTCCAGGTCAACGACGAGATCTTCGTCAAGGTCATCGACATCGACCTCGAGCGCCGTCGCATCAGCCTCTCGCTGAAGCAGGCCAACGAGGCGTTCGGTGCCGACCCGGCCTCGGTCGAGTTCGACCCGACCCTGTACGGCATGGCCGCGTCGTACGACGACCAGGGCAACTACATCTACCCCGAGGGCTTCGACCCCGAGACCAACGACTGGCTCGAGGGCTACGAGACCCAGCGCGAGGCGTGGGAGCACCAGTACGCCGAGGCGCAGACCCGCTTCGAGCAGCACCAGCAGCAGGTCATCAAGTCCCGCGAGGCCGACGCGGCTGCTGCCGCCGAGGGCGGGGACGCCGCGGGTGCGGCTCCGGCCGCCGGTGGCGGCGGTGGCGGTGGCGGTTCGTACTCCTCCGAGGGTGCGGACACCTCCGGCGCGCTGGCTTCGGACGAGGCGCTTGCCGCGCTGCGCGAGAAGCTGGCCGGTGGGCAGAGCTGAACGCCCACTGAGCAGTAGCTCTTGACTGAGGGACCGTACCTTTCGGGGTGCGGTCCCTCAGCGTTTGTCCGACGGGCGGTGGGGGCTTGTCGCGCAGTTCCCCGCGCCCCTGTCATGAAAAGGCCGTAAGAGAGGGCCTGATCAAGCGTCGGGGTGGGAATGCCGCTGTTCCAGGGCGTGTTGAAGCGTATGAACACGAGGAGGAGCGGTCACAGTGCTTGATCCGCAGGGTTTGTACGCATGGGAGCCCAAGGGGCTCGCCGTTGTAGACATGGCGCTCGCCCAGGAGTCGGCCGGCTTGGTCATGCTCTACCACTTCGACGGATACATCGACGCGGGCGAGACCGGCGACCAGATCGTCGACCGGCTGCTCGACTCGCTGCCCCACCAGGTCGTCGCCCGTTTCGACCACGACCGGCTCGTCGACTACCGCGCCCGCCGTCCGCTGCTCACCTTCAAGCGTGACCGCTGGACGGAGTACGAGGAGCCCACGATCGACGTGCGGCTCGTCCAGGACGCCACCGGAGCGCCCTTCCTGCTGCTCTCGGGGCCGGAGCCGGACGTGGAGTGGGAACGCTTCGCCGCCGCCGTCCAGCAGATCGTGGAGCGGCTCGGCGTCCGGCTGTCCGTGAACTTCCACGGCATCCCGATGGGCGTCCCGCACACCCGCCCCGTCGGCCTCACCCCGCACGGCAACCGCCACGACCTCGTCCCCGGCCACCGCAGCCCCTTCGACGAGGCACAGGTGCCCGGCAGCGCCGAGGCCCTGGTCGAGTACCGGCTCATGGAGGCCGGTCACGACGTCCTGGGCGTCGCGGCGCACGTCCCGCACTACATCGCGCGCTCGACCTACCCGGACGCGGCCCTGACCGTCCTGGAGGCCATCACGGCCGCCACCGGCATGGTCCTGCCCGGCATCGCCCACGCCCTGCGCACCGACGCCCACCGCACCCAGACCGAGATCGAGCGCCAGATCCAGGAGGGCGACGAGGACCTCGTGGCCCTCGTCCAGGGCCTCGAGCACCAGTACGACGCGGCGGCGGGCGCGGAGACCAGGGGCAACATGCTGGCCGAGCCGGTGGACATTCCGTCGGCGGACGAGATCGGCCTGGAGTTCGAGCGCTTCCTGGCGGAACGAGAAGGCGACAACTGAGGCACGCGCCCCAGGTTTCCTTCCGTACCACCCCTACACCGGCCCCCGAGCGGAGCGTCTAGGCTTCCGGTCATGCTGAAGGTGGGCCTGACCGGCGGTATCGGCGCCGGCAAGAGTGAGGTGTCGAGGCTCCTCGTGGACCACGGCGCCGTCCTGATCGACGCGGACCGCATCGCGCGCGAGGTCGTCGCGCCGGGCACGCCCGGCCTCGCCGCGGTCGTGGCGGCCTTCGGTGAGGACGTACTCGCCGAGGACGGCGGCCTCGACCGCCCCAAGCTGGGCTCCATCGTCTTCGCCGACCCGGACCGGCTCGCCGTACTGAACTCGATCGTGCATCCGCTGGTGGGCGCCCGCTCCCGCGAGCTCGAATCCGCCGCGGCCGAGGACGCCGTCGTCGTCCACGACGTCCCGCTCCTCGCGGAGAACGCCCTCGCGCCGCTCTACGACCTCGTGGTCGTCGTCGACGCGAGCCCCGAGACCCAGCTCGACCGGCTCGTCAGGCTGCGCGGCATGTCCGACCAGGACGCACGCGCGCGTATGGCCGCCCAGGCGACACGCGAGAAGCGCCTGGAGATCGCGGACGTCGTGATCGACAACGACGTACCCCTGGAAGAGCTGCGGCGACGCGTGCAGGAGGTATGGGGCGAACTCGTACGCCGGGCACGCGCGTCCCGGACGTCTCAGGAATAGCGTCCCCCTGTCCGGGCGTTGAACCCTTCCAGTGAGGGAAGGACTTTGCCGTGCCCGAGACCAGCGGATCGACCGGACGTACTCCGGAGACCCATGTCATCGACTACCGCGCAGCGGAGCAGTTGCTCTCCGCGCGGGACCCGCGGGGCGCGGTGAAGCTGCTCGACTCCGTCATCGCCGCCCACCCGGAGAACACCGCGGCCCGGCTGCTGCGCGCGCGGGCCTTCTTCGCCGCCGCGCAACTGCGGCCCGCCGAGCTGGAGTTCACCATCGTCCTGGAGCGCGAGCCGGACAACGCCTTCGCCCACTTCGCACTCGCCCGCACCTATGAGCGACAGGGCCGGCCCGACCAGGCCAGGCGTCACTTCAGGCTGGCGGCCGCGCTGGACCCGAAGCCGGAGTTCCTGAAGGCGGCGCGGTTCGACACCTGAGCGTGTCGGCCCGCTACCCGCGTCGGTTTTCCGGCGGGCGGTACGGCGGGACGTCGGGACCCGGCTGATAATGCGGGCCCTGCCGGATGTGCCGGAGGATCATCGCCATGTCGGCGGTGATCACCAGCCACAGCACTCCGCAGGCGATCGCCCACCCGGGGCGGCCCGCCAGCGCGAACGCGGCCGTACCGAAGACCGCCCAGACCACCCCCCACACGCTCAGCCAGAACCGCATGCGCAGTGCACTGCGCGCTGTCGTCGGCTCACTGCCCGTACGCATCGGGATCACCACTCCTCCCTTGCAACGTACTCTTCGGAACGGACGTTGACCAAAGGGCCGAAGAGGGGGGTCACCGCGTGCTTCCGGACGCCGACGAACTGGCCGAGGTGCTGGTGGAACTCGCTGTACCGCACGAGGACGTGGGCGAACTCGTACGGATGGGCCGACGGGTCATGGACGACCCGGAGCTGCAGCGGTTCCTGGAACACTCCGTCGACGAACTCGTCCGGGACATGGGCAGGGCCGACGACCCGGTCGTCCTGCCCGAGCTCGACTGGCCGGCCGGCGCCCTCCAACGCTGCTTCCCCGTCTACGTGTTCGTGGCGGCGCTGCCCCACACGCACGCGTACCACCGCTCGCGCGGCATCCCGGCCGAGGTGTCCCGGCGCACCCTCGCCGACCTCGGCCGGAACATGGCCGTGCACCGCAGGCGGTACGGCAGGACGGGCGTGGAGTCACCGCGCTGGCTGACCCGGCACTCCCGGGGCGAGCTGTACCAGCTGGGGCGACTCCAGTTCGAGCGGACGCGGTACGGGCCGTGGAACAGCCGGACGCTCACGGCCGCCGGACTGGACATCGCCCCCGGCACGCCCTGTCTGAGCCTGCACATCCCCGACTTCCTCGGCCCGCTGTCACCGGAGGCCTGCGATCGCTCGCTCGCCCTGGCCGCCGAGTTCTTCGCCCGGCATTTCCCGGAGGAGCCGTATGGTGCCGCGCTGTGCCATTCCTGGCTGCTCGACCCGCAGTTGAAGGGGTATCTGCCCGCGGACTCCAACATCGTCCGGTACCAGGAGCGCTTCCGGCTGGCCCCCGAGGACCCGCAGCCGGAGGACGCCGAGCCGGTGCAGTTCGTGTTCGGGGATCCGGAGCTGTCGGTGGAGAGCCTGCCGAGGCGGACGGCGCTGGAGCGGGCCGTCGGTGATCATCTGCGGGCGGGCGGGCACTGGTACATCGGGCACGGCTGGTTTCCCCTGTAGTTCAGGTGCTTTGGAGTTCGGGCCCTTCAAGTCGCGGGCTCCCTTTGCCACCCGGACGGGTGAATCTGTGCGAGTCGGGAACGGCCGTGCGGACACGGGCCGTTGGATGGGCATGGAGCTGAGGATGCGAGCGGGACATCAGGGGACGGGACCTGGGGCGATCACCCCGGACGGGTGCGCGGTCGAGCTCTACTCGAGGCTGCGGATCGGGCCGGAGCCGGACATCATCGCCGGGGCGGTGCCCGCGGGGGCGCACATCCTGGAGCTGGGCTGTGGTGTGGGGCGCATGACCCGTCCGCTGCTGGAGCGGGGTTTCACGATCACGGCGGTGGACGAGTCCCCCGACATGCTGGAGCGCGTGCGCGGGGCACGGACGATATGCGGCACGATCGAGGACCTCGACCTGGGCGAGACGTTCGACGTGGTGATGCTCGCGTCGTTCCTCGTGCACCACGGCGACCTGCAGGTGCGACGCGGGATGCTGCGCACCTGTGCCCGGCACGTGGCGGCGGGCGGCAGTGTACTGATCCAGCGCGAGGGCGAGGACTATCACTCCGATCTGCCGCGCGAGCGCAGCGAGATGGGGGTCCCCCCGGCCGAAGGCTGGGGGAGGGTCGACCCCAGCGGTTACACCGTGCGGATCGTCTCCTCGGAGCCGGTGGCAGAGGGCGTGAACTCGGTGTACGCGGAGTACGAGTTCCCGGACGCGACCTGGACCCAGACGTTCCAGTCCCGCCCACTGACGAAGGAGCAGTTCGAGGAGGCGCTGGCGGAGGCGGGGTTGAAGGTGGACCGGTATCTGACGGAGGACCGGATATGGGTGCGGGCGGTGGCGGCCTGAAGGAAAAGGTTGTGGAGCGGCGATGAGTTCGGGTGCGGGTGCGGGTCTACCTCTGCGACAGCAACACGGACCGCTTCCCACAGGAGACCCCGATGTCCGAGACCACCGTCCCCGTCACCCGTACCGCCGCTTCCTCCGCCGCCGCCCCTGTCATCGCCGAGTCCTCGACCGTACGCGGCCGCCGGGCCCGGATCGCCCTGCGCACCCTGCAGGTCGTGCTCGCCCTCTTCTACGTCGTCGCGAGCGCGCTCCCCAAGCTGATCGCGCACCCCTCGGCCGCCGAGGGCTTCGACAAAATGGGCTGGGGCAGCGCGGGGATGTACATCATCGGCGTGCTCGAACTGGCCGGTGGGATCGCCCTGTTGATCCCGGTGCTGCAGTCGGTGGCGGCCATGGCGCTGAGCGGGCTGATGGTCGGCGCGTTCGTCGTCCAGCTCACCTACTTCGACGGGGAGAACGCGGCGACTCCGCTCATCCTGATCGTCCCGCTCGCCCTGATCGCCTGGGCCCGGCGCCGGCACAACGCGGACCTGCTGCGACTGGTGCGACGACGGGCGTGAGGAGAGCCGCCCCACGGCCACCACCGTGAGGCCGGTGCCCTGCCCTTCGGGAGGGGACCGGCCTCACGGTGGTGGCCGACGGTTGCTTGTCCGCCGACGCCGGAGCAGCGTCCTGTTGCGCCTCAGCGTCCGGTACTGCCCGAGTGGCCGCCCCTGTTCGAGCGTCTGTCCCGGTCGGAGCGGCGTGCCCCGCCCGGACTGTCGGGGCTGCCCGAGCCGTCGGGCCCACCGGAGCCGGCGATCGCGTCCCGGTCGCCGAATCCCTCCGAGCCGCTGTGCCCGCCCGGGCCGCCGAAGCGGGTGCGGCGGTTGCCTTCCGTGAGGCCGCGCAGGCGTTCCAGCTCGCGGCGGTCGCGCTTGGTCGGGCGGCCGGTGCCGCGATCGCGGAGGCCGGCGGGGGCGACGGCCGTGCGAGGCGGGGGCGGAGGAGAGTTGTCGACGTAGCACTGAACGGCCACGGGGGCGCCGACCCGCTTGCGGATCAGACGCTTGACGACGACGATCCGCTCCCGGCCCTCCTGGCGGACGCGCACCTCGTCGCCGACGCGCAGGGAGTGGGCGGGCTTCACGCGCTCGCCGTTCACCTGTACATGCCCGCCCCGGCATGCGGTGGCTCCGGCGGAACGGGTCTTGAACAGCCGGACGGACCAGATCCAGCTGTCGATCCGCACGCTCTCGCCGTTCTGCGGCCCGGCGGCCTCCGCGGCGGCGACCGCGGCGGCGATCTTCGGGTCCGGTGCCTCGGGGGCCGTGCGGCCGGGGTCGGCGACCTTCGCGTCAGGAGCCTCGGCCGTCGTTCCGGCCCGGCCCGTCCCACCGGTCTCGTTGTCGTCCGTACGTTCCACAGCCATGGCTCCGACCTTAGTACTCGGGGCCGTGTACGCCGGGTGGGTTTTCCGGGCGGCGCCCGGAGTGGTGGCCGGCCCCCACGCTCACGGCTCGGACGTGCCCGTACCGTGGAACGATGAACGCCCTCGCCGATCTCGACCGCCGGATCGCGGGCTGTCGCGCCTGCCCGCGGCTGGTCGACTGGCGGGAGGAGGTGGCCCGCACCAAGCGTGCCGCGTTCGCCGACTGGACGTACTGGGGGCGCCCGGTGCCCGGCTTCGGGCCGGCGGACGCGCGGATGCTGATCGTCGGGCTCGCGCCGGCCGCGCACGGCGGGAACCGTACCGGGCGGATGTTCACCGGTGACCGTTCCGGGGACGTGCTGTACCAGGCGCTGTACGACATCGGGCTCGCCTCGCAGCCGACCGCCGTGACCGCGGACGACGGCCTGGAGCTGTACGGCGTGCGGGTCACCTCGCCCGTGCACTGTGCCCCGCCCGCCAACAAGCCCACCCCGGGAGAGCGCGACACCTGTCGGCCCTGGCTGGTCCAGGAGCTGAACCTGCTGCGGCCCACGCTGCGGAGCGTGGTCGTGCTGGGCGCCTTCGGCTGGCAGGCGGCGCTGCCCGCGTTCGCGGAGGCGGGCTGGACCGTGCCCCGGCCGCGGCCCGCCTTCGGACACGGCGCGCGCGTCCCGCTCGACGGCCTCGAGCTCTTCGGCTGTTTCCACGTCAGCCAGCGCAACACCTTCACCGGCAAGCTCACGCCCGGGATGCTGCGGGACGTGCTGCGCACGGCTGCCGAGACGGCAGGACTGCCTGGTCGCACCGCCGAAAACCGGACGACGAGAGCGCCGTACGACGGTTAGGGTCGCCGGATGCCCCTCTACCCGGAGATCGAACCGTACGAGCACGGCATGCTCGACGTCGGCGACGGCAACCACGTGTACTGGGAGACCTGCGGGAATCCGGACGGCAAGCCGGCGGTGGTGCTGCACGGTGGGCCGGGGTCCGGCTGCACACCGTGGGTGCGTCGGCTGTTCGATCCGGCCGCGTACCGGATCGTGCTCCTCGACCAGCGCGGCGCCGGGCGGTCGACGCCGCACGCGAGCGCGTACGACACCGACATGAGCGTCAACACGACCCCGCATCTCATCGCGGACCTGGAGCTGCTGCGACGGCATCTGGGGATCGAGCGGTGGCTGGTGTGGGGTATCTCCTTCGGGTCGATGCTCGGGCTGCGGTACGCGCAGACGCATCCGGAGGCCGTGACGGAGCTGGTGCTGACCGGGATCGCGACCGGCGCGAATCCCGAAGTCACCCTGCTCACCAGGGGACTCGGGAAGATCTTCCCGGCGGCGTTCGAACGGTTTGTCGGAGAGCTGCCGGTCGAGGAGCGGGCCGGGAACCTCGCCGCCGCCTACAACCGGTTGCTGGAGTCGCCCGATCCGGAGGTGCGCGAGCGGGCGGCGCGGGCATGGACCGACTGGGAGACCGCGATCGAGTCGGCGCCGCCGCGGTCGGTGCCGCGCTACGAGGACCCGGTGTTCCGGCAGGGCTTCGCCCGTACCGTCACCCACTACTGGGGCAACGATCACTTCCTGGGCGAGGCCAACGACGAGGGCGTCGTCCTGCGCGACGCGCCCCTCCTCAAGGATGTCCCCGGCACCCTCGTCCAGGGCAGCCTCGACTTCGGCAATCTCCTCGGCACCGTCTGGCTGCTCCATCACGCCTGGCCCGGCAGCGAGTTGACGGTGATCGACGACGGCGCACACTTCGCGGGGGAGCGGGGTGTGGACGTGATGGTGGCGGCGACGGACAAGTACGCGCGCGGTCGGCCCCGCTAGATCATCTCGGCCGAGTCCCCGAACAGCTGCCGTACCGTCGACTCGTAGTTGGTCCGCACGTGCGCGAGGGCGTGCGCGCGGGCCCGCTCTGGGTCGCCGGACGCGATCGCCTCGTACAAGTCCCGGTGCTCGACGAGGAGTTGGGGCCACTCCTCGTTCCGCCGGGTCATCCAGCGCAGCCGCCCCGCAACCGGTTCCAGGGCGTCGACCAGCAGGCTGTTGCGGGCCATGGCCACGATGCTGTCGTGCAGACGGCTGTTGACGTCCGTGATCGCCTCCGCGTCGCCCGCCTCGGTCGCGGTCGCCGCGAGGGCGAGGAGCCGCTCGACCTCGGCGAGGTCCTGAGGGGTCGCGCGCGCCGCGGCGAGGCCGGCGGCGTACACCTCCAACGCCTCGCGCAGCTCGAAGAGTTCCTTGACGTCGTTCGGGGTCAGGCGCCGTACGACCGTCCGGCGGGGCGTCTCGAAGTGGACGAAGCCCTCGGCGACCAGGGCGCGGATCGCCTCGCGGACCGGCACCCGGGAGACCCCGAAGCGCTCGGCGAGCTCCCGCTCGACCAACCGGTCGCCCGGACGCAGCCCGCCCGCGATGATCTCCTGCCGCAGGGTGGCCAGGACGCGTTCGCGGACGGCGCCGAGGGGCTCGATGTTCGTCGTGGAGCTCATGGAGCCATCTTCCCCGACTCCGGAGCTGTTTTACGAAGCGTTAACGGACGCGACATCGGCCCGAACTCTTGACGGCGGGACCATGTGCGCAGTTTGGTATACCAAAACTGGATGCCAGGCGGCCGCCATCCTCCTGTCCCCTGTCCCTGGAGGTCCCGTGTCCCTCGCCGACCGTGCCGAAGTCACCGGCACACCAGCGTTCGTCCCCGATCCCCGGCTCACCAACGAAGACCTGGCGCCCGCAGGCAAGCGCAACTGGAAGGTCTTCGACCTTTTCGCCATGTGGATGTCCGACGTCCACAACCTGGGCAACTACACCTTCGCGGCCGGTCTGCTGGTCCTCGGCATGAACGTGTGGCAGGTCTTCACGTCCCTGCTCGTCGGCTTCGTGCTGATCTACGTCGGCATGAACTGGATGGGGAAGATCGGCCAGCGCCACGGCGTGCCGTTCCCCGTCGTCAGCCGCATCAGCTTCGGTGTGTGGGGCGCCAACATCCCCGCCCTCATCCGGGCCGTGATCGCCATCATGTGGTACGGCATCCAGACCTATCTGGCCTCCGTCGCCGTCAACGTGATGCTGCTGGCCGCCTGGCCGGGCCTGGAGTCCTGGACGCACAGCTCCTTCCTCGGCCTCGACGCGCTCGGCTGGGTCTCCTTCCTCTCCCTGTGGCTGATCCAGGCGCTGATCATCAGCCAGGGCATGGAGTCCGTGCGGAAGTTCCAGGACTTCTGCGGTCCCGCGATCTGGCTGGTCATGATCGCGCTGGCGATCTGGGTGCTGGCCAAGGCCGGCTGGAGCATCTCGCTCACCACCACCCCGCACCCGGTCTCCGTCGGTGAGCAGTGGCGGCAGTGGTTTGGCGCGATCGGCCTGATCCTCGCCACCTACGGCACGCTGATGCTCAACTTCTGCGACTTCTCGCGCTTCGCACCGGACTACAAGACCGTCCGCCGGGGCAACTTCTGGGGCCTGCCCATCAACTCCACGGCCTTCGTGGTCGTCTCCGTGATCGTCACCGCGGGCTCGCTGGAGGTCTGGGGCCAGGCCATCACCGACCCGGCGGAACTCGTCGCCAAGGTCGGCAACACCTGGGTGATGGTCCTGGGCGCGCTCACCTTCGCCATCGCCACCATGGGCGTCAACATCGTCGCCAACTTCGTCTCACCGGCGTACGACCTCGCCAACGTCTGGCCGCAGAAGATCACCTTCAGGGTCGGCGGCATGATCAGCACGGTCGCCGCGCTGCTCGTGACCCCGTGGAACCTCTTCTCCAACCCCACGGTCGTCAACTACTTCCTCGGCGGCCTCGGCGCCTTCCTCGGCCCGCTGTTCGGCGTGATCATGCTCGACTACTACTGGGTCAAGAAGGGCCGCGTGGACGTGGACGAGCTGTTCAAGGCCGAGCCCGGCTCCCGCTACTACTACCGCAAGGGGGTCAACCCCAAGGCCCTGTGGGCGTTCCTGCCGGCGGCCGCGGTCGCGGGCGTCCTCGCCCTGGTCAAGACGTTCAGCGACGTGGCCCCGTACTCCTGGTTCATCGGTACGGCGCTCGCGGCCGGCCTGTACGCGCTGCTGTGCCGGAGCGAGCGCACGGCCGACTCCGTCGCTGTGACCGAGAAGCCTCTGGAGGTCTGAGGAACGTGCGGATCGTCGTCACCAACTGCAACACCACGCAGGAGATGACCGAGGAGATCGTACGAGGTGCCCGGGCCGCCGCAGGCCCGGGCACCGCCGTGCTCGGGCTCACCCCGCGGTGGGGACCCGAGTCCGCGGAGAGCTGGCTCGACAGCTATCTCTCCGCGGCGGCGGTCATCGACCTGCTGCGCACGTACGACGGTCCTCCCTACGACGCCGTCGTCATGGCCGGCTTCGGCGAGCACGGCCGGGAGGGCGTCCGGGAGCTGGTGGACGTACCGGTCGTCGACATCACCGAGGCCGCCGCCCATCTGGCCTGTCTGCTCGGCCGGCGCTACGGCGTGGTGACCACGCTGGAGCGGTCGTGCGGACAGATCGAGGACAGCCTGGAGCTGGCGGGGGTGGGGCGCAACTGCGCCGCCGTCGTCGGGACCGGCCTGGGGGTTCTCGACATGAGCGACGCCGACCGCACGGAGGCCGCGTTCCTGGCGGCCGCCGAGCGGGTGCGGGAGGCGGGCGCCGAGGTCCTGGTGCTGGGGTGCGCGGGGATGACCGGGCTGCAGCGGACGGTGGGGGAGAAGCTGGGGCTTCCCGTCGTCGACGGGGTGGGGGCGGCGGTGAAGCTCGCGGAGTCCCTGGTGGGGCTGGGGCTGAACACCAGTCGGGCGGGCGGGTATGCGAGGCCGGTGCCGAAGAGGCGGGTGTGGGGAGGGCGGTCCGATTGACCCCTTTCAGGGGAGCCAGACATACCGCACGTCCGGCTCCCGCTCCTCGTTGCCGCTGCCGTCGGTGCGCTCGGCCTCGACGAAGCCGTGACGTTCGTAGAAGCGGTGGGCCGGCTTGTTGACCTGGAAGGTCCACAGGCTCAGCCCCCGCGGACTGCGCTCCTTGGCGAGCGCGACGAACCGGTCGCCGATGCCGCGCCCCCGCCAGTCGGGGTCGAGATAGAGCTGGGACAGCAGATCGCCGGCGAGGACCATGAGGCCCACGACCTGTTCCTCCGCCACAGCCACCCACGTCTCCCGCGACGGCACCACGACGTCCCGGATGTAGGCGTGCACCTCGTCGTCGGACCGGGGCCGTACGACCGTCGGCAACGCGGCGCCGAAGGACCGCAGATAGACGTCGGCCGTGGCGGAGGCGTCGGAGGTGGTGGCCCGGCGGATGACGACCGCGCTCACCGCGAGGCCCTCTCCGGTACGACGGCCGTGGCCGTGATCTCCACCAACTGGCCCGTGTAGCCGAGGCAGGCGACCCCGATCAGCGTCGACGAGTGCGGGCCGGTGCTCAGCCCGGACGCCTCCACGACCTCCCACACGGCGGACAGCACCGCCGGCTCGCTGCTCACGACGTGCACGTCGGTGGCCAGCACATGCTCCAAGTCGCTTCCCACCGCGTGCAGTTGCTCCCGAAGGTTCGCGATCACCTGCTCGGCCTGCCGCGCGGGATCCCCCTCACCGACGAGATTCCCCTTCGCGTCCAGCGGAACGGACCCGGCCAGAAACGCGAGCTTCGTACCGGCCTCGACGACGGAGGCGTGGGAGTAGGTCGGCGGCGGGAACAGGGCCGGTGCGGTGACGCGCTGGATCACGTGGACTCCTGGGGCGAACGGCGGACAACTTTCCGATCATCGGGGGCGGGGGGCGGGACCGCACCTGAATTTCCGCGACCGGAAAAACGGGTTGCATCACCCACCGCGTAATTCCGTGGAGGGGCCGCCTCAGGGCTTCGTACGCTGCGCCCATGGCCCCCACACTCGCCGACGCCGCCTTCCTCGACGCCACCGCCGACCGGCTCGCCGCCCTCCCCGCCGTCCGGGCCGTCGCCCTCGGCGGCTCCCGGGCCCAGGGGACCGCACGGCCGGACAGCGACTGGGACCTGGCCGTCTACTACCGGGGTGCCTTCCACCCGGCCGATCTCCGTGCCGTCGGCTGGGAGGGCGAGGTGTCCGAGATCGGCGGCTGGGGCGGCGGGGTGTTCAACGGGGGTGCCTGGCTGACGATCGACGGGCGGCGGGTCGACGTCCACTACCGGGACCTCGACGTGGTGGAACGGGAGCTGGCGGAGGCGCAGGAGGGGCGGTTCCGGGTGGAGCCTTTGCTGTTCCATCTCGCGGGAATCCCCACCTATCTGATCGTGGCCGAACTCGCGATCAACCAGGTCCTGAGGGGTGACCTCCCGCGCCCCGCGACCTACCCGCCGAAACTCCGTGCCTCGGCCGCCGCCCGCTGGCGCGACACCGCCCACGCCACCCTCGCCTACGCCGAGGCCCACCACGCCCCGGCCGCCCGCCTCACCGAGACGGCCGGAGCCCTCGCCACGTCCGCCGTGCAGATGGGGCACTCGGTGCTGGCGGGGCGGAGGGAGTGGGTGACGAACGAGAAACGGCTGCTGGAGCGGGCCGGACTGCGGGACGTCGACCGGATCGTCGAGTCCTTGACGGCATCACCCGGGTCGGCCGTCCGCGCGGTGGCGGAGCTCCGGGAGCTGTTCGACACAGCGAACTGAGCGGCCGTCGGACGTCTGCGGCTCACCTTCCCGGGTTGCGTTCATAAAGAACGTGGCCTTTGCACACATCGTCACACGCGAGTAACACAAGCGTCCCGGACCGTCCAAGAACGCGATCTACCGTGGACACCACAGCCCAACGCCCGGCCACCGTCGCCCGAAGGCACACCCCCGCCTCCCCCAGACGACAGGAGCCCTGTGTCCCGCCCCGCCGTACGGATGCACCTACCGCCCTGGCTCGCGCACGCTCTCCGAGCTCAGCGTGGGCCGATTCCCTGGAACGCCGTGGTGCGGGGTGCGTTGTCGGCCGGGCCCATCCTGCTGGTCGCCGTCCTCGCCGACCGCACCTCCCTCGGTGTCGTCGCCGCCATCGCCGCCATGCTCGCCGGGATCAACGACCGGCCCGGCAGCCGGCGGGCCTCCGTCAAGCGGATCGGGGTGCCGGCGCTCGCGGGGGCGGTCGGGATGTTCGTGGGGACCACCGCGGGGGAACACATCGGGGCGCTCCCACTGACCGTGCTGCTGACCCTTGTCGGGCTGGTCGCGGGGGGTGTCAGCGCCGTCGGACCCGTCGCCTCCGGAGCCGGTACGCAGCTGCTGGTCGCTTCGGCGATCGGGGCGGGCATGCCGTTGCCGGAGGAAGGCGGGCCGCGGGCCGTCGTGTATCTCGGCGGGGCCTGCTGGCTGCTCGCGCTGCGGCTCGTGCTGCCCACCCCCGGTGCCATCGCCGGGGACTTCCGGTTCGACGGCGAACGGGAGGCCGTCGCCGAGGTGTACGAGGCCGTCGCCGCCCTCCTGGACGCCGTGGGAAGTGAGAACGCCACCTCGCGACGCGTCGCGCTCACCGCAGCCCTCGATCACGCGCAGGACGCGCTCACCGGGCCCCGGCTGCGGCGGTACGCCAGCTCGTCCGCCGAGCGGCGGCTGCATGCGCAGTACGCCGCCGCGCTGCCGCTCGCCGAGGCCGCCACCGCGCTCGCCTGGGCGGAGGAAGCGGTGCCCGGGCGGGCCTCCGCGGGGCCCCGGCGGCTCGCCGTCGCCGTACGGGAGAACACGCACACCGGGCCGTTGCCCGCGCCCGCCCGGTCGGCGCCCGCGCTGCGGGCACTCGACGACGCGTTGCTGCGGGCCGCCGACGCCTTCGACGGGGGCCGGGGCGGGGATCTGCACAAGCGCCGGCTCACCGTCCGGGGCGCGCTGCGGTCCGTTTTCGGGGCCGGCGGGCGGGAGTACGGGCTGCGGGTCGCCCTCTGCTTCGGGGCGAGCGTCGCCGTGGCACAGGCGCTGCACCACTCCCACTGGTACGGGGAGCACCAGCACTGGTACTGGCTGCCCGCCACCACCGTCTTCCTCGTCAAGCCCGACCTCGGACCGCTCGCCTCCCGGGTGCTGTGCCGGGCCGCCGGGACCGTCCTCGGCGCGCTGGTCTTCGCCGGGTTCGCGCTCGTGCTGCCGCGGCCCGAAGGGCTCATCGCGCTCGTCGCCGTCAGCGGGGCACTCATTCCCGTCGCCACACGGCACTTCGCCGCGCAGACCGCCGTCGTCACGGTCCTCGTCCTGGCGCTCGTGATGGTGGGCGGCGAGCCGCAGGCCTCCGCCGGCCGGATCACCGAGACCCTGCTCGCCTGCGCGATCGTGCTGATCGTGGGGCATCTCCCCATGCCGGGGCAGCGGGGTGGGGGAGTGCGGTCCCGGCTGGCCGCGGCGAGTGGCGCGGCCGAGGCGTACCTCACGCATGTTCTGCGGGAGACCGAACGGCCCGTCCCACGGGAGAGGGCGCGGCCTCTTCCACGGCAGACCACGCGGCCTGTCCCACGAGGCGCCGGGTCCTTCGTACGGGACACCCCCACCGACGACACCCCCACCGACGACGCCCGCGCCCGGCGCTGGACACTCCGCCGCGAGGCCTACCGCGCGCTCGCCGAGGCCCGTACCGCCATCGCCCTCGCCGCCGCCGAACTCCCCGCCCTCGCCCGGCACTCGGAGGGCGCCGACGAGATCGTCGCCGTGCTCGAAGGGATCGTCGACACGACCACCGCGTGCGCCGTCCACCTCGACGACTCCGGGCGGCTCGCCCCCGAACAGGTCCGACGGCTCACCGAACTCCTCGGCGAACTCGGCCGACTTGACGAGGGGCGCGGGCGAGTGGGGGTCCGGCTTCCCGACGTTCCCCTCGCCGGTTAGGGCCGGTGGGGAGGAGTCACACCCGTACCCACACGGGTGCGTGGTCCGACCCGGGCGTTCCCACCCGCCTCATCGGATCCTCGTCCACCGACGGCAGTACGAGGGCGTCGTCCCGGTGCTCGGGCAGGCCCGTCCCCGCCTCCACGATGCGGCGGGCCAGACGGTGGCTCACCAGGACATGGTCGATCAGTTCGGCGCGTCCGAAGCTGACGCGGGAGAAGCGGCGCTTTTCGAGTATGCGCGGGGCGATGTCCCACAGCCGGAACGGGTCGCCGAGGTCGGACTTGTTGAACGCGCGCGGTTTGTCGAGCTCGGAGCCGGGCGGGCCCAGCAGGATCTGTGTGGTGGCGGCGTTCACCACGTCGTTCATGTCGCCGAGGACGATCACGTCCCGTTCGGGTCCCGGCGCCTTCGAGCAGGAAGTCCGCGAGGGCGCGCAGGGTCGTCGCCTCGGCCGCCCGCCGGTAGAGGGCGTAGGCGCCGAAGCGGGCCCTTTCGGCCTCGTCGTGCGGCTGGAAGCGGCTCCGGTCCCGGTTGCCCGGATACGACAGCAGCTTCGACTTGAGATGGGCGACCGCCACCTGGAGTACCCCGTCGCCGGTCTCGGTCTCCACGGCGAGGAAGCCGCGGCTCGTCTCCCCGTCGTGCGTGTCCGGCTCGGTGCCGTCGTCACCCTGCACGGGGCGCAGCTTGTCCGCGAACACATGGGTGTCCCGCCGTATCCGCAGGGGGGTGCGGCTGAGGAAACCGACGCGGATGCCCCTGCGGTCCGCGTGCCGGGAGAGCGCGATGTGCCAGTCCCCGCCGATCGCCTTGACCAGATCGGCGAGTGTCTCCTCCTGCCTGACCTCCTGGACGCCCAGCAGCGCCGGGTCGAGCGCGGTGATCACGGAGGCCAGGGCCTCCACTTTCGCCTCGTACTCGGCCTCGGTCCTGGGAGCGCCGTCGCCGCTGCGCGGCAGCATCAGATTCTCTAGATTCCAGGTGCCGACGAGCATGCCGGACCCCTTCCGGAAGGCGTACGACGGGCGGTGTGGTGAGGCCAGGGTGCATGCGCTCGTGCCGCCGCGACAGAGCGGCGACGGGATGCGCGGTTCACCCACTGCGAGGGCACGACCGCGTCGTACGGTGCCTGTATGACGCCTTCTCCCGCAGGTCTCATCATCTCCCCGTGCACGGTGCTCACGCACGACGATCAAGAGCAGGTCGGGTTCGTGCAGGACGCCGCGATCGTCGTACGGGAGGGTGTCATCGAGTCGGTGATCAGCAGTGCGGAGGCGGAGGAACTGCCCGCGGCCGAGCGCATCGACGGGCGGGGGCAGATCGCCCTTCCCGGGCTCGTCAACTGCCACACCCACGCGCCCATGGTCGCCCTGCGCGGGGTCGCGGAGGATCTGCCGACCGAGGAGTGGTTCAACGACGTCGTCTGGCCGATCGAGTCCAACCTCACCGAGAAGGATGTGGAGTTGGGGGCGCGGCTGGCCTGCGCCGAGATGATCCGGGGCGGTGTCACCTGCTTCGCCGACCACTACTTCTCGATGGACGCCGTCGCCGAGGTCGTCGAGGAGTGCGGGATCCGGGCGCACCTCGGGGAGGCGTACTTCTCCTCTCAGGGGCCCCAAGGGCGGGAGAAATCCCTGGAGTTCGCTCTGCGGCACCGCGGCGGCGCCGGTGGCCGCATCACCACGGCGCTTGCCCCGCACGCGCCCTACACCGTGGACGACGGCGACCTCACCGCGACCGCCGAACTCGCCCGGGAGCACGGCCTGCCCGTCCATCTCCACGCCGCCGAGAACCGCGACCAGGCCGAGAAGAGCCTCGCCCGGCACGGGGTGACGCCCATCGAGGTGTTGCGGCGCACCGGGATCCTCGACACGGACGTCCTGATCGCGCACGGCTCCGGCATCCTCGACAGCGACCTACCGATTCTCGCAAGTGCCGTCGGCCGTACGGCTGTTGCGACCGCCCCGCGCGGCTACCTCAAGTTCGCCTGGCCCACCACCACGCCCGTGCGTGCCCTCCACGACATCGGTGTCCCCGTCGGACTCGCCACGGACGGGGCCGCCTCCAACAACTCCCTCGACGTATGGGAGTCGATGGCGCTCACCGCACTGATCCAGAAGTCGACGACCGGTGACCCACGCTGGCTGACGTCTCGTCAGGCGCTGCATCACGCGAGCCTCCAGAGTGCCCGCGCGGTCGGCCTCGGCGAGGTCGTCGGCAGCATCGCGCCCGGTCGGCGTGCCGACATCATCCTGGTCGATCTCACCGGCCCGCACACCCAGCCCGTCCACGACCTCGCCGCCACCCTGGTCCACAGCGCCCGCTCCTCCGACGTCCGTACGACGATCGTCGACGGCCGCGTGCTGATGCGGGACCGTGAGCTGCTGACCATCGATGTCCCGTCGGTGGCAGGGGAGTTGAGCAGGCGCCTGCCCGCCCTCCTCGACCGCAGCCACGGCAGGCGGATCCAGGACTACGACACCTGAAATCCGGCCCAGGAAAGGCGCTTTGGTGCCAACTGACGGTGACCGGTGGGACACGGTGGGTCGGTTCACGCTACACAGGAAAGCCGGGACTGCATCCGTCTGAGGGGGCCGGCGCGGTGGACCTGACGATCAATGTCGCGGTGTTGCTCGCTGTCGTCATCTTCGTGCGGATTCGCCGCCGCGTGCAGGCTCGAAGCCGCTCCGACCAGTGGCTGACCGTGGCCATCGTGCTCGTCCTCGGCATCCTGGTCGCCCCGACCGCCTTCGGCCAGGGGGTCCTGGACGTCGTGGGCCAACTCGCCCAGGGCGTCACCGAGTCCGGCAGCCCGTGATCTCCGCGCCGCTAGGCTGAGGCCCATGGATCCCGCCGACGGCCTCCTCGAGCACCCCTACGACGTGTACCGGCGCCTGCGTGACACCGCGCCCGTGCATCGGATCGCCGGGCCCGACGGGACGCCCGCCTGGATCGTCACGCGGTACGACGA
Organism: Streptomyces sp. SAI-127; assembly: GCF_029894425.1. Lineage (NCBI taxonomy): Bacteria > Bacillati > Actinomycetota > Actinomycetes > Kitasatosporales > Streptomycetaceae > Streptomyces > Streptomyces sp. SAI-127. The sequence continues at coordinate 7,806,065 of NZ_JARXYJ010000001.1, forward strand.
CGTGCGGGCGGCTCTGGCCGATCCGCGGTTGTCGTTGGACAAGCGGTACGCCACGGCGGGGACCTACAAGGGGTTCTCGTTGCCGCCCGCGCTCGACGCCAACCTGCTCAACATGGATCCGCCGGACCACGCCCGGATCCGCCGGCTGGTCGGGCGGGCCTTCACCCCGCGTCGGATCGAGCGGTTGCGCGGGCCGATCCGGCGCACCGCCGACCGGCTCCTCGACGCGCTCGGTTCCCATGGGACCACCGATCTCATCGCCTCCTACGCCGCGCCCCTCCCGATCACGGTCATCTGTGACCTGCTCGGCATTCCGGACGAGCACCGCCTGGACTTCCGGGTGTGGACCGACACCCTCGTCGCGCCGGACCCGGCGGCCGGACCCGCGGCGGGCAAGGAGGCGGTCGTGGCGATGCTCGGCTTCTTCACGCGGCTCCTCGCCGACAAGCGCCGGGAACCCGCCGACGACCTGCTCTCCGATCTGATCGCCGTCCGCGACGAGGGCGACCGGCTCAGCGAGGACGAGCTGATGTCGCTGGCCTTCCTCATCCTCTTCGCCGGGTACGAGAACACCGTGCAGCTGATCGGGAACGCGGTGCTCGCCCTGTTCCACCACCCCGGACAGCTCGCCGCCCTGCGCGAGGACCCGGCCCGGCTCCCCGCGGCCACCGAGGAGTTCCTCCGCTACGAGGGCCCCGCCCTGCTGGCCATCCGCCGCTTCCCCGTCGAGGACGTCACCATTGGCGGGGTCACCGTTCCCGCGGGCGAGACGGTCTGGGTCTCCCCGTCCGCCGCCAACCGCGACCCCGACCGCTTTCCCGACCCCGACCGTCTGGACCTCGCCCGCGACGCCTCCGGCCACCTCGCTCTCGGCCACGGCATCCACTACTGCCTCGGCGCCCCGCTGGCCCGCGCCGAGACCGAGATCGCCCTGGCCGCGCTGCTGGAACGGTTCCCGGATCTCGCGCTCGCCGAGCCCACCCCGAGGTGGCGCAACTCCCTGCGCGCCCGAGGCCTGCTCGCACTCCAGGTGTCGTTCTGAATCAACCCCTCCCGGAATTTCCCGCGACAGCGATGAGTTCCGCCCCTCCCCGCGGTCACCACACCGGACGGACCGTCGCACAGGAGGGACCCCATGGCGCTTCCGGAGATCGTCTCTCGGGACGAATGGCGCGCGGCGCGCGCGGATCTGCTGGTCAGGGAGAAGGCGGCCACGCGCGCGCGGGACGCCCTCAACGCCGAGCGGCGCAGGCTTCCCATGGTCGAGGTCGAGGAGGAGTACGTCTTCGAAGGCGGTGACGGCAAGGCCACCCTGCTCGACCTCTTCGAGGGGCGCGGCCAGCTCGTTGTCTACCACTTCATGTTCGCGCCCGAGTGGGACGCGGGCTGCCGCAGCTGCTCCGCCTTCCTGGACCAGATAGGACACCTGGCCCATCTGCAGGCGCGGGGGACGACGTTCGCGGCCGTGTCGAGAGCGCCGTATACGAAAATCCTGCCGTTCAAGGCGCGGATGGGATGGACCGTGCCCTGGTACTCGTCGTACGGCGGTGACTTCAACCACGACTTCGGGGCCACCCTGGAGATCGACGACGAACCGGCCGAGCGGCCCGGCATCAGCTGCTTCCTGCGCGACCGCGACCGGGTCTTCCACACCTATTCGACCTATGAACGCGGCCTCGACGGACTCGGCTCGACCACCAGCTTCCTCGACCTCACCGCACTGGGACGGCAGGAGGAATGGGAGGAACCCAAGGGGCGCGCGTCCGCTCTCGGGGCGCCCGCAGGCAGCGTACGCATTCGGTATCACGACGAGTACGAGGAATGGCACGGAGAGTGAGACAGATCGTCACACCGTGACGGGACCCTCACACTCCGGGGTGAACTTGTGTCGGCTACGTCTCAGTACGGCAACTCACCGAGGCTTTCGGGCCCTGGAAGGCGTTAACTCCTACAAGCGCTCCTACGGGGAGCGCAACGCTTTCTGGAGGTGCAGGGTGGTGAACGGGCGAACAGTGCTCGAACGCTTTCCCGCTGGCGGGCCGCGCGGATCGTGGCCGGCGGAGGAGTTCGCGCAGGCGAGGCGTCTTGAGGGACTGCCGGCGGAGGTCGTCATGGACCTCGCGACGGACACGTTCCTGGTGATCGTCCGCAGTGGAGAGGCAGCGGTAGACGCTGTCGCGTGAGGTCAGCCCGCCTCCTTGGCGGGCACCTTTACCGTGAACTGCTCGGCCTGGAGCGAGTACAGCTCCGCGTAGACACCACCGGAGGCCAGGAGCTCGTCGGGCGTGCCCGACTCCACGAGTCGGCCCTGCTCCAGGACGTGCACCAGGTCCGCGTGGCGCACGGACGCCAGCCGATGGGTGATCAGGATGACCGTCTGACCGGTGCCGGACAGCGCGCGGATCTTCTCGAAGACCTCCAGCTCGGCCCGGGCGTCCAGGGCGGCCGTCGGCTCGTCCACGATCAGGATGCGACCGCGCCGGTAGGCGGCCCGGGCGATCCCGAGCCGCTGCCACTGCCCGCCGGACAGCTCGTGCCCGCCGCTGAAGTTGCGGGCCAGCAGGGTGTCCAGGCCGCGCGGCAGATCGGCCAGCACCTCCCCGGCCCCGGCCTCGGCGACCGCGCCGGACACCCGCTCCTCGGTGAGCGGCACCGAGGAGCGGCCCACCGCCACATTGACGCGGGCGGTGAACGGCCACCGCTTGAAGTCCTGGGCGACCATCGCGACCCGCTCGGCGAGCAGCTGCCGGTCCGCGTGCGCCGCGTCCACGTCGTCCCACAGGATCCGGCCCCGGTCGGGGGCGTACAGCCCCGCGAGCAGCTTGACCAGGGTGGTCTTGCCGGAGCCGTTCTCCCCGACCAGCGCGACGATCTTGCCGAGCGGCAGGGTGAGTGTCACGTCGTCGAGCGCGGGGCGGGTCGCGTCACCCGGGTAGGTGAAGGAGACGTTCTCGAAGCGGATCTCGCGCGGCTCGTCCGGCAGCGCGGACCCGCCCTCCGGGATCGCCCGCTCGGCCGCCTCCGTGTGGAGCCGCTGGAGGTCGCCGACGAACAGGGCCTCCTCGTGCAGCGCGTTCATCTCGATGACCAGGGTGTTCAGGCTCTGCGAGCCGGTGCGCACGGCGATCACGGCCGTACCCGCCACCGACAGCGCCATCGCGCCCGCCAGCAGCAGCCCGCCCAGTGTCGCGTACGTCGCCACCGTCGCCAGGCCCGTCCAGGCCGCCGCTATCAGCCCCGTCCGGGCCGCGAGCCTCGCCAGTCGGGCCTGCTCCGTCTCCGCCGTCTCCGCCATCGCGCGGTAGTGCCTGAGCAGGAACGGCCCCACCCCGTGGACGCGGATCTCGGGCGCCGCCTCCGGCTCGATCAGCAGGGCACCGAGGAGGCGGCCCGCCCGCACGTGCTGCACCCAGGTGTGGAAGGACTCGTACTGGCGGCGCGCGATGGTCAGCGCGCCCCAGCCGCTCGGGATCGTCATCGTGACCAGCAGCGGCAGCAGCGCCGGGTGCAGCACGGTCAGCACGCCGGCGGCCGCGATCAGCGAGATCATCGCGTTCACCACCCGCGTCGCGAAAGAGATCATCCGGCGGGCCGAGGTGGCGCCGTACTGCGCGGTGTCCAGCAGCTTGTGGAAGGCATGGTCCTCGATCGCGGCCAGCTCGACGGTGGCCGCCCGCTCCAGATACCGCTCGGTCGCCACCCGCTCCACCTTGGGCTCGAGGCGGCCGGTGGCATGCGTCGACGCGGCCCGCAGCAGCGCCCCGAGGAGCATCATGGCGGCCATGGTGGCCAACGCGGGCACGGCCCCCCGCAGCCGGTCCTCCAGCGCGCCCCCGCCGATCAGCCGCCCCAGCACACTGTTGACCGCGAGCAGACTCACCGCCTGCGCGAGACCCCGGGTCACCTCGGCGGCCAGCACGGTCCGCGCGGCCCGCCGGTCAGCCTGCCAGGCCAGCCGGAGACTCGCCGACAACAGCGACGGCAGCCGCGCCACCATGGCCCGGAACCCCAGCTCCAGAAACGCGTCGGAGTGGGAGTTCCAGCCCGTGTCGTACCTCAGCGGCCCTCCGAAGAGCAGCCGTTCCGACTCGGAGACTCCGGGCTGCTCAGTGCCACGCCGTTTCCCCACCGCAGACCTCCCCCGATGCCGGACGGGGCCACTATGGCGGGGCGGGCCGCAGGGAGGGAGGGCGCAAAGGGGAGCGGAGAAAACACGCGGGCGTACAACGCGCCGCAAAGGGGCGCGGGGCTGCGTCAGTATGCGGCTCCGCCGCGGGCGCGCCGGCCCTCACGGACCCGCACGCGATCGACCGCCTTCCGGCGGAGCTAACCCGCCGAGGTGACCGGCCGGGACCAACTGGGAGAGGTCCCCGTCAGCCGGCACAACGCCAGGTAGAGAGGGATGGGCGGCGTGTACGGCAGCGTCCCCTCGGCCCGGTGAACAAGAGACGGCACCACCGGGGCGTCCGGAACAACCGCCCCGGTGGCGTACTGGGCGGGCCTGGGCCATTCGAGCGCGTAGTCGGAGTCGGCGGGAACGATCCACCACCAGTGCGTGTCATCGGCGTACACGCACCCGACCCGCGGCAAGCGGGACACCAGCTGCCTGCTCAACTGCGCCGGCACCCCCACCGCGTCGCAGCCCAACGGCACCGTCATCCCCTCCGGAACGGCCAGCCTGCGCGGCGTTACCGGCGCCCGCAGCCCGCGGCCGAGGCGGACCAGCGTGTCCATGGTCAGCACCTGGCCGCCGGATCCGCTGCTCACGCCCATGCGCCCGCGCCCCCCGCTCCGTGACCGCGCGCTTCCCCCACGGGCTCCGCTCTGTGATGCTCCTCGGCCTCGTCCCCCTGGCCCGACCCCTCGGAGGGAACCGGCTTGGGACGGGCTCCCCAGCCCAGATCGTTGCGTGGGCCGGTGTCCTCGCGGGGCTCGTCCGCCTTGCGCGGCAGCTCGGCCCAGACCAGCAGACCGGGGCCGTGCTCATGGGCGCCCCACGCGTGACAGAGGGAGTCGACGAGGAGCAGTCCCCTCCCGTGCTCCTCTTCGCCGCGCTGCGGGGACGGGTGCGGTTCACCCGGCGCACAGCCCTCGTCGCGTACGGCTATTCGCACCAGGTCGTCATCGTCGTGCAGCTCGCAGACCACACGGCTGCTCGCGGTGTGCACGATGGCGTTGGTGACCAGCTCGGAGACGACCAGGGCGGCCGAGTCGCAGGTGTCCTCGCAGACCGACCAATGGGTCAGCCGCGCCCTCGTCAGGCGTCTGGCCTGCGCGGGAGAACCCGGATGCGCGGCCAGCTCGAAACGGAACCGGCGCCGGGCAGCGGCCCTGTCGGGCCCCTCTCCCGGGACAGCACCGAGACCCTGGGGGTGGCCTACGGCAGCGTCTGTTCCTAAGGGCGGGGACGGAATCACGCTTGCCACTATCGCCCCGTCGTGAACACTTGGCAAGTGTCACTCTGAAAAATGCAGAGTGCTGTGTGACGCGGTGAGAGGCCGTGGCACACTGCTCGCAACAGCATCTTGAGCGGCGCCAGTTGGGATCACCGGAGATCCGTACGTAGCGGTATTCGTATCCGTACAGATCTTCGAATTAGGTCTTCGAATGGCGCCGCTGGGCTGTCAGCATGCTGGTGGCCGTGACGCCCGTACATGACTTCGTGGAGGTGGAGCGTGAGCGAACCGCGGTCCGCGCCGACGGTCGGCCAGGTCGTCCTCGGCCGGCGCCTGCTGGACCTGCGGGAACGTGCCGGGCTCAAGCGCGAGGAGGCCGCCCGTATCCTCCGGGTCGCCCCCGCGACCGTCCGCCGTATGGAGATGGCCGAGGTAGGGCTCAAGATCCCGTACCTCCAGCTTCTGCTGAAGGCCTACGGTGTCGGTGACCAGGAGGCCGAGGACTTCGTCCAGCTCGCCGAGGACGCCAACCGCCCCGGCTGGTGGCAGCGTTTCCACGACGTGCTGCCCGGCTGGTTCTCGATGCACGTCAGCCTGGAGGGCGCGGCCGCGCTCATCCGCGAGTACGAGCCGCACTTCGTCCCCGGTCTGCTGCAGACGGAGGACTACGCACGTGGCGTCCTGCGCTCGGGCGCCATCGGCCAGACCAGCCCCGAGGACATCGAGCGCCATGTCGCCCTGCGCATGGAACGGCAGGGACTGCTCACCCGTCAGGACGCGCCCCGGTTGTGGGTCGTCATGGACGAGACCGTGCTGCGCCGCCCCGTCGGCGGCCCGGAGGTGATGCGTGCCCAGATCGACAAACTGCTCGAGGCAACGAAGCTGCCCCACGTGACGCTCCAGGTCGCCCCGTTCGCCAACGGGCCGCACCCCGGCACGTACGGGCCCTTCGTGCTCTTCCGATTCGCCGTGCCCGAACTTCCGGACATGGTCTACAGCGAGTACCTGACCGGCGCGGTCTATCTGGACGCGCGCGTCGAGGTGGCGACCCATCTCGAGGTCATGGACCGCATGGCGGCGCAGGCCGCTACGGCACATCGCACGAAGGAGATCCTCCGGGATCTCCGCAAGGAGCTGTGAATGAATCGCATCAAGCCGCGCCGACCCGTCTACAACGGCATGCCTGCCCGGGAGTTGGGGAGCGAAGGCTGGCACAAGCCGTGGAGCGGCGGCAACGGCGGCAACTGCCTGGAGGCGATGAAGCTCGCCGACGGCCGGATCGCCGTCCGTCAGTCCACCGATCCTGACGGACCGGCGCTGATCTACACCACCGACGAGATGACCGCGTTCATCGAGGGCGCGAAGGCGGGGGTGGCCGACTTCCTGCTCTCCTGACCTCAGTGCTCAATTGATCAGTGCTCATTGATGGGTAATCACTTAGTGGTTGAGATCGACACTCAGAACCAGGACGCCATGCGGCGCGGGGCGTCCACCAGCCTGCTGACGGCCACCACCGACAGCGGTGGCTGCTCCGCCTTGTGGGGGCCGAGGCTCAGGCCGTAGTAGATCTGCTCGATCGACGGCGGTCCGACCGCGAGATTGCGCCGGACCGCCGTCCGCTGGGATCAGCGTGCGCTCGTCCCTGGGCAGGAGCGGACGGGCGGGGGCTCCTTCGAAGGCAGGATCCGGGGGATCAGCGGAGGCAGGACCGGGGGATCAGCGGATGCCGGTGTCTCCTACGACGCCTGTGTCCCGCCCGGCGGCAGCGCCCCGCACAGTGCGTCCAGCGCCGCCGCGTACGCGTGCTCGGAAGGTGTCGCGTACCCCACGACCAGGCCGTCGTGGGCCGGCATGTCCGTGTCCGGGTGACGGAACTCCGCGAGCCCGTCCAGCGCCACGCCCTGCCAGATCGCGGCCTTGACGGCGGACCGCTCGGTGCCCGGAGGCAGCCGCAGCACCGCGTGCAGCCCCGCCGCGACCCCGCTGGCCTCGATGTGCGGCGCGCGCTCGGCCAGCGCGGCGACGAGCCGGTCCCGGCGGCCGCGGTACCGCTGCCGCATCTGCCGTACGTGACGGTCGTAGGACCCCGAGACGATGAGGTCGGCGAGGGCCAGCTGGTCGAGCACGCTCGCCCAGGCCTCCCGCTCGCCCTTGGCCGCGAGCACGTCACCGACGTACCGCTCGGGCAGCACCATCCACCCCAGCCGCACCGCGGGTGAGAGGCTCTTGCTGACCGAGCCGATCAGGATCACCCGCTCGGGGTCGAGGCTCTGCAGGGCGCCGACGGGCTTGCGGTCGTAGCGGAACTCCCCGTCGTAGTCGTCCTCCAGCACCACCGCGCCACGCGCGCGTGCCCAGTCGACCACCGCGGCCCGGCGCTCGGCGTGCAGCGGACCGCCGGTGGGGAACTGGTGCGCGGGCGTGAGCAGTACGGCCCGCTCGCGGGTCAGCCGGTCGACGCGTGCGCCGTGTTCGTCGAGGGGGAGCGGCACGGTCCGTACGCCCTCGGCCGCCAGCAGCTCCCGGTGGAAGGGCAGTCCGTACGCCTCCACGGCCAGGGGGCCGCGCAGGGGCCGCCGGCCACCGCCACCGGCGCCCCCGAAGAGCAGCCGCAGGGCATGCGCGAACCCGGAGCAGATGACGATCCGGTCCGGCTCCGTCCGCACGCCACGCGCGCGTGCGAGGTATCCGGCGAGGGCCGCTCTGAGCTCCGGCCGTCCGGCGGGGTCACCGGGCCCGAAGACCTCGTTGGGTGCCTGGTGGAGGGCCCGGCGGTAGGAGGCGAGCCAGGCGGTTCGGGGGAAGCCGGAGGCGTCAGGGGTGCCTTGGCGGAGGTCGTGACGGGTGGAACGCGCGCGCGGGTGGGGGGCCGGCTTCCTCGGGCGTACGGCGGGATGGAGCGGCCGGGACCGTTCGGCGACGCGGGTGCCGGAGCCCTGGCGGGCGGTGAGCCAGCCCTCGGCGACGAGTTCGGCGTAGGCGTCGGCCACCGTGTTGCGGGCGACGCCGAGGTCGGCGGCGAGTGAGCGGGTAGGGCGGCAGCCGGGTGCCGGGGGCGAGCCGCCCGCTGTCTACGGCGTCCCGCAGCGCCCGGATCAGCGCGGCCCGCTTGCTCCCCGGACCGGAGAGCTCGAGGTGCAGGTCGGAGCCGATCCGCTCCGCGTAATTGACCCATGATTCCGCCATGGAAGTGCACCCTACAGCCGGTCTTTCCGGGCCGTAGGTTCATCACATGACGACGAACACGAACGTGACAGGTACGGCTCGGCTGAACTTCGCGAAGGCCGCCCCGAAGGTGTTCCGGGCCCTGATCGGCTTCGACGCGGCCGCCCGCGAGGGCCTCGACCCCACCCTCGTCGAACTGATCCAGATCCGCGCCTCCCACCTCAACCACTGCGCGTACTGCCTCCACATGCACACCAACGACGCCCGCAAGGCCGGTGAGACGGAGGACCGCCTGCACATGGTCCCGGTCTGGCGAGAGGCCCGCCATTTCTTCACGGAGAAGGAACAGGCCGCCCTGGCCCTCACGGAGGCGGTGACGCTGGTGGCCGACGGCGGAGTCCCCGACACGGTCTACGCGGAGGCCGCGGCCCGCTTCGACGAGCAGGAACTGGCCCACGTCCTGTCCTTGATCCTCGCGATCAACACATGGAACAGGGTGGCGCTGTCGACGGCGAAGGTGGCGGGGACGGACGAGCGGGGGTGAGGGAGGGGGGCCGCCAGAGGAGCGGGCGGGGGAGGGCCCTGGCTGTGTCCTGCGGCTCCCGGGCCACCGGTCCGGCGGCCCCCTCTCGTGCCGGTCCCTCGATCCACCGCGACGGCGCGCCCCAGCGGTGCCCAACCCGCCCGCCCCCCTCGGCCCGTCCGCCGCCCTACGCCGTCATCGGCCGGTCGTACGGCCCGATGGGTGCCGGCAGTCGCGAACTCCCCGTCAGATACCGGTCGACCGCCGCCGCGACCGCGCGCCCCTCGGCGATCGCCCACACGATCAACGACTGCCCCCGAGCGGCGTCCCCCGCAGCGAACACCCCGGGCACATTCGTACCGAACCCCGCATCCCGCGCGACCGTCCCCCGGGGCTCCATCCCCAGCCCCAACTGCTCCACGAGCCCATCCCCCAGGTCAGGCCCGGAGAACCCCAGCGCCAGCAGCACAAGGTCGGCGGGAAGCGTCCGCCCCGTCCCCGCCACCGGCCGCCGCGCCGCGTCCACCTCGACGAGATGCAGCGACCGCACATGTCCGTCCCCGTCCCCGGTGAAGCGCAGCGTGGACGCCGCGAACAACCGCGCGTCCGCGTCGGCCGCGGGCGCGGTCTCCAGGTCCCGGGCCTCCTCGTGCGCCGCCGACAGCCGGTAGATCTTCGGATACGTGGGCCACGGCTCGGCATCCTCGTCCCGTTCACCCCCGGGCTGCGCATAGATGTCCAACTGGGTCACGGAGGCGGCCCCTTCACGCACCGCGGTCCCCAGACAGTCGGCCCCCGTGTCACCTCCACCCACGATCACGACATGCTTCCCGGCGGCCGACATCGGGGACACCGCCAGATCCCCCTCGCGTACCCGGTTGGCCAACGGCAGATACTCCATGGCCTGCTGAACCCCGGCCAAATCCCGCCCCGGCACGTCCAGCTCGCGCCACGCCGTGGCCCCGGTGGCGATCACCACCGCGTCGTACCGCGACCTGAGCTCCGCCGCCCCTACGTCGCGCCCGACCACCGTGGACGTACGGAACTTCGTCCCCTCGGCCCGCATCTGCTCGATCCGCCGCTCCAGATGGTGCTTCTCCATCTTGAACTCGGGGATGCCGTACCGCATGAGCCCGCCGAGCCGGTCGTCCTTCTCGTAGACGGCGACCGTGTGGCCCGCCCGGGTCAACTGCTGTGCCGCGGCGAGCCCGGTCGGCCCCGACCCGATCACCGCGACGGTCCGCCCGGACAACCGGTCCGGTGGTCGCGGCGGCGCGAACCCGAGCTCCCAGGCCCGGTCGGCGACGGCCGCCTCGACGTTCTTGATGGTGACGGCCGGCTGGTTGATGGCGAGGACACACCCCGCCTCGCACGGCGCCGGACACAACTTCCCCGTGAACTCGGGGAAGTTGTTCGTCGCGTGCAGCCGGTCGGCGGCCTGCCGCCAGTCCTCCCGGGAGACCAGGTCGTTCCACTCGGGGATGAGATTCCCCAGCGGACAGGCTTCGTGGCAGAACGGGATGCCGCAGTCCATGCAGCGGTCCGCCTGCTTGCTGATGATGGGCAGCAACGCCCCGGGGACGTACACCTCGTCCCAGTCCCGGACCCGCTCCTCGACCGGCCTGCGGGGCCAGTCCTGGCGAGGTGTGGTCATGAATCCCTTGGGATCGGCCATGGCCGTCTTCCTTGCTCGCGCTGGTGACGCCCTCGCGTCCGCCGTGGCCGTGCGTCATCGGGCGGCACTCCTGCGGAACTCCTTCCGGCCACGATACGGCCGATCGGCCACTCGCGCAGAGTGCCGGTAAGCCGCTGGGACAGCGCTTTCTCCGCGCTCGGAGGACGGTGTGCGCGACGCTCACGTGAGGGCCAGCACGTACGCCAGCGCCGCCGCGCCCGAGGCGACCGCGCGGATGTGGTTCCACATCGTCCACTCGCGCACATACGTCGGCCAGTACGCCGCCGCCTCAGGGGTGCCCGGGTCCAGCTTGAGCAGGGCGTCGTTGCGGGGCACGTTCGCCACCATCGTCAGCCCGAACGACCCGAACAGATACAGCGCGCTGCCCACCAGCAGCTCCACCGTCCCCTCGTCCGGCCAGAGCACGAACGTCACCACCGCGATCACCGCGCACAGCACCGCGGAGCCCGCGAACACGGCCATGAACGGCGGCCGCACCGCGGTCACATTGATCGCGTTCATCGCGGCGACGCCCTGCGCGGGCGGCAACTCGGCGAGCCCCCTCATCACAAAGGTCGAGAACGCACAGAAGACCCCGGCCACCAGCCCGGTCCCGAGCACCCCCAGCACGACCAACCAGAAGTAAGGCCCGTCGATCATCACCACACCAGCTCCCGCCTCCGGCCGAGCCCCAGGCCCAGCGCCACCCGTTCCCACCAGTCAATCCCGCCCCCACCTCCCGGACCATGGCCATGGCGCGCACCCCCATAACCGAACGTCCACCCCACCCGAACGCCTGAGGTCCGTCACACCAGTTGTTCCGCCGGTCGTCCGTCTCCGCCGGGCCCCAGCAGCAGGTGCCGGAGCCCTCAACCCGGCGCCTGAGCCACCCCCTCCACCATTCCCATGACCCGCCACCCCCTGAGCACCGCCTCCACACCCCCCGAGATCCGTCGCCGCGCCTCGTGCCGCGTCACCCCGCTCATCAGCAACGTGTCATACGGCGTGTCCACATGCCGCACGGAAGCCACCACCGCCGAGATCACCGCGCCCTCCGACAAGGCTCGTCCCGCCGCGCTCCGCCCCACACGCCCGCTGCCGCGCAGGGACGCATGCGAGGCGATGGCCCGAGCCCGCTCGTCAGGGCACCCCGGAAACAACCGCTGTATCTCCGCCGCGAACGCCTCGGTGAACCGCACGTCCTCCGCCGCCCGCCGCCGCGCGTCCCGCACCCGGCGCCGCCGCCGTGCCTCCGCGTCGGCCAGGCACCGCTCCTCGGCCCGCGCCAGCCCCGCCTCCTCGACGAGGACGCCCTGCCGTTCGTAACGCCCCCTGCGCCGGCTGAACCGCACGACGACCGCCGACAGCGCACTCTCCTCCCGCGAGCGGCGCGTGAGCGCGGTGTCGCCGCGCGGCAGGAACACCAGGTGCCCGAGGTCGGCGCAGTCGAGACACCGCGGCGCCCCGCCCTCGACGACGAGCATCGCCAACGGCCCGCCCCGGCACTCCGCACAGTGCCGTCTCCGCAACGGCTGGACGACAAGGGGTCCGCCGGGGGTCGGGGGAGTCGCGAGGCCTGTCATGAGGGGTTCATTCCCCGGCCATGCTCATTACTGACACCGACCAACCGGTGTGTGATCCCTGCCCGCAGCCCACCGGGTCCACGAGCGCGACGCCTTCGGAACATCGGCTGACGCATCATGGCCGTGTGCGACTCGAAGCGATCACCTGGGAACGGCTCGGCGAGCAGCTGGCCGACCGGCTCCTCGACCTGCAGCCGGCCGACGGCAGCCCCTGGCCCCGAGTCGCCCTCGACGGCGCCCCGGCAGCCCGCCCCGGTGAACTCGCCGAGCGTGTCGCCGAGGCTCTGCGGATACGCGGCCGCCCTTCGCTCGTCGTCGGCACGGAGGGCTTCCTGCGCCCCGCCTCGCTCCGTCTGGAATACGGCCACCACGACCTGGAGGCCTACTACAGCGGCTGGTTCGACACCGGCGCTCTCTGGCGCGAGGTCTTCGGCCCCCTCGAACCCGGCGGCGACGGCCGAGTCCTGCCCGACCTGTGGGACCCGGTCACCGACCGCGCCACTCGCAGTTCCTACGTCCATCTCCCGCCCGGCGGCGTCCTGTTGCTCCACGGCCCCCTCCTGCTGCGCCACTGGTTCCCCTTCGACCTGACCGTCCACGTCCTCCTCTCCGAGGGCGCGCTCCGCCGCCGTACCCCCGAGCCCGACCACTGGACCCTCCCCGCCTACGAGCGCTACGCCGACGAGACCGACCCGGCCGGCACGGCCGACGTCCTCGTCCGCGCCGACGACCCCCGCCACCCGGCGTGGAGCGGCTGACCCGGGCCGTCCGGGGACCGTGGCGTCGCTGCCCGAGCCCGGCCGCCGTCACCGAAGGGTTCCGGGTGCGGGCCCCCGCGGGCGCGACGAGAATGTAGGGCGCCGGGACTTGCGGTGCCGTCCGCGCCGCGCCGGCCGTCCGGCACCGGGAGGTACTCCATGACCACCGCCGGAGACATCATGCACCGGGGTGCCCAGTGGATCCCCGCCCACGAGACCCTCGACCGCGCCGCCCAGCTGATGCGTGAACTCGGCGTGGGCGCCCTGCCCATCAGTGACGCGAACGAACGGCTGTGCGGCATTCTCACCGACCGCGACATCGTCATCGGCTGTGTGGCCGTGGGCCACGACCCGGCCAAGGTCACCGCGGGAGAGATGGCCCAGGGCACACCCCGCTGGATCGACGCGAGCGCCGACGTCGCCGACGTCCTGCACGAGATGGAGGAGCACCGGATCCGCAGGCTCCCCGTCATCGAGAACAAGCGCCTGGTGGGCATGATCAGTGAGTCCGACCTGGCCCGGCACCTGACGGACGAGCAGATCGCCGGCTGGGCCGAGAGCGTCTATGCGCGCAGCTCCACCACCCACTGACCGTCCCGCGGACGACCCCCGTCAAAGCCAGCCGTTGCGCCGGAAGCCGCGGTAGAGCACGCCACAGGCTACGGCTATGACGCCCATGACCAACGGGTAGCCGAACGTCCAGTGCAGCTCCGGCATGTGGTCGAAGTTCATGCCGTACACACCGCAGACCATCGTCGGGACGGCGATCACCGCGGCCCAGGCCGTGATCTTCCGCATGTCCTCGTTCTGCGAGACCGTCACCTGCGCTAGGTGGGCCTGCAGGATCGAGTTGAGCAGTTCGTCGAACGCGGCGATCTGCTCCTTGGCGCGCAGCAGATGGTCGGAGACATCGCGGAAGTACGCCTGTATCTCCGGGGCGATGACGTGGATCGGGCGTGTGGAGAGCTCCTCGAGCGGGCGGCTGAGCGGGACCACCGCCCGCTTCAGCTCCAGGAGTTCGCGCTTGAGCTGGTAGATGCGGCCCGGGTCGACCCGGGCGCCGTTCTCCGCGAACACCGCCGTCTCGACCAGGTCGATGTCCGACTGCATCGAGTCGGTGACGTCCAGGTAGTCGTCGACCACATGATCCGCGATCGCGTGCAGCACCGCGGCCGGCCCCTTGGCGAGCTGCTGAGGGTCGGACTCCAGCTCCTCGCGCAGCGGACCCAGCGATCCGTGACTGCCGTGCCGCACCGTGATCACGAAGTCCTCGCCGGCGAACACCATGATCTCTCCGGTGTTGACCACTTCGCTCGTCGCCGTGAGCTCCTCGTGCTCGACGTAGCAGACCGTCTTGAACACCGCGAACAGCGTCTCGCCGTAGCGCTCCACCTTCGGGCGCTGATGGGCCTCGACCGCGTCCTCGACGGCCAGCGGGTGCAGGTCGAAGAGGTCCGCGATGCCCTCGAACTCATGGTCCGACGGCTCGTGCAGTCCGAGCCAGACGAAGCCGTCCCGGCTCTTGCGCACCCGCTCCACGGTGTCGACCAGATCACCGTCGACCGGGATGCGGGATCCCTCCCTGTACGTCACGCAGTTGACGACCGAGGTGCCCAGCGGGGAGCGGGCGTGATGGCTCAGGTCGACGCGCGGGCGCCGCCGGGCCAGCCGGGCCACCTTGCGCAGGCCGCCGACGCTGCCGAGGCTCGTGACCTTTCGCAGATTCCCTGCCATGGACATCCGGATCTCCTCGCGTGGATCTCCCAGCGACGCGTGTCTGCGTCCTGGCGGGCCAGTTTGCCAGGCCGACGTAAGCGTCGGGTGAGCCTGTGGGCATGGAGGGTTCCGCTTGGTTCCCGCCTGTGGACAACCGGCCGGCGCCCGCCTCGGCGCCGTCGCCTCGTCGGACGGAGGCCGGCCAGGTCGCCGTAGGACCGCGTCGTCCGTTTCGGACAAGCCCGCCAACTGGGATCATCGCGGCATGACACGAACCGACCGGTATCTCCTCGACAACCGGCAGACGGAGGCGGGAGAGCGCTTCGACGCCTTCGCCACCCTCTTCGACCCCACGACCTTCCGGCACATCGAAGGATTCGGCATCGGATCCGGCTGGCGCTGCTGGGAGGTCGGCGCGGGCGGCACGTCCGTGGTGTCCTGGCTGGCCAAGAAGGTCGGTCCGACCGGAAAGGTCGTCGCGACCGACATCGACACCACGCGCCTGGCCGCGGCGGGCCGCCCGCCGGTGGACGTACGCGTTCACGACGTGAGCGCCGAGGAACCGCCGGGGGAGGACTTCGACCTGGTGCACGCCCGGCTCGTCCTCGTCCATGTGCCGGACCGGGAACGGGCGTTGCGGTCGATGATCAAGTCCCTGCGCCCCGGCGGACGGCTCCTGCTGGAGGACGCCGACCCCGCCCTGCAACCCCTGACCTGCCCCGACGAGCGCGGCCCCGAGCAGCAACTGGCGAACCGGCTGCGCCAGGGGTTCCGCCGGCTGCTCGCCGACCGCGGCGCCGACCTCTCCTACGGCCGCACCCTCCCGCGCCTGCTTCGCGAGGCCGGTCTGCGCCAGGTGACGGCCGACGCCTACTTCCCGCTCGCCTCGCCGGCCTGTGCCGCCCTGGAGTCCGCCACGATCCGCCAGATCCGCGAGCAGCTCGTCACGGCGGGCCTCGCCACGGACGAGGACATCGACCGCCACCTCGCCAACGTCGCCACCGGCACGATGGACCTGGCCACGGCCCCGTTGATCTCGGCATGGGGCCGCAAGGCGTAGGACGGGCGCGGAAGCCGGGGCGCCGGGCTGCCGGTCGTCAGTCCGGCAGCGGAGGTCTCCCGCCCACCCGCTCCACGGCCAGCGCTCCCGCCCGGCATCCGTCCGCCACCGCGTCCTCGGGTGCGGCGCCCGCCAGCAGGGCCGCGAGGAACGCGCCCGTGAAGGCGTCGCCCGCCCCGGTCGTGTCCCGGGGCGTCGCCGCTACGGCGGGCACGTGGGCGTACACGCTGCCGGAGCGCGCGATGACCGCGCCCTCCGCGCCCTGCTTGACGACCACCAGCGGGACGTGGCGGCTCAGCTTGGCCGCCGCGTCCGCCGCGTCGGGCAGCCCGGTGAGCAGACACGCCTCGTCCCGGCTCGGCAGCAGAACGTCCACCCCCTCGACCAGCGAGAGGCAGCGGTCCACCCCCAGCTTCCGGAGGAAGCCCGCCGACGCAGGATCGAGGCTCACCGGAACACCACGCGCGTGTGCCGACTCCATGGCCACCGCCACCAGCGCCCGGCTCGGCTCCGAGAACAGCAGATAGCCCGACAGGTGCAGCCATGCCACGCCGTCGAGCAGCGCGTCCGACCAGTCGTCCGGCTCCAGCCGCAACGAGGCGCCGCTGTCCGTGAGTAACGTCCGCTCGGCGCCCTCACCGGCGTCCACGAGGCAGATCACCGTCCCGGTCGGCGCCTCCGGATCGACGACGAGCCGCGGCCGTACCCCGCACTCGGCCAGCTCCCGCTCGTGCCACGCGGCCGCCTCCGCGCCCACCCGCCCCAGCAGCCGCACCACCGCACCGCCCCCGCGGGCGGCCCAGCAGGCCACGTTGGCCCCTGCCCCGCCCGGCACCGTACGGATCGCGGCAGCGGTGTCCGTGCCCGCGGCGAGCGGCCCCCGGTGCCGGGCGACGACGTCCGTGATGACGTCCCCGACGACCAGCAGGGCGCCCCCGCGGTCGGCCGCGGCGGTACCGAGCCCGTCCGTCTTCACGCCCCGGCCCGGGCCGCCGCGATCCGCCCCGCCAGCCGCACGTTGCCGCGCACCGCCGCCAGGTTGGCGCTCAGCGAGGCGCCGCCGGTGTGCCGCACCAGGTAGTCCAGCAGAAACGGCGTGACCCCTTGACCGGTGACCCCCGCCTCCTCACACGCCTGCAGCGCGGCCGCGAGCACACGCGCGTGCAAGTCGGGATCCAGCTGCTCCTCCTCGGGGACGGGGTTGGCGACGATCAGCGCAGAGCCGGGCGCGCCCAGCGCTTCCCGCGCCCGCATGACCTCCGCGACCTGCTGCGGGGAGTCCAGCCGCCACTCCACGGGGTAGCCGGAGTCGGACAGATAGAAGCCGGGGAAGCGGTCCGTCCCGTACCCGGCGACCGCCACCCCCAGCGTCTCCAGTCGCTGGAGCGTCGCCGGCACGTCCAGGATGGACTTCACGCCCGCGCACACCACGGTGATCGGTGTGCGCGCCAGCAGGCCGAGGTCGGCCGACTCGTCCTGGGTCGTCGTCCACTCGCGGTGCACCCCGCCGAGCCCGCCCGTCGCGAACACCTCCACCCCGGCCAGGGCCGCCAGCTGCGCCGTGGCCGACACGGTGGTCGCCCCGCTCACCCCCGCGGCCACCGCGAGCGGCAGATCCCGGTGACCCAGCTTGCGGATCCCGTCCTCGTTGGCGACCCGCTCCAACTGCTCCTTGTCCAGGCCGACCAGGGGCCGCCCGTCCAGTACGGCGATCGTCGCCGGTACGGCTCCCTGCCGCCGTACGACGTCCTCCAGCTCCAGCGCCACCTGCAGATTGCGCGGACGCGGCAGCCCGTGCGCGATGATCGTGGACTCCAGGGCCACCACGGGTCGACGCGCGTCGATCGCCTCGCGCACCTCTTCGGACACCACCAGCACCACGGGCCTGCCTCCTGTCGTTCGGTCTTCCCTCATCTCTGGCGGGCCGCACGTCCGGTCAAACCCTTGCGGGCTGTGGAGGACGACACCAGCCTGGGAAGCATGAAGGACAACTCGACACGTCTCGACCATGTCGTCCTCTGGGTCCGTGACCCGGTGGCATCGGCCGACTTCTACGAGAAGACCCTGGGCATGGAACCCGTGAGGCTCACCGACTTCGCCGCGGGGGCGGTGTCCTTCCCCTCCGTACGGCTCAACGACGAGACCATCTTCGACCTCATGCCGCTCACCATGGCGGACCACATGAAAATGGTCCCTGGCGCTGCCGAGAGCGCGGGACACCCCGTCAATCATGTCTGCCTGGCCCTGCCCGCCGACGATTTCGAGACACTCCGCGCCCGCATCGAGGAAGGGTCCGTGCCCGTCTCGGACTTCTCCCGCGACTCCTTCGGCGCCCGCGGTATGGCCCGGCGCAGCTTCTACTTCCGGGACCCGGACGGGAACGTCTTCGAGGCGCGCCACTACGACTGACGCGGACCGACGTGCGAGGGGGCCACACGCCACGCGCGTGTGGCTCCCTCCTGCGATACGTCAGACCGGCCGTACGCCGGTCAGCGCTCCGTGCGGGTCGAGCACGTACTTACGGCTGGCGCCCTGGTCGAACTCGGCATAGCCACGCGGTGCGTCGTCCAGTCCGATGACGGTCGCGTTGACCGCCTTGGCGATGTGCACACGGCCGTGCAGGATCGCCATCATCAGACTCCGGTGGTACTTCATCACGGGGCACTGTCCGGTGGTGAAGCGGTGGCTCTTGGCCCAGCCGAGCCCGAGCCGTACCTTCAGCGTCCCGCTCCTGGCGTCGTCGTCGACCCCACCGGGGTCATCGGTGACGTACAGGCCGGGGATACCCAGCGCACCGCCCGCGCGTGTGATCCCCATCAGCGAGTTGAGGACCGTCGCGGGTGCCTCCGGGGCGTCCCTGCCGTGAGCACGGGCCTCGAAGCCCACCGCGTCGACCGCGGCGTCCACCTCGGGCTCCCCGAGGATCTGCGCGATCTGGTCCTCCACGCTGCCCTGCGACACGTCGACCGTCTCGCAGCCGAAGCTCCGCGCCTGGGCCAGACGCTCGGCGTTGAGATCGCCGACGATGACCACGGCGGCCCCGAGGAGCTGCGCCGACGCGGCCGCCGCCAGACCCACCGGGCCCGCCCCGGCGACGTACACGGTCGAACCGACGCCCGCGCCCGAACTCACGACGCCGTGGAAGCCGGTCGGGAAGATGTCCGACAGCATGGTCAGATCGAGCAGCTTCTCGCGGGCCTCGTCCCGGTCGGGGAACCTCAGCAGATTGAAGTCCGCGTACGGCACCATGGCGAACTCGGCCTGGCCGCCGACCCAGCCGCCCATGTCGACATAGCCGTAGGCCGCCCCGGGGCGGGACGCGTTGACGTTCAGGCAGATGCCGGTCTTGCGTTCCTTGCAGTTACGACACCGCCCGCAGGCGATGTTGAACGGTACGGAGACGATGTCGCCGACGCCGATGAACTCGACGTCCGGACCCCGTTCGACGACTTCGCCGGTGATCTCGTGTCCGAGGACCAGTCCCTCGGGCGCGGTCGTCCGTCCGCGCACCATGTGCTGGTCGCTGCCGCAGATGTTGGTGGCGAGGACCTTGAGGACGACCCCGTGCCGGCACTTCCTGCCGACCGCTTCGGGGGACACCCCCGGTCCGTCCTGGAGCTCAAGCGTCGGGTGGTCGACGGTCCTGACCTCCACAGCGCCCGGCTTGAGATACGCGACTGCCCTGTTTCCGCTCATGTCTGATCGCCGTCCCTTCGGCTCCGATCCCTCGGATGCCAGTGGCTGTGCGCATGGCGGAGTCTGCTACCGGGTCGGCCTTCCGGCCAGCCGTCGCGCGCGGTCCTTCACGAAGGGATGCCGCCCGAGCGTCAGAACAGCGGCTCCGGCAGCACGCCCTCCAGCGCGAGCAGCTTCCGCTTGGTCTCCAGACCGCCGCCGAACCCGCCGATGCCGCCGTCGCTCTCCACGACCCGATGGCAGGGCACCACGACCGGCAGCGGATTGGAGCCCATGGCCACCCCCACGGCCTGCGCGGCACCCGGCTGGCCGACCCGTCCGGCCAGATCGCCGTACCCGACGACCTGGCCGTACCGCACACCGGACGCCAGCTCGCGCAGCACCTGCCGGTTGAAGCCCGAGATCAGCGACCAGTCCAGGGACAGCTCGAAGTCGTGCCGTTCGCCCGCGAAGTACGCCTCGACCTGGCGCATCGCCTCGGCCAGCAGCGCGGAGCCGGGCGCCTCGACGGGCTCGGCGCCGAGCCGGGACGCGAGCCGCTCCAGTGCTTTGTCGCGGACCGGCTCGGTGGCGTGGAAGACCACGTTGACCAGACCCTCGTCGGTCGCGGCCAGCAGCAGCGGCCCGATGTCCGTGCCGACGACGGTCCACACGACCCGCTGCTCGTCCTGCCCTTGGCTGTTCATGCGTCCACCGTACGAGCCGGCACTGACAACGCCCGGCGGTCCGCGTGAACAGGCCGCTACCCGCGCAGCGCGTCCCGCACCACGTCCGGCTTGTTGGTGATGATGCCGTCGACGCCGTGCCCGGCGACCAGCCGTGCGGCGTCCGCGGTGTTGACGGTCCAGGCGGAGACCTCGAGCGGCTTGCCGTGCGGACCCGTGAAGGCATGGATCGCGGAGACGTACGCCCTGGAGACGGCGGCGTGCGACGGGTTGATCTGGTCGGCGAAGGCCGCGTACGCGTGCAGGTCCGCCACGGACGGCGCTCCGAGGAAGCCGGTCTTCACTCCGGGCTTGAGATCGTGGACGGTCCGCAGACTGGCCGCGCTGAAGCTCTGCACGACCAGCCGGCTCCTGTGCTTGCGGTCGAGCCATCCCTCGTTGCTGAGGAGTTTGAGGGTCTCCTGCTCGATGCCGGGATACAGCTCCGGGTTCTTGAGTTCGAGCAGCAGCTTCTGATGGTGAAGATCGACGCGGTGCACGTACTGCTCGAGCGTCGGCACGCGTGCGCCCGCGTAGGCGGCGCCGAACCAGCTGCCCGCGTCCAGACGCGCGATTTCGGCGGCGGTGAAGTCCTTCACCTTCCAGGGCGCCCGACCGGGGAAAACCTGCTCCACGTCGGTGGTGCGCCGGAGGCTGTCGTCGTGGAGGACGACGAGTTTGCCGTCCCTGGTGCGCTGGACGTCGTTCTCGACCCAGACGGCGCCGAGCCGTGCGGCCTTGTCGACGGCGGTCAGGGTGTTCTCGGGGGCGTAGGCGGAGGCGCCCCGGTGGGCGATGATCGCGGGCGGTGTGCCGTCCTCGACGGCTCGGACGTCGGTTGCGGGAAGCAGGAGGGCGGCGGTCCCCAGGAGCGCGGTGGTCGTGGCGGTCGCGGCGCGCGCGTGCATACGTACTCCTCGCGTCGAGCAATCACGTACAGCACAACTGTGACAGCACCGCGTCAACGGCAGTGGGGTACAGAATGGCCACATCCTGAATGGTCGTGTTCCAAGTCCGCTCACCGGTGCCGCACAACTGGGGCAAGGGCGTGTTTCTTTGCCGGAAAATCGTTCGACCATTCCGGTGAGGGTCATACTCTCTGCCTCGACCCCGACCGCTCGGGCGGTGCTGGGAAGGGCACATTTCAGGGAATTCCAGGACGCAAAAGGGCGGAAGGTAGCCGCGCATGCAAGGCACGGTCGACGGATTCAGTTACGGACTCGTCACACCGCTGGTGGCCTACCTCATGGCCTGCCTCGGCGGCGCCCTCGGCCTGCGCTGCACCACCAGATCCATGCTGGTCAGCCGGTCCTGGCGACCCGGCTGGCTGGCCCTCGGCTCGGCGGCGATCGGCTCCGGCATCTGGACCATGCACTTCGTCGCGATGATGGGGTTCACGGTCGAACAGGCACCCGTCCACTACGACAGGGCCATCACCTTCGCGAGCCTGGGCGTCGCCATCGTCATGGTGGGCATCGGGGTCTTCATCGTCGGCTACCGGGGCGCGACCGGAACACCCCTGATGACCGGCGGTGCCGTCACCGGCCTGGGCATCGCCTCGATGCACTACCTGGGCATGGCGGGGATGCGCCTGAACGGGCAGCTGGAGTACAACACCGTCACCGTCGCCATCTCCGTGGTCATAGCCGTCGTCGCAGCCACCGCCGCCCTCTGGGCCGCCGGGCAGGTCAGGGGATTCATGTGGAGCGTGGGCGCGAGCCTGATCATGGGCCTCGCCGTCACGGGCATGCACTACACCGGCATGGCCGCCCTCAGCGTCCATGTGCACCACTCGTCCGCCCCCGTCGCCGGTGAATCGCCCGCCTCCCTGCTCGCGCCCATGATGATCGGCCCGCTCGCCTTCCTGCTGCTCGCGGCTGTCGTCGTGATGTTCGATCCGCTGATGGTCATGGGCAAACCCGTGTGGTCCCCCGTCGAGAACAAGCCCGGCGTCCCCGCGCGCGAACTCGTCCACCACCCGGCCGCCCGCCGCCCCTCGCTCCGCCGGAACCTGAACCACCGCGACTCCCGCACCCCGCAGAACCGCTGACCCACCGGCCCCTCCTCCGCCCCGGAACCCCTGATCGGGCCGCGTTGTCAGTGGGGAGTCGTACGGTGGACTCCATGCGGCCCGTTTCCCACATCGAACGTACGGTGGCGCCCTTCGAGGTCGTCAGCTCCTACCAGCCCAGCGGCGATCAGCCGGCGGCCATCGCCGAGCTGGCCAAGCGCATCGAGGCAGGTGAGAAGGACGTCGTCCTGCTCGGCGCGACCGGCACCGGAAAGTCCGCCACCACGGCGTGGATGATCGAGAAGCTCCAGCGCCCCACCCTGGTGATGGCCCCGAACAAGACGCTGGCCGCCCAGCTGGCGAACGAATTCCGCGAGCTGCTGCCGAACAACGCCGTCGAGTACTTCGTCTCGTACTACGACTACTACCAGCCCGAGGCCTACGTCCCGCAGTCGGACACCTACATCGAGAAGGACTCCTCGATCAACGAGGAGGTGGAGCGCCTGCGCCACTCCGCGACCAACTCGCTGCTCACCCGCCGAGACGTCATCGTGGTCGCCTCGGTCTCCTGCATCTACGGCCTCGGTACCCCGCAGGAGTACGTGGACCGCATGGTGGCGCTCAAGGTCGGCGAGGAGATCGACCGCGACCAGCTGCTGCGCCGCTTCGTCGACATCCAGTACACGCGCAACGACCTGGCCTTCACCCGCGGCACCTTCCGGGTGCGCGGCGACACCATCGAGATCTTCCCGGTCTACGAGGAGCTCGCCGTCCGCATCGAGATGTTCGGCGACGAGATCGAGGCACTGTCCACGCTCCACCCGCTCACCGGCGAGATCATCAGCGACGACGACCATCTGTACGTCTTCCCGGCCTCGCACTACGTCGCGGGACCCGAGCGCATGGAGCGGGCCGTCAATGACATCGAGAAGGAGCTCGGGGAGCGCCTGACCGAGCTGGAGAAGCAGGGCAAGCTCCTGGAGGCCCAGCGCCTGAGGATGCGCACGACGTACGACCTCGAGATGCTGCGCCAGATCGGCTCCTGCTCGGGCGTCGAGAACTACTCGATGCACTTCGACGGCCGCGCGCCCGGTTCCCCGCCGAACACCCTGATCGACTACTTCCCGGACGACTTCCTGCTCGTCATCGACGAATCGCACGTGACCGTGCCCCAGATCGGCGCGATGTACGAGGGCGACGCCTCCCGCAAGCGCACCCTCGTCGACCACGGCTTCCGCCTCCCCTCGGCCCTGGACAACCGCCCCCTCAAGTGGGAGGAGTTCACGGAGCGCATCGGCCAGACCGTCTATCTGTCGGCGACGCCCGGCAAGTACGAGCTCTCGCGCGGGGACGGCGTCGTCGAGCAGATCATCCGCCCCACCGGCCTGATCGACCCCGAGGTCGTCGTCAAGCCGACCGAGGGCCAGATCGACGACCTGGTGCACGAGATCCGCACCCGCACCGAGAAGGACGAGCGCGTCCTGGTCACCACGCTCACCAAGAAGATGGCCGAGGACCTCACCGACTACTTCCTGGAGCTCGGCATCCAGGTCCGCTATCTGCACAGCGACGTCGACACCCTGCGCCGCGTGGAGTTGCTGCGTGAGCTGCGCTCCGGCGAGTTCGACGTCCTCGTCGGCATCAACCTCCTGCGCGAGGGCCTCGACCTGCCAGAGGTGTCCCTGGTGGCCATCCTCGACGCCGACAAGGAGGGCTTCCTGCGCTCCGGCACCTCTCTGATCCAGACCATCGGCCGCGCCGCGCGCAATGTCTCCGGCCAGGTCCACATGTACGCCGACAAGATCACCCCGGCGATGGAGAAGGCCATCGAGGAGACCAACCGGCGCCGGGAGAAGCAGGTCGCGTACAACACGGAGCGGGGCATCGACCCCCAGCCGCTGCGCAAGAAGATCAACGACATCGTCGCGCAGATCGCCCGCGAGGACATCGACACCGAGCAACTGCTCGGCTCCGGCTACCGCCAGGGCAAGGACGGCAAGGCAGCCAAGGCCCCCGTGCCCTCCCTCGGCAAGGCGGCGGCCGGCACCAAGGCCGCCAAGGGCAAGGCCAAGGAAACCGTCCCGACCGACCGCCCCGCGGCCGAACTCGCCGAGCAGATCGAGGAGATGACGGCACGCATGCGTGCCGCCGCCGCCGACCTCCAGTTCGAGATCGCGGCCCGCCTGCGCGACGAGGTCTCCGAGATGAAGAAGGAGCTCCGGCAGATGAAGGAGGCCGGCCTGGCCTGACCTCCATCGCCCTGTGTTGCAAGACCGACACAAAGTGCGTTCCGGGGTGCGTCACCGTCAGTGCCCCTGCGTAGGGTTCTGGACAACCGCGGACACCGCGGCAACTGGGGACAGCAGCGAGAGGGGTTCGGCGCGTGACCGTCAACATGACCAAGGGTCAGGCCATCAGTCTGCAGAAGAACGACGGAGGCAGCCTGACCGCGGTGCGCATGGGCCTCGGCTGGCAGGCGGCTCCCCGGCGCGGCCTGTTCGGCTCGCGCACGCGAGAGGTCGACCTCGACGCCTCCGCCGTCCTGTTCGCGGACAAGCAGCCCGTCGACGTCGTCTTCTTCCGTCACCTGGTGAGCGACGACGGCTCGGTCAAGCACACCGGTGACAACCTCGTCGGCGGCGTCGGCCAGGGCGGTGACGACGAGGCGATCCTCGTCGACCTGGCCCGCGTCCCCGTTCACATCGACCAGATCGTCTTCACCGTGAACTCCTTCACGGGCCAGACCTTCCAGGAGGTGCAGAACGCCTTCTGCCGACTGGTCGACGAGACCAACGGCGACGAGATGGCCCGCTACACGCTCGCCGGCGGCGGCGCCTACACCGCCCAGATCATGGCGAAGGTGCACCGGACGGGCCCGGGCTGGACCATGACGGCCCTGGGCACCCCGGCCAACGGCCGCACCTTCCAGGACCTGATGCCGGCGATCCTGCCGCACCTGTAACCGGCCCGCCGAGCGGCACCCGACCGACACCACGACACAGGGGGAGAAGGCGATGACGGCCGAGCTGGTGCGGGGGCAGAACCACCCGCTCTCCCAGGCCCGCCTCGAGATCCGGATCGCGGCCGGTACGCCGATCGTGGCCGGAGCCACGCTCGGCGACGAGCACGGCACGGTGCACGGCGTCGAGTGGGTCGTCCACCCGGGTGCGCCCGCCCTGCCGGGTCTGGAGGTCTCCCGGCAGGCGGCCGCCGACCACCGCCTCGCGGTCGATCTCGGCGCCGTACCCGAGGCCGTGCACCGGGTCCATGTGCTGCTCGCCCTGCCCTCGGCGGGCGGACCCGTGCGCTTCGGCGCCGTCGCCGCCCCCTTCGTCGCGGTCACGGGCCTCGACGGCACCGAGCTCGCCAGCTACACCATCACCGGTCTGGACGCCGAGTCGGCGGTCGTCGCCCTGGAGCTCTACCGACGCCAGGGCGCCTGGAAGGTACGCGCCGTCGGCCAGGGCTACGCGGGCGGTCTCACCGAACTCCTCACCGACCAGGGCCTTCCCCAGGCCCACCAGCTCGCGAACACCATCCATGAGGCGGTGGCCCAGGGGCTGGCCCGAGCCGTGACGCCCCCGGCCCGCACGGCGGACGGCGACCGCGCCCGGCAGACGGCCACGCCGGCACCGGGCCCGGAACACGGCTCTTCCGCGACGCAGGGCGCCTCCGCTGCCGTACCCCCGCAGCCGCTGTCGTCGTACGGCACACAGCCTCCGGGCACACCGCCGCAGCCGATGGCCCCGGACGGCGGCCCGGCCTCCGGCGCAGCGCAGCCCGCCTCTCCCTTCGGCGCGCAGGGCGCCCAGGCAACCGGCGGGCCGCAGCCCGGACACGCCCAGGCGCCCGCGGACGCGTCCGCCGCTCAGCCCCCCGCGCCCACCGTCGGCGGCCCGATCGATTACAGCCACCCCCGACGGCAGAACGCCGCCCCGCCCCCGCCTCCGCCCGCCGCGCCTCCCGTTCAGCCGGGACAGCCCGCCAGGCCCGTCGCCGGGGACGCGACCGGCTGGTCCATGGACGAGCGGCTCTACAACCAGGTGTGGGGCATGTTCGAGGACCTGGCCCGCTCCACGGCCGCGTACCGCAGCGCCGTCGACTTCGCCGACTCGCGCATGGAGAAGGAGCTCGACGCGGCCCTCGCCGACCCGCGCAGCCGGATCGGCGGGCAGGGCGACGCCGCACGTGAGGCGGCCCGCACCAAGCACGCCCAGCTCGTCGAACAGGCTCGTGCGGCCTACGACCGGGATCTCGGCCAGCTCACGGCCGAGTCGGAGGTGGTCGAACCCGCCCTGCCCGCGGCGTACGCCCGCTGGGACAACCCCGTCTGGCACGGCTACCGGGTGCCGTTCGAAGCACCCATGGCCGTGCGCCTGGGCGATCTGCATCTGCCCGAGTGCGCCGAGCTGCGTATCCCGATGCTGATCCGGCTGCCGCTGGAGCGGGGCCTGTGGATCGACAGCGGAGCCGCCGGATCGCTCGACGGCTCGTTCTTCGACTCCCACGAACTGCACCGCCTCGCCATGGACACGGCCGTGGCGCTCGCGGCCCGGCTCCTCGCCGTCCACCCCGCCGGGGACTACACCCTGCACGTCATCGACCCGGCCGGCTCGGGGGCGCAGTCGCTCGCCCCGCTGGTGTGGACCGGCGTGCTCGCGGCCCCGCCCGCCGTCGGCGCCGGGGGCGTGGCGGACGTCCTGGCGCGCCTCACCGAGCGCGTCGACCTCGTGCAGATGGCGGTGCGCGGAGGCGCGGCCGACTCCCTCCCGCCCGGCCTCGACACCTCCGAGCAACTCCTGATCGTCAACGACTTCCCGCACGGCTTCGACGACCGGGCCGTGACCCAGCTGCGCTATCTCGCGGACGAGGGACCGTCCGTCGGCGTCCACCTGATGATGGTCGCGGACCGTGAGGAGGCCTCCGCCTACGGCCCGCTCCTCGACCCCCTGTGGCGCTCGCTCATGCGACTGACCCCGGTGCCCGACGACCATCTCGCCGACCCGTGGGTCGGGCATGCCTGGACCTACGAGCCCGCGCTCGTCCCGCCCGGCAGCCAGGTGGTCCAGCAGGTCCTGAACCAGGTCGCCAAGGCTCGTACCAAGTATACGTAAAGGCCTTCTCACCAGGGATTTTGACCTTTCTTTTGCCAATCGCTTTACCTTTACTTGGTGATTGGGTACGGTTGGTGGCACGGAGGGGAGTACTCCCTGTCGACTGCGGCGTACCCGTCAATACGGATCAGGCCTGATCCCGGGGCGTCGGCCCACCGTGGGTGGAAGAGACCTCCGGCAGCGCGACGACGCTGGTTACTTGCCGTTACGTATTGCCGGAGGAACTGTGGATGTTTCCGTGACCCTGTGGGTCCTGACGATCGTGGGCCTCGCCGCCCTCATCGCGGTCGACTTCTTCATCGGCCGCAAGCCGCACGACGTGTCCATCAAGGAAGCGGGCATCTGGACGGTTGTCTGGATCGCCCTGGCCGGCCTCTTCGGGCTCGGTCTGTTCGTCTTCGGCGGCGGCCAGGCCGGCGGAGAGTTCTTCGCGGGCTTCATCACCGAGAAGTCCCTGAGCGTGGACAACCTCTTCGTCTTCGTCCTGATCATGGCGAAGTTCGCGGTGCCCTCGCAGTACCAGCAGCGGGTGCTTCTCGTCGGTGTCCTCATAGCCCTGGTGCTGCGCGCGATCTTCATCGCCGCCGGCGCCGCGATCATCGCCAGCTTCGCCTGGGTGTTCTACATCTTCGGCGCCTTCCTCATCTGGACCGCCTGGAAGCTCATCCAGGAGGCCCGGGCGGACGAGGAGGAAGAGGAGTTCGAGGAGAACAAGCTGCTCAAGGCCGCCGAGCGCAGGTTCGGCGTGGCCGACCGCTACCACGGCACCAAGCTGTGGATCGTGGAGAACGGCAAGCGGGTCATGACCCCGATGCTCGTCGTGATGCTCGCCATCGGCTCCACCGATGTGCTCTTCGCGCTCGACTCGATCCCCGCGATCTTCGGCCTGACCCAGGACCCGTACATCGTCTTCACGGCCAACGCGTTCGCCCTGATGGGCCTGCGCCAGCTGTACTTCCTCATCGGCGGCCTGCTGCGGAAGCTGGTCCACCTGAGCTACGGCCTGTCGATCATCCTGGGCTTCATCGGCGTCAAGCTGGTGCTGCACGCCCTGCACGAGTCCGGGGTCCACGTCCCCGAGATCAGCATTCCGGTCTCGCTCGGCGTGATCTGCGCGGTCCTGATCGTCACCACGATCACCAGTCTCATGGCCTCCAGGAAGCAGGCGGCGGCCGAGGCGGCGCAGGCGGAGGGCGAAGGCGCTCCGAAGGACAGCATCGAGGCCTGACCACAGCAGACGTAGAAGAACCAGCACCGGGAGCTGAGCGCGGCGAATTGCCGGGTATCGCTCCCGGTGCTTGTTTGGTTCCAGAGCGCGTTCCCCGGCCCGGGGGCGCCGTGGCCGGCTGGAGACATCCATGAAGTTCGTGCAGATCATCGGCTTCGAGACCGAGCGCCTGGACGAGATGCAGCTGCTGCTGCAGGAGGCGGGGCAGCGCAACGCGGGCAGGACGGGCGGCCCGACCCACCGCATGCTCCTGAAGGACCGGGACAAGCCCAACCACTATCTGGCGCTGCTCGAGTTCGACTCGTACGACGAGGCCATGCGCAACAGTGAGGACCCCGAGACGAGCAAACTCGCGGAGCAGCTGGCCGCGCTGAGCATCGGCGAGCGCGTCTACACCAACTGCGACGTCCTGGAGTCGGGCGAGCTCAAGTAGCCCCGGTGGAGTGCGCGTCCGGTCGGCCTCTGACACGATCGCTGCATGATCGCTCGGCTCCGGACGCTCACCACGCGTTGGACGTCCGCCGTGCCGGTGCTCGCGGTCGTCCTGCTGGTGTTCACATGGGGACGCGATCTGCCCGGCGCGGTCGTCGTACTCGTGACCCTGGTCCTCGCGGGGGCCGTGCTGGCCGCCGTGCACCACGCCGAGGTGATCGCCCACCGGGTCGGTGAACCGTTCGGCTCCCTCGTCCTCGCCGTCGCCGTCACGATCATCGAGGTCGCCCTGATCGTCACCCTGATGGTGGACGGCGGCGACAAGAGCTCGACGCTGGCAAGAGACACGGTCTTCGCGGCCGTGATGATCACCTGCAACGGCATCGTCGGCATCAGCCTCCTCGTGGCCTCACTGCGCCATGGCACCGCGCTCTTCAACCCCGAGGGCACCGGCGCCGCTCTCGCCACGGTCGCCACCCTGGCCACGCTGAGCCTGGTGCTGCCGACGTTCACGACGAGCAAGCCGGGCCCGGAGTTCTCCGCCACCCAGCTGACCTTCGCCGCGCTGTCCTCGTTGATCCTGTACGGCCTCTTCGTGGCGACCCAGACCGTACGGCACCGCGACTACTTCCTCCCGATCACCCGTCAGGGCGAGGTGATCACCACCGAGGACCACGCCGACGCGCCCACCGCCCGTACCGCGCTGACCAGCCTGGGCCTGCTGGGCCTCGCGCTGATCGGGGTGGTCGGCCTGGCCAAGGGAGTGTCCCCCACCATCGAGTCCGGGGTCGCCAAGGCGGGTCTTCCCCAGGCCGTCGTCGGTGTGATCATCGCCCTGCTGGTGCTGCTCCCCGAGACGATCGCCGCACTGCGCTCCGCACGCCGCGACCGGGTGCAGACCAGCCTCAACCTCGCCCTCGGCTCGGCCATGGCCAGCATCGGCCTGACCATCCCCGCGGTCGCTCTGGCCTCCGTCTGGCTCTCCGGCCCGCTCGTCCTCGGTCTGGGCTCAACCCACATGGTGCTGCTGGCCCTGACCGTGGTGGTGAGCTCGCTGACGGTGGTTCCCGGCCGGGCCACACCGCTCCAGGGCGGTGTCCATCTGGTGCTGTTCGCCGCCTACCTGGAACTGGCGGTCAATCCATAGCGGGCTCCGCCACCGCCACGGGCACCGGCCGCGTCTCCGGCAGCAACGCGAAACACCCCAGGCTGAGCAGCGCGATCCCGGTCAGATACGCACCCACGCCCCAGGGCACCCGCCCGCCGTGCTGCACCAGCGCCGTCGCCACGATCGGTGTGAGCGCGCCGCCGACGACCCCGCCGAGGTTGTAGCCGACCGCGGCACCCGTGCAGCGCACCCGCGGCTCGTACAGCTCCGGCAGATACGCGGCGATCACCGCGAACATCGTGATGAACGCGATCATCGCGCCGAGGAAACCGAGGAACATCAGCAGCGGCTCCCCGGTCGCGAGCAGCGCCACCATCGGGAACATCCACAGCGCTGCCGCCGCGCACCCGGTCAGACACAACGGCCGCCGCCCGTACCGGTCCCCGAGCACCGCCGCCACCGGCGTGAGTGCGCCCTTCACCAGCACCGCGGCCATGATGCAGGTCAGCATGACGGCACGGCTCACCCCGAGCCGCTCCGTCCCGTAGGCGAGGGACCACGTCGTCACGGTGTAGAAGATCGCGTACCCGATCGCGAGCGCCCCGGCCGTCAGCAGCACGAGCCGCCCATGGTCGCGCACCACCTCGGCGAGCGGCACGCGCGCGTGGTCGTCGATCTCCAGGAAACCGGGGCTCTCCGGGAGCGAGGAGCGCAGCCACAGCCCCACCGCCGCCAACACCCCGGCCGCCCAGAACGGCACTCGCCAGCCCCACGCGGCGAATTGGGCCTCGGACAGCGTGGTCGACAGCGCCAGCACCACCCCGTTGGCGAGCAGGAAGCCCAGCGCGGGCCCCACCTGCGGGAAGCTCGTCCACAGTCCGCGCCGCTCGGCGGGCGCGTGCTCCGCGGTCAGCAGCACGGCCCCGCCCCACTCCCCGCCGAGGCCCAGCCCCTGGAGAAAACGCAGCACCAGAAGCAGCACCGGCGCGGCCACCCCGATCGTGTCGTACGTCGGCACACAGCCGACCGCGACCGTGGCGGCGCCGGTCAGCAGCAGTGAGGCCACGAGCACCGGCCGCCGTCCGTGCCGGTCCCCGATGTGCCCGAACAGCACCGACCCGAGCGGCCGTGCGACGAACCCCACGCCGAACGTCCCGAAGGCGGCCAGCGTCCCCGCCACCGGGGAGAACGTCGGGAAGAACAGCGGCCCCAGGACCAGTGCCGCGGCCGTCCCGTAGACGAAGAAGTCGTAGAACTCGATGGCCGTCCCGGCGAGCGAGGCGGCCGCGAGCCGCGGCATGGAGGGCGCCCTTACGGTGCGTACGTCGTGCATGCCGCGTCAACTACCCACGGTGATCGGCGGTTACGGGGGCGCGTGAGCGCGCTCGGGCGTGATCAGTACGTGACGGTGATGCGCCGGGTGGGACCGTCGACGCGGACGAGACCGCCGTAGGGGATGACGAGTTGTGGATCGGTGTGTCCGAAGTCCACATCGAAGACGATGGTGGTGTGCGGGGCATAGTCGCTCATGGCCCGCAGTACGGCCTCGCGCTGGTCGGCGGCGTAACGATCCGCCTCCTCGGGGCTGTTGGGGCGCTCGAAGGCCCACGACTTGGGGCGGCCCCACAACAGCGCGGAGAAGCGCTGGAGGAGTCCGCGCTCGCCCATGTTGCGCAGGGTGCGGAAGACCTCGACGTCGCTCGGCATCTCCTCCGAGGTCTCCAGGAGCAGCACTCCGCCGTCGTACCGACTCAGGTCGCGCGCGATCTCGCGGTCGGCCATGAGCAGCCAGCCCAGGATCTCCAGACAGCCGCCCCAGGCTCGGCCCTCCACCGTGCGGTCGGCGTTCACCCAGGTCCAGCCGTTGCCGGGGCGGGTCTCCGGCTCGGCGTCGAAGGTGGTGGGGTCCGCCCAGTCACGGTCGACGTCCCGCCAGCGGGCGGCGGGGGTCAGTTCGTACTCGCCCGAGGTGAACAGGGCCGCCCGCAGGGAGTCGGCCGTCAGCGCGCTCATGGCCACCGGCCGTCCGAGCGCGGTCATCACGGTCGCGCCGTGGTAGCCGACGATGCCGGTGCTGTACAGGAACGCGAGCAGGTTGGTGTTGTCGCTCATCCCGAAGAACGGCTTCGGGTTCGCCCGGATCAACTCCCGGTCCAGGAACGGCAGCACGGTGATCTGGTCGTCGCCGCCGATGGACGCCATGACCGCCTTGACGGCCGGGTCGGCGAACGCGGCGTGGATGTCGTCGGCGCGCTCCTGGGGCGTCGAGCCCATCTTGCGGGTCGTCGGATACTCGACCGGCTCCAGCCCGTACTCCTTGCGCAGCCGCTCGAGCCCCAACTCGTAGGGGCGCGGGAAGAGTCCCGGCAGACCGGCCCCCGGGGAGATGACGGCTATGCGGTCGCCGGGTACGGGCTTGGGCGGGTACGAGATCGTCGTCATGCCCGGAGGGTACGGGCCGCGCCGCGCGTGGCGCACCGTGATAAACCGGGTCCGAGCAGCCCGCCTTCACCGACCGGAGGAACCGTGCCCCGCACCCTGGCCAACGCCCCGATCATGATTCTCAACGGCCCCAACCTGAACCTGCTGGGTCAGCGTCAGCCGGAGATCTACGGCAAGGACACCCTGGCCGACGTCGAGGCCCTGTGCGCCAAGGCGGCCGCCGCGCACGGCGGCACGGTGGACTTCCGGCAGTCGAACCACGAGGGCGAGCTGGTCGACTGGATCCACGAGGCCAGGCTCCAGCACTGCGGCATCGTCATCAACCCCGGTGCCTACTCACACACCTCGGTCGCGATTCTGGACGCACTCAACACCTGTGACGGGCTCCCGGTGCTGGAGGTGCACATCTCCAACATCCACCGGCGCGAGTCCTTCCGGCACCACTCCTACGTCTCGTTGCGCGCGGACGGAGTCATCGCCGGCTGCGGAGTGCAGGGGTACGTCTTCGGCGTGGAGCGTGTCGCGGCGCTGGCGGGGCCGGCCCAGGCCGACGTGTAAGGACCGAAGTCCTGGCGCACGGTCCTTACCGCCGCCTCGCCACCGCTACAGCCGCCCCGCCTCCACGATCCGCTTCAGAAAGCGCTGCGTGCGCTCCTGCTGCGGGTCGCCGAAGATCTGCTCGGCGGTCCCGCGCTCGAGCACCACACCCGCGTCCAGAAAACACACCTGGTCGGCGACCTCGCGCGCGAAGCCCATCTCGTGCGTGGCCAGCACCATGGTCATGCCGTCGCCCTTCAGGTCGCGCACGACGTTCAGGACCTCGCCGACCAGCTCGGGGTCGAGGGCCGCGGTGATCTCGTCGAGCAGCAGCAGGCGGGGGCGTACGGCGAGAGCCCGCACGATCGCCACCCGCTGCTGCTGACCGCCGCTGAGCCGGTCGGGGTACTCGCCGGCCTTACCACCCAGCCCGAGCCGCTCCAGGAGCTCGCGGGCGTGCTCCTCGGC
The DNA here is from genome assembly GCF_029894425.1 of Streptomyces sp. SAI-127. Classification (NCBI taxonomy): domain Bacteria; kingdom Bacillati; phylum Actinomycetota; class Actinomycetes; order Kitasatosporales; family Streptomycetaceae; genus Streptomyces; species Streptomyces sp. SAI-127. Next base: position 7,839,681 of record NZ_JARXYJ010000001.1, read on the forward strand.
CTCCGCGCGGGCCGCTTTGTGCACCCGGCGAGGGGCCAGCGTGATGTTCTCCAGCACCGTCATGTGCGGAAAGAGGTTGTACGCCTGGAAGACCACGCCGATACGGCGCCGTACCGCGTCCTGGTCGACGCGTGGATCGGTGATCTCCTCGCCGTCCAGCCAGATGGCGCCGTCGTCGATCTCCTCCAGGAGGTTGGCGCAGCGCAGCAGGGTCGACTTGCCGGAGCCTGAGGCACCGATCAGCGCGGTCACCGTGTGCGGGACGACCTCCAGATCGACGTCCCGCAGCACGACCGAGTCGCCGAAGGTCTTGCGGACGGACTCCATCCGCAGCACCGGTGCGTCGCTCATGTGGTCCCTCCCTGGGCCCGCCTGCGGTCCATCCGTGCCGTCACCCAGTCGGTGAAGCGGGTCATCGGGATGGTCAGCGCCACGAACACCAGGCCCGCGACGATGTACGGCGTGTAGTTGAGGCTGCGGCCGACGATGATGTCGGCGGCCCGTACGGCGTCGATCGCGCCGCCGATCGACACGAGACCGGTGTCCTTCTGGAGGGACACCAGGTCGTTCAGCAGGGGCGGCACCTGGCGGCGCACGGCCTGTGGGAGCACCACGTGACGCAGCGCCTGCCGGTTGGAGAGACCGAGCGAGCGGGCGGCGGCGCGCTGCGAGGGGTGCACGGACTCGATGCCGGCGCGGAACACCTCGGCCACGTACGCCGAATACGTCAGCGTGAGGGCCGTACCGCCCAGCAGCACCGGGTCGACCGTCACGCCCTGGAGCCGCAGCGCCGGGACGCCCAGGACGACGATCATGAGGTTGATGATGAGCGGAAGCCCGCGGAAGAAGTCCGTGTAGGCGGCGGCCAGGAAGCGCAGCGGGAAGAACACCGGGCCGCGCAGCGTGCGGGCGATGGCGATCAGCATGCCGAGCACCAGCACGGCGACACCGCAGATCAGCAGCAGCCGGACGTTCAGCCACAGCCCTTCGAGGACCTTCGGGAAGGCCTCGCGCGCGTACTGCCCGTTGAAGAACGTCTCCTTGGTGCGCGGCCAGCCGGGTGCGCTGACGACGACCAGATAGAGGACGACGGCGGTGACCAGGGTCGAGACCGCGGCGATCGCCGTCGCGCGGCGGGCGCGGGCACGCTTGAGACGCTCCCGCTCGATCCGCCGCTGCGACGGTGTGTACGAGTCGTCCGCCTCCGGTGTCCCGGCGCCGGACTCGTCCTTCGTGAGCGTCACTTGAGCACCGGGGCGTCGACGGCGTCCGACAGCCACTCCTGCTCCAGCCCGGCGAGCGTGCCGTCCTTGCGCAGGGCGTCCACGGCGGCCGTCACGCAGGAGGTGAGCGCGCTGCCCTTGTCGAGGACGAGTCCGAACTGCTCCGGTGTGCCGCCCTGGTTCTCGAACTGCCCGACGATCGTGCCGTCCGTCACCTCGGCCGCCGTGATGTAGAAGGCGGTCGGCAGGTCGACGACGATGGCGTCCACCTGGCGGTTCTGGAGCGCGGACTTGGCCTGGTCGTTCTTGGCGTACGCGGCGGCCTCGCGCGTCGGCTTCACCACGTCCTCGATGTAGTTGAGGCTGGTCGTGCCGACCTGGGCGCCCAGCTTGAGGCCCTTCAGGTCCGCGATGCTCTTCGCCTGGGCGGCCTTGGTGCCCTTGAGCGCGATGACGGCCTGACGCACGTCGTAGTAGCCGGACGAGAAGTCCACGGCCTTCTTGCGCTCGGCGCTGATCGACACCTGGTTGATGTCGAAGTCGAAGGTCTTCTCACCCGGTGCGAAGGCCTTGTTGAAGGGGACGCTCTGCCAGACGACGGCGCTCTTGTCGTAGCCGAGCTGCTTCGCCACGGCGTAGGCGACGGCTGACTCGAAGCCCTTGCCGCTCGCGGGCTTGTCGTCCTTGAACCACGGCTCGTACGCGGGCTCGTCGGTCGCCACGGTCAGTTTTCCGGAGCTCTTGGTGGCCAACTTGCCCTTGGCACAGGTGGTTCCCGTCGACCCCGAGGCCTTGGCGTTCGCGTCGTCCTCCGACTGCGGAGCACAGCCGACGGCGGTGGCGAGCAGGGCTATGGATGCCGCGGTGGCGGCGCGGCGCAGTGCGCGGGGGGCAAGGTGCATGGCGGGAGAGTGGCAGTCCACCGTCCCGTTTGTCGAGGTCATGACGGCAATCGTCCGCATATTGGGAACGTGTGTTGCATTCTTGTGAACGCTCCCCGGAGGGGACGCCGGGGCCGCCGGTCGAGGGCGGGGATTGAAAGACCGGCGGCCCGTACCGCGCAGGAGCCGTCATCCTGTGCGGGGCTTCTTCCAGTTGACTGCGCAACCATGTGTGCCGGGAGCGCGTGTGTGACACCGGCGTGTGTGAAGAGTTCACACGGGGCGCGTGCGAGGGGTGTACGCGGGGCGCATGCCCCGGAGTTCACCACCCCCGCGCGCGCCACTCCGGCAGTTGCGGCCGCTCCGCGCCCAGCGAGGTGTCGTTCCCGTGTCCCGGGTACACCCAGGTCTCGTCCGGCAGCGCGTCGAAGATCTTCGTCTCGACGTCGTGGATCAGGCTGGCGAACGCCTCGGGATCCTTGCGGGTGTTGCCCACGCCTCCCGGGAACAGACAGTCCCCGGTGAACACATGGGGATGCCCGTGGGGGTCGTCGTAGACGAGGGCGATCGAGCCCGGTGTGTGTCCGACCAGGTGGCGCGCGGTCAGCTCCACCTGCCCCACGCGGATGACGTCGCCGTCGTCGACCAGGACGTCGGTGGGCACGGGGATGCCTTGGGCGTCGTCCCGGCCGGCGTACGTACGCGCGCGCGTGGCCGCGACGACCGCGGCGAGCGCCTGCCAGTGGTCGCCGTGCTGATGCGTGGTGACGACGGACGCGATGCCGTCGTCGCCGATCATGCCCAGCAGGGTGTGCGCGTCGTTGGCCGCGTCGATCAGCAATTGCTCGTCGGTGGCCCGGCAGCGCAGCAGATAGGCGTTGTTGTCCATCGGGCCGACCGCGATCTTGGTGATCATCAGGTCCTTGAGCTCGTGCACGTCGGCGGGCCCGCCGACGGTCACCTGTCCGCTGTACGTCATGGCGGTCAGCCTATAGCGGGGGCAGTGCGGGGAGGGTGCCGTCGTGGACCGTCAGTGCCGAGCCGTCGCGGCGGCCGGCCAGCCAGCCGAGCAGGTCGGCCCGGCGCCCCGTGACGACGAGCGCGGTGTCCCCGTGGCCGCCCGTCGGGATCCGGCGGCCGTCGTCCTCCTCGATCAGGAGGGAAGGCACGTCGGGGTGGCCCCGGAACCGCTCCGCGAGGAAATCGATCTCGCGTTGGACGAAGTCCTCCGGAAGATCCTCCAGCTCGTACCCGATCCCGAGGTCCACGTGGTGCAGCTCCACCTCGACCCACCGCCGGAACGGCACCCGGGACGCCGAGTCGGTGACCCCGTTGCGGAGCTCGACCGTGCGCGACCAGTCGGCCGGTGCCGCCCCCGCCTCCTGGAAGCGCTCGGCACTGTCGCGGAGGTCGGCGAGCTGGACGTCGAGGGGGCGCGGGGCGTCGCGCTCGATGTCGGCGTCGCGCGCGTCCGCGGAGGGATACATGGGCTGCCCCCGCAGAACGTTCACGAGGGCGTCGGCATTGCGGGACAGGTGGGCGAGGACATGGCCGCGGCTCCAGCCCGGCAGCCGTGACGACTCGGTCACGGACGCGTTGTCCAACTTGGCGGCTGCGGTCAGGAGCCGCTCGGTCGCACCACGTACAGACACCAGGTCATGAGCGTGATCAATCATGGTGCTGACCCTAGCCCCGCCACACCTTTGGGTGAAGGTGGTGAAGCAGTGCCGTAAATCGAAAGCGCGTGCTATATGGTCGGGTGCGGCGTCGGGCATGCTGGATGGTCGGGGATTGTTATGCCTCCGGGGAATCCGACCGGCGTTGTCAGTGGCTCCCCCTAGTCTGAGAAAGCACGGGGGCCCCGCCCCTGTCACTCCTCTCAAGCCAAGAAAGGTGCGGACCGGCGTGGCCGACCGTCTCATCGTCCGTGGCGCGCGCGAGCACAACCTGAAGAACGTCTCGCTCGACCTGCCTCGCGACTCGCTCATCGTCTTCACGGGCCTGTCCGGGTCGGGCAAGTCCTCCCTGGCCTTCGACACCATCTTCGCCGAGGGCCAGCGTCGCTACGTGGAGTCGCTCTCCTCGTACGCCCGCCAGTTCCTCGGCCAGATGGACAAGCCCGACGTCGACTTCATCGAGGGCCTCTCGCCCGCGGTCTCCATCGACCAGAAGTCGACCTCGCGCAACCCGCGCTCGACGGTCGGCACCATCACCGAGGTCTACGACTACCTGCGCCTGCTCTTCGCGCGCATCGGCAAGCCGCACTGCCCCGAGTGCGGCCGCCCGATCTCGCGGCAGTCGCCGCAGGCCATCGTCGACAAGGTCCTGGAGCTGCCGGAGGGGAGCCGCTTCCAGGTGCTCTCGCCGCTGGTGCGCGAGCGCAAGGGAGAGTTCGTCGATCTCTTCGCCGATCTCCAGACCAAGGGTTACAGCCGTGCGCGCGTGGACGGCGAGACCATCCAGCTCTCCAACCCGCCCACGCTGAAGAAGCAGGAGAAGCACACCATCGAGGTGGTCATCGACCGCCTCACGGTGAAGGAGTCCGCCAAGCGCCGTCTCACCGACTCGGTGGAGACCGCCCTCGGCCTCGCCGGCGGCATGGTCGTGCTCGACTTCGTCGACCTCCCCGAGGACGACCCCGAGCGCGAGCGCATGTTCTCGGAGCACCTGTACTGCACGTACGACGACCTGTCCTTCGAGGAGCTGGAGCCCCGCTCCTTCTCCTTCAACTCGCCCTTCGGCGCCTGCCCCGACTGCTCCGGCATCGGCACGCGCATGGAGGTCGACCCCGAGCTGATCATCCCTGACGAGGACAAGTCCCTCGACGAGGGCGCCATCCACCCCTGGTCGCACGGCCACACCAAGGACTACTTCGGCCGTCTGATCGGCGCCCTCGCGGACGCGCTGGGCTTCCGGACGGACATCCCCTTCGCCGGGCTGCCCCAGCGCGCCAAGAAGGCCCTGCTCCACGGCCACAAGACGCAGATCGAGGTCCGCTACCGCAACCGGTACGGCCGCGAGCGGGTCTACACGACCCCCTTCGAAGGTGCCGTTCCCTTCGTCAAGCGCCGGCACAGCGAGTCCGAGAGCGACGCCAGCCGCGAGCGCTTCGAGGGCTACATGCGCGAGGTGCCCTGTCCCACCTGCGAGGGCACCCGCCTCAAGCCGCTCGTCCTCGCGGTCACCGTCATGGGCAAGTCGATCGCCGAGGTCTCCGGCATGTCCATCAGCGACTGCGCGGACTTCCTGGGTGAGCTGAAGCTCAGCGCCCGTGACAAGAAGATCGCCGAGCGGGTGCTCAAGGAGGTCAACGAACGACTGAAGTTCCTGGTCGACGTCGGCCTGGACTACCTCTCGCTGAACCGCGCGGCGGGCACCCTCTCCGGCGGCGAGGCCCAGCGCATCCGGCTGGCCACCCAGATCGGCTCCGGACTCGTCGGCGTGCTGTACGTCCTCGACGAGCCGTCCATCGGCCTGCACCAGCGCGACAACCACCGGCTGATCGAGACCCTGGTCCGGCTGCGCGACATGGGCAACACGCTCATCGTCGTCGAGCACGACGAGGACACCATCAAGGTCGCCGACTGGATCGTCGACATCGGTCCCGGCGCGGGCGAGCACGGCGGCAAGGTCGTGCACAGCGGTTCCCTGAAGGAGCTGCTCGTCAACGCCGAGTCGGAGACGGGCCAGTACCTGTCGGGCAAGAAGGCCATCCCGCTGCCCCACATCCGCCGCCCCCTCGACCCGTCCCGGCGGCTCACGGTGCACGGAGCCCGCGAGAACAACCTCCAGGACATCGACGTGTCCTTCCCGCTGGGCGTGTTCACCGCGGTCACCGGTGTCTCCGGCTCCGGCAAGTCGACCCTGGTCAACGACATCCTGTACACGCACCTGGCGCGCGAGCTCAACGGCGCGAGGAGCGTCCCGGGCCGGCACACGCGCGTGGACGGCGACGACCTCGTCGACAAGGTCGTGCATGTCGACCAGTCGCCGATCGGCCGCACCCCGCGCTCCAACCCGGCGACCTACACCGGCGTCTTCGACCACGTCCGCAGGCTGTTCGCCGAGACCACCGAGGCGAAGGTCCGCGGCTACATGCCCGGCCGCTTCTCCTTCAACGTCAAGGGCGGCCGCTGCGAGAACTGCGCGGGCGACGGCACCATCAAGATCGAGATGAACTTCCTCCCGGACGTCTACGTCCCGTGCGAGGTCTGCCACGGCGCCCGCTACAACAGGGAGACCCTGGAGGTCCACTACAAGGGCAAGTCCATCTCCGACGTCCTGAACATGCCGATCGAGGAGGCGACCGACTTCTTCGAGGCCGTCCCCGCGATCGCCCGCCACCTCAACACCCTCAAGGACGTCGGTCTCGGCTACGTCCGTCTCGGCCAGGCCGCGACCACCCTGTCCGGTGGCGAGGCCCAGCGCGTGAAGCTCGCCAGCGAGCTCCAGAAGCGGTCCACCGGCCGTACGGTCTACGTCCTGGACGAGCCGACCACCGGTCTGCACTTCGAGGACATCAGCAAGCTGCTGAAGGTCCTGTCCGGCCTGGTCGACAAGGGCAACACCGTCATCGTCATCGAGCACAACCTCGATGTGATCAAGACGGCCGACTGGGTCGTCGACATGGGCCCCGAGGGCGGCGCGGGCGGCGGACTCGTCGTCGCCGAGGGCACCCCCGAGGAGGTCGCCGGAGTCCCGGCCAGCCACACCGGCAAGTTCCTCAGGGAGATCCTCGGCGCCGACCGGATCAGCGACGGGGCAGCGGTGAAGGCCCCGCGCAAGGCACCGGCCAGGAAGACGGCCGCGGCGAAGAAGACGGTCGCCGCCAAGTCGACGGCGAAGAAGACGGCGACGGCCAGGACGACGACCACCACGACCACGCCCGCCAAGAAGGCGACCCGGGCCCGCAAGGCCTGAGACTCCGGGGCGGCCGGCCGCACACATCCGAAGAAGACACGCGACGAGCGGTGCCCCGCGGGAACTCCCCGCGGGGCACCGCTCGCTCCGTCGTCAGCCCCCTGGACCGACGGTCGCTGCCTACAGCCCGCCCAGTTCGGACGCGTACGGCGGCTGCGCCCCCGCCCGTGAGCAGGTGATCGCGGCCGCGCGTGCCGCGAACCGCAGCAGCCGGGTCCAGTCCTCGACGCCCAGGTCCGCGAGGGCCGCCGGGGACAGCGCGTCGAGGGTGCCCAGGCCGTGGAGCAGGGCCGCGTTCACGGTGTCGCCGGCGCCGATGGTGTCCACGACGTCGACCTTCTCGCCCGGCACGGCAAGCGCCGCCCCGTCCCGGGTGAACACGGTCAGTCCGTCACCGCCATGGGTGACCACGACGGCCGACGGCCCCGAGGCCAGCCACTCGCGCGGGGTGCCGCCCAGCCACAGCGCGTCCTCCTCGGAGAGCTTGAGCAGCGACACCGACGGCAGCCAGCTCTTGAACCGGGCCCGGTAGGCGTCCGCGTCGGGGATCAGCCCGGCCCGGATGTTCGGGTCGAGCGCGGTGAACACCCCCTGCGCGGCCGCGGTCCGCAGCAGTTCCTCGTAGGCGCTCGCCCCCGGTTCCAGGACGAGCGAGCAGGTACCGAAGGACACCGCGCGCGTGTCGGTGGGGAGTGAGACGGGCGTGGCGAACAGGCGGTCGGCGGTGCCGTCGACGTAGAAGGAGTAGGCGGCCGAGCCGTTGGTGTCGATCGTGGCGACGGCGAGCGTGGTGGGTTCCGCACCGCGCTGAACGGGGGACACGTCCACCCCCGCCTCCCGCAGCCCGTCGAGCAGGGCCTCGCCGAAGGCGTCGAGCGAGGTGCGGGAGCAGAAGGCGGTGGGGGAGCCGAGTCGGCCGAGGGCCACGGCGGTGTTGTAGGGGCCGCCGCCGAGCGCCGGCGTGAGGCTCGCGAGGGCGCCCCTGCCCTGCGGTACCAGGTCGATCAGGGCCTCACCGGCGACGACGATCACGAGACGTTTCCTTTCTCGAACTGCGAGGGCTGGGATGGCTGAGATGCCAGGGAGGCCAGGGAGGCGTGGGAGGCCTGGGAGGCCTGCGACGACCGCCCCCGCTCCCCGGAGTCGGGGCAGCCGCATGACGTGCGGTGGACGAACGTGCAGTCGAGGCGCACGGTCCGGGCGGGCCGGTCCGGCGCGGCGAGGCGTTCCAGGAGCACACGGACCGCCTGCGCGCCGATCTCCCGGCTGGGCTGGGCGATCGCGGTGAGCCGGGGCGAGAAGAGGTCGGCCCAGGCGAAGTCGTCGAAGCAGCACAGGGCGAGGTCGTCCGGTACCGACAGACCGCGGTCGCGCAGGGCGCGCAGGGTGCCGATGGTCATGGCGTTGTTGGCGGTGACGAGGGCGGTGGGCGGTGCGGCCAGGGAGAGCAGGGTGGCTGTGGCCCGTTCGGCTCCGGCCGACTCGGAGTCGCCGTGGACGACGAGGTCGTCGTCGTAGGGGAGACGGGCGGTGGTGAGGCCCTGGCGGTATCCGGTGATCCGTTCGGCGGTGGTGCTCAGCCCGGGCAGGCCCGCCACCAGGCCGATGCGCCGGTGGCCGAGTCCGGCGAGATGGGTGACCAGCCGGGCCGTCGGCTCGGTGTTCTCGGCGCAGACCTGGTCGAAGCGCAGCGGGCCGTCCGCCACACCTTTGGCCATACCTTCGATCACCCCGTCGATCACACGGTCGAGGAACACCGTCGGGACCTGGTGGCGCCCGAGGTAGGAGACGAGCTCGCGGGGGTCCGCCGAAGGCGCGACGATCATGCCGTCCACGCGCCTCTCGTGCAGCAGCTGGACGACCTTGCACTCGTGGTCGGGATCGTCGTGCGGATCGGCGATGAGGAGGCTGTAACCGTGTTCCAGTGCACCCGCCTCGACGCCCTGGAGGATCTCCGTGAAGTACGGGTTGCTGATCGCCGACACCGCGAGCCCGATGGAGCGGGTGCGGGAGGTCACCAGGGAGCGGGCGAGGGTGTTGGGCGTGTAGCCGAGCTCGTCCACGGCGTCCAGCACGGCCTGGCGGGTGTGGGGCAGGACCGGCCGGGTGCCGTTGAGGACGTGCGAGACGGTCGCCACGGACACCCCCGCGCTGCGTGCCACGTCGGCCATGGTCGGCATCGGGTCCCCTCCCGGAAGGACGCCCAGAGGGCACCGGAACGGTGGCCCACGGCCCGGAAGGTATCCCATTCAGCAGCGCACGTAAACGCTTGCGCAAACGTTTACGTGCCGTCACCGACCTGAGGTCACACCGCTCACTCCCAGTCCCACCCGATCCCCACGACCCCCGACCGCACCCGCGGCTCGACGAGGTGCACCGAGTGGTGGTGGCCGGTGAGGGCCAGTTCCTGGCGGCCGCTGCGGGGGGCCGCGGGGGAGTGCTGGGCGAAGCGGTGGCAGCGCAGCGGCAGGGCGTTCTCGTCGAACCGGACCTGGAGCGCGTACTGACCGCCCGGTGAGCCGAAGCCGCGGACGTACTCGCGGGACACTCCGGCCGTGCCGTCCTCGACGCAGTAGCGGAACAGGAAGGTGTCACCCGCGCGCAGCCGGGCGTCGAGGAGCAGCTCGGCGACGAGCACCCCCGTGTCGTGGTGCGAACGGACGCGTCCCGTGCGGCAGTTCTCCAGGGCGTGCACGGTCATGAGTTCGGGCCTGCACCCCGGGTCGCCGTGGTGGACGGCCATGAAGCGGTCGACGCCCTCACGGTGGGCGCGCACGATGTGGTGCGACTCGCGACCGCGCAGTTCGCGGCGCGCCCCGATGTCTATCCGCTCGTGGTGGCCGAGAGTGTGCAGCCCGCCGTCGGGCGGCGAGTCCAGCTCGCCCAGCAGCTGTTCGAGGACGTCCGAGGCCGCGAGGAGGGAGCGGTAGGAACGGGCCGCGGGCCGCTCGGCGGCCGACCCGTCGTCCTGCTCGGCGAGCAGCCGGATCAGCGACTCCTCCGGCAGCTGCAGGATCTCCTCCAGCGCCCGTACGGCCCGCAGCGACTCGGGACGCTGCGGGCGCCGGGCACCCTGCTGCCAGTAACTCAGGCTGGTGACGCCCACCCTGACCCCGTACCGCGTCAGATGGTGCTGGACGCGCTGCAGCGGCAGCCCCCGGGCGGCGATCGCGGCACGCAGCGCGACGTGGAAGGGGCCGCCTCGCAGGGCCGTGTCCAGTTCCGCTTCGGCGACGGTCGCGACGTCCGCGTGCTGTGTGGCGTGCGGCATGCAGGGGCCTTTCTGTGCAGGTCCGGGCGGCTGGTCAGGCCGTCGTGAGGGTGCGTCGGGGCCGTGCGCGGCAGTGCCGCAAGGAGGCTTCACATTCGTACGCCGTCGTTCCCGCCCCGAGTTCCCCCGCATTGAAGCGTGTTGACCAAGTCCCGACAACACCTGTCGCCGAACGATGGCGCACTCCTGGCCGGACGGCGGCCCCTTTGCTTCAGGCGGGCGGGGCCTCCCCGTCGCCGCTCAGCAACTCCCTGATCGCCCGCGCCGACAGCGCCGACTTGGGCAGAAAGCCGCGCGCCGGACTGCCGGCGACCAGCTCCTGGACGTCGTCGAGCGCGTGCGTGGAGATCAGGATGATGACGCACGAGACACTGCGGGCCAGCTCCACCGCCACGTCGAATCCGCTCTCGCCGTCGAGGTCGAGATCGACCAGGACGATGTCCGGGGTCAGCTCCGCGGCCCGTGCGAGAGCCTCGGTACCCGACAGTGCGACGCCGACGACAGGTATCCCGTCGCGTTCCAGCAGACTTCGCGCGGCCTCCAGGAACCGGATGCTGTCATCGACGAGAAGACAGCGCATGGACATGCGCACAGGGTGCCAGTCGTCCGGCGATTGCGCTTTCCGGCTACCCGGAAAGAGTCGGGACGGATTGCTTCCCGGCACCTGGAATGTGCTCAAGTCCTGTGCCGAATACGTCAGTTCCGCTCACCCAGCGCAGCGGGAGGTCACAGGCGGTAGCATGTGGGCTGCCCTGGGGAGGCCGTGCGAGTCCGGTCGAGTGGGGGTGTGCGATGAAGGCGCCGCTCGGAGACGTCGGAAGAAGCCGTGGGCGCCGCGCCCTGGCCACGGGGCTGGTGGCCGTCGCGCTGCTGCTCGCCGCGTGCGCCGGCGGGGGAGGCGGCGGCGACAGGGGCGAGCGGCCCCGCACCGACACCACCTGTGACGGCAGGATCGAGGGCACCGCGCAGGTCACCGTGTGGTTCCACGCGGGGCCGAGCGCCGAGTACAACACGCTGCGCCGCCAGGTCCAGGACTTCAACAAGGCGCAGCGGGAGGTGCGGGTCGAGGTCGTCACACTGCCCGAGCAGCGGCCGTACAACGAACTCGTGCTCTCCGCCGCGGCCAGCGGCGACCTGCCGGACCTGCTCGACTTCGACGGACCCCGGCTCTACAGCCACGCCTGGTCCGGCAGGATCAAGCCGATCGACTCCTGTCTGTCCGACGGCCTGCGCAAGGACCTGCTGCCCTCGATCCGCCAACAGGGCACCTATGCGGGGAGCTTGTACGGGATCGGCACCTTCGACTCCGGGCTCGGGCTCTATGTGCGGCCGTCGGTGCTGAAGAAGGCCGGCATCCGTGTTCCCCGGGGCGCGGAGGACGCCTGGACCGTCCGCGAGTTCACGGACATCCTGCGCACCCTGCGCAAGGCGGGGCACCGGTATCCGCTCGACATGGGCCTCGTCGACGCGAAACCCGGCGAGGAGTGGAACACCTACGGCTTCGCCCCCGCGGTGTGGTCGGCGGGCGGCGATCTCATCGACCCCAGGACGTTCCGGACCGCCGACGGCTTTCTGAACGGACCCGAGTCGGTCGAGGCGCTCACCACCCTGCAGAACTGGGTGGAGGAGGGGCTCGTCGAGCCCGGCAGGAGCGAACAGGCCTTCGAGCAGGAGCGCAGTGTCATCTCCTGGGCAGGCCACTGGAGGTACCCGGACTACACCAGGACGTTCCCCGGTGACGTGGCGATCGTGCCGCTGCCCGACTTCGGCGAGGGCACCGTGACCGGGATGGGCTCCTGGCAGTGGGGCGTGACCTCGGGCGGGGCCGACGGCGACGCCGTATGGCGCTTCCTCGCCTATCTGCTGAAGCCGGAACAGATCCGCCGGATGACCGTGGCCAACGGCGCGATCCCGGCCACGCACAGCGCGGTGAAGCTCTCGCCCGAGTACGCCGACGGCGGTGCCGAGCGCCTGTTCATCGAGCAGTTGACCGACGGCGTGGCCCGGCCGAGGCCGCGCACACCCGCCTACCCGGCGATCACCGAGGCGTTCTCCCGCGCCTTCCCCAAGATCATGATCGACAGGGCTCCGGTGAAGGCCACACTCGACGAGGCGGTCGAGGCCATCGACAAGGACCTCGCCGCCCACGACGGTTACCCGAAGGGCGGATCGTGAGCCGTCGCCGTGCCGGGTCGCGTGGCTCCCGGGACGCATGGACGGCAGCGGAGTTCGCGGGCATGCTGAAGGGGCCGCGCCACGACCGGCCGTGCCCGGCACGGGCGCGTGAAAGCGCCCTCCACAGAGGGGTGTTTCGCATGACGGAACCCAAAGGCACCACGCACGGAAGCGCCGGCGCCTGAGGCCCTGTCATGCGCCGCTCACCGCTCAGACGAAGCTCCGGGGTCCCGCGCCGCGTCCCCCTGCTCGCCCGGCTGCGCGTCGGCCGGAAGCTGATGCTGCTGGTCCTGCTGCCGGTGACCGGGATGCTCGCTTTCACCGCCTTCAGCTCCGTGGCCCAGTGGCGTGAGGCGCGCACCCTGCGCGACTTCCACACCGGCACCGAGGTGTCGTTCGCGACGGCCGAGGTCGCCGACGCCGTCGCACGCGAGCGGCTCGCCGCCGTCAAGGCCCGGCTGCGCCCCGGCCAGAACACGCCGTCGGAGCGGACCGAGGCCGAACGCGCCACCGACCGGGCCCTGGACAGCGCCGTGACCCGCGCCGCCTCGTGGGCCGGATCCGACATCGCAGGCGACCTCGACGCCGTCGGCCGTCAACTCCACTCCCTGCGCGTCCAGATCGGCACGGGTTCGCTCACCGCCCCTGACATCGCCGAGCAGTACGGCAACGTCGAGGCCACCCTGCTCCACGACGTCACCGCGCTCGAAGCCGGCCGCCCCACCCGGGCCTCGGGCCGCGCCGCCGACGCACACATCGCGCTCCTGCGAGCCATCGAGGCCGCCGACCGGGAACAGGCGGAGGTCGCCGCACTGCTCGCAGGGCCCGCGGGACGACCCACCGGCGCCGGACGCTGGCCCGCGCTCGAGACGGCCCAGCTGGACGCCTTCCGGGAGAACACCTCGGCCGAACTGCGGACCCAGCTGTACGTCATCCAGTTCAGGGATCCCGGCCGGGCCGTCCGCAGCGTCCGCGACCTGCTGGCCACCGCCCGCCCGGAGACCGCCGCCTGGCCCTCGTACGAGCGCTGGCTCGCCGACTCCGGGGCCCGCATCGACTCGCTGCGCGGCATCCAGGACCGGGCCGCCCGCGAACTCGACGCCACGGCCGGCCACGACCGCCGCGACGCGGAGGTCCGCGTGGTGCGCGACCTCACCGCCTCGCTGGCCGTGCTCGCCCTCGTCACCTTCCTCGCGCTCGCGCTCAGCCGGTCGATCACCCGGCCCCTCGGCCAGGTCGCCGCGGGCGCCCGGGCACTGTCGTACGGCGATCTCTCGTACGACATCCGGTACGCGGGCCGCGACGAACTGGGCGAGGTCGCCGACACCTTCCGCGAACTGCGCGTGACCACCGAGCGGCTGGCCGCCGAGATCCGCGCCATGAACACGGCGATCGACCACAATCGCCTCGAACACCGTGCCGACCAGGCCTCCTTCGAGGGCACATGGAGCCAGCTGCTGGGCGGCATGAACGACACCATGGCCTCCTTCGCGGCGGCGCACGGGCGGCGTGAGGAGGCCGAGCAGGAACTGGCGAGCATCTTCAACCTCTCGTTGGACCTGCTCTGCATCAGCGGGACCGACGGCTACTTCAAGCGGGTCAACCCGGCCTTCGAGCGCCTCCTGGGCCACCCGCGCGAGACGATGCTGTCGATGCCGTTCATCGAGTTCGTGCACGAGGAGGACCGGGACACCACCCGTGCGGCCCTCGCACGGCTGGCCGACGGCGTCGAGGTGGCCGAGTTCGAGAACCGCTACCTGCGCGCGGACGGCACCGAGTGCTGGCTGCAGTGGAGCGCCCGGCCGGTCCTGGAACAGGGCCTCATCTACGCCACCGCCCGCGATGTCACCGAGAGCCGCCGCACCGCCCGGGAACAGGCCGCCCTGCGTCGCGTCGCCACCCTGGTGGCCCACGGCGACCCGCCGGCCGAGGTGTTCGCGAGGGTGGCCGAGGAGGTGGGGGACCTGCTGGACACCACGGCGGCCGTCCTGCGGCAGGAGCCCGACGGCAGCCAGACGGTCCTCGGGACCGTGCTCGGCATCCCGGAAGAACTCGAAGAGGCCACGCGCAAGGAGCGCACGGAGGCCGGGTACGAGGCGATCGACGCGGTCACCAGGACCCGGCGCGCCGCCCACGTCGGCCACGCCGTGGGCGCGCCCATCGTCGTCGACGACCGGCTGTGGGGCTTCGTCGTCGCGGCCTCTCCCCTGGAGGTGCTGCCGGTGGGCACCGAGTCGCGGCTGGCCGACTTCACCGAACTCGTCGCGACCGCCATCGCCAACGCCGACAGCCGCGACCAGCTGACGGCCTCACGCGCGCGCGTGGTGGCCGCGGCGGACGCCTCCCGGCGGCGCATCGAGCGCGATCTGCACGACGGGGTCCAGCAGCGGCTCGTCGCCCTCCAGCTGGATCTGCGGCTCGCCGAGACCCTGGTGACCGACCGGTCCTCTGAGCTGGCCGAACAGCTGGTACATGTCGGCAAGGGCCTCGACGACGCCTTCCAGGACCTGCTCCAGGTGGCCCGGGGCATCCACCCGGCCATCCTCTCCAAAGGCGGCCTGGGGCCCGCCCTGCGTTCACTGGCCCGCCGTTCCGCCGTCCCCGTCGAGCTCGACCTGAAGCTGCCCGCGGCCCGGCTGCCGGAACAACTGGAGGTGGCCGCCTACTACGTGACCTCCGAATGCCTCACCAACGCGACGAAGCACGCGCACGCGCGCGTGGTGAAGGTCTCGGCGGAGATCCGGGGCGGCGTCCTGGAACTGACCATCCGCGACGACGGCGCCGGAGGCGCCGAGCCGGGACGCGGTTCCGGGCTGATCGGTCTCATCGACCGGGTCGAGGCGATCGGCGGCAAGCTGGCCGTCAGCAGCCCGCCCGGCGAGGGCACGACCATGGACGTGCGGCTGCCCCTGGGCGGGCCCTCGCCGGACCGGTGACCGCCCGGGGCGCACGCCGGGGAGTTCGTCCAGGTGGGGGAGCCTGAACTGGGTGACGTCGCGTACGCTCCGGGCGGTCCTGTCGGACGGAGAGGCATCCGTCCGGCTCTAGAGGCGGTGGGTTCCGCCGTTCTGTGCGGTCTGCAGGCGCTTGGCACGCACGATGTCCGGGTCCCTCGGGTCCAGGGCGTCGACCGTGCCATTCGTCTCGTCCGGGTACCGACGGGCCCGGACCGGCCGCCGCTGCTTCTCGATCCGTGTCCGCCGCATGTCCCGCACCCTTCGGCCGTGCGACCTTCCGTCCCTCGCCCGGGACGGCCGGTCGGACTGCATCTGCACTGGTTCGAGAATGGCCCGGACACGTCCTGATGTCGTCACGGCAGGCCTCCAATTCCGCTTCCGGCTAGCCGGAAACCCAAGGGTGGGGCAGGCTGTTGGGGCGCGGGCAGAGGGCGGGGCCGGGGGAGCTCCGACCTTGGACGACGCACCGCACAGGCCGGGCGAGGGGGGCTGGGGCATGGACGACGCGGCGCAGCAGCCGGCACGGGGACGGGTCGTCCTCGCCGACGACGACATCCTGCTCAGGGAGGGTCTCGCCAGTCTGTGCGAGCGCGTCGGATACCAGGTCGCGGGCCAGGCCGGTGACGCGGTCCGGCTCCTGGAGCTGGTCGACGAGGAACGCCCCGAACTGGCGATCGTCGACATCAGGATGCCTCCGGACCACTCGACGGAAGGCCTCAAGGCCGCCCGCACCATCCGTGAGCGCCACCCCGACACCGGCATCCTCGTCCTGTCCGCGTTCGTCGAGGTCGAGGACGCCCTGGAGCTGCTGGCGAGCGGCCGCAAGGTCGGCTACCTCCTCAAGAGCCGGGTCACGGTCGTCGACGATTTCATCGAGGCCCTGGAGCGCATCCACCGGGGCGGTTCGGTGGTCGACCCCTCCCTGGTGCAGGAGCTGTTCTCCGCCCAGCGCCGCGACGACCCACTTGCCCAGCTCAGCGCCCGCGAGCGCGAGGTCCTCGCCCTGATGGCCGAGGGCCGCTCCAACGCCGGCATCGGCCGCCGCCTGTGGGTCACCGAGGGCACCGTCGAGAAACACGTCCGCAGCATCCTCGGCAAACTCGCCCTCACGGAGGACACCGACGACCACCGCCGGGTGCTGGCCGTGCTGACGTTCCTGGAGTCCCGCTAGGACCTGTCCGGCGGACGAAGGGAAGGGCGCCCCTGTCGTCCACGGACCCGTCACCGCGGCCGGGATCCGACTCCGGCTCCGGACAGTCGCTGGAAGGCCGCCGCCTCGGCGGGCACCGACGGCGGCCGATCCGGTGCGTGGCCGTGTGCCGCCGGAGATCACTCCGGCCGCCTCCGTCGGGCTCCGCACAGGATCCGCCGGACAGACCTGGGCCGTTGTCCACGGGCTCACCGGACTGTCAGCCCTCGCCAGTAGGGTGTGAGACATGGCCGACCCCTCCAGCTACCGCCCCAAACCAGGGGAGATCCCGGACTCTCCCGGGGTGTACAGGTTCCGCGACGAGCACCGCCGGGTGATCTACGTCGGAAAGGCGAAAAGCCTGCGCCAGCGCCTGGCGAACTACTTCCAGGACCTGGCGAGCCTGCACCCCCGCACCCGCACGATGGTGACCACGGCCGCGTCCGTGGAGTGGACGGTGGTGTCCACGGAGGTCGAGGCCCTCCAGCTGGAGTACTCCTGGATCAAGGAGTTCGACCCCCGGTTCAACGTCAAGTACCGCGACGACAAGAGCTACCCGTACCTCGCGGTGACGATGAACGAGGAATTCCCGCGCGTGCAGGTGATGCGTGGCCAGAAACGCAAGGGCGTCAGGTACTTCGGGCCCTACGGGCACGCGTGGGCGATCCGCGACACCGTCGACCTCCTCCTGCGCGTCTTCCCGGTCCGCACCTGCTCCGCCGGCGTCTTCAAGAACGCCGCCCGCACCGGCCGCCCCTGCCTCCTCGGCTACATCGGCAAGTGCTCGGCGCCCTGCGTCGACCGTGTCTCCGCCGACGAACACCGCGACCTGGCCGAGGACTTCTGCGACTTCATGGCCGGCCGCACCGGCACCTACATCCGCCGTCTCGAGCAGCAGATGACGGAGGCGGCCGAGGAGATGGAGTACGAGCGGGCGGCCCGCCTGCGCGACGACATAGGGGCCCTGAAGAAGGCCATGGAGAAGAGCGCCGTCGTGCTCGCCGACGCGACCGACGCCGACCTGATCGCGGTCGCCGAGGACGAGCTGGAGGCCGCCGTCCAGATCTTCCACGTGCGCGGCGGACGGGTCCGGGGCCAGCGCGGCTGGGTGACCGACAAGGTCGAGGAGATCACCACCGGCGCCCTCGTCGAACACGCCCTCCAGCAGCTCTACGGCGAGGAGAAGGGGGACTCGGTCCCCAAGGAGGTCCTCGTCCCGGCCCTGCCCGACCCGGTCGAGCCGGTCCAGGAGTGGCTGGCCGAGCGCCGCGGCTCGGGGGTCTCCCTGCGCATCCCGCAGCGCGGCGACAAGAAGGCCCTCATGGAGACCGTGCAGCGCAATGCCCAGCAGGCACTCGTCCTCCACAAGACCAAGCGTGCCTCCGACCTGACCACACGCTCGCGTGCCCTGGAGGAGATCGCCGAGGCCCTCGACCTGGACAGCGCGCCGCTGCGGATCGAGTGCTACGACATCTCCCACCTCCAGGGCGACGACGTGGTCGCGTCCATGGTCGTCTTCGAGGACGGACTCCAGCGCAAGAGCGAGTACCGCCGCTTCCAGATCAAGGGCTTCGCCGGACAGGATGACGTCCGGTCCATGCACGAGGTGATCTCCCGCCGGTTCCGGCGCTACCTCGCCGAGAAGGAGAAGACGGGGGAGTGGGTGGACGACCTTCCCGAGGAGGGCACCGCCGAGAACGGCCTCAAGGACGACGACGGCCGCCCCAAGAAGTTCGCCTACCCGCCCCAGCTCGTCGTCGTCGACGGCGGACAGCCCCAGGTCGCCGCCGCCAAGAAGGCCCTGGACGAGCTCGGCATCGACGACATCGCCGTCTGCGGCCTCGCCAAGCGCCTGGAGGAGGTCTGGCTGCCGGACGACGACGACCCGGTCGTGCTGCCCCGCACCAGCGAAGGCCTGTACCTTCTGCAGCGGGTCCGTGACGAGGCCCACCGCTTCGCGATCACCTACCAGCGCACCAAGCGGGCCCAGCGCTTCCGGTCGAGCCCGCTCGACGACGTCCCCGGCCTCGGGGACACGCGCAAGCAGGCCTTGCTGAAACATTTCGGGTCCTTGAAGAAACTACGATCCGCCACCATCGACCAGATCTGCGAGGTCCCCGGCATAGGCCGCAAGACGGCCGAGACGATCGCCGTGGCCCTCGCCCAGGCGGCCCCGGCCGCGCCCGCCGTCAACACGGCGACTGGAGAGATCATGGATGAGGAGGAACCCGGCACCACGGGTTCCGGTGGGGAACCCGTGACGGCGGGTGCCCCGGACGAACGACGGGGGCAGGAGACATGAATGTGAACGAGCACGAAGAACAACAGGACCAGGGCGGAGAAGACGCACAGGTGAGTACGGGCGCGCCCGCCGACGCGGCCGGAGTCCCCGAGGCGGCCATCCCCGAGCTGGTGATCATCTCCGGGATGTCCGGCGCCGGGCGCTCGACCGCCGCGAAGTGTCTGGAGGACCTCGGCTGGTTCGTCGTCGACAACCTCCCTCCCGCGCTGATCCCCACCATGGTGGAGCTCGGCGCCCGCTCCCAGGGCAATGTCGCGCGGATCGCCGTGGTCGTCGACGTCCGCGGCCGCCGCTTCTTCGACAACCTCCGCGAGTCCCTCGCCGACCTGGCGTCCAAGCACGTCACCCGGCGGATCGTCTTCCTGGAGTCCTCCGACGAGGCCCTGGTGCGCCGCTTCGAGTCCGTGCGCCGCCCGCACCCCCTCCAGGGCGACGGCCGCATCGTCGACGGCATCGACGCCGAGCGCGAGCTCCTGCGCGAGCTGCGCGGCGACGCCGACCTGGTCATCGACACCTCCAGCCTCAACGTGCACGAGCTGCGCGCGAAGATGGACGCCCAGTTCGCCGGCGAGGAGGAGCCCGAGCTCAGGGCCACCGTCATGTCCTTCGGCTTCAAGTACGGCCTCCCGGTCGACGCCGACCTGGTCGCGGACATGCGGTTCCTGCCCAACCCGCACTGGGTCCCGGAGCTGCGCCCCTTCACCGGCCTCAACGAGGAGGTGTCGGCCTACGTCTTCAACCAGCCCGGCGCCAAGGAGTTCCTCGACCGCTACGCCGAGCTGCTGCGCCTCATCGCGGCCGGCTACCGCCGCGAGGGCAAGCGGTACGTGACCATCGCCATCGGCTGCACCGGCGGCAAGCACCGCTCGGTCGCCACGTCGGAGAAGCTCGCCGCGCGCCTCGCGGCCGAGGGTGTGGAGACGGTGGTCGTACACCGGGACATGGGACGGGAATGACCGCACGTAGTCCGCGGCTGAGCAGGCTGCGCAGGGTCGTCCCCGAAGGGCGCGCCACCCGGCCCGTGGAGGCCCGGGGTGCGAGACCCCGCCGGCGCGGCGCCCAGCCCAAGGTGGTCGCGCTCGGCGGTGGCATGGGCCTGTCCGCCTCGCTCGCCGCACTGCGCCGGATCACCGGCGACCTCACCGCCGTCGTCACCGTCGCCGACGACGGCGGCTCCAGCGGGCGCCTGCGTGACGAGCTGGGCGTCCTGCCGCCCGGCGACCTGCGCAAGGCGCTGGCCGCGCTGTGCGGTGACGACGACTGGGGCCAGACCTGGGCCCGGGTCATCCAGCACCGCTTCCAGTCCAAGGGCGACCTGCACGAACACGCGGTGGGCAACCTGCTCATCGTCGCCCTGTGGGAACAGCTCGGCGACCATGTCCAGGCCCTCGACCTGGTCGGCAGACTCCTCGGCGCGCATGGGCGGGTGCTGCCCATGTCCGCCGTACCCCTGGAGCTCCAGGCCCTGGTCAAGGGGCACGACCCGGACCGGCCCGAGGACGTGGAGACCGTACGCGGACAGGCGACCGTGGCCCTGACCCCGGGCGAGGTGCAGTCGGTGCACGTCGTGCCGCACGACCCGCCCGCGGTCCCCGAGGCGGTGGAGGCGGTCCGGGACGCGGACTGGGTGGTCCTCGGACCCGGCTCGTGGTTCTCCTCGGTCATCCCGCATCTGCTGGTGCCCGAACTTCTGGACGCCCTCACCCAGACGAAGGCGCGCCGGGTACTCTCCCTGAACCTCGCACCGCAGCCGGGAGAAACCGATGGCTTCTCCCCGCAGCGTCATTTGGAGGTTTTGGGACGACACGCCCCTAAACTCGCCCTGGACGTGGTGCTGGCCGACCAGGCCGCCGTGCCCGACCGCGATTCCCTGACCGATGCCGCCAAGCGGTTCGGCGCCGCGGTCGAGCTGGCGCCGGTGGCCCGGCCCGACGGGACCCCGAGGCACGACCCGGAGCTGTTGGCCGCCGCGTACGACCGTATTTTTCGGATGCATGGAAGGATCGGCCCATGGCGATGACGGCAGCGGTGAAGGACGAGATCTCCCGGCTCCCCGTCACCCGGACCTGCTGCAGAAAGGCGGAGGTCTCCGCCATCCTGCGGTTCGCCGGCGGCCTCCACCTGGTGAGCGGGCGCATTGTGATCGAGGCGGAGCTGGACACCGCGATGGCGGCCCGCAGACTCAAGCGGGACATCCTGGAGATCTTCGGCCACAGCTCCGAACTGATCGTGATGGCACCGGGCGGACTGCGCCGCGGTTCGCGTTACGTCGTCCGGGTCGTCGCCGGCGGTGACCAGCTGGCCCGTCAGACCGGCCTGGTCGACGGCCGGGGCCGCCCGATCCGGGGGCTGCCCCCGCAGGTCGTCTCCGGTGCCACCTGTGACGCCGAGGCAGCCTGGCGCGGAGCCTTCCTGGCGCACGGCTCGCTCACCGAGCCCGGCCGCTCCTCCTCCCTGGAGGTGACCTGCCCGGGCCCCGAGGCCGCGCTCGCCCTGGTCGGCGCCGCCCGCCGCCTCTCGATCGCCGCCAAGGCCCGCGAGGTCCGCGGCGTGGACCGCGTGGTCGTCCGGGACGGTGACGCGATCGGTGCCCTGCTCACCCGGCTGGGCGCCCACGAGTCGGTGCTCGCCTGGGAGGAGCGCCGGATGCGCCGCGAGGTGCGGGCCACGGCGAACCGTCTCGCCAACTTCGACGACGCCAACCTGCGCCGCTCGGCGCGTGCGGCCGTCGCCGCCGGTGCCCGGGTCCAGCGCGCGCTGGAGATCCTCGCCGACGACGTGCCCGAGCATCTCGCCGCCGCCGGGCGGCTGCGCATGGACCACAAGCAGGCCTCCCTGGAGGAACTGGGCGCGCTCGCCGACCCGCCGCTGACCAAGGACGCCGTCGCCGGCCGTATCCGCCGCCTGCTGGCCATGGCCGACAAGCGCGCCTCCGACCTCGGCATCCCGGGCACGGAGTCCAGCATCACCGAGGAGATGGCCGACAACCTGGCCTGACCCTCACTCACCACGCCGGTGCCGACGCCCACTTGGGACGTCGGCACCGGCGTCTGCGTATTCGTGAGGCACCCTTGACTGGATCATCAACTGTCATGAGCCTGGCATCTGTTCGCTGCTGTGGCGGACCACCGCAAGGGGGGCTCATGAGACGAAGAGCGAGACCGATCCTCGCCGTTGGCGCGCTCCTGCTCGGCGGCGCGGGCATCGCGCCCGTCGCCCAGGCCGCGGAGAGCGCCAGTTCTCCTGATCCGAACGAAGTCAAGGTCTTCCGCGCCGAGGTGACCAGCGGGCAGGTACCCCTGCTGCTGGCGGCCGGGCAGGACGGCCACGAACTGAGCGAGCAGGTGCCCGCGAAGGGCACCGCGACGGTCGAGGTCTACCTCACCGACCAGCAGGCCCAGAAGCTCGAAGGGCAGGGCGTCGAGCTCACCGAGCACACCCTGACCGCCAGGGCCGAGGCCCGCGTGGACAAGGCCGCCGAGGGCGTGTTCCGGCCGTACAGCGGAAGCGGCGGCCTCCAGGAGGAGATCCTCGCGACCGCCCGGGCCAACCCCGGCCTCACCAAGGTCGTCTCCATCGGCAAGACCGTGAACGGCCAGGACATCCTCGCGCTCAAACTGACCAAGAACGCGAAGAAGTCCAAGGACGGCGCCAAACCCTCCGTCCTCTACCTGTCCAACCAGCACGCGCGCGAGTGGATCACGCCGGAGATGACCCGCCGGCTGCTCCACCACTACGTCGACAACTACAAGAGCGACAAGCGCGTCAAGAAGATCGTCGACTCCACCGAGCTGTGGTTCGTCCTGTCGGCCAACCCCGACGGCTACGACCACACCTTCCAGAGCGACGACAACCGCCTGTGGCGCAAGAACCTGCACGACAACAACGGCGACGGCACCATCGGCGTCGGCGACGGCGTCGACCTCAACCGCAACTTCTCCTACAAGTGGGGCTACGACAACGAGGGTTCGTCCCCCAACCCCACCAGTGAGACCTACCGCGGCACGGCCCCCTCCTCGGAGCCCGAGACCAAGGCGCTGGACGCCTTCGAGAAGCGGATCGGCTTCACGTACGGCATCAACTACCACTCCGCCGCAGAACTCCTCCTCTACGGCGTCGGCTGGCAGGTGGCCACCGACACGCCCGACGACATCATGTACAAGGCGCTCGCCGGCACCCCGGACAACTCCGCGATCCCCGGCTACCGTCCGCAGGTCTCCTCGGAGCTGTACACAACCAACGGCGAGGCGGACGGCCACGCGTCGAACGTCAACGGCCTGGCGATGTACACCCCCGAGATGTCGACCTGCCAGACCGCCTCGGACCTCGACCCGAACGACCAGTGGAACGCGGCGGACTGCCAGTCGGTCTTCAACTTCCCGGACGACGAGAAGCTGATCCAGCAGGAGTTCGAGAAGAACATCCCGTTCGCGCTCTCCGTCGCCGAGTCCGCGGCCAGGCCCGACCAGCCGAAGTCGTCGCTCGGTCTGAAGGCCGCCGACTTCACCCCGAAGCCGTTCACCACGTCCTACTCGCGCGGTGCGGACCAGGAGGTCTCCGTCGTCGCACGCAGGTCCGTGCGCGACAAGGAGCTCAAGTACCGCGTCAACGGCGGCCGTACGAAGGACGCGGCGCTCAAGGCCTGGAAGGGCGGCGAGACGTACGGCGGTGAGGACAACCTCTACTTCGACGAGTACCGCGCCAAGGTCGCCGACGGCGATCCGGGCGACAAGGTCGAGGTCTGGTTCACCGGCCGGACGAAGAGCGGAAAGACCGGCTCCAGCGCGCACTTCACCTACACGGTGGCCGAGCGGCCGCGCGCGGACGTGCTCGTGGTCGCAGAGGAGGGCGCGACCGCCGCACAGGCGCAGACCTACGTGGACGCCCTCACGGCGGCCGGCCGCAGGGCGATCGTCTGGAACGTCGCCACGCAGGGCGCGCCCGACGCGCTCGGCGTGCTGGACCACTTCAAGACCGTCGTCCACTACACGGGCGCGACCGTCCCGGGCAACCCCACCCAGCTCCAGCTGCGCGCCTTCCTGAACGAGGGCGGCAAGCTGATCGAGGCGGGCGAGCGGGCCGGCGGCAACGTCGACCTGGGCGGCGGCACCCTGTCGAACGACTTCAGCCAGTACTACCTGGGCGCCTACACCCGTACGACCCTGCCGGGCGCCACGGCCTTCCAGGGCACCGGCAGACTCGCCGGAGCCGGCGCGAGCCTAGGGGCCGCCCCCGGCAACCCGCTGGACGCGGCCGGATCCTTCAGCGTCACCTCGGACAACCTGCCCGTGGCGACCTTCCCGCAGTTCGCGAGCGCGGGAGCCGGCACCTACCCCGGCACGCCCAACCCGTACGGACCGTACGAGGGCACCTCCATGGCGGCCGTCACGCACAGCGACTACGCCTGGAACCGCCTCACCCGCACCGTCGACCTCACCCAGGTGACCGCCGCGCAGGCGCCCACGCTGCGCACCCGGATGCTGTGGGACACCGAGGAGGGCTACGACCACGCCGTCCTGGAGGCGCACACCGCCGGGGCGGACGACTGGACCACGCTCCCCGAGAAGGGCGGCGCCACCGGCACCGCCGTGCCCGAGGAGTGCGGTGCCGGGTACTTCATCGCGGCCCACCCCGCTCTGAAGCGGTATCTGACCCTGGGCGCCGACGGCTGCACGGCCTCCGGCACCAGCGGTCAGTGGAACAGCCTCACCGGGGCCTCGGCCGGCTGGCAGGAGGTCTCCTTCGACCTCTCCGCGTACGCGGGCAAGAAGGTCGAGGTGTCCTTCAGCTACATCACCGACCCCGGGTCCGGCGGTCGCGGCGTCCTCGTCGACAACACCTCCGTCGTCGTCGGCGGCCAGGCCGTCGAGACAGAGGGCTTCGAGACCTCGCTCGGCGCGTGGAGCGTGCCCGGGCCGCCCGCGGGCAGCCCCGCGGTCGTGAAGGACTGGGGGCGCGCCGGAGAGCTGTTCAAGACCTACGGAGCGGTCACCACGGACGACACCGTGCTGCTGGGCTTCGGCCTGGAGCACGTCACCGCGGCGGCCGACCGCAAGGCCGTTCTCGCCAAGGCGCTCGCGGCCATCGGCGGGTGAACCCGGCGTGACTCGACGTAGTCATTTCGGGTGACCGGAGATCTCGGTCCGGGGCGGTCCGTACCCCTACTGGCTGGTACGGACCGCCCTGCCGTGTATGGGGCATCTCGATGTCACCCCGCCGGGCTCAGGGAGGTAGGGTCGGGGGTGGTCGGGGACATCCCATACAGCTCGCCGGTCTCACAACCGGCGTACCAACGAGGAGATCGGTTCGTGACGATCCGCGTAGGCATCAACGGCTTTGGCCGCATCGGTCGTAACTACTTCCGCGCGCTGCTGGAGCAGGGTGCTGACATCGAGATCGTGGCTGTCAACGACCTGGGTGACACCGCGACCACCGCGCACCTGCTGAAGTACGACACCATCCTGGGCCGCCTCAAGGCCGAGGTGTCGCACACCGCCGACACGATCACCGTCGACGGTCACACCATCAAGGTGCTGTCCGAGCGCAACCCGGCCGACATCCCGTGGGGCGAGCTGGGCGTCGACATCGTCGTCGAGTCGACCGGCATCTTCACGAAGAAGGCCGACGCCGAGAAGCACATCGCGGGCGGCGCCAAG
The DNA here is from genome assembly GCF_029894425.1 of Streptomyces sp. SAI-127. Classification (NCBI taxonomy): domain Bacteria; kingdom Bacillati; phylum Actinomycetota; class Actinomycetes; order Kitasatosporales; family Streptomycetaceae; genus Streptomyces; species Streptomyces sp. SAI-127. The sequence continues at coordinate 7,865,255 of NZ_JARXYJ010000001.1, forward strand.
AAGGTCCTCATCTCGGCTCCGGCCAAGGACGAGGACATCACCATCGTGATGGGCGTCAACCAGGACAAGTACGACGCGGCCAACCACCACGTCATCTCCAACGCCTCCTGCACCACCAACTGTGTGGCGCCGATGGCCAAGGTTCTGGACGAGAACTTCGGCATCGTCAAGGGTCTGATGACGACGGTCCACGCGTACACCAACGACCAGCGCATCCTGGACTTCCCGCACTCGGACCTGCGTCGCGCCCGCGCCGCCGCCGAGAACATCATCCCGACCACCACGGGCGCCGCCAAGGCCACCGCGCTGGTCCTCCCGCAGCTCAAGGGCAAGCTGGACGGCATTGCGATGCGCGTCCCGGTCCCCACCGGCTCGGCCACCGACCTGGTCGTGACGCTGCAGCGCGAGGTCACCAAGGACGAGGTCAACGCCGCGTTCAAGAAGGCCTCCGAGGACGGCGACCTCAAGGGCTACCTGTCGTACACCGAGGACCCGATCGTCTCCTCGGACATCGTCAGCGACCCGGCCTCCTGCACCTTCGACTCCTCCCTGACCATGGTCCAGGAGGGCAACTCGGTGAAGATCCTCGGCTGGTACGACAACGAGTGGGGCTACTCCAACCGCCTCGTCGACCTCACGGTCTTCGTCGGCAACCAGCTCTGATCGACCGATCAGACACCTAGGTGTGTGAGCAGGGCTCGGGCAGCGTGAGGACGCGTTGCCCGAGCCCTCACTCACGTGATCAGCTCTCATACGATCCAGAGCCCTCCTCAGGAGTCCCCTTCATGAAGACGATCGACGAACTCCTCGCCGAAGGCGTGGCCGGCAAGCGGGTCTTCGTCCGCGCCGACCTCAACGTGCCGCTGTCCGGCACCACCATCACCGACGACGGCCGTATCCGAGCCGTTCTGCCGACCGTGAAGGCCCTTGCCGACGCGGGCGCCCGCGTGGTCGTCGCCTCGCACCTGGGCCGCCCCAAGGGCGCCCCGGACCCGGCCTTCTCCCTCGCACCGGCGGCCGCCCGCCTCGGTGAACTCCTGGACGCCCCCGTGGAGTTCGCGACCGACACGGTGGGCGAGTCGGCCACCGCCACGGTCGCGGGCCTCGCCGACGGCCAGGTAGCGGTCGTCGAGAACCTCCGCTTCAACGCCGGCGAGACCTCCAAGGACGACGCCGAGCGCGGCGCCTTCGCGGACCAGCTCGCCGCCCTCGCCGACGTCTACGTCGGCGACGGCTTCGGCGCGGTCCACCGCAAGCACGCCTCGGTGTTCGACCTCCCGGCCCGGCTGCCGCACTACGCGGGCCACCTCATCGCCACCGAGGTCGGCGTCCTGAAGAAGCTCACCGACGACGTCCAGCGCCCCTACGTGGTCGTGCTCGGCGGCGCCAAGGTCTCCGACAAACTCGCCGTCATCGACCAGCTGCTCGGCAAGGCCGACCGCATCCTCATCGGCGGGGGCATGGCCTTCACCTTCCTCAAGGCCAAGGGCCACGAGGTAGGCGCGTCCCTCCTCCAGGAGGACCAGATCCCGGCGGTTCTGGAGTACATCGAGCGCGCCGAGAAGACCGGCGTCGAGCTGGTCCTGCCGGTCGACGCGGTGGTCGCCCCCGCGTTCCCGGACCTGAAGACCAAGGCCCCGGCCGACTCCACCACCGTCGCCGCCGACGCGATCCCCGCCGACCGGATGGGCCTGGACATCGGCCCGGCGTCCGGCAAGCTGTACGCCTCGAAGATCACCGACGCCGCCACCGTCTTCTGGAACGGCCCCATGGGCGTCTTCGAACACCCCGAATTCGCCGAGGGCACCAAGGCGGTCGCCCAGGCTCTCCTCGACTCCCCGGCCTTCACGGTGGTCGGCGGTGGCGACTCCGCCGCGGCCGTCCGCACCCTGGGCTTCGACGAGAACGCATTCGGCCACATCTCGACCGGTGGCGGCGCCTCCCTCGAATACCTCGAGGGCAAGACGCTCCCCGGCCTCGCCGCACTGGAGGACTGACCTACATGAGCACGCGCACGCCGATCATGGCGGGCAACTGGAAGATGAACCTCAACCACCTCGAGGCCATCGCCCACGTCCAGAAGCTCGCCTTCGCCCTCGCGGACAAGGACTACGAGGCCGTCGAGGTCGCCGTCCTGCCGCCCTTCACCGACCTGCGCTCCGTGCAGACCCTGGTCGACGGCGACAAGCTCAAGATCAAGTACGGCGCCCAGGACCTCTCGGCGCACGACTCGGGCGCCTACACCGGCGAGATCTCCGGCTCGATGCTGGCCAAGCTGAAGTGCACGTATGTGGCGATCGGCCACTCCGAGCGCCGTCAGTACCACGCGGAGACCGACGAGATCGTCAACGCCAAGGTCAAGGCCGCCTACAAGCACGGTCTCACGCCGATCCTGTGCGTCGGCGAGGAGCTGGACGTCCGCGAGGCGGGCAACCACGTCTCCCACACCCTCGCCCAGGTCGAGGGCGGCCTCAAGGACCTCCCGGCCGAGCAGGCCGAGTCGGTCGTCATCGCCTACGAGCCGGTCTGGGCCATCGGCACCGGCAAGGTCTGCGGAGCGGAGGACGCCCAGGAGGTCTGCGCCGCCATCCGCGGCAAGATCGCCGAGCTGTACTCGCAGGAGCTGGCCGACCAGGTCCGCATCCAGTACGGCGGCTCCGTCAAGGCCGGCAACGTCGCCGAGATCATGGCGCAGGCCGACATCGACGGGGCGCTCGTGGGCGGTGCGTCACTCGATGCCGAGGAGTTCGTCAAGATCGTGCGCTTCCGGGATCAGTGAGTAGGACCTGGCGAGGATCCGTCGTACCCTTGCGGGGGCATGGCCCTGAAGGCCGTGCCCCCGTTGTTCATCCGAATCCGAGAGAGTTGGTCCAGCCGTGGTTATGGGGTTCTCGATCGCCCTGATCGTCTTCAGCGGCCTGATGATGCTGCTGGTGCTCATGCACAAGGGCAAGGGCGGCGGCCTCTCCGACATGTTCGGTGGCGGTATGCAGTCCTCCGTCGGCGGCTCTTCGGTCGCCGAGCGCAACCTCGACCGGATCACCATCGTGGTCGGTCTGCTGTGGTTCGCGTGCATCATCGTGCTCGGTCTCCTCATGAAGACGAACAGCTGAGCGGCGACGCCACACACAGCACGTACATTCCGCACGTAAGGCCCCATGTTCGGTACGCGCAGCTGAGCGCGGCCTATCATGGGGCTTGCGTCTAGGTGTGGGGGCTGTAACTCCAATCACTGGACGCGCGTTGGGCCTTACGTAGACTGAGGCGCTCGCAACGAAGCGACACGCCGACTCGCTTCGCGGCACCATCACGCAGGGAGTTACGACCGTGGCAAGTGGCAACGCGATCCGAGGTAGCCGGGTCGGGGCGGGGCCGATGGGCGAAGCCGAGCGGGGCGAGTCCGCGCCCCGTCTGCGCATCTCCTTCTGGTGCTCCAACGGGCACGAGACGCAGCCCAGCTTCGCCAGCGACGCGCAGGTCCCCGATACCTGGGACTGCCCGCGCTGCGGCTTTCCCGCCGGACAGGACCGGGACAACCCGCCGGACCCGCCGCGCACCGAGCCGTACAAGACGCATCTCGCGTACGTACGGGAGCGGCGCAGCGACGCCGACGGCGAGGCGATCCTCGCCGAGGCGCTCGCCAAACTGAGGGGCGAGATCTAGAGACGACAACCGGCCGGCCGCCGAGAGGTGCCTGGCCGGAGCAGTTTCACGGCTGCCGACCCCGCTGATTGTCATCCGGGGGCGGCGGCTTCGGACGGCTGTGGTATCGCAGCACTTCACCTTCGTACCCCACGCTGATCAACTAGGTTGGAACAGCTGGCACAGGCACGAAAGAAGGCTGAAGTCGGACATGAACGCAGACGGCCGTACCAGGCTCAACCGGACGCCCGAGTGGACCGCGCTGGCCGAACACCGCGAAGAGCTCGGCGAGGTGCAGCTGAGGGAGCTGTTCGCCGCCGATGCCGGACGCGGCACCGGGTACACACTGCGGGTCGGTGACCTGTACGTCGACTACTCCAAGCACCTCGTCACCGACGAGACACTGCGGCTGCTGCGCGAACTCGCCGCCGCGACCGACGTCTTCGGCCTGCGGGACGCCATGTTCCGCGGCGAGAAGATCAACACGACCGAGAACCGGGCCGTGCTGCACACCGCGCTGCGCGCCCCGCGGGACGCCGTGATCGAGGTCGACGGGGAGAACGTCGTACCGGGCGTGCACGCCGTGCTCGACAAGATGAGCGACTTCGCGAACCGGGTCCGCTCCGGCGAGTGGACCGGCCACACCGGCAGCCGCATCAAGAACGTCGTCAACATCGGCATCGGCGGCTCCGACCTGGGCCCCGCGATGGCCTACGAGGTGCTGCGCGGCTTCACCGACCGCGACCTCACCGTCCGCTTCGTGTCGAACGTCGACGGCGCCGACCTGCACGAGGCCACCCGCGACCTGGACGCGGCCGAGACGCTGTTCGTCATCGCCTCGAAGACCTTCACCACCATCGAGACGATCACCAACGCCACCTCGGCGCGCGCGTGGCTGCTCGATGAGCTGAAGGCGGATCAGGAGGCGGTCGCCCGGCACTTCGTGGCGCTGTCGACGAACGCCGAGAAGGTGTCGGACTTCGGCATCGACACGGCCAACATGTTCGAGTTCTGGGACTGGGTCGGCGGCCGCTACTCCTACGACTCGGCGATCGGTCTGTCGCTGATGATCGCCATCGGACCCGACCGCTTCCGCGAGATGCTCGACGGCTTCCACCTCGTCGACGAACACTTCCGCACCGCCCCGGCCGAGTCCAACGTCCCTTTGCTCCTTGGCCTGTTGGGCATCTGGTACGGCAACTTCCACGACGCCCAGTCGCATGCCGTGCTGCCGTACTCCCACTACCTGTCGAAGTTCACCGCGTATCTCCAGCAGCTGGACATGGAGTCCAACGGCAAGTCGGTGGACCGTGACGGCAACCCCGTGGAGTGGCAGACCGGCCCTGTGGTGTGGGGCACGCCGGGCACCAACGGGCAGCACGCCTACTACCAGCTCATCCATCAGGGCACGAAGGTGATCCCGGCGGACTTCATCGGCTTCGCCCGGCCGGTCGCCGAGCTGTCCGACGCCCTCAGGGCGCAGCACGACCTGCTGATGGCGAACTTCTTCGCCCAGACCCAGGCGCTGGCCTTCGGCAAGACTCCGGACGAGGTGCGTGCGGAGGGGGTGGCCGAGGAGCTGGTCCCGCACAAGACGTTCAAGGGCAACCACCCGACGACGACGATCCTGGCCCCCGAGCTGACCCCGTCGGTCCTCGGCCAGCTCATCGCGCTCTACGAACACAAGGTGTTCGTCCAGGGCGCGATCTGGCACATCGACTCCTTCGACCAGTGGGGCGTCGAGCTCGGCAAGGTCCTCGCCAAGCGCGTCGAGCCCGCGCTCACCGAGGGGGCCCAGGTGCCGGGCCTGGACGCGTCCACGAAGGCCCTGGTGGCGACGTACCGGGAGCTGCGCCGGCGACAGTGAGCACCCCGGCCAGAACTGCTGGGCGTTTTCTGTGCCCATGACCTTGGGCGGGTCGCCGTGGCACTCACGGCGGCCCTTCTGGGAGCGGCGCTGGCGGGGTGCGGTCAGCGGGCCGGTTCTCAGGAAGGCAGTCCACCGGCGCCGGCCCGGAGCTGAGGGACGCGACCGTGCGGGGCGAGGCGAAGACCGAGTACACCCTGGCGTCCTTCCTGGACGACAAGGTCGGCGGCAGCGGCTCGAAGAAGGCGGTCAACGCACTGCGGGCGGCACTGGCGGAGGGCAGGTTCGCGGAGTACCACCAGGTGCTCCACCGCCACCAGCCCGAGGAGGCCGAGGACGGCTTCACCGACGACCGTCTGCTCGAACTCGCCGAGCGGGTCGACGGTTTGCGGGGCCCGGCCTTCGACTCGGCGGTGCAGGACATGAAGTACCAGGCCTTCGTGGAGGCGTCCGAGAAGGCCTATGAGAGCGCCGGTGGCAGCGCGGAGCCCAAAGGCCCGGGCACACCGACCGCGGTGATCAACCAGGTACGCATCCCGGCCGACTACAGCGGCGTGCTCTTCGACGCGCCGTTGTTCTCCCAGCTGCTCCGGGAGATCCGCGTGGCACCGGAGGAGTGGCAGGAGTACGTCTTCCCCGATGTCGCAGCGACGCCGGGCCCCTTCTGAGAGGGACCCGGCGTCGACCGCCGTACGCAAGGCGGTTGTTACGACGAGGCCGGCGGATACAACGACCTCGGCAGCTGGGAGGCCGCCGCCGAGTCCAGCAGCCACAGGGTGCGGGCCCGGCCGCGGGCACCGGCCGCCGGCGCCTGGATCTCACCCGCGCCGGACAGGGCGATCGCCGCGGCCTGCGCCTTGTCCTCGCCGGCCGCCAGGAGCCAGACCTCACGGGCCGCGCGGATGGCGGGCAGCGTGAGGGTGACCCGCGTCGGCGGTGGCTTCGGGGCGCCGTGGACGCCGACGACCGTGCGCTCGGTCTCCCGCACCGCGGGGAGCTCCGGGAACAGGGAGGCCACATGGGTGTCCGGGCCCACGCCCAGCATCAGGACGTCGAAGGTCGGGACCGCGCCATGGTTCTCGGGACCGGCCGCACGGGCCAGCTCCTCGGCGTAGGCCGCCGCCGCGGCCTCGACGTCGTGCCCGTGGGGACCGTCCGACGCGGGCATGGCATGCACACGCTTCGGGTCCAGTGGTACGGCGTCCAGCAGGGCCTCGCGGGCCTGCGTGTCATTGCGCTCCGGGTCGCCCTCGGGCAGGAAGCGCTCGTCGCCCCACCACAGGTCCAGCCGGCTCCAGTCGACGGCGTCCCGGGCGGGCGCCGCGGCCAGCGCGGCGAGCAGGCCGTTGCCGTTGCGGCCGCCCGTGAGGACCACCGACGCCGAGCCCCGGGAGGCCTGAGCGTCCACGATCTTCGTGATCAGACGGGCCGCGGCGGCCTGGGCCATCAGCTCCTTGTCGTGGTGCACGACCAGCTGCGGGGTGCTCACTTCGCCGCCTTCCCGGACAGGCCGGAAGGGACCGGCTTCAGCGATGCCGACGGCGCCGCTTCCTGCCCGGAAGCTTTCGCAGGGCCCTCGACAGGGGCTTTGACGGCGACTTCCGCGGAGGCTCCGGCTGCGGCCGACTCCGCGGAGACGGAATCTCCGGAGCCGGATTCGCCGGCGACGGAGCCGGGTTCTCCTTTGGGAGCCGGTTCCGGAAAGGGCGCCGACGGGTTCAGCCGCTCCACCCCGAACCGCAGCGCGGAGGCGTACGTGTCGTCCGGGTCCAGCCGGCGCAGCTCCTCCGCGATCAGCTCGGCGGTGTCCCGGCGCTTGAGCGCCACCGCCCGGTCCGGCTGGCCCTGGATGGAGAGCGTGGCGAGCGAGCCGTCCGCGCGGTCCAGGACGATCGGACCGCTGTCCGTGTGCAGGCGTACGGCCGTGAGACCCGGACCGCCGGACAGCGACCGCTTCACCGGCACGTCCAGCCGGTCCGCCAGCCACATCGCCAGCAGCTCGCAGCTCGGGTTGAACTCCTCGCCCTCCACCTCGACGGCGTCCACCTCGCAGGTGACCTGGTCGAGCGCGGCGGCCAGCATCGAGCGCCACGGCGTGATCCGGGTCCAGGAGAGGTCGGTGTCGCCCGGGGTGTAGGTGTCGGCGCGCGCCGTCAGCTCGCGCACCGGCTGCTCGGAGGAGTAGGTGTCGGTGACCCGCCGCTGGGCGAGCGCCCCGAGCGGGTCCCCGGCCGGGTCGAGCGGTGCGTCCACCGGCCACCAGACGACGACCGGCGCGTCCGGCAGCAGCAGCGGAAGGACGACCGACTGGGCGTGGTCGACGACTTCGCCGTACAGCCGCAGCACCACCGTCTCACCGGTGCCGGCGTCGGCGCCCACCCGTACCTCGGCGTCGAGGCGGGACTGGGTGCGGTCACGAGGACTCCTCGACACCCGCTTGATGACCACCAGCGTGCGCGAGGGGTGCTCGCGGGACGCGTCGTTGGCGGCCTTGAGAGCGTCGTAGGCGTTCTCCTCGTCCGTGACGATGACCAGCGTGAGCACCATGCCGACGGCCGGTGTGCCGATGGCCCGGCGGCCCTTGACCAGCGCCTTGTTGATCTTGCTGGCGGTGGTGTCCGTGAGGTCTGTCTTCATGGCCGGCGCCAGCTCCGTCCCTCTCGTGCGAGCATTTCGTCCGCCTCGACCGGGCCCCAGGTACCGGAGGGGTACTGGGCGGGCTTGCCGTGCGTGTCCCAGTACTCCTCGATCGGGTCGAGGATCTTCCAGGACAGCTCGACCTCCTCCGTGCGGGGGAAGAGGTTCGAGTCGCCGAGCAGCACGTCGAGGATCAGGCGCTCGTACGCCTCGGGAGAGGACTCCGTGAACGACTCGCCGTAGGCGAAGTCCATGGACACGTCCCGGATCTCCATCGAGGTGCCCGGCACCTTGGAGCCGAAGCGGACGGTGACGCCCTCGTCGGGCTGGACGCGGATGACGATCGCGTTGGAGCCGAGCTCCTCGGTGGCCGTCGTGTCGAAGGGGGAGTGCGGCGCGCGCTGGAAGACCACCGCGATCTCGGTGACCCGGCGGCCCAGGCGCTTGCCGGTGCGCAGGTAGAAGGGGACGCCCGCCCAGCGGCGGTTGTCGATCTCCACCTTGATGGCCGCGTACGTGTCGGTCTTGGACTGGGGGTCGATGCCGTCCTCTTGGAGGTAGCCGACCGCCTTCTCGCCGCCCTGCCAGCCCGCCGCGTACTGACCGCGCACGGCGTTCCGGCCCAGGTCCTTCGGCAGCTTCACCGCGCCGAGCACCTTGGTCTTCTCGGCGGCCAGCGCGTCCGCGTCGAAGGAGGCCGGTTCCTCCATGGCCGTGAGGGCCATGAGCTGGAGCAGGTGGTTCTGGATGACGTCACGGGCGGCGCCGATGCCGTCGTAATAGCCGGCCCGGCCGCCGATGCCGATGTCCTCGGCCATCGTGATCTGCACGTGGTCCACGAAGGACCGGTTCCAGATCGGCTCGAACATCGTGTTGGCGAAGCGCAGCGCCAGGATGTTCTGGACGGTCTCCTTGCCCAGGTAGTGGTCGATGCGGAAGACCTGGTCCGGGGCGAAGACCTCCTCGACGGTCGCGTTGAGCTCCTCGGCCGACTTGAGGTTGTGGCCGAAGGGCTTCTCGATGACCGCGCGCCGCCAGGAGCCGCTCGACTGGTCGGCCAGCCGGTGCTTCTTCAGCTGCTGGATGACCACGGGGAAGGCCGACGGCGGCACGGACAGATAGAAGGCGAAGTTGCCGCCGGTGCCCTGTGCCTTGTCGAGTTCGTCGATGGTGTCGCGCAGCCGCTCGAACGAGTCGTCGTCGTCGAAGGTGCCCTGGACGAAGCGCATCCCCTGGATGAGCTGCTGCCAGACCTCCTCGCGGAACGGCGTCCTGGCGTGCTCCTTGACGGCGTCGTGGACGACTTCCGCGAAGTCCTCGTTCTCCCAGTCCCGCCGGGCGAAGCCGACCAGCGAGAAGCCCGGTGGCAGCAGACCCCGGTTCGCGAGGTCGTACACGGCGGGCATGAGCTTCTTTCGTGACAAATCGCCCGTGACGCCGAAGATGACCAGGCCCGACGGCCCCGCGATACGCGGGAGCCGTCGGTCGGCGGGGTCACGCAGCGGGTTGCTGCTCGACAAGAGTTCAGCCCTCCGATGGGGCGAGGCGCTGGAGCTCCGCCTCGGTCGACTTGAGCAGGTCGTTCCAGGACGCCTCGAACTTCTCGACGCCCTCGTCCTCCAGGAGCTGCACGACCTCGTCGTACGAGATCCCGAGCTTCTCGACGGCGTCGAGTTCCGCACGGGCCTGCTCGTACGTACCGGCGACCGCGTTGCCGCGGATCTGGCCGTGGTCCTCGGTGGCGAACAGGGTCGCCTCCGGCATGGTGTTCACCGTGTTCGGCGCCACCAGCTCGTCGACGTACAGCGTGTCCTTGTAGGCCTTGTCCTTGACGCCGGTCGAGGCCCACAGCGGACGCTGCTTGTTCGCGCCGGCGTTCTCCAGCTTCGACCAGCGCTCGCCCGAGAAGACCTCCTCGTACGCCTGGTAGGCCAGGCGCGCGTTGGCGACGCCGGCCTTGCCGCGGGCGGCCTTGGCCTCGTCGGTGCCGAGCGCGTCGATGCGCTTGTCGATCTCGGTGTCCACGCGGGACACGAAGAAGGACGCCACGGAGTGGATCTTCGACAGGTCGAGACCCCGGTCCTTGGCCTTCTCCAGGCCGGCCAGGAACGCGTCCATGACCTCGCGGTAGCGCTCGAGCGAGAAGATCAGCGTGACGTTGACGCTGATCCCGAGGCCGATGACCTCGGTGATCGCCGGGATGCCGGCGCGGGTGGCCGGGATCTTGATGAGGGTGTTGGGGCGGTCGACCAGCCAGGCGAGCTGCTTGGCCTCGGCGACCGTCGCCTTGGTGTTGTGCGCCAGGCGCGGGTCGACCTCGATCGACACGCGACCGTCCTGGCCGCCGGTGGCGTCGAAGACCGGGCGCAGGATGTCGGCCGCGTCCCGGACGTCCGCCGTGGTGATCATGCGGATGGCCTCTTCGACCGTGACCTTGCGGGCGGCGAGGTCGGACAGCTGCTGGTCGTAGCCGTCGCCCTCGGAGATCGCCTTCTGGAAGATCGACGGGTTGGTGGTGACGCCCACGACGTGCTGCTGGTCGATCAGCTCGGCGAGGTTGCCGGACGTGATCCGCTTGCGCGACAGGTCGTCCAGCCAGATCGCCACGCCTTCCTCGGAGAGGCGCTTGAGTGCGTCTGTCATGGAATTACATCTCCTACGTGTCGTATGTGAGCGTCAGCGCTGGGCGGCGGCGAGAGATTCCCGCGCCTTCGCGGCCACGTTCTCGCCGGTGAAGCCGAACTCCTGGAAGAGGACCTTGCCGTCCGCGGAAGCACCGAAGTGCTCCAGGGAAATGATGCGACCGGCGTCCCCGACGTACTTGTGCCAGGTCAGACCGATGCCCGCCTCGACCGCGACACGGGCCCTCACGGACGGGGGCAGGACGCTGTCCCGGTACCCCTGGTCCTGCTCCTCGAACCACTCCACGGACGGCATGGAGACAACGCGCGTGGGCACCCCGTCGGCTTCCAGCTGCTCGCGTGCCTCGACGGCGACGTGCACCTCGGAACCGGTGGCGATGAGGATGACCTCGGGAGTCCCGGTGGAGGCCTCGAACAGGACGTAACCGCCCTTGGCGGCGTCCTCGTTGGGCTCGTAGGCCGGCACGCCCTGACGGGTCAGCGCCAGGCCGTGCGGGGCGCCCTTGCCGAACTCCTTGGTCCAGCGCTTGAGGATCTCGCGCCAGGCGATGGCGGTCTCGTTGGCGTCGGCCGGGCGGACCACGTTCAGGCCGGGGATCGCGCGCAGCGAGGCGATGTGCTCGACGGGCTGGTGGGTGGGGCCGTCCTCGCCCAGGCCGATGGAGTCGTGCGTCCACACGTACGTCACCGGCAGGTGCATCAACGCCGAGAGCCGGACGGCGTTGCGCATGTAGTCGGAGAAGACGAGGAACGTACCGCCGTAGATACGGGTGTTGCCGTGCAGCGCGATGCCGTTCATCTCCGCGGCCATGGAGTGCTCGCGGATGCCGAAGTGGATCGTGCGGCCGTACGGGTCCGCCTCCGGAAGCGGGTTGTCCGCCGGGAGGAAGGAACTGTTCTTGTCGATCGTGGTGTTGTTCGAGCCCGCGAGGTCGGCCGAGCCGCCCCACAGCTCGGGCACGACCGCGCCCAGCGCCTGGAGGACCTTTCCGGACGCGGCACGGGTGGCGACACCCTTGCCGGGCTCGAAGACCGGAATCGAGGACTCCCAGTCCTTGGGCAGCTCACCCGCGGCGATGCGGTCGAACGTGGCCGCGCGCTCGGAGTTGTTGCTGCGCCACTCCTGGAAGGACTTCTCCCACTCGGCCCTGGCCTGACGTCCGCGCTCCAGCGCCTGGCGGGTGTGCTCGATGACCTCGTCCGCGACCTCGAAGGACTGCTCCGGGTCGAAGCCCAGTACCCGCTTGGTCGCCGCGACCTCGTCGTCGCCGAGCGCCGAGCCGTGCGCGGCCTCGGTGTTCTGCGCGTTCGGGGCGGGCCAGGCGATGATCGAGCGCATCGCGATGAAGGACGGCTTGTCCGTCACCTGCTTCGCGGCCTCGATCGCGTTGTAGATCGCGTGCGGGTCGATGTCGCCGTCCGGCTTGGGGGCCACCCGCTGCACATGCCAGCCGTAGGCCTCGTAGCGCTTGACGGTGTCCTCGGAGACGGCCGTCTCGGTGTCGCCCTCGATCGAGATGTGGTTGTCGTCCCACAGCAGGATCAGGTTGCCGAGCTTCTGGTGGCCGGCCATCGAGGACGCCTCGGCGGAGATGCCCTCCTGAAGGCAGCCATCGCCGGCGATGGCGAAGACGAAGTGGTCGAAGGGGGAGGTGCCCTCGGCGGCCTCCGGGTCGAACAGACCGCGCTCGTAGCGGGCGGCCATCGCCATGCCCACAGCGTTGGCGACACCCTGGCCCAGCGGACCGGTGGTCGTCTCGACGCCCTTGGTGTGGCCGTACTCCGGGTGGCCCGGGGTCTTCGAGCCCCAGGTGCGGAACGCCTTCAGATCGTCCAGCTCCAGGCCGAAACCGGCCAGGTACAGCTGGGTGTAGAGGGTCAGGGACGAGTGGCCGGCGGACAGCACGAAGCGGTCACGTCCGACCCAGTCGGGGTCGGCCGGGTCGTGCCGCATCACCTTCTGGAAGAGGGTGTAGGCGGCGGGAGCCAGGCTCATCGCCGTACCGGGATGGCCGTTGCCGACCTTCTGTACGGCGTCGGCGGCCAGGACGCGGGCGGTGTCGACGGCCCGCTGGTCCAACTCGGTCCACTCGAGGTCTGTGGTGGTCGGCTTGGTGCTCACCCTGGGTCAGGGCTCCTCTCCACATGTCACGCATGTCGAAATGCCGGTGCACGGGACGCCCGGCCGTTGTCGAGCCTACCCCCGTGAGTACGTGCGTTTTTTCGAGTCATTCCAGACTGCCGGGCCGGTCGGACATCCGCCTCCCGACTGGGCCGTACCGCATTCGGCAACTGAATACGCAGCCGCTCGTAAGAGTGCTCAACCGAGTGCGCCCGAGCTCTTCCGGGGGCCTCCTCGGACACGACCCGACCCCCGCGAATATCGGGGTATGGGCAACGTCTACAGTGGCGTGGTACGCGCGAGCCTTTACCGGGACTTCACACGGGTGAGGCTTGCTGGGATGTCTCTGTAGGGGTGTGCGTGACGGCCGTCGAATCCCGTCCAGCGGGTGTGCTCGGTGCGAGCCAGAGCCCGGTTCACCGGCCGTTCGGGGCCCGTGTCAAGGCGTTCGTGGCGCTGACCAAGCCTCGGATCATCGAGCTGCTGCTCATCACCACCGTTCCGGTGATGTTCCTGGCGCAGCAGGGTGTGCCGGACCTCGAACTGGTCCTGCTCACCTGTGTCGGCGGCTACCTCTCGGCGGGCGGCGCCAACGCGCTCAACATGTACATCGACCGCGACATCGACGCGCTCATGGACCGCACCTCGCAGCGTCCACTGGTGACCGGCATGGTGTCGCCGCGCGAGTGTCTGGCCTTCGGCATCACGCTGGCGGTCGTCTCGACGCTGCTGTTCGGACTCGCCGTCAACTGGCTGAGCGCCTGGCTCTCGCTCGGAGCGCTCCTCTTCTACGTCGTCGTCTACACGATGATCCTCAAGCGCCGTACCTCGCAGAACATCGTGTGGGGCGGCATCGCCGGCTGCCTCCCGGTCCTCATCGGCTGGTCGGCCGTCACGAACTCCATGTCGTGGGCGCCGATCATCCTCTTCCTGGTCATGTTCTTCTGGACGCCGCCGCACTACTGGCCGCTGTCCATGAAGGTGCGCGAGGACTACGCGCGCGTGGGTGTGCCGATGCTGCCGGTCGTCGCCTCCAACAAGGTGGTCGCCAGGCAGATCGTCATCTACAGCTGGGTGATGGTCGCGGTCTCGCTGCTGCTGACGCCGCTCGGCTACACCGGCTGGTTCTACACGGTGGTCGCGCTGCTCGCGGGCGGCTTCTGGCTGTGGGAGGCGCACGGGCTGCAGAACCGCGCCAAGGCCGAGGTGACGGGCGCGAAGCTCAAGGAGATGCGGCTGTTCCACTGGTCGATCACCTATGTGTCGATCCTCTTCCTCGCGGTGGCGGTCGACCCCTTCCTGAGGTAAGGGTCACGTCGCCGTTCCCTCTACCCGTCGGTAGCATCCTGGTCATGGCAGACACGCAGCAGGTTGACGCGAAGGCCGAGCGCAAGGTCGCCCGGCTCGCCAAGCAGATCAGTGCCTTCTCCAAGGAGCACGGCGGCGCCGAGGGCCAGCTGGCCTACATCGGTGACCGCGGCACCCGGATCGTCCTCGTCGGCGAGGACGGCGGCTGGGGCGACCTGGTGGCCCCCTCGTACGAGATCGCCGAGAAGGCCGTCGAGAAGTCCGGCATCACCGTTCACGAGGACTTCGACGGCGAGTTCGCCGCGAAGGTGAAGACGGGGCCGTACGAGTGGACCCGGATGGCGGGCATCCAGGTGGGCGGCCCGAGCAACGGCTGATCAAACGCGCCCCAGGTGTCGCGGGGCTGGATCGACGTGCGGCTCCGCCGCGTGGGCGCGATCAGCCATGACGGCCCCGCAGTCGCGCGAAGGCCGGCGTCCTCCCTCACGGTGGGCGAAACGGCTCAACCCGCGGAGCGCTTCGCACGGGGTGTGTGACACCAACACCTGATGCCCGGTTCACCCGTTAGGACCTGTGAGCAGTGACACGGTCCAGCAACGGGGAGCCCGGATGATCGAAACGCCGTCCCTCGTGGACCAGTACTGCCACGGCGTACTGAGGACGGAGCTGGGTCTCGGCACCTTCGAGACCCAGCTGGCCCGCACCGAGGGCCCGCCCGCCCCGGGGACCACGCTGTTCGACACCCAGACGGGTTTCGCCGTACGACGATGGTGTCCGCCCCTGCTCGGCCTGGAACCGCACTGTCCGCCCGCCCGCTATCTGGCCCGGCGCCGGGAACTCGGCGTACTGGAAGCGGGCCGCAGGCTGCTGCGCGGCAGTGGCATCACGACGTATCTGGTCGACACCGGGCTGCCCGGCGACCTCACCGGGCCCACCGAGCTGGCCTCCGCCGCGGCCGCCGAGGCCCGCGAGATCGTGCGCCTGGAACTCCTCGCCGAACAGGTCGCCGACACCTCCGGCACCGTCGAGTCCTTCCTCGCCAACCTCGCCGAGTCGGTGCACGGAGCCGCCGCGAGCGCGGTCGCCTTCACGTCGGTGGCGGGGGTACGGCACGGCCTGGCGCTCGCGCCCGAGCCGCCGGGGCCGGGGGAGGTGCGGGGCGCGGCCGGCCGATGGCTGGCGGACCGCCGGGTGGGCGGCGAGCTGTCCGACCCCGTTCTGCTACGGCACCTGCTGTGGATCGCGGCCGCCTCGGGCCTGCCCCTCCAGCTGCACGCCGGGCTCGGCGAACCTGGTCTGCGCATCGACCGCACCGATCCCGTCCTGCTCACCGACTTCGTCCGGGCCACCGCGGGTCTCGGCACCGACCTCGTCCTGCTGCACAGCTACCCCTACCACCGGCACGCCGCCCATCTCGCCGGCGTCTTCCCGCACGTCTACGCCGACTCCGGAGCCGCCCTCATCCGCACCGGCGCCCGCGCGGCGACCGTCCTCGCGGAGATCCTGGAGCTGGCCCCCTTCGGCAAGATCGTCTTTTCCAGCGGGGCCCACAGCCTGCCCGAACTGCATGTCGTGGGCGCCCGCCTGTTCCGCGAGGCGCTGGCCCGGGTACTGGGCGGCTGGGTCGCGGAGGGGGCCTGGTCCCTGGCGGACGCGCAGCGGGTGGCCGGGCTGATCGCGGCGGGAAACGCGCGCAGGGTGTACGGGCTGGAGTGAGCTGTACAGGATGAGTGCATGCAGACCGAGGTGTTACTGGACCGCTTCCTGAGCGCGCTCGCCCCGCTCGCCCCCGTCGCCGTCTGGGCCCACGGCTCCCTCGCGGGCGGCGACTACCAGGAGGGCCGCAGCGACCTGGACCTGATCGCCGTCCTTCCCTCGCTGACACCCCGCACGGTCTGGCGGCTGGCGAAGGCGCACGCCCGGCTGCGGGCCGAGCCGCTGTCCGGGCAGCTGCACTGCACCTACCTGACGCCTTCGGCCGATCCGGGCCGCCGCCACCTCACCTGGGCGTACGAGGAGCTGTTCAAGCGGCCGGTCACCCCGGTGACCCGGCGCGAACTGCACGGCTTCGGGCGGGTGCTGCTGGGGGAACCGCCCGCGGAACTGCTGCCGCCGGTATCGGACCGCGAACTCACTGACTTCATCGTCCGTGACCAGCGCGACTTCTGGCGTCCGGCCCTCGACAAGGCCCCGTTGTGGACCCGGGACGTGTGGGTCGACGGGGGGCTGCTGACCTTCGCCCGCGCCAGCGTCACGCTGCGGGAGGGGCGACTGATCAGCAAGCGCGAGGCGCTGGAAGTGCTGCCGGGGCTCGGGGCGCCCGTGGAGGTCGTCGAGGACATCCGGGGGCGGCGCTACGGCGAGCCCGGACCCGTCGTCGAGAACAGGGCGGCGCTGACCCGCGGCTACCTGGGCCCGGCGATCGACGAACTGGTGGCGGCGTACGACTGAGCCGGGATCTCGGTCACGTCACCCTCGGCCCGCTCCCGCAGGGCCAGCAGGACCCGCAGGACCGCGATCCACACCAGGGCCGAGCCGAGCATGTGCAGGCCGACCAGGAACTCGGGCAGGTCGGTGAAGTACTGGACGTAGCCGATGACGCCCTGGGAGAGGAGGACCAGGAAGAGGTCCCGGGTCCGGTGCAGGGGGCCCTTGGGGGCGTCGACCGCCTTGAGGATGAACCACAGGGCGAAGGTCAGCGACACCACGATCCAGGCCAGGACCGCGTGCACCTTGGCCACGGTCTCCCAGTCCAGCGGCATCCGCTCGACCTCGCTGGAGTCACCGGCGTGCGGTCCGGCGCCGGTCACGACGGTGCCGACGAGGATCAGCAGGGCGGCGGCCGCGACCATGAACCACACCAACTGCTGCACCGGCCTGCCCACCAGCGGACGGGGCGCCGAGTCACCCTCGCGGGTGCGCTGCCACATCACCGCGGCGACCGTGATCAGGGCCGTCGCCGCCACGAAGTGGGCCGCGACGGTGTACGGGTTGAGCCCCACGAGGACGACGATGCCGCCGAGGATCGCATTGCTCATCACGATCCAGAACTGCGCCCAGCCCAGCCGGGTCAGGCTGCGCCGGTACGGCTTCTCGGAGCGCGCGGCGATGATCGCCCACCCGACGGCAGCGCACAGCACATAGGTGAGCATCCGGTTGCCGAACTCGATGGCACCGTGCACCCCCATCGCGCGAGTCGCGGTCAGCGAGTCGTCCGTGCACGTGGGCCAGGTCGGGCACCCGAGCCCCGACCCGGTCAGCCGCACCGCCCCGCCGGTGACCACGATGACCACCGCCATGACGAGCGCGGCGAGAGCCGCCCGCTGAACCGTCCGGGGAGTCGGGGTCCAGCGTGCGGCGATGAAGGCGAGCGGGTTGCGGACGGCCGCTACGGCGTCGGCGCGGGTCAGGTTCGGCACGCGTTCCATCGTAGGGGGCCGCTTGTGCACGCGTTCACGAGGGGGCGATGGGGGAGCGGGGCGCCATTCCGGGCACCCCGCCCGTTTCCTCCGCACCCCGTGCCGGACGGTCAGCGGGCGCAGATCACCTGGGCCTTGACGTACCAGGTGGCGGCTTGTCCGGGTGCCAGTTCGGACACGGTCACCCGAGCACCGGCCGGTGACCGCGTCGGGCGCAGTTCAACGGGGACAAGACGGTTGAGCGTGGACGAAGCTCCGAACAGCCGCATGCCCGCGCCGAACGCCCGGGTGCCCCGCGGGCAGTCGACCACCGCCGTCCGGGACTGGGCCGGGCCGACGGCCGCCTTCCAGCCGCTCTCGTGGAACGTCTGGCCGGCGAGCGGCCCGGCGCACACGAGGTGGACCGCGACGGACCAGGGCAGGTTCGTGGCCACCGCCTCCGCCGCCCGGGCCGAGGCCGAGCGATGGATGAGGTTGCTCATGGTCACGGAGTTGATGCCGACCCGGTGACTCGCGCCCCTCAGCCGGGCACCGGCGCCGACGAGCCGGGTACCGGCGGGGCAGGTGCCGGTGACGGTTTTGTCGGGCCTGTTCGAGTTGAACGCCGACGGGACCGTGCGATACGTCAGACCCGCGGGCTTGTCGGCGCACACCGCGTAGGCCCGCAGGTACCACCTGGCCGGGGTCCCGCCACTGATCTCCTCCGCTGTCGCGAGCCACTTGTGCCCGGACGCCGAGCGGCCCGGATACGAGCCGCGCAGGAGCACGCGACCGCCGCCGCCCACGATCCGCACGCCGCCGGCCAGGACCACCTTGCCGCTCGGGCAGGCGGCGCTGACGGAGCGCGCGGAGTCGGAGCTGAGCCGGCTGAACCGTTCGACGAACGTGTACCCGGACACCGGCGCCTGTGGTGCCTCCGGCGGAGGCACCGCCGCGTTCGCTGCCGTGGTGAACATGCCCATCCCCGTCGCCACAGCGGTGAGCCCCAGCAGCGTACGGCGCTGTCGTGTGTTCATGGCACTTCTTTCTCTCCGGCCGCAACATCCCTCGACGAGCGACATTTGTGTGAACTGGGACACACTTCAGCGCCTCGCGTCGCTAGGCTCCTTGGCAGGTGCTTGGAGGGCCTTGGCACCGGCTTGGAACGGGGGCGGTGCGCCATGGCGGCCACGGAGTTCGCCCTCCTCGGCCCCTTGCGAGTCGTGCGTTCCGGAGCCGCTCTCCCGCTGGGCGGGCCGCGACAACGTGCCGTGCTGGCCCTCCTGCTCGTCGAGCTGAACCGGACGGTCCCGACGGACCGCCTGATCGACGAGGTGTGGGACGGGGACCCGCCGGACGGGGCGGTCACCTCGGTGCAGACGTACGTCTTCCATCTGCGCAGGGCGCTGGAGCCGGATCGGGCCCGCGGTGCCCCGGGCGAGGTGCTCGAGAGCCGGAATCACGGCTACCTGCTGAGGGCCGGGCCCCTGGCCACCGACGCCGGCCGCTTCGAGGCCGGGCTGCGGGAGGGGCGGGAGGCGCTGGACGCCGGCCGGTACGCCGAGGCGGGCACGACACTTCGGCGCGCCCTCGCACTGTGGCGGGGCGCGGTGCTGGAGGACCTGGGCGACCACGGATTCGTACGGCGGGAGGCCGCCCGACTGGAGGAACTGCGCCTGTCGGCGCTCGAAGCCCGGATCGAGGCGGACCTGGCGCTGGGGCGACACACGACCGTCGTGGGCGAACTGGAGCAGCTGGCCGCCGGGCATCCGCTGCGGGAACGGCTCTCGGCGCAGCTGATGCTGGCCCTCTACCGGTGCGGCCGGCAGGCCGAGGCGCTGACCTGCTACCAGCGCCTACGGGAACGGCTGCGGGAGGAACTGGGCCTGGACCCGGACGAGTCGGTGCGGCGGGTGCACCAGGCGATCCTGGCGCACGACCCGGCCGCCGGGTCTCCACCACCGCGAACCGTGCCGGGACAGCGGCGCCGACGCCTCGCGGCCCCGGGCGTCGCCCTCACGGCGATCGCCGCTCTGTGCGCCGGCCTCGTCTCCGGGGCCGGCGCGCCCCGCCCGGCCGCCCGGGTGCTGTCGGCCAACACCGTCGGCGCGCTGTCAGGCGACGTCGGTGCGCCGGTGCCGGTGGGGCAGAGCCCGGACGGGCTCGCGTACGGGGCCGGGTCGGTGTGGGTGGCGAACAACGGTGACGACTCCGTCAGCCGTATCGATCCGCATAGCCATGCCGTGCAGCTCATCCCCGTCGGCTCCGATCCGGTCGCCGTCGCGGTGAGCGGCGACGACGTGTGGGTGGCCAACAGCGGCGACGGCACGGTCTCGCGGATCAACGCCTCGGCCGACAGGGTCGTCGACACGGTGCCGGTGGGCAACCTTCCCTCGGCCATATCGGCCGGCCCCGCCGGGGTGTGGGTCGCGCTCGGCGGGGACAACGCCGTCCGACGGATCGACACGGAGACCGGACGGGCCGGAAAGGCCGTCGCGGTGGGCGGCGGGCCCGCCGGTATCGGTGTGGGTGAGCGGACCGTGTGGGTCGCCAACAGTCTCGACGGCACGGTGACCCCGATCGACGCCGGCACGGCCCAGGCTCGCGGGCCCGTCCCGGTGGGCGCGGGACCACAGGGAGTCGCCGTCACCCAGGAGGCGGTGTGGGTCGCCAACGGGCTCTCGCTCACCGTCTCCCGCATCGACACCCGCACCGGCGTGACCACCACTCAGGAGGTGGGGGACGGTCCTCGTGCCGTGGTGGCGGGACCGGACGGCGTCTGGGTGAGCAACGAGTACGACGCCACCGTCGTCCGGCTCGATCCCCGTACGGGCCGGCCGTTGCGCACGATTCCCACGGGCAGCGCGCCGCGGGGGCTCGCCCTGGCCGGGGGGACGGTGTGGGCGGCGGGACGCGCCCTCGCGGCGCCGGGGCACCGGGGCGGCACGCTGACCGTGCTGGGCTGGGGTGGTGCCACCGACTACGGCATCGATCCGGCGAGCGTCTACAACGCGGAGGCCGGCCTGGCCCTCAGCGTCGCCTACGACCACCTCGTGGGCTGGCGCCAGTCGCCCGGCGGATCGGAGCTCACCCTGGTTCCGGACCTGGCCGACGAACTCCCGCGGCCCACCGACGGCGGGCGCACCTACACGTTCGCGCTGCGCCGGGGGCTGCGGTACTCCGACGGCCGCCGGGTCGCACCGGCTGACTTCCTGCGGGGCGCCCTGCGGGCTCTGACCGCCCACGAAGGCAATCCCGGGTACTTCACGAGGATCGTCGGCGGCGCCGCGTGTGTGGCCCGTCCGCAGCGGTGCGACCTCTCGCGCGGGATCAGCACCGACGACGACACGAACACGGTGACCTTCCACCTCACCGCTGCGGACCCGGCGTTTCTGTACAAGCTCACGATGTTCGTCGTGCCGACGCCTCCAGGTGTCCAGGACCCGAACGTCGGCTTCCGTCCACTGCCCGCGACCGGCCCGTACCAGGTGGCCGACTACCGGAAGGGCAAGCAGCTCACGCTGAAGCGGAACCCGTTTTTCCGGGAGTGGTCCCATGTGGCCCAGCCGGCCGGATATCCCGACGTCATCCGCTGGCGGACGTTCGAATCGACGCAGCAACAGGTGGCAGAGGTGAACGCCGGGCGGGCCGACCTGGCGATCCAGCTGAACACCCACCCCGAACCGTCCTACCTCCGGCAGCTCGCCGTGCGGTATCCGACGCGGCTGCACACCAGCTCCTCGTTCTTCACGGTGTACGAGACGTTCAACACGAGGGTGCCGCCCTTCGACGACCGGCGGGTCAGGCGAGCACTGTCCTACGCCGTGGACCGCGACCGGCTGGTGGACCTGATGGGCGGTTCCCAGATCGTGTCTTCCACCTGCCAGTCCCTGCCCAAGGGCTTTCCCGGCTATCGGCCCTACTGTCCGTACACGCGGCAACCGGGCGCGGACGGCGTGTGGCAGGGGCCCGATCTCGCCAGGGCCAGGAAGCTGATCGCGGAGTCGGGCACCCGGGGCATGGAGGTGGGGGTGTGGACCTGGAGCATGGAGTCCGCCCGCCGCGCCGCCGCGTACCTCGTGGACCTCCTGGACGAACTCGGCTACCGGGCGACCCTGCACGTTCTGCCTGACGACCGCTACTGGAACACGGTGGGGGACTCACGGACACGGGCCCAGCTGGTGTTCCAGGGGTGGGTGCCCGACTATCCGTCCTCGGGCACCTACTTCACCCCCCTCCTCACCTGTGACGGCTTCAGGCCGGCCGACGGCCCCGGCACCCTGAACTACGCCGAGTACTGCTCTCCGTCCTTCGACCGGCTCGTCGACACGGCGCAGGCCGCCGAGCGCGTCGATCCCGGCAGGGCGCGGCAGCTGTGGGCCCGGATCGACCGGAGGGTCATCGACGAGGCGCTCTGGCTGCCCGTGGTGAACTTCAAGCAGGTGGCCTTCACGTCCACCCGCCTCGGCAACTACCAGGCGACGCCGGCCTTCGGCCCGATCGTGTCCCAGATGTGGGTCCGCTGACCCCTACTCACTCCCAGCGGAAGAAGCGCCCCGCCGCGGCCAGACCCGCCACGGCCCATACCGCCAGAATCCCCAGGTCGCCCCACGGCACCCCGGCACCGTGCTGCAGTACGTCCCGCAGGCCGTCCGAGAGGGCCGTGATCGGCAGCAGACCCAATACGTCCTGGGCGCCTGAAGGGAACTTGGACAGGGGGACCATCACGCCGCCGCCCACCAGCAGCAGGAGGAAGACCAGGTTCGCCGCCGCCAGGGTCGCCTCCGCTTTCAGGGTGCCGGCCATGAGGAGGCCGAGGCCGGAGAAGGCCGCCGTGCCGAGGATCAGGAGCAGGAGGACGGAGAAGGGGTTGCCGTGCGGGGACCAGCCCAGCGCGAAGGCGATCACCGTCAGCAGGATCACCTGGAGGATCTCCGTCACCAGGACCGATGCCGTTTTCGCCGTCATCAGGCCCCAGCGGGGGAGCGGGGAGGAGGCCAGACGCTTCAGGACGCCGTATCGGCGTTCGAAGCCGGTCGCGATCGCCTGGCCCGTGAAGGCCGTCGACATGACCGCGAGGGCCAGGACGCCGGGAGTGAGGAAGTCCACCGCCTTGCCCTCGTCCGTGTCGATGATGTCCACGGAGCTGAACAGGACCAGAACGAGGGTCGGGATCACCACCGTCAGCAGGAGCTGTTCGCCGTTGCGCAGGAGCATCTTCGTCTCCAGGACGGCCTGGGTCGCGATCATGCGTCCCAGCGGTGCCGCGCCCGGCTTCGGGGTGTACATACCGGTGGCCGTCACGCGCGCAGCTCCTTGCCCGTGAGCTCCAGAAAAACGTCTTCCAGGGTGTGCCGTTCCACCGAGATCTTCTCCGGCATCACGCCGTGCTGGGCGCACCAGGACGTCACCGTCGCCAGCAGTTGCGGGTTGACCTTGCCGACCACCCGGTAGGAGCCGGGGGTCAGCTCCGCCGCCGAGCAGTCGGCGGGGAGGGCCTTGAGGAGCGAGCCCACGTCGAGCCCGGGGCGGCCCATGAAGCGCAGGGTGTTCTCGGCGCCGCCCCGGCACAGCTCCTCCGGGGTGCCCTGGGCGATGACCCGGCCGCCGTCGATGATCGCCACGTCGTCGGCGAGCTGCTCGGCCTCGTCCATGTAGTGCGTGGTGAGGATGACCGAGACGCCGTCCGCGCGCAGGTCGCGGACCAGGTCCCAGGTCCCGCGGCGGGCCTGTGGGTCCAGGCCGGCGGTCGGCTCGTCCAGGAACACCAGCTCCGGGCGGCCGACCACGGCCATGGCGAGCGCCAGCCGCTGCTGCTGGCCGCCGGACAGGCGCCGGTACGTCGTCCGGCCGCAACTGCCGAGGCCCAGGCGGTCGATCAGCGCGTCCACGTCGAGCGGGTGTGCGTGGAGCTTGGCCACGTGCCGCAGCATCTCGTCGGCCCGGGCGCCCGAGTACACGCCCCCGGACTGCAGCATCACGCCGATCCTCGGGTGCAGCTCACGGGCCTGCCGCACCGGGTCGAGGCCCAGGACCCGTACCGTGCCGGAGTCCGCCTGCCGGTATCCCTCGCAGATCTCGACCGTCGTCGTCTTGCCCGCGCCGTTGGGCCCGAGTACGGCGGTCACGCCCGCCCGGGCCACCAGGTCGAGGCCGTCCACGGCGGTCTTCGTGCCGTACCGCTTCACCAGGGCGTGGACCTGGACCACGGGCTCACTTCGCATGGGCCCGAGTCTAGGTTCGCGGCCCGCGCCGCAGACGGGCGGGTGCAGGATCTCCACCCAGCGCGTTCTGAGGGGCGTCCTCCCGTGAGCGGTGCAGCGTCAGCCACCGCTGCGCGTACCGTACGGCGTCCGCCACCGGGAACAGCCGTGCGTCGGCCGCGCCCACCTTTCCGCGTATCACGATGGCCTCGTCGCGCTCGAAGTCGTAGCCCAGTTCGTCGAAGCGGTCGGAGGTGATCGAGACCTCCGTCACCACCTCCCACCCGTTCGGTCCCGGGCGGCCGACCCTGACGAGCGGGCTCGGGACGCGGTATTCGGCGAGATGGAAGCTCGTGCAGGTGTCGTAGCCCGCGCCGAGGAGCAGCACGCGCGCGTGGAGGGCCTCGAGGCGGGCCAGCGGGCTGTGCTCACCGAGGCGGCAGTCGGGGGCGTGGCCGTCCAGCACCGCGTGCGCGCGGGGGCCTGTCGCCGCGAAGGAGGTCTGCGGGTGCACGCTGCGCCGGGCGCCGGGCCAGGTGCGCACCGTCTCCGGTATCACGCCGACCCCGCGCGAGGGCGTGACGAGGGGGTCGTAGGCGGGCATGGTCGCCCGGATCGTGTCCCACCACTCCTCCGGCACCGGCGGGTTGCTCCACACCGCCGGGTCGGAAAGGTCGCCGGTCTGGGTGGGGACCACGAGGGTGCCGTCCGGGCCGAGGGCGTCGAGCAGTCCCTGGACCACCGCGACGGGGCCTCCGCAGACCCAGCCGAGGGCGCTCAGGGAGGAGTGCACGAGGAGGATCTCGCCGCTGCGGACACCCAGCGCGTGCAGCTCCCCCGCGAGGCTGTCGCGGGTGACAAGTGGGCCGGTGGGAGGTGGTTTCGGCATGGTTCGCGAGTGTCCCTGACATGGCCGCGATATGCCACCGGTTTGATCGATCAAAGATCGTTCTCCCAGGTCAGGTTAGGGATGCCTAAGTGATGCAGGGCACCGTCCATCGGGTGGGACGCGGGTTGCCCGGTCCTGAGGAATTACGCAACAATGGCGTTGTGAAAAACGTCGGCGAGGCTCGGGAGACCCCCACGGGGGCCCCTCAGGAGGAGCTCGCGACCGGTGAGCGGTCCACCCGCAACCGCGTCGCGCGATCCATCCTGGACCACGGCCCGTCGACCGTCGCCGAGCTGGCCGGACGACTGGGCCTCACCCATGCGGCCGTACGGCGTCATCTGGACGCCCTGGCGGCCGACGAGGTCGTGGAGGCGCGGGAGCAGCGGGTGTACGGCGCGCGGACGCGCGGCCGCCCCGCCAAGGTCTTCGCGCTCACCGACTGCGGCCGGGACGCCTTCGACCAGTCCTACGACAAGCTCGCCGCGGACGCCCTGAGCTGGATTCAGGAGCGATTCGGCGGGGACGAGGCGGTCGTCGCCTTCGCCCGCGCGAGGATCGCCGCGCAGGCCGAGGAGTACCGCAAGGCCGTCGAGTCCGCCGCCCCCGAGGAGCGCACCGAAGCCCTGGCCAAGGCCCTGAGCGCGGACGGGTACGCTGCTACGGCGCGGAGCGCACCGGTCGGCGAGCAGCTCTGCCAGCACCACTGCCCGGTGGCCCATGTCGCTGAGAAGTTCCCCCAGCTGTGTGATGCGGAGACCGAGATCTTCTCCCAGCTGCTCGGAACGCACGTCCAGCGACTGGCGACCATCGCGCACGGCGACGGCGTCTGCACGACGTTCATCCCCAAGATTTCCCAGACCACTGATAACGCATCCGCAAGTACCGCCGGGAGGAACCCCGCATGACACTCCCCATCGAGGAGACCGCCCACCCTGAGCTCGAGGGTCTGGGCAACTACGAATACGGCTGGGCCGACTCCGACGTGGCTGGTGCCTCTGCCAAGCGCGGTATCAACGAGGACGTCGTCCGGGACATCTCCGCCAAGAAGAACGAGCCGGAGTGGATGACCAAGCTCCGCCTCAAGGGTCTGCGCCTGTTCGGCAAGAAGCCCATGCCGAACTGGGGCTCGGACCTCTCCGGCATCGACTTCGACAACATCAAGTACTTCGTGCGCTCCACGGAGAAGCAGGCGGAGTCCTGGGAGGACCTGCCCGAGGACATCAAGAACACGTACGACAAGCTCGGCATCCCCGAGGCGGAGAAGCAGCGCCTCGTCGCCGGTGTCGCGGCCCAGTACGAGTCCGAGGTCGTCTACCACCAGATCCGTGAGGATCTGGAGGAGCAGGGCGTCATCTTCCTGGACACCGACACCGCGCTGAAGGAGCACCCGGAGCTCTTCAAGGAGTACTTCGGCACCGTCATCCCGGTCGGCGACAACAAGTTCGCGTCGCTGAACACCGCGGTGTGGTCCGGCGGCTCCTTCATCTACGTGCCGAAGGGCGTGCACGTCGAGATCCCGCTCCAGGCCTACTTCCGTATCAACACGGAGAACATGGGCCAGTTCGAGCGGACGCTGATCATCGTCGACGAGGACGCCTACGTCCACTACGTCGAGGGCTGTACGGCGCCGATCTACAAGTCGGACTCCCTGCACTCCGCGGTCGTCGAGATCATCGTCAAGAAGGGCGCCCGCTGCCGTTACACGACCATCCAGAACTGGTCGAACAACGTCTACAACCTGGTCACCAAGCGCGCCGTGGCGTACGAGGGCGCGACCATGGAGTGGATCGACGGCAACATCGGCTCCAAGGTGACGATGAAGTACCCGGCCGTCTACCTGATGGGCGAGCACGCCAAGGGCGAGACCCTGTCCATCGCCTTCGCGGGCGAGGGGCAGCACCAGGACGCCGGCTCCAAGATGGTCCACATGGCGCCGAACACCTCCTCCAACATCGTCTCCAAGTCGGTGGCGCGCGGTGGCGGCCGTACGTCCTACCGCGGTCTCGTCGAGATCGGCGAGGGCGCGCACGGCTCGAAGTCCAACGTGCTGTGCGACGCGCTGCTCGTCGACACCATCTCCCGCTCCGACACGTACCCCTACGTGGACGTCCGCGAGGACGACGTGTCCATGGGCCACGAGGCGACCGTCTCCAAGGTCTCCGAGGACCAGCTCTTCTACCTGATGAGCCGTGGTCTGAGCGAGTTCGAGGCGATGGCCATGATCGTGCGCGGCTTCGTCGAGCCCATCGCGAAGGAACTCCCCATGGAGTACGCCCTCGAGCTCAACCGGCTGATCGAGCTGCAGATGGAAGGCGCGGTCGGTTAAGACCGGTCTCCCCAACAGCAGCCAGCGAAATCTGACGTAGGAAGAGAGCAGACCGACAGCCATGGCTGAGGCTCAGAACATCCCCGTGGGCTCCACCACCGCGGGCCAGATCGCGGTGGCCGCCGAGTCGACCGTCGCCACGCGCATGAGTGCGCCCCCGTCCTTCGACGTGGCGGACTTCCCGGTCCCCCACGGCCGCGAGGAGGAGTGGCGGTTCACCCCGCTGGAGCGGCTGCGCGGGCTGCACGACGGCACCGCGGTCGCCACCGGCGACGGCGTGAAGGTCGACATCGCGGCGCCCGAGGGGGTCGTGATCGAGACCGTCGGCCGCGACGACGCCCGGCTCGGCAGGGCCGGCACCCCGGTGGACCGCATCGCCGCCCAGGCGTACTCGGCGTTCGAGAAGGCCGGCGTGATCACCGTCCCCAAGGAGACGGTCCTCACCGAGCCGATCCGTATCGCCGTGCACGGCGAGGGCGGTGTCTCCTACGGCCACCAGGTCATCGAGCTGGGTGCCTTCGCCGAGGCCGTCGTCGTCATCGACCACACCGGTGACGCCGTACTCGCCGCCAACGTCGACTACGTCCTGGGTGACGGCGCCAAGCTGACCGTCGTCTCCGTCCAGGACTGGGACGACAAGGCCGTGCACGTGGCCCAGCACAACGCGCTGATCGGCCGGGACGCCACCTTCAAGTCGTTCGTGGTCACCTTCGGCGGCGACCTCGTCCGGCTGCACCCGCGCGTCGCCTACGCCGGCACCGGCGGCGAGGCCGAGCTGTTCGGTCTGTACTTCACGGACGCCGGCCAGCAC
Source organism: Streptomyces sp. SAI-127 (assembly GCF_029894425.1). Lineage (NCBI taxonomy): Bacteria > Bacillati > Actinomycetota > Actinomycetes > Kitasatosporales > Streptomycetaceae > Streptomyces > Streptomyces sp. SAI-127. Next base: position 7,893,100 of record NZ_JARXYJ010000001.1, read on the forward strand.
CAGGAGCACCGCCTCCTGGTCGACCACAACACCCCGCACTGCAAGTCGAACGTCGCCTACAAGGGCGCGCTCCAGGGCGAGGGCGCCCACGCGGTGTGGATCGGTGACGTGCTCATCGAGGCCAAGGCCGAGGGCACGGACACGTACGAGATGAACCGCAACCTCGTCCTCACCGACGGCGCCCGGGTCGACTCCGTGCCGAACCTGGAGATCGAGACCGGCGAGATCGTCGGAGCCGGCCACGCGAGTGCGACCGGCCGCTTCGACGACGAGCAGCTCTTCTATCTGATGGCCCGCGGCATCCCGGCCGACGAGGCCCGGCGCCTCGTCGTCCGTGGCTTCTTCGCCGAGCTGGTCCAGCAGATCGGCGTCGACGACATCGAAGAGCGCCTTCTCGTGAAGATCGACGAGGAGCTGGAGGCCACTGTCTGATGGCTTTCGTACGCGCCTGTGGGCTGAGCGAGCTGGAGGAGGACACCCCGAAGCGGGTGGAACTCGACGGCACGCCGGTCTCGGTCGTGCAGACCGAGGGGGAGGTGTTCGCGATTCACGACATCTGCTCGCACGCGAACGTCTCGCTCTCCGAGGGCGAGGTGGAGGACTGCCAGATCGAGTGCTGGCTGCACGGCTCCAGCTTCGACCTGCGCACCGGCAAACCGTCCGGCCTTCCCGCGACGCGCCCCGTCCCCGTATACCCCGTAAAGATCGAAGGGGACGATGTGCTCGTCTCCCTTTCCCAGGAGTCCTGAGGCACCCATGGCAACGCTTGAAATCCGAGACCTGCACGTCACCGTCGAGGCCGACAACGCCACGAAGGAGATCCTCAAGGGTGTCGACCTGACCGTGAAGCAGGGCGAGACGCACGCCATCATGGGCCCCAACGGCTCCGGCAAGTCGACGCTCGCCTACTCGCTCGCGGGTCACCCGAAGTACACCATCACCGGCGGCACCGTCACTCTCGACGGCGAGGACGTCCTGGAGATGTCCGTCGACGAGCGCGCCCGCGCGGGCCTGTTCCTGGCGATGCAGTACCCGGTCGAGGTCCCCGGCGTCTCGGTCTCCAACTTCCTCCGTACGTCCGCCACCGCCATCCGCGGCGAGGCCCCCAAGCTGCGGACGTGGGTGAAGGAGGTCAGGGAGACCATGGAGCGTCTCAACATGGACCCGGCCTTCGCCGAGCGCAACGTGAACGAGGGCTTCTCCGGCGGTGAGAAGAAGCGCCACGAGATCCTCCAGCTCGAGCTGCTCAAGCCGAAGGTCGCGATCCTCGACGAGACGGACTCCGGCCTCGACGTCGACGCCCTGCGGGTCGTCTCCGAGGGCGTCAACCGCGTCCGTGAGACCGGCGAGGTCGGCACCCTGCTGATCACGCACTACACGCGCATCCTGCGCTACATCAAGCCCGACTTCGTCCACGTCTTCTCCGGCGGTCGCATCGTCGAGTCCGGCGGCGCCGAGCTCGCCGACAAGCTGGAGAACGAGGGCTACGAGGCATACACGAAGGGTGGCGTATCCGCGTGACGCAGCTGCCGGGCCTCCTCGACACCGAGGCGATCCGCAAGGACTTCCCCATCCTGGACCGTCAGGTCCACGACGGCCGGAAGCTCGTGTACCTGGACAACGCGGCGACCTCGCAGAAGCCGCGCCAGGTGCTCGACGCCCTGAACGAGTACTACGAGCGCTACAACGCCAACGTCCACCGCGGTGTGCATGTGCTCGCCGAGGAGGCCACGGCGCTGTACGAGGGCGCGCGCGACAAGGTCGCCGCCTTCATCAACGCGCCGAGCCGCGACGAGGTGATCTTCACCAAGAACGCCTCCGAGTCGCTCAACCTCGTGGCGAACATGCTGGGCTGGGCCGACGAGCCCTACCGCGTGGACCACGAGACCGAGATCGTCATCACGGAGATGGAGCACCACTCCAACATCGTGCCGTGGCAGCTGCTCGCGCAGCGCACGGGCGCGAAGCTGAAGTGGTTCGGCCTGACCGACGACGGCCGGCTCGACCTGTCCAACATCGACGAGATCATCACCGAGAAGACGAAGATCGTCTCCTTCGTGCTGGTCTCCAACATCCTGGGCACGGTCAACCCGGTCGAGGCGATAGTCCGCCGCGCGCAGGAGGTCGGCGCGCTGGTCTGCATCGATGCCTCGCAGGCCGCGCCGCACATGCCGCTGGACGTACAGGCCCTCCAGGCCGACTTCGTGGCCTTCACCGGTCACAAGATGTGCGGCCCGACGGGCATCGGCGTGCTCTGGGGCCGCCAGGAGCTCCTGGAGGACCTGCCGCCGTTCCTGGGCGGCGGCGAGATGATCGAGACCGTGTCGATGCACTCGTCGACGTACGCCCCGGCGCCGCACAAGTTCGAGGCGGGCACGCCTCCGATCGCGCAGGCGGTCGGTCTGGGCGCCGCGATCGACTATCTGAACTCGATCGGCATGGACAAGATCCTCGCCCATGAGCACGCGATCACCGAGTACGCGGTGAAGCGCCTCACGGAGGTCCCGGACCTCAGGATCATCGGTCCCGCCACCGCCGAGGACCGGGGCGCGGCGATCTCCTTCACGCTCGGCGACATCCACCCGCACGACGTGGGCCAGGTCCTCGACGAGCAGGGCATCGCGGTCCGGGTCGGTCACCACTGCGCGCGGCCGGTCTGCCTCCGGTACGGAATTCCCGCGACCACGCGAGCGTCGTTCTATCTGTACTCCACGCCGGCCGAGATCGACGCACTGGTCGAGGGGCTGGAGCACGTACGGAACTTCTTCGGCTGAAGGGCGTGCTGAAACCGTGAAGCTGGACTCGATGTACCAGGAAGTCATCCTGGACCACTACAAGCACCCGCACGGGCGTGGTCTGAGGGATGGCGACGCCGAGGTGCACCATGTGAACCCGACGTGCGGCGACGAGATCACCCTCCGTGTGAAGTACGACGGCACGACGATCGAGGACGTCTCGTACGAGGGCCAGGGCTGCTCGATCAGCCAGGCCAGCGCGTCCGTCCTGAACGATCTGCTGGTCGGCAAGGACCTGGCGGAGGCGCAGAAGATCCAGGAGACCTTCCTGGAACTGATGCAGTCGAAGGGCAGGATCGAGCCCGACGACGCGATGGAAGAGGTGCTGGAGGACGCGGTCGCGTTCGCCGGTGTCTCCAAGTACCCGGCCCGGGTCAAGTGCGCCCTCCTCAGCTGGATGGCCTGGAAGGACGCGACGGCCCAGGCGCTGGGCGCCGACGCCGACGCCGAAAGGAAAACGGCATGAGCGAGACCGTTGAGATGAAGCCGGCCTCGGAGGAAGAGGTCCGCGAGGCGCTGTACGACGTCGTCGACCCCGAGCTGGGCATCGACGTCGTCAACCTCGGCCTGATCTACGGCATCCACATCGACGACGCGAACATCGCGACCCTCGACATGACCCTGACCTCGGCGGCCTGCCCGCTGACGGACGTCATCGAGGACCAGGCCAAGTCCGCCACGGACGGCCTCGTGAGCGAACTCCGCATCAACTGGGTGTGGATGCCGCCGTGGGGGCCGGACAAGATCACGGACGACGGCCGGGAGCAGCTTCGGGCGCTCGGCTTCAACGTCTGAGCGACCCCGTTCGTGGGAAAGCGGCGGCACCTGCCGGGTGCCGCCGCTTTCCTGTGCTCATACGCCGACTCAGGCCAGCCCGCCCACCAGCTGGAACGAGGAGTCCGCCAGGTACTGGGAGCTGTACTCGAAGCGTTCGAGGCGGACCACGAAGTTCTGGTGGCGGAGGAAGTAGCCGGGGTAGTTGACCGACTCCAGCATTTTCGCGCCGGAGTAGGAGGAGTCCCGGGGGCAGAACGTGGCGTCCTGCCTGAAGAGGGAGGAGCCGTCGTTGCGGTCGGCCCGCAGGACGAAGTCGCGGTGGCGCAGGTACTTGCCGTCGTGGGTGGTGAAGGAGTAACAGGAGCTGTTCGCCAGGCCCTTGACCTGGGTGAAGGTGGCGTCCTCGCGGAATTCCGAGCCGCCGACCGGGTCCAGGCCCACATAGCCGTCGTCCACGTGCCAGTACCGGGCGGGGTAGTTGACCGAGCGGACCGAGCGGTAGGTCACGGAAGGGCGCGGCTTCGACGAACTGCCCTTGGACGCCGTGGACTTGGGCGGCTTCGGGTTGGCCGTGACCGTGGCGGTGGGTTCGGATCCCTGCTGCCGGGGACTCCGGGGCGTGGGGGACACCGACGAGAGGCCGCTGTCGCCCGGCGGAGGCGTGGTGACCGCGGGGGGCTGCGAGGAGAAGGAGATCAGGCCGGATCCCTCGTCCCGCGCGGTTTTCGACGGTCCGCCGGTTTCGTTGTCCGTGGCGGCTATCGCCGCCACACAGGCGACGATCGTGGCCACCGCCAACGCTCCGGCGAGATAGAGCCGTCGGGTGCCGGGCGTGCGGGAGGTGTCCAACGTCCAGCCGTTCTCCCAGGGGCGGTCCTGGGGCGGCCGGGACTTGTCTTCGGGCATGCGCTGTTCCTCCGGCGCGGCGCGAGGCGACGTGCCGCTGCTGTGGTGGCGCGGTATGTGAATGGTGAAACACAAGTGGTTCCGGGGGAACACTAGTGGTTACCGGCGGTCCCGAGCAGCCCTTTGAACCGGCTGGTTTCCACATTCCTCTCTCAGTGGGCTCTCGGCTGATGGTCGATCAGATACGACGCTGCGCCGCCATGTTGGGGGAACGGCTGCTGAGCGGTGGCTGCGGACCCGGTTCCGGGCTCCGTTATGTACGCTTGTACACATGGGATACCTGCTGCTCGCCGGAGCCATCGCCGCCGAGGTCGGAGCGACCACGGCCATGAAGTACACCGAGGGCTTCAGCCGGCTCGGGCCCTCGCTGCTGACCGTGCTGGGGTACGTCCTCTCCTTCGCGCTGCTGGCCCAGACGCTCAAGTCGGTGTCGGTCGGCACCGCCTACGCGATCTGGGCCGGGGTGGGCACCGCGGCCATCGCCGGCATCGGGATGCTCTTCCTCGGGGAGGGGATGACGGCCACCAAGGCCGCCGGGATCGCGCTGATCATCGTGGGGGTCGTGGTGCTGAACCTGGGCGGGGCGCACTGATGGCCCGGCGGCACGACCCCGAGCGCCGGCAGCGGATCATCGACGCGGCCATCCGGGTCGTGGGGGAGAAGGGGCTCGCGGGGCTCAGTCACCGCAGCGCCGCCGCCGAGGCCGATGTGCCGCTCGGTTCGACGACGTACCACTTCAAGAGCCTCGACGAGCTGATGGTCGCCGCGCTGCGCCAGGCCGGCGAGGGCTTCGCCAAGGTGGTCGCCGCGCACGGCGCCCTGGACGACCCCGGCGGTGACCTGGCCACCGACCTCGCCCGGGTGCTCGGCGACTGGCTCGGCGGCGACCGCACCGGCGTCGAGCTGGAGTACGAGCTCTACCTCGCCGCCCTGCGCCGCCCCGCCCTGCGCCCCGTCGCCGCCGAATGGGCCGACGACTTCGCCGAACGCCTCACCCGCCGCACGGACCCGGTCACGGCACGGGCCCTGGTCGCCCTGGCCGACGGGATCTGCCTACAGGTCCTGCTGACCGGGGCGCCGTACGACGAGGGGTACGCACGCGAGGTGCTGGGACGGGTGATCCCCGCCGGCCGCGGGTGATCGCCGCCGGCCGGGTGGTCCCCGCCGACAGCGGGTGGTTGCCGTTGGCCGGGGTGATGCCGGCTGGCCGGGGTGGTCCCCCCTCGGCCCGGGCGGTTTCCGCCGACCGAGGGTGGTCCCCCTCGGCCCGGGGGTCCGCACCGACCGCCGGTGACCCCCGTCGGTCCGGGTGATCCGTGCCGGGCCAGGTGATCTTCTTCTGGGTGTCGCGTGAGGGCGTCCGGGGGGTCGGGGTGCTCGACTCCTGAGACGTCCCGCGCAGGGTTCGCATCGTGTGGCCTGTGCCGGTTAGGTTTCCCTCATGACCGACACGACTGCTCCGCGCACCACCGGCGCCATCGCCGCAGGCCTCGCCACCGTCGCCGCCGACGGCACTGTTCTCGACACCTGGTTCCCCGCCCCCGAACTCTCGAACGAGCCCGGCCCCGCCGGTACCGAGCGGCTGTCGGCCGAGAAGGCCGTCGAACTGCTCGGCGAAGGTGCCGCCAAGGCGATCGGCCCGGACGCCCGCCGTGGCGTCGAGGTGATCGCGGTCCGCACGGTCATCGCCTCCCTCGACGAGAAGCCGCTCGACACGCACGACGCCTACCTGCGTCTGCACCTGCTCTCGCACCGTCTGGTCCAGCCGCACGGCCAGAGCCTGGACGGCATCTTCGGCCTCCTCCCCAACGTCGCCTGGACCTCGCTCGGCCCGGTCGCCGTGGACGAGATCGAGACGGTGCGGCTCAACGCCCGCGCCGAGGGCCTGTACCTCACCGTCACCTCGGTCGACAAGTTCCCGCGCATGACGGACTACGTGGCCCCCAAGGGCGTCCGGATCGCCGACGCCGACCGGGTCCGCCTCGGCGCGCACCTCGCCGCCGGCACCACCGTCATGCACGAGGGCTTCGTCAACTTCAACGCCGGCACGCTCGGCACGTCGATGGTCGAGGGCCGTATCTCCGCCGGCGTCGTGGTCGGCGACGGCTCCGACATCGGTGGCGGCGCGTCGACGATGGGCACGCTCTCCGGTGGCGGCAACGTCCGCATCACCATCGGCGAGCGCTGCCTGATCGGCGCCGAGGCGGGCGTCGGCATCGCGCTCGGCGACGAGTGCGTCGTCGAGGCCGGTCTCTACGTCACCGCGGGCACCCGGGTCACCATGCCCGACGGCCAGATCGTCAAGGCCCGTGAGCTGAGCGGCGCCTCGAACATCCTCTTCCGCCGCAACTCGGTCACCGGCACGGTCGAGGCCCGCCCGAACAACGCGGTCTGGGGCGGCCTCAACGACATCCTGCACAGCCACAACTGAGCCGCTCCCGGCGCCAGAGAAGATCACTTACGGGTTACCCGGCGTGACCTCGGAGGTGTTTCAGCAGATGAACGGGTGGACGCAGAGTCCGATCAGAAGCCGAAACGACGAACGAGGGGTCGAGCGATGAGGAATGTGCGGAAGAGGGCCGTGAGGGGCGGGCTGACGGTGCTGGCGACGGTGTGTCTCGTGCCCGCCGGCAGCGCGCACGCCGACGAGACCAACACCGCCTCGCACAACGGGCCCCGGGTCGGCCTGGTCAACGTCGGCCAGGTCGACGACCCGATGGAGGATGTGCTGGAGCACCTGCTGCTGATCGGCGACGGGTACTCCTGGAACTGACCCGCGACCCCGTGGGGAAGTCGCCGTAGCGGATCGCATTCCGCTACGGCGACTTTTTTCGTGGCGGTGGCATAGCGGCGGGCCACGGCACGCGTCACAAGGGTCGGAGGGGCGGCGCACAGGCGTCGCCGGGGAAGAGAAGGTGACGATGAATGCCGAAGGGCTGGAGAGTTTCCGGGACTTCGTGGACAGCAGGTCGTCCGCCCTGCTGAAGACCGCTGTGCTGCTGTGCGGGGGAGACCAGCACGCCGGTGAGGACCTGTTGCAGAACGCCCTGGTCAAGACGGCCGGGCGGTGGCAGAAGATCGACGAGCCCGAGGCCTATGTGCGGCAGGTCCTCTACCGCCAGCAGGTCAGCCGCTGGCGGCTGAAGTGGCCCCGCCGCGAGGTCAGTGTCGCCGAGCCGCCCGAACCTCCGGGCAGCGGCGAGCCCGGCGCCGACACCGCCGCCGCGGCCGAACTGCGCCTGGTGATGCGCCAGGCCCTCTCCCGGCTCACCGCACGCCAGCGCACCGTCCTGGTGCTGCGCTACTTCGAGGACCTGCCGGAGGCCGACGTGGCGCGGCTGCTCGGCTGCTCCGTCGGCACCGTACGGTCCACCACCCACCGTTCGCTGGACCGGCTGCGGCAGCTCGCGCCCGAACTGGCCGCCCTCGGGCCCGCCCAGGCCGAGCGGCTCGAGTCCCGTGACTACTCGCCCGTGGAGGTGCGTCAGTGAACGTCGACGACATCGTGCGCGACGCCCTGCGCGAGCAGGCCGCCGAACAGCCCCCGGCGGCAGTGGGGTTCGCCGACCGGGTGCTCGCCGTCCGGCGCCGCCGCCGTAACCACAGGATCGCGGCCGCCGCGGTCGTCACGGTGGCCGTGGTCGCCGTCGGGGTCGGGGTGCCGCTGCTGGACTCCGGCAAGCACGACGTACGGCCCTCGGGTGGCGGTGGCGTCGTGGTGGAGAAGAAGACGAAGGCCCACCCCGACCAGTCGCCACCGCGCGAGGAGATCTCCGTCGGGGGCACGACCCTGGCCGGCTACTTCATCCCGGAGACGGTCAAGAAGACCGCGGAGACCGCCGTCTACCAGCGCACCTACCACCTGCTGAACCCGAGGACCGGCAAGTACGCCAAGACCGTGGACTGGTCCTGGGTCGCCGTCGCGCCCGGCGGGAAGACCGCCGCCGTCCTCGAACAGGACCTGCCCGCCTCGCGGATCGGCCTGCTCGATCTGACCACCGGCAAGGTCGAGCGGTGGCTCCCGGTCGAACGCGGGGTCGGCGGGCTCGCCTTCTCCCGCGACGGCCGCAAGCTGGTCGCGACGACGTACACCAAGAATCCCGATCTGCGGGTCAAGTCGAACGGCGGCGACGGCTGGGGCCAGGACTGGACGTCGAGCCGCACCGGCTTCTACGTCCTCGACGTGGCCTCCGGGAAGGGCGCCTGGAGCGAGGTGAAGCTCGCCGACGACGACGGCGAGCTCGCGGGCACCTTCATCAACTCCCGCCAGGACTTCGCCATCACCGACGACGGCCTGCACGTCTGGTCCGGGAACCCCATGGGGGACATCGGCAAGGAGTTCTGGGATCTCAAGGGCAACAAGGTCCCCGCGCCGGCGAACGACAAGTACCTGGAGTGGTTCGTGGACGCGGGGAAGTCGCCGGACGGCAGCCTCGTCGCCGGTGACTTCGCGGGCGAGAAGTGGAAGACCTCCTCCTGGATCGTCGATGCCGCGACCGGCGCGAAGACCGAGGTGCGCGGGCAGCAGCTGCTCGCCTGGGTGGGCAACAAGCAGCTCATCGCCTGGGACATCGGCAGGAACGACAAGAGCGAGTTCCATCAGCGGCTCGTGCTGATCACCATCGGCAGCGACAAGGAGGTTCCGCTCAGCGGCTTCCGGGAGGGGAACGACGGGGACGCCGGACGCTGGGAGCCGGTCTTCGCCCAGCCCTGATCAGGCGGCCACGAGCCGTTCGTACTCCGCCAGCAGCCCGTCGGCCGTCTCTCGGCCGGCGGGCCGCAGCGGGGCGCGGACCGGGCCCGCGGGCAGACCGAGTGCGTGGAGGAGGGCCTTGGCAGTGACCGTGCCGGGCAGGCCCGCCGACATCATCGCCTCGATCAGCGGCGTGGCCCGTTGTTGGAGGCGGGCGGACACGGGGGTGTCGCCCGCCTCGAACGTGTCCAGGATCGCGCGGAGTCGGGCCGGGACCACGTTGGCCACCGTGCTGACGTAGCCCGCCGCGCCCACCGCGTACAGGGCGAGGATGTGCTCGTCGCAGCCCGCGTAGTACGCCAACTCCGTGCGGTTCAGGACCTTCTGGGCGCCGAGGAGGTCGTAGGAACAGTCCTTGACCGCGACGATCCGGGGGTGCTCGGCGAGCCGGATCATCGTCTCCGGTTCGATGCGGGTGCCGGTGCGGCCCGGGATGTCGTAGAGCATGACGGGCAGTCCGGAGGCGTCCGCGATCTCCCGGAAGTGCGCCTCCAGCGCGTCCTGCGGCGGCCTGCTGTAGTAGGGGCTGACCACCAACACCCCTTCCGCGCCCGCCTTTTCGGCCGCGAGGGTCAGCTCCACGGTGTGCCGGGTGTCGAAGGTGCCCACGCCCGCCACGACCGACGCCCGCTCGCCCACCGCCTCCCGTACCGCCGTGACGAGCGCGGCCTTCTCCGCGTCCGTCGTGGTCGGCGACTCGCCCGTGGTGCCGGAGAGGACGAGACCGTCACAGCCCTCCCTCACCAGGTGGTCGGCGAGCGCCTGCGCGCCGTCGAGATCGAGGGCGCCGGCCTCGTCGAAGGGCGTGATCATGGCGCAGAGGGCGCGGCCGAAGGGCGGGGCGGTGGTCGTCATACGCGTAGTCTCGGCACATCGACTGTAAAGCTCCACTTAATTCTTCTACGGTGTACCGGTAAGTGATGCTGCGAAAAGGCCCTATGTCCAAACCGGGCCCGGATGGGTCACCATGGTCAGGACGGTGCACGACCCCTGGTCCTGGAGGCGTCATGAAGCTCGGCAAGGCACTCGCCACCGGAGTCGCGGAGGAGCGGCCGGAGATCCACGACGAGGAGCTCGAGCTCCCCGAGGAGATCAAGGAGCTGAAGGCTCCCGAAGAGGTTCCGGCGGCCCGATGAGGCTGCGGCTTCCGGAGGAACGCCCGACGGAGCCGCCGACCGGATGCAAGATCGCCCACCCGGTGCTGTCCCAGGACGGCACCCGGGCCGGGTTCACCGGTGTGTCGCTCGGCGGCGCGCTGCCGTACGGAGTCCTGGCCGACGCGTCCTGCGTCTACGGCCTGCGGCACCGGGCGCCGAACCGCCGCTGCGACTGCGGCTTCCACTGCGTGCACGACCGCGCGGCGGCCGAGGCACTGCTGTGCACGGCCGAGCACCGTACGGCCGTCCTCCTCGACGTCCTGGTCCTCGGCCGCTACCTCCGCTTCGAGCGCGGCTTCCGCTACGCCCGCCAGCGGGTGCGGACCGCCACCGTCGGGCCCTGCGCCTGCGGCACGGTCGCGGCGGCCCTCGCCGACGCAGACTGGGGCAGACCCGGCTGGCGGGCCCTGGCGCCCTCGTGCGCGGGCTGCCTGCGCGGTCGTACGGCCGTCTCGCTCGCCGGGTTCGCGCGGCTGGCCGGAGAGGGGCTGCGGGTGGTGGCACGGCCCGCCACGGTGCTCACGCATGGTGACATCGGGATGCCCGAGGGTCTCGGGGTGCCCGAACTGGCCGCCGAGGCGGCTCTGTTGCAGGCCAGGCTCGACTGGTTCCAGAGCCAGCTGGCCCGGCTCGGACAGCGCGGCCCGGACGGCGGCCCGCAGGGGTAGCGGGGGCCGGGCCGGGTACCCGGGAGTTCCGACCGAGAGGAGGCGGAACACCGTGACCGGAACCACGGCCCCCAGGCCGGTGCACGACGAACATCACTCGGTGGGCGAACTCGTCGGACAGGCCACCGAACAGGTCTCGCGGCTGGTGCGGCAGGAAGTCGCCCTCGCGAAGGAGGAGCTGGCCGAGAAGGGCCGGCGGGCCGGTAAGGGCGGCGGGCTGCTCGGTGCCGCCGGCGCCTTCGCCTACGCGGGGCTGCTCGCCCTGGCCGGAACGGCCACCGCCGCCCTCTCCCTGGTGCTGTCGGTGTGGGCCTCGGCACTGATCGTGACGGCCGTGCTGTTCGTGATCGCAGGGGTGCTCGCCGCCACCGGCCGCGCCCAGCTGCGCCGTGCCACACCCCCGACGCCCGAGGAGGCCCTCGGCAGCGTCAAGGCGGACGTCGAGGAGATCAGGGAAAGGGCGCACCGATGACGGACAGGACGAGCGGCGAGCCCCCCGTGACGGGGGCCAAGGGACCCGATGAACTGCGGCGCCAGATCCAGCGCACCCGCAGCGAACTCGGCGACACGGTAGAGGAGTTGGCAGGAAAAATGGACGTGAAGGGCCGCGCACGGGCCCGTGCGGCAGACCTCAGGGACAAGGCGGGCGCGATGACCGTGCAGCTGCGCAGCAGCGCCGCACAGGCCGGTCATACCGTGCACGACCGGGCCACGCAAGCCGGACACATGGTCCAGGACAGGGCGGCGAAGACCGGTCACAAGGTCCAGGACCGGACGCTGCAGGCCGGTCACAAGGTCCAGGACCGGACGCTGCAGGCCGGCCATGTCACCCAGGGCAAGGCTTCGCAGACGAGTGCGGCGCTGGAGCGGAGGGCGGAACACAGCGTGCCCAGGCCGGCCCGGCCCCTGGTCCTGGCCGCGATACGGCATCCGCGGCCGACGCTGATCGTCGGCGCGGCAGTGGCCACGGTCGTCGTGGTGTCGTGGCGGTACCCCAAGAAGTGAGCGGTTGGTACGGCTGGGCGCGGGCGGTGGCCCGCGCCCAGCCTTGTGCGTACCCTCACCGCCCGCGGCTCGCCCGCAGCCTCGGCGGCCACTTCCGGGTGTCCCGGGGCTCCACGTACGGCTCCTCCGTCGACTCGGCCTCGCCGGAGGCGATCGCCCGCTCCCGGGCCAGTTCCGCGTCGAACTCCAGGCCCAGCAGGATCGCCAGGTTCGTCAGCCAGAGCCACACCAGGAAGACGATGGCGCCGGCGAGGGTGCCGTACGTCTTGTTGTAGGAGCCGAAGTTGGCGGCGTAGAGAGCGAAGCCCGCGGAGGCGGCGAGCCAGACCAGGGTGGCGAGGACACTGCCCGGGGAGATCCAGTGGAAGCCGCGGCCCCGGACGTTGGGCGCCGCCCAGTACAGCAGCGCGATCATCAGGACGACCAGGAGCAGCAGCACCGGCCACTTGGCCACGCCCCAGAGCGCGATCGCCGCGTCGCCGAACCCCACCGCCCTGCCCGCCCGTTCGGCCAGCGGGCCCGTGAACACCACGATCAGCGCGCTCGCCGCCAGCATCAGCATCAAGGTCACGGTCAGCGCCAGCCGCAGCGGCGTCAGCTTCCACACCGGACGCCCCTCGGGCAGGTCGTACACCGCGTTGGACGTACGGATGAACGCTGCGACGTACCCGGACGCCGACCACAGCGCGGCGAGCAGGCCGACGATCGCGAGCACGCTGCCCGTGCCGCCGCTGTCGCCGAGCTGGACCACCGCGTCCCGCAGGATGTCCCGGGCCGGTCCCGGCGCGAGGTCCCCGATGTTGTCCAGGATCTTGTCCGTGGCGCGCTGTCCCACCACGCCCAGCAGGGAGACCATCACCAGCAGGGCGGGGAACAGCGACAGGACGCCGTAGTACGTCAACGCCGCCGCACGGTCGGCGAGTTCGTCGTCCAGCAACTCCTTCCCCGTGCGCCGCAGCACCGCACGCCAGGATCGCGCGGGCAACTTGGAGGGGCTGTTCGGCTGGTCGTCGGCCTGCTCGTCCATGCCGTGGCGGGTCTCCCGAAACCCCCCGCCGAACCGCCGACTTGACCTGAATCTTGGTTGAGGTTGAAGGGTGGTGGCTATGACACGTCGTACCGACACTCACCCCGACCTGACCGACCCTCGCGCCGGCGCCCCCTTCTTCAGTCACTGGCGTGTGGGCACCCCCCTGCGCCAGCGGCAGACCGTCGAGGCCGTCGCCGCCGCCTGGGAGCGGCGGCCCTGGCCCGCCGACGACCTGCTCGGCTACCACCTCTACCGCGGGCACGACACCGCCACCCTGATGCACTTCTCGCAGTGGGCGAGCGAGCAGGCCTACGAGGCCTTCGCCAAGACTCACCGGCAGGAGCGTGTGGACGAGATCGACACCGTCGTTCCGGGTATCGAGCGGCAGGGCCTCGGCCGCTACCGGCACTACCGCAGCGCCGCCCGGGACGGTGACCCGCGCGTCCCCGGCTGCATCGTGATCGTCGACATCGAGTTCGACGGACCCGACCCCGACCGGCAGCGGGCCTGGGTCGACTCCGTCCTCGACGCCCTGGAGAACGAGCCGAATCCGCACCCCGGCGGTATCAGCGCCCACTTCCACCTCAGTGCCGACGGCACCCGCGTCCTCAACTACGCCGAGTGGGAGAGCGCCCAGGCCCATCTCGACGCGCTCACCGCGCCGGGGGAGGGGATCGGCTCGGCCTCACAGCGCTGGGAGCGCGTGCAGACCTGGCCGGGGCTGAAGAGCACCACGGTCAGCAGGTACGACCACGCTCTCGGGCTGATTCCCGGCTAGGGGCCCCCACCGAACACTCGAACCGTCTGGACAAAAAAAGTGTTCGGTGAGACGGTGGACCCATGCTGGACGTCACCGTGATCGAGGACCCCGAGGCCGCAGCCGTCTCCCTGGACCCCATACGGGCGCGGCTGCTCGCCGAGCTGGCGGCCGGCCCCGCGTCGGCCGCCATGCTGGCCGGCAAGGTCGGGCTGCCCAGACAGAAGGTGAACTACCACCTGAAGGCGCTGGAGCGGCACGGCCTCGTCGAGCTCGCCGGGGAGCGCCGCAAGGGCAACGTCACCGAGCGGCTGATGCGGGCGACCGCGGCGTCGTACGTGATCTCACCGCTCGCCCTCGCCGCCGTGCAGCCCGACCCGGACCGCTTCCGCGACCAGCTCTCCGCGCGCTGGCTGCTGGCGCTGGGTGCCCGGCTGGTGCGGGATGTCGGTTCGCTGATCACCGGTGCGGCCAAGGCCCGCAAGCGGCTGGCGACGTACGCGCTGGACGGCGAGGTGCGCTTCGCCTCGGCCGCCGAACGGGCCGCGTTCATCGAGGAGTTGACGGTCGGAGTCACCGGCCTGATCCGCAAGTACGACGCGCCGGACGCCGAGGGGGGCCGTGACCACCGGATCGTGGTGGCCGTCCATCCCACGCTGAAACAGACCGAGTTGGAGTAGATCATGTCCAAAGAGTTCGAGATCGCCCGCGAGTTCGAGGTCGACGCCACCCCCGAGCAGGTGTGGGAGGCGATCACCACCGGAACCGGCGGCTACCTGTGGCCGATGGAGCCGCCCGAGCCCCGCGTCGGCGGAAAGGGGCCCTTCGGGTCCACGATCACCGCCTGGGACCCGCCGCACCGCTACACCAACCGGGTCGAGGACGTCGACGGCATCTCCGAGCAGAGCCTCAACCAGCTCGACTACACCGTCGAACCCCGTGACGAGGGCCGGCGGGCCTGGGTGCGGTACGTCCACAGCGGGATCTTCGTCGACGACTGGGACAACCAGTACGACGGCGCCGCCAAGCACACCGACTTCTATCTGCACACCCTGCGCGAGTACCTGACCCACTTCGCGCCCCGCCCGGCCGCCTTCGCGACCTTCGACGGACCCGAGGCGTCCAAGGCCCCCGACGCCCTCGCCGTCGTGGGGCGGGCGCTCGGCGTCGGCGAGGACGTGGCCGCCGGTACGCGCGTGACGGTCCACGGGCCGGACACCTTCGACGCCGTGGTCGACTTCCGCAACCCGTACTTCATCGGACTGCGCACCGAGCGGAGCCTCACCCGCGTCTTCGGCCGCAACCACTGGGGCCACCCGGTCGGGATCTCCCTGCACGACTTCGCATCCGACTCCGACATCAAGGAGTGCGAGAGCGAGTGGCAGGCCTGGCTGAACGGAGTGTTCAACCAGGCCTGACCCCTTATGGGTTACGGCTTGAAGCGCAGCACCTGCGGGTCGTGGTCGCTGATCTGGTCGTTGAACTCCGAGTTGACGTGCACGCTGTCGTACTCGAAGTCGCAGCCGCGCCGGATCGACGGGCTGACCAGGATCTGGTCCAGGACCTGCTGGTTGCCCTGGTAGTCGTACGTGTAACGCTCGCTCCTGGGCAGCGACTTGATCGCCGACCAGAGCTCGCCGTCACCCTCCAGGATCTTCGCGGTGTCGGAGAACTCGAAGTCGTTGATGTCACCGAGGGCGATGACGTCCGCGTTCTTCTGGGTGTCGAGGATGTCCTTGACGAAGGCGTTGACCAGCGTCGCCTGCTGGTGGCGCTGAATCTCCGAGCTGCGCGGCACCGGCTGGGTCGCCGAGGTCAGACCGAAGTCGCCCCCCTTGGAGTTGAAGTGGTTGGCGATCACGAAGACCGTGCGGCCACGGAAGACGAACTCGCCGGCCAGCGGCTTGCGGCTGCTCTTCCAGGCCGTGTTCGTCGGGTCGATACGGCCCGGGGAGACCGTCAGCGCGGCCTTCCCGTGGGTCTTCGTCACGCCGACGGCCGTCGTGGCGTCGCCGCCCGCGCGGTCCGTGAAGGAGACCCGCTGCGGGTTGAAGAGGAACACCTGGCGGATGTTGCCGCCCGGCTCGCCGCCGTCGGTGTCGTTGGCCGGGTCGATCGAGCGCGACTCGTACCTCGGGCCGCCCGCCGCGACGATCGCGTCGATCAGCTTGTTCACCGTCACGTCGGCGGCGGTCGTGCCGTCGTCCTTCGCGCCGTTGTTGTCCTGGATCTCCTCAAGGGACACGATGTCGGGCGACTTCAGATTGTTCACGATCGCGGAGGCGTGCTCCTCGAAGGTGGCGTCGGACGGGTCGAGGTTCTCGACGTTGTACGTCGCGACCGCCAGCTCGCCGTTCTTCTGCCGCTGCGTGGTCTCCCGCTCGAGACCGGCGCTCTTCAGCGTGCCGATCTCGTTCGCCACCAGGGTGTAGCCGCCGAACTGGTTGTAGTCCAGCGGGCCCGCGGTGGAGCCGGTGAGGACGTCACCGACGTTCGCGACGGGGAAGGCGGAGGTCGAGCCCAGGGACTGGATCTGGAGCCGTCCGGTGTTCTGCGAGTCGTAGGAGCCGTAGAGCGTGCCGCCGCGCTTCGTGGCGTTCTCGCGCGGCTTCACCGTCACCCACAGCTCGGTGTACGGGTCGGTCGCGCCGGTCACGCGGGTGTCGGCGACCTTGACGTTCATGCCCTCCAGGGACTCGTAGAAGTCCAGGGCGTACTTCTTCGGCTCCAGCGTCAGGCCGTTGATCGAGTTGCCCGCGGCGGGGTCGCCCGCCGGGGCGTAGGCGGCCGGCACCGACTTCGCGTCGATCACGGTGGCGGCGGGGACCGCGTTGCCGCTGGATACGACCGTGACGGTCGGCTTGGTGATCTCGGTCAGCGACTGGTTCCCGGTCGACGTGCCGCCCGGGACGTACTCCGAGACCGTGCCGGTCACCGTGACGGCGTCGCCGACGGCGACCTTCGGGGCGGAGCTGGTGAAGACGAACACGCCCTCACTGGTGGCCGGGTCGGCGTCGGGATTCGGATCCTGGATCCAGAAACCCTTGGAGGAGCCGTAGGTGCGCACACCGGTGACGATTCCGGCCACATCCGCGACCTTCTGACCGGCGTACGGGGATATCCGGGTCGCGCCCTGGATGTCATGGATGCTCACGCCGGCCGCGTGGGCGGGCGAGACGAGAACGACGGTGGAGGCCGCCGACAGGGCGGCGACGGTGAGCGCGGCGAGACGCGCGGACTTCTTGCTCGGCAACGGGATCCCTCCGGGGACGAACGTAGGCGCCGGGACGAGGGTGAACGTGGAACGGTGGGAGCCGCGACCTGTGGGGCGGTGGCGACGCGCGTAGAAAATACAGTGAACAGATGTCCGCCGGATTTCTACGCGCGTCAATCTCCTGCCTGGTCAGTCCAGTTGTCAAGGTTTCAGCCATGTACGGACCCTGTCGGGGACATGAACCGGGCGGCATAGGTGGATATCCGTCTACGCTGAGCGGCTGAGTGGCACGACGCGTCCTAGGAGAACCAGCCGATGTCAGACAGCTCCCCCCTGCCGCCGGTGCGGCTGCACCCCGAAGCGGAGCTGGCGCGTGACGCCCTGTCCACGCCGCTGCTCGCCCGGGCGGCCCGGCTCGCCCGCTGGGCCGGCGAGGACACGCGGGTCGACGCCGGGGGCGGACTCGTCGAGGAGCAGCTGCCCGCGGCGGCCGCGCACCTCGGACTGACCGGGGACGAGGCGGCGGCGCACGCGAGCGAGGCCTGGCGGGTGGCCGTCGACACCGGGCTCGTCGAGATCGCCGACGAGGAGGAGGGCACGGTCGCCACGGGCGAGGACCTGGCTCTGCTGTCCGGCTCCCCGCAGGACGTGCTCGGCGTGTGGCTGACGGCGCTGGAGACGGCGCTGGCCGACGCGAGCGTGCCCGATCTGGACGATCTGGTCGCCGCGATGGACGACGGCGGCGAGGTCGACTTCGCCTCCCTGGACTGGGACCCGCAGGCCGAGCAGGAGTTCCTCGACGGTGTGCTCGGGAACCTCTACCTGCTCACGGTCAGCGAGGACGGTCCCGGCGACGGACCCGTGCCGCTGCCCGCCCTCGCCGCGTCGATGATCGTGCCGAGCGACATGGGCGAGCCGACCAACGACGTCCTGGAGCAGGTGTCCGACGCGATGATGCGGCTGGACGACCAGTTCCGGGTCCTGGAGCCGGTGGGGATCGTCGAGTACCAGCCCGTCGACGAGGCGCTGATGGCGGACACCGACGAGGAGCCCGCCGCGGTCGTCGACGAGACCGACGTCTCCCGGTACGGCATGGTCCGGCTGACCCCGCTCGGGCTGTACGGGCTGCGGTCGCGGCTGCTGGAGGCGGGCATCCCGGCGCCGGCCGTCGGGGACCTCGCCGACAAGGGAGCGGACGCGCTGCTCGACGGGACCTCGACGTTCCCGCCCTCCGCCGCGCAGGCCGAGACCGAGCAGTGGCTGGACCGGCGGGATCCTCTCGCGGCGGCCCGGGAGCTGCTGACGGCGGCCCGGGGGAGCGACTCGGGCGCGCCCTTGCGCCGGCTGCGGTGTCAGCAGGCGTTGTCCTTGGTCGGTGCGGTCGCCGAACCCGCGTTGCGGGAGGTCCTCGACGACGCCGAGCTGGGCGGGCTGGCCCGGGTCTGGCTGACCGAGCGGGGGTTCGGGGATGTGCCCCCGCCGTCCCAGGACATGGTGTTCTGGCTGACCGTCGACACGATTGCCGCGCAGCTCGCCGCGGAGGGGAACTCCGAGGAGCTTCAGGCGCTGGTGGAAGGACTGGCCCAGCAGCACGGTGGGTTCTTCGCGGCGGCCTGGCGGGTCGACCACCCGGCCACCGCGGATGTGCTGGAGGCGATGGGGCGGTTGCATCCGGACAAGCGGGTGGCGAAGGAGGCGCGGAAGGCCGCGTTCAAGGCGCGGTCGCAGCAAGGGGGGTGAGGGCGGCTTGCGAGTGCGGGCTCGCTGTGGCCGGTCGCGCCGCCAAAGGACTCCCCATCACTCTGTGTTGATTCATTCAAGCCACTCCACGGAGTCCTCTCGCTGTTCAGCTGGTGTTCAGGCATGGGCGGGACCGTAGCGCCGACCCGAGGTCCCCCACCCTCCACGGCATACCCACCGTCTCAGGAGACACCATGTCGCTCACCCGCAGGGACTTTGCCGCGAAATCCGCGCTCACCGGAGCCGGTGTCGCGCTGGCGGGCACTGTCGGCGCCCTCGCCACCGCACCCAACGCGCTCGCGGCCACCGACGTCGAGAGCGAGGGCGCGGAGATCGCGGGCGCCCACGGCGGTGTCGGCTACGGGCCGCTGATCGCCGACCCCGAGGGCCTGCTCGCGCTGCCCGCCGGGTTCACGTACAAGGTCATCACCTACAGCGGCAGGACCAAGCTGGAGTCCGGCGAGTTCACCCCGTCCAACCACGACGGTACGGCCACCTTCTGCGGCCCCCGCGGCGCGACCCTCCTGGTCAACAACCACGAGCTCAAGGGCCCGCGTGCCAACTGGCCGCACCCCGTGCCGCTCACCGAGGGCCTCGTCTACGATCCCGCCGCCTCCGGTGGCTGCACGGTCGTCGAGGTCCGCCACGGGCATGTCGCCGAGTGGGTCGGCATCGCCGGCACCTCCACCAACTGCGCGGGCGGTACCACCCCTTGGGGCACCTGGCTCACCGGCGAGGAGACCGAGGACAAGGCCGGCCAGAACGGCATGACCAAGGACCACGGCTACATCTTCGAGGTCGACCCCGAGGACCGCCGCGCCAACCGCGACCCCAAGCCCGTCAAGGCGTTCGGCCGGTACGCCCACGAGGCGGTCGTCATCGACCCCAAGCGCGGCCACGCCTACCTGACCGAGGACGCCTCCGGCCCCAACGGTCTGCTCTTCCGCTGGACCCCGCCGGCGGGCTTCCACCACGGCCGCGGCAAGCTGCGCACCCTCGCCGACAACGCGGGGGTCCTGCAGGCTTTCAAGTGCTTCGACTCCGGCGGCAAGTTCGTCGACGACCTCTCCCGCGCCACCAGGATCGGTACGGTGTACGGCGTCGACTGGGTCGACGTCCCCGACCGCGACGCCAAGACGGTCTCCGTCCGCAAGCAGTTCACCGACGGCCAGGTCACCCGCGCCCGCAAGCTCGAGGGCATGTGGTGGGGCGACGGCGGCGCGTACATCGTCTCCTCGTACGCCCGTGAGGAGAGCCCCGTCCAGCACGACGGCCAGGTCTGGTTCTACGACCCCAAGCGCCGCACCCTCACGCTCAAGGTCCTCCTCGGTGTGAACCCCGACCCGTCCAAGGACGGCGCCTTCGACGGCCCCGACAACATCACCGTCTCCCCGTACGGCGGCCTCGTCATCGCCGAGGACGGCGAGGGCGTCCAGCATCTGTTCGGCGCGACCGACAGCGGCCGCACGTACCCCATCGCCCGCAACGAACTGAACCTCGGCACCGAAGAGGAGCCCGAGTACAGCGAGTTCACCGGCGTCACCTTCTCGCCCGACGGCCGGACGCTGTACGCCAACATCCAGACTCCGGGGATCATGCTGGCGATCACGGGGCCCTGGAAGCGGCAGAAGCGCGGCTGAATTTAATTCGCTCGCCCGGCCCGCGGCACGCCTCCTAAAGTGATGAACGTCCAGGTGCGAAGGCAGGACCTACTTCCACTCATAATGGGGCGGCCGCGGGTTCGAGTCCCGCCACCGGCACAACGAGCCGGTGTAGCTCAGGGGTTAGAGCACCTAATGTCGGTTCCGCCGATCTGAACTCTGGACACCACAACTTCACGCACCTCCCGGTGCGAGCATTCTGATCTCGGGAGGCGCAGCTCATGGTGGGTGCCCGGTGCGCAGGCAGCGGATACTTCGGGAACTGGTGGGGGGAAACCCTCGTGCGGGTTCGAATCCCGTCATCGACTCAGGGTCGGTGTGGCGGAACGGAAGACGCGCCAGTTTATAAGCACCGCAGTCGACTTCGACCTCGGGCACCCTCCATTTGCCGCGTCTCCCTCCGAAACGGTAACGAATTCGGGGGAATTCACCATGGCGCGATTCAACAAGAAGGCCGCGCGGGCCCACCCCACCTCGCGAGTGACGTCGACGGGACGCATCCTGCGGACGTACGAAGGCGGCCGGGGCCGTGAGCGTGACGCACGCTCCGAGCTGTTTCTGCTCGCGGTCGCCAACTTCGTCTCCCAGCAGACCCCTTACGAGTCCGGCGCGGACCGCGACGACCGGTTCGCCACGCTCGTACGGCAGCTCGCCGTCACCGACCCGGCCTGGACCGCAGGCCTGCTCGGCTGGCTGCGCGGCGAGGGCAACCTCCGTACCGCCTCGATCGTGGGCGCCGCCGAGTACGTCAAGGCGCGCCTCGACGCGGGCGCCACCGACGGCCCCTCGAACCGCCAGGTCGTGGCCTCCGTACTCCGGCGGCCCGACGAGCCCGGCGAGTTCCTCGGATACTGGACGGCGCAGTACGGCCGCAACGTCCCGAAGCCCGTCAAGCGCGGGATCGCCGACGCCGTACGCCGTCTGTACAGCGGCAAGTCGCTGCTGAAGTACGACACCGCGTCCAAGGGCTACCGTTTCGGCGACATCCTCAACCTCGTGCACGCGGCCCCGGACCCGGACAAGCCGTGGCAGGGCGAGCTGTTCCAGTACGCCCTCGACCGGCGGCACAACCCGGACACGGCCGTGCCGCCCGAGTCGAGCCGGGTCCTGACCGCGCACCGCGAGCTCATGGCGGTGCCGCCCGGCCGACGGCGTGCGGTGGTCACGTCCGAGGGCGGGGCCGAGCGGCTGGCCGCGGCCGGGATGACGTGGGAGGCGCTGGCCGGCTGGCTGCAGGGGCCGATGGACAGGGCGGCCTGGGAGGCCGTGATCCCGTCCATGGGTGCGATGGCACTGCTTCGTAACCTGCGCAACTTCGACGAGGCCGGAGTCTCCGACGAGGTCGCGGCCCAGGTGGCGGCCCGGATCAGCGACCCAGCGGAGGTCGTACGGTCGCGGCAGTTCCCCTTCCGGTACCTCGCCGCGTACCAGCACGCGCCGTCGCTGCGCTGGTCCTACCCGCTGGAGCAGGCGCTCGGCCACTCGCTGGCCAACGTGCCCGCGCTGCCCGGCCGGACCCTGGTGCTCGTCGACCGCTCCGGCTCGATGTGGACGCGGCTGTCCGACCGCTCGCGGCTCAACCGGGCCGACGCGGCGGCGATCTTCGGCACGGCGCTCGCGCTGCGGGCGGCCGACGCGGATCTCGTCGAGTTCGGCACCAAGAGCCGGCGTCTGACCTTCGGCGAGGGCGAGTCGGTGCTGAAGATCCTCGGCCGCTTCGGCGACCTGGGCGGCACCGACACCACCTCGGCCGTGCGCGCGCACTACCGGGGACAGGACCGGGTGCTGATCGTCACCGACGAGCAGTACACGTACAACCGGCACGGCGGCCCGACCGAGCAGATCCCGGCCGACGTACCGGTCTACACCTGGAACCTCGCCGGGTACCGGGCGGGCCACGGCCCCTCCGGCACCGGCAACCGCCACACCTTCGGAGGCCTCACGGACGCGGCCTTCCGGATGGTTCCGCTGCTCGAGGCGGCCCAGGACGCCGACTGGCCCTGGGCTGCCTGAGCCCCGAACGTGGCCCGCACCTCACGGGGGGTGCGGGCCACTCGCATGTCCACTCTTGTGCGCGGCGCTGGCTGACATCTAACATTTCAGTTCATGGAGGCCATACGACCACTCGCCCGCACCCTTCTCCGGGACCGTGCCTACGCATCCATCCGGGACGCCATCGTGGCCGGGGAGATCGAGCCCGGGGCGGTGGTGCGGGACGCCGAGCTCGCCGAGCGGCTCGGGCTGTCGCGGGCGCCCGTGCGGGAGGCCTTCGCCCGGCTGGTCGACGACGGGCTGCTGGAGAGCAAGCCGCAGAGCTACACGCGGGTGACCCAGGTCGTCGCCGCCGAGGTGCGGGACGCCGCCGCGGTGGTCGGGGCCATGCACGAACTGGTCACGCGGGTCGCGGTGCCCCGGCTGTTCGCCGCCGACATCGAGACGATGCGCGCGGCCAACGAACGGTTCTCGGCCGCCGTCACCGCCGGTGACGTGGACGAAGCCCTGCACGCCGACGACGCCCTGCACGACGTCCTCGTCCGCGTCAGCGGCAACCGCGCGGCCGCCGCCACCACCGCCCGCTACACCCCGCTCATCCGCCGGCTGGAGCGCCGGCGCTTCGGCGAGGGCGGCAACTGCCGCTCGGCGGGCCTGCACGACCGGCTGATCGAGGCCTGCGCGGCCGGTGACGTGGACGAGGCGGTCCGGGTCACGGCCGAGATCTGGCGGGGCCTGGCCGAGCTGGCCGACAGCGACTGAGCCCACAGCGACCGACCCGGGAGGTCCCCATGCCCCTTTCGTCCTACGGCCGTTACCCCCTCCTCTTCGGGCCGTCCCCCGTCCACCGCCTGGAGCGCCTCACCGCGCACCTCGGCGGCGCCGCGCTGTGGGCCAAGCGCGAGGACTGCAACTCCGGGATCGCGTACGGCGGCAACAAGACCCGCAAGCTGGAGTACCTGGTCGCGGACGCCCTCGCCAAGGGCTGCGACACCCTCGTCTCGATCGGTGGCGTTCAGTCCAACCACACCCGTCAGGTCGCCGCCTGCGCCGCCCGCGCCGGGCTCAAGTGCGTGCTGGTGCAGGAGAGTTGGGTGGACTGGCCGGACGCCGTCTACGACAAGGTCGGCAACATCCTGATCAGCCGGCTCGCCGGGGCCGACGTACGGCTGGTGAAGGCCGGGTTCGGGATCGGGTTCAAGGAGAGCTGGGAGCAGGCGCTCAGGGATGTCGAGGAAGGGGGCGGCAAGCCGTACGCCATCCCCGCCGGCGCCTCCGACCACCCGCTCGGCGGCCTCGGCTTCGCCGCGTGGGCCTACGAAGTCGTGGACCAGGAACGCGAGTGGGGCGTCTTCTTCGACACGGTCGTGGTCTGCTCGGTGACCGGCTCCACCCAGGCCGGCATGGTCGCCGGGTTCCGGGCGCTGGAGGAGGCGGGCGGCCGGCCCCGGCGCGTGCTCGGCATCGACGCCTCCGCCAAGCCCGTCGCCACCCGGGAACAGATCGCGCGGATCGCCCACGGCACCGGTCAACTCATCGGCGTACACAAGGAGTTGACCGAGGAGGACGTGGAGCTGGACGAGCGGTACCACGCGGGTGTCTACGGCATCCCCGACGACACCACGCTGGAGGCGATGCGCCTCGCCGCCCGCACCGAGGGGATGGTCACCGACCCCGTGTACGAGGGCAAGTCGATGGCCGGGATGATCGACCTGGTCCGGCGTGGCGAGATCGGCGCGGACTCCACCGTGCTCTACGCCCACCTCGGAGGGCAGCCGGCTCTCAACGGGTACAGCGCGCTGTTCTAGCCCGGGCCGGGCCCGTTCCCGCGACGGCTGGATACAGTGCACTGCATGTGGACCGACGAGCAGCAGCGGGAGCCCGGTGGCCAGGCGTCCGACGGTCCTCGTCGCCGGGCCACGATTCACGACGTGGCGAAGCTCGCGGGAGTGTCACGGCAGACGGTCTCCCGGGCGGTGAACGACAAGGGTGAGATCGACCCGGACACCAAGGCGCGGGTGCTCGAAGCCGTGCGGATGCTGGACTACCGGCCCAGCCGGTTCGCGCGCGGGCTGGTGCGGAAGGGGACGGTGACCGCGGGACTGGTCATTCCGGATCTGATGAACCCGTTCTTTCCCGAGGTCGCGGCCGGGGTGCTGGAGGCCGCCGAGGAGCGTGGCTGGCAGGTGGTGGTGTGGGACACCCGCACCGACGGTGCCAAGGAGCGGGAGGCGCTCGGCGTGCTGTCCCACCAGGCGGACGCCGTGATGGGCTACTTCAAGAACGACGACGAGGTCCTCGCCCGGTACCTCGGCGGTCTGCCGCTCGTCCTGCTGGAACGCGGCCCGCAGCAGACCCGGTTCGCGGCCGTCGGGATCGACGCCGCCGCGGGCCTCGAACAGGGCATCGCCCACCTGGTCCGGGCAGGTCACCGGCGGATCGGCATGCTGGACGGGGACCGGCTCGCCCCCGGGCCCCGACGGGAGGCGTTCCTGGCCGAGGTACGGCGGCACGGGTTGCCGGTCGACGACGGGTGGATCGCGATGTCCAACGGCCACGGGGTCGCGGGCGGCGAGGCGGCGATGGAGCAACTCCTCGACGCCCGGCCCCAGTTGACCGCGGTGTTCGGCTTCAACGACCTGATCGCCGTCGGCGCGGTACGGGCCGCCCGGCGCCGGGGCCGGCGGGTACCGGAGGACCTGGCCGTGCTGGGCTTCGACGGGCTCTCCCTGGGCGAACTGGTGGAACCCGCCCTCACCACTCTGCGGCTCGACAAGCGCCGGCTCGGGCGGCTGGCCGTCGAACAGGTCGCACGGCTGCGGGCCGGCGAGAAGCCGCTGACCGGCGCGGATGCCTGGGTGGCACCTGAGCTGGTGGTACGCGCCTCGGCCTGAGACCTGATGTATCCGAGGCGTCGGTTGATTTCCCCTGCCCGGCAGGTTGTACGGAGTCCGGGGACGACGCGGGCGTGCCCGTCACGCGCCGGGAACAGCTGCCTCCCCGGCGTCCAGGACCAGCACCGCGACATGCAGGGACGTGCACTGCAGGCCTGATTCCAGGTCGCAGCCGAGGAGCCGTTCGATGGTGTGGAGGCGCTGGTAGTAGGCCTGCCGGGACATGCCGGCGCGTTTCGCCGCGACCGACTTGTTCCCGGCCGCCGCCAGATAGGCGCGCAGTGCCGGGAGCAGATCGCCGCCGTTGCGGTCGTCGTGCTCGATGAGGCGGGTCAGTTGCCGTTCCGCGTACCGCTGAAGACGGGTGTCCTGGCGCAGGACGCCCAGCAACTCCGGCAGCCGGACGTCGGCGGGGACGTAGAACCAGCGCTCCGGGGAGGCCGGTGTGATGGCCTCGGCCGTCTGCTCCGCCTCCTGCCACGACCGGGCGATCCCGGCGAGGTCGGTCACCCCGGGGCCGACGGCGACGACGGCCTCCGGTCCCAGCTCCTCCCGGGTCAGACGGCCGATCCGCTCGGCGACCGGCTGCCAGGCGCTCGCCTGTGCCAGTGCCAGAAGCACACCGATCCGGCCCGGGGCCGTCTCGCCGACCAGGGCGCGGACGCCGGTCTGCGCCAGCGCCTTCGCGATCCGTTCGTCGAGGTGCTCACCCTCGCTGCCGGTGCAGGTGTGGCGGATGACCACGGCGAAGAGCCGGTGCCCGAGGGTCGGGAGCCCCAGTGCCTCGGCGCGGGCGCGCGCGTCCGCGGGGGAGCGGAAACGCCGTTCGTACAGGTCCCGCAGTACGGAGCGGTGGGCCCGGCGCTCCCACCAGGCCGGCCCGGCCAGGCGCGCCATGGTCAGCGCGACCGCCGCACGCTCCAGCACCAGGACGTGTTCCGGGTCGGGCTCCGCGTTCAGCCGGCCCTCCAGCAGGACCAGCCGCCCCCACAGCCCCCGGTGGTCCTGCACCGGCGCGATCAGCCACCCCTCCGGGCCGCTCGGCGTGATCCTCTCCGGCGTCGGGGCGGCCCGCGAACGCCGCGACCAGGCCGACACCACCGGCTCGTACGGCCGGCCGAGCAGTTCGCACATCAGGACCCGGTGGTTGAGATCCTCCAGCACCACCGGGGCTCCGGTGAGCTCCGCGGTGGTGTGCACCAGTTCCTCGGGGTCCGCGCCCCGCAGGGTCAGGGCGGTGAAGACGTCCTGGATGTCCCTCCCGCGCCGCAGCAGGGCTCCCTGGGCGTCAAGGATGAGCGCGTGCACCGTCTGCGTGACGTCGATGAACCGGACGCCCCGGGCCAGCTCGACCAGCGGCACGTCACGGGCACGGCACGCCGCCACCAGCTCGCCGGGCACCTTCCGGTACCGGTAACCGAGCTCCACGATCAGACCGGCCGCGCCGACGTCGGCGAGCTGGTCGACGTAGTCCCGCAGCTCGGAGGCGTCCTCGGGATACGGCATGCCGGTCGTCAGCACCAGCTCGCCGCCCTCCAGGAAATCGGCGGGATTGAGCAGCTCGGTGACATGCACCCAGCGCACCGCCCTGTCCAGCTGCGACTCACCGGCCAGCACGCGCGGCATCCCTTCGGCGAGCACGGGCAGGCGAAGTACCTCCGTGATCGTGGGGAAGTGCCCGTTTGCGGGACGTCTGGGCGGCATAGGGGGTGCTTTCATCCGAGGGGATCGGGGTCACCCTCGCACCGGCCACTCACCGTGACAAGAGGGGGCCGGCATTTTGTGCGGCCCGGCCGCCCGCAGTGACAGACCGTCTCGAGAAGGCCTCCAGGTGGAACACAGTGTGGGTTGACCTGCAGGTTCCCCCGGGCCGAAAGTGAACGCCATCCCCAGTGGGACCCGAACCGGATGAGTCCCCACGATGTCCGCACCGTGCTGGGGCCCGACTGCCACCGGACCACACCATCGAAAGGAGCGACCTCATGCGCATCCCGAAGCGCGTCGCCGTGATCGGTGCCGGCAGCATGGGCAGCCAGGCCATGTGGCGGCTGGCCGCCCGGGGAGCCGAGGTCATCGGCTACGACCGGTACGCGCCGGGTCACGACCGCGGTGCGGCCGGGGGCGAGACCCGCATCTTCCGAGCCGCACACCTCGGTGAACCCCGCTACATTCCGCTGCTGCGGCTCGCCGACCGGATGTGGGACCACCTCCAGGGCGAGACCGGCTTCGCGCTGCGACGCCGCAGCGGATGCCTGGTGATGGGCGAAACCGCGTCGCCCTCCATGAGTCTCCTGCTCGGCGCCGGTTCCACCCACCGGCTGGATCACGAAGTACTGGACCGGGAGGAACTCGCCCGCCGCTACCCGCAGCACCGCCTGCCGGACGGGCACACCGCCGTCCTCGACCGGATGGGCGCCGTCCTCAGGCCCGAGGCGTCGATCCAGGCCGCCGCCGCCCGTGCCGAGCAACTGGGCGCCCGACTGCACCGCTACACCCCGGTGCGGGAGATCGCGCCCGCGGCGGGCGGCGGGGTGCACATCGTCACCGACCGGGGCACGGACCACGTGGACACCGCGGTGGTCACCGTGGGCCCCTGGATCAACACCCTGCTCCCGGACCTGCCGCGGGCGGTCGATGTCCGCCGGCTGATCAGCTCCTGGCACATCCCCACCCGCCACGACTGGTTCACGGGCGGCGCCCCCGCCTTCGTACGCAGCACACCCCACGACTGCTACGGGCTCCCGTCGCCCGACGGCATGTCCGTCAAGCTCGGCCTCTCCTTCAAGCTGGGTCTGCACTCCGCGCGCCATCTGCCGGTGGCCGACCCCGAACGGCTCGACCGCACGGTCCGCCCGGAGGAACTCGCCACCATGCGGGAGTTCATCAGCGAGCTGATGCCCGACCTGAACCCCGACCCCATCAGGATGTCGGCCTACATGGAGGGCTACACCGACTCCGGCGACCCGCTCGTCGGCCGCCTCCCCGGCGAGGACGACATCATCGTCATGGCCGGCTTCTCCGGCAGCGGCTTCAAACTGTCACCCGCCATGGGCGAGATCGCCGCCGACCTCGCCCTGGACGGCACCACCGACCATCCCGTCGACTTCCTGGCACCGGCCGCAGCCGGCGCTGTCTGACCCGAAGTCACCCCGCCTCCCTCATGGGGAAGTCCGTCACAGGCGTGCCGGAAAAGTAGCGACAAATGCTGAATCACAGCCTGTTCCTGCAGCAAAGAACTGGAGTTCTTCCATGCCCATTCCGTCGTTTCAGTTCCGGCCGAAGTACGTCTCGTTCGACTGCTACGGCACGTTGATCGAGTGGCCCATGACCCCCATCACGCGTGAGCTCGTCGGCGACCGGATCCCCGCGGAGCACTGGGATCAGTTCGTCCGGGAGTTCCGCGGCTACCGCTACGACCAGGTCCGCGGCGAGTACTACCCCTACGAGCAGGTGCTGCAGGACTCCTTCGAGCGGGTCTGCCGCAAGTGGGGTGTGAAGGCGGCGCCGGACGCGGGCAAGCGGTTCGCCGACGGCGTGCGCGGCTGGGGCCCGCACGCCGACGTGCCCGAGCCGCTGAAGAAGATGGGCGAGCACTACAAGCTGGTGATCTTCTCCAACGCTGAGGACTCTTTCCTGGAGGAGAGCGTGCCCCGGCTCGGGGCGGACTTCCACGCGGTCTTCACCGCGGAGCAGGCCGGCTACTACAAGCCCCGGTACGCAGCGTTCGAGTACATGCTCGACCAGCTCGACGCGTCCCCCGAGGACTTCGTGCACGTCTCCTCGCACACCCGCTACGACCTGATGCCGATGCACGACTTGGGCTTCCGCAACCTGATCCTCCTGGACCGGGGCTACGACCCGGTCACCCACGGCTACGACTACGTGCCGGTGAAGTCCCTGGACGAGCTCAACACCATGCTCGGCATCTGAATATCCACGCACACCGTCCCGCACGGACAGCCCAGAAGGACCCCCACCCCAGCGTTTTCCGTTTCCCCGAATCCAGACCCTCACCAGGAGGCGCCCGATGGAAGCCAACCGGATAGGCCGCAGAACCGTACTCAGCACCGCAGGCGCGCTGGCCGCCGCCACCGTGGTGACCGGCTGCGGCACCCTCATGGGCAGCAGCGAAAGCCGCGGTTCGTCGGGCGGCGGTAAGAAGAGGCTCGTCGTCAGCAACAGCGGTGGCGCCTACAACGACGCTCTGACCGAGGCGATCTACGAGCCGTTCGCCAAGGAGACCGGCATCACGGTCACGACGGTCAACTACCAGTCGGCGCAGATCATCGCCCAGGTCAAGCAGGGCCGTCCGCAGGTGGACCTGATGGACAACACCCTGCTGAACTTCCAGAAGATGGCAGGGCTGGAGTGCCTGGAGCCGGTGGACCATGACCGGCTCAAGAGTGTGAAGGGCGCCGGGATCGCGGAGCACAACCTGCCGGAGCACGCGGTCGGCAAGAACGTGTGGGCGAGCGTGATGGCCTACCGCACGGACAGCCTCAAGCGGGTCCCGAAGAGCTGGGCCGACTTCTGGAACACGCACTCCTTCAGCGGCCCCCGCTCGCTGCAGAGCGCGGAGGCCGACCTGCCGGAGCTGGAGTTCGCGCTGCTGGCCGACGGCGTGCCGCTGGACAGCCTGTACCCGCTGAATGTGGACCGGGCGTTCGCGTCGATGTCGCGGATCCGCGGCGATGTGAAGAAGTTCTGGAACACCGGAGCCCTGCCGGCCGTCCTGCTCGGCCGCAAGGAGGTCGTCATGACCTCCCTGTGGGGCGGCCGCGCGGATGAACTGATCAAGCAGGGGCAGCCGGTCGCCTACCAGTGGAACGGCGCCCGCAGAATGACCAACGGCTGGGGCATCCCGAAGGGCGCGGACAACACGGACGCGGCCTACCAGCTGATCGACTTCTCGCTGCGTCCCGAGGTGCAGGCGGCGTTCGCCAAGCTCAGCCCCACCGGCGGCCCGGTCGTCCCGGCGGCGACCAAGCTGCTCGCGGAGGACGTCCTGGCCACGCTGCCGACCTCGCCGCAGAACCTCAAGATCGGGTTCGACGCGGATGCCGCCTGGTGGGACAAGAACCGTGACGCCGTCACCAAGCGCTGGCAGGAGTGGGCCGATGCCTGAGCGGACCCGGAGTCTGACCGCCGCAAAGCTGTCCGCCGACGACCTCGCCGCCGCCCTGGCCCCTCACTCCTCCGCACCGACGGGCAAGTCGTTGTCGGTGACGGGGCTGTCCAAGTCCTACGGCCGGACGACGGTGGTCGACGGCGTGGACATGGAGATCGCGGCGGGGGAGTTCGTCACCTTCCTCGGCTCGTCCGGCTCCGGCAAGACGACCACGCTGATGATGCTGGCCGGGTTCACCGAGCCCGACTCCGGCAGCGTCACCGTCGACGGCCGGGACATCACCGAACTCAACCCGGGCAAGCGGGACTTCGGTTTCGTCTTCCAGCAGTACCTGCTCTTCCCGCACATGACAGTCGCCGAGAACGTCGCCTTCCCGCTCACCCTGCGTGGTGTGCCGAAGGCGGAGATCCGCCGCCGGGTGGGGGAGACGCTGGAGGCGGCGGGCCTGTCGAAGTTCGCCGGCCGCAAGCCCCGTGAGCTCTCCGGTGGTCAGCAGCAGCGGGTCGCCCTGTGCCGGGTCCTGGTCTACCGTCCGCCGATCGTGCTGATGGACGAACCGCTGGGCGCGCTGGACAAGAGGCTCCGCGACCAGATGCAGACCGAGATCAAGTCCATCCAGCGCGAACTCGGCCTGACCGTCATCTATGTGACGCACGATCAGGAGGAGGCGCTGGTCCTGTCGGACCGGATCGCCATCATGAAGGACGGCCGCATCGAGCAGTTCGACACCCCCCGCGGCCTGTTCGAACGCCCCCGCACCCCGTTCGTCGCGGACTTCCTGGGCGCCGCCAACTTCCTCACCGGCAAGGCGGAGGACGGCGGGGGCGACGACTGCACCCGCGTGCGCCTCGACACCGGCGGCGTCCTCACGGCCCGCGCCCACCCCTGCGTGCCCGGACAGAGCGTGCGCGCCGCGGTGCGGCCGGGCAAGCTGCGCCTGGTCGGTGCCGAGGAGGGCTGCTGTTCCGGCACGGTCGAGGCGGCCGTCTACGTCGGCTCGCTCACCCGGATCACCGTCCGCCTGGACGGTGCCGCTCCGGGAGCGCAGCCGCTGCGGATCGAGACCGCCGCCGTCCCGCCGCGTCCCGGCGAGCGGGTGTGTGTCACCGCCGACCGGGACGACGTCAGCGTCTTCGACGCGACGGACGGGGGGTGAACCGTGGCCGGCACCTCTCTCGCACCCGGCAAGGTGCGTGTGAAGACGTCCGCGATGCGCGGGCACCGCTCCCGGATCGCCCTGGTCAACGCCGTCCCCGTCACGGTGTTCCTGCTGGTGCTGTTCGTGTACCCGATCATCGGGGTGCTCTCGCTGAGCCTCAAGGGCGACACCGGCGGGTTCACCCTGCACTGGTACGCCGACGCCCTCAGCGGTGTGAACCTGTCCGTGCTGCTCTCCACCCTGCGGATCTCCGCGGAGACCGCGGTGCTCAGTCTCCTGGTGGGTTTCGTCCTGGCGCACGCCATCGCCCGGATGCGGCCCGTCTTCGCCGCGCTGGCCATGCTGGTCGTGGTGGTGCCGCACTTCATCAGTGCCCTGGTGCGCACCTACGGCTGGATCATCATGCTCGGTGACCACGGCCTGATCAACACACTGCTGACTTCCCTGCACGTGCCCGGGGCCCCGTTCCCGCTGCTCTACAACGAGACCGGTGTGGTCATCGGCACCACCTCGGTGATGCTGCCCTACACGGTCCTGGTCCTGCAGGGCGTGATGCGCGGTGTCGACGGCCGGCTCCTGGCCGCGGCGGCCGGCTTCGGGGCGAGCCGGCTGACGATCTTCCGCAGGATCTACCTGCCGCTGGTGGCGCCCGGTATCGGCACCGCGGGCCTGCTCAGCTTCATCCTGTGCCTGGGCTACTACATCACCCCGGCCCTGATGGGCGGCGACAAGCAGACCGTCGTCGCCGCGCTCATCGACCAGCAGGTGATGAAGCAGGACCAGTGGAACTCCGCCGCCGCCTTCGGCGTGATCCTGCTCCTGCTCACCTTCGCCGGACTGGGCGTGCTCGGACTGGCCAAGCTCCGCCGCAAGAAGGCGGCCGCACGAAGGAGCAGCTCATGATGGAACTGCCCGCCACCCGGGCCGGACACATCGGCCGCGCCCTGAGCGCCACCGCGATCCTGCTGTTCCTGGCGATGCCCATCGTCATCATCCTGGTCACCTCCTTCGGCGCCGACGGCATCGGCACCTTCCCGCCCAAGGAGTACAGCACCCACTGGTACGAGCAGATGGCCGCGCCCGGCGGCAACTGGGCCACCTCCATCGCCCTGTCCAGCCTCATCGCCTCCCTGACCACCGTGTTCTCCCTCGTCCTGGGGGCCACTGCAGCCACCGCCCTGGCCCGCGGCCGGCTGCCCCTGCACACGGCGGTCTACGGGCTGGTCCTGGCTCCGCTGCTCATCCCCCAAGTGGTCATCGCGCTCGGCCTGTTCCTGTTCTTCGAACCGGCCGGCATGCTCGGCAGCCCCCTGGCCATCGCCCTCGGCCACACCGTGCTCGCCGCTCCCATCGCGATCCTCATCATGATCTCCACGCTGAGGGGCATCGACGAACGGCTCGAGGACGCCGCCGCCAGCATGGGCGCCAACCGGATGACCATTGCCCGGCGCATCACCTTCCCCCTGGCCACACCCGGGTTGATCGCCGCCGCGGTGTTCTCGTTCATCACCAGCTTCGACGAGTTCTTCATCGCCCAGTTCATGTCGACCCCCGACACCCGCACCCTGCCGGTCCTGGTCTTCAACGCCCTGCAGTTCGACGTCGACCCGACCGTCACCGCCGTCAGCGCCGTTCTCATCGCCCTGGCCGTCCTGGCCCTCGCCCTGGTCGCCCTCGTCCGCAAACTCGGCGGCCACCGAGGCGGCCAGAACGCCCTCCCCGTCGAACCGCTCACCTGAGCCACGTCGAAACTCCCCGCAGAGGACCCGAAATGAAGACGATCCCCTACTGGATAGAAACCGCCGGTCCGTTTCCCGACCGCTCGGGCAAGCCCCTCTCCGAGGACGCCGACCTGGTGGTCGTCGGCGCCGGCCTGACGGGTCTGTCCACCGCCCTCCACTCCGCCCGCAAGGGCGCCCGCGTCACTCTCGTCGAGAAGGGCCAGATCGGCTCCGGTGCCTCCGCGCGCAACGGCGGAATGGCCAACCTGGGCTTCACGATCGGCGTGGGCCAGGCCATCCGCCGGTACGGACTGGAGCGGGCCCGCGAGATCTACACCTCCTACGGCGAGGCCGTGGACACCGTCGAGCGGCTCGTGAAAGAGGAGTCCATCGACTGCCAGTTCCGCCGCGTCGGACGCCTGGGCGTCGCGTCCCGACCCGCGCACTTCGAGAACAAGAAGGCCCAACAGCGCGACCTGGCCAAGTACTTCGGACACGAGACCACTCTGGTCGGCAAGGCCGAGCTGCGTTCCGAGATCGGCTCCGACGCCTACCACGGCGGCCTGCTCGACCCGTTCAGCGCCGCACTGCACGTCGGCCGCTTCGTGCGCGGCATGGCCGAGGCGTGCGAGCGCACCGGTGTCGAGATCCACGAGCGCAACGCGGCCATCGGTGTACGGCGTACTGCCGGCGGTCGGTTCGAGGTCAGCACCGAGCGCGGTGTGATCCGCGCCGGGCAGGTCATGATGGCCACCGACGCCTACACCGACAAGAACTTCCCGTGGCTGCGCCGCCGGCAGGTCTGCCTGGGCAGCTTCATCATCGTGACCGAGCCGCTCGGCGAGGACCTCGCCCGGGACATCATCCCCAAGGCCCGCCTCATCGTCGATTCCAACCAGGTGTGCCACTACTTCCGGCTCACCCCGGACAACCGGCTGCTGTTCGGCGGCCGTGCCCGCTTCGCACCCTCCGACCCCACCTCGGACAAGAAGAGCGGGGCCGTCCTGTTCCGTGAGATGTGCGAGATCTTCCCCCAACTCGCCCGCACGAAGGTCGAGTACGTGTGGGGCGGCTCCGTCGGATTCGCGATGGACCGCATCGTGCACGCCGGGCAGACCGAGGACGGCGTCCACTACTCCATGGGATACGCGGGCCACGGCGTGCAGATGGCCACGCACATGGGACAGGTCATGGCAGAGGTGCTGGACGGCCACCCCGAGGCCAGCCCGGTCCGCGACCTGGCCCCGCCCCGTATCCCCCTCTACAACGGCACCGCCTGGTTCCTGCCCTTCGCGGGCGCCTACTACAAGACGCTGGACCGCATCCGCTGACCGGTCGGCAGCCCCTCACCACACATCCAAGGAGATACCCACGATGACTGTCGTCCGTGATGTTCCCAAGCAGCTGTTCATCGGCGGTGGCTGGCAGGACGCCGAGTCCGGCCGGACCCTGTCCGTCGACAACCCGGCCACCGGCGAGGAGCTGTGTCAGGTCGCCGACGCCTCTCCCGCGGACGGCCGGCGTGCCGTCGAGGCGGCGGTCGCGGCGCAGGCCGCCTGGGCCGCCACTCCGCCCCGGGTGCGCAGCGAGATCCTGCGCCGCGCCTACGACATCATCATCACGCGCACCGAGGACCTCGCGCTGCTGATGACCCTGGAGATGGGCAAGCCGCTGGCCGAGGCGCGTGCCGAAGTCGCCTACGGCGCGGAGTTCTTCCGCTGGTTCTCCGAGGAGGCCGTCCGTATCGACGGCGGGCTGACCACCGCCCCCGACGGCAGGAACCGCCTGCTGGTCACCCGCCAGCCCGTCGGCCCCTGCCTGCTCATCACCCCCTGGAACTTCCCCCTCGCCATGGGCACCCGCAAGATCGGCCCCGCCCTCGCCGCCGGCTGCACCATCGTCCTCAAACCCGCCCCCCAGACCCCCCTGACCAGCCTCGCCCTCGCCGCGATCCTGAAGGAAGCCGGTCTGCCCGACGGGGTCCTCAACATCGTCGTCACCACCGACGCCGCCGGCGTCGTCGAACCCCTCCTGCGCGGCGGGAAGATCCGCAAACTCTCCTTCACCGGCTCCACCCAGGTCGGCCGGATCCTGCTGGCCCAGTGCGCCGACACCGTCATCCGTACGTCGATGGAACTGGGCGGCAACGCCCCCCTCATCGTCTTCGACGACGCCGACCTCGATGTCGCCGTCGAAGGCACCATGGTCGCCAAGATGCGCAACATGGGCGAGTCCTGCTGCGCCGCCAACCGCATCTACGTCCACACCTCCGTCGCCGAGGAGTTCGCCACCCGCCTCGCCGCCCGCATGGCCGCCCTGACCGTCGGCGACGGCACCGAGCCCGGCACCGACGTCGGCCCCCTCATCGACAACGCCGGCCGCAGCAAGGCCCACGACCTGGTGCGGGACGCCGTCAAGCGCGGCGCCACCGTCCTGACCGGCGGCGAACTCCCCGAGGGGCCGGGCTGCTTCTACCCGCCCACCGTCCTCACCGGCATCGCCCCCGACTCCGCGATCACCGACACCGAGATCTTCGGCCCCGTCGCCGCGATCCGTACCTTCGAGACCGAGGACGAGGCCGTCACCGCCGCCAACGACACCGAATTCGGCTTGGCCGCCTACCTGTTCACCCAGAACCTCGACCGCGCCCTGCGCGTCAGCGAACGCCTCGAAAGCGGCATGATCGGCCTGAACACCGGACTGGTCTCCAATCCGGCCGCGCCCTTCGGCGGCGTCAAGCAGTCCGGTCTGGGCCGCGAAGGCGGACGCGTCGGCATCGACGAGTTCCTGGAGTACAAGTACATAGCCGTCCCCGTCGGAGCCTGACATGCCCGAGCGACTCGTCGTCCTCTACCGCGGCAACCGGCCCCCCGCCACCGCACTCATCGAACGCCTCACGGACACCGTCTACGCCACCGAGGAGGAACTGCCCTACCTCCTCCCTGGCGCCGACGCCCTCCTGGCCTGGGTCACCATCACCCCGGCCATCCGCGAGGCCTGGCCCGACAACCCGGACAAGGCACCCCGCTGGGTTCACGCGGCCTCCGCGGGCGTGGACTCCTTCCTGTTCCCCGCCCTGGTGGACGATCCGGGCGTTGTCCTGACCAACGCCCGCGGGGTCTACGACCAGCCGACCGCCGAGTACGTCCTCGGGCTGATCCTCGCCCTCGCCAAGGACTTCCCCGGCACCTGGGAGCACCAGCGGCGCCGTGAGTGGCGTCCGCGCCCCAGCGACGGCATCACCGGACGCACCGTGCTGGTCTGGGGGACGGGCCCGATCGGCCGGGCCATCGCCCGGCTGCTGCGCGCCGTCGGGATGCGGGTGTCCGGCGCGGGCCGCAAGGCCCGCACGGACGACCCCGACTTCGGCACGGTCCACGGTGCGTCGACCCTGCGCTCCGCCCTGACGGAAGCGGACTACGTCGTCCTGGCCGCACCCCTCACCCAGGGCACCCGGGGCATGGTCGACGCCCCCGTGCTCGCCGCCATGAAGCCGGGGGCACGGCTGATCAACGTGGGCCGGGGCGGACTCGTCGACGAGGAGGCGCTCGTCGACCACCTCGCCGCCGGACGGCTCGGCGGCGCAGCCCTGGACGTGTTCGCCCAGGAACCGCTGCCTGCCGAATCACCCCTGTGGGACATGCCCGGCGTGATGATCTCCCCGCACACGGCGGGCGAGACCACCAGCGAACGGGAGGCGCTCGTCGAGGTGTTCCTCGACAACCTCACCCGGCACATCGAGGGCCGACCGCTGCGCAACGTGGTGGACAAGCGGCGCGGATACGTGGTCGACGAGACGCACCTCGCCTGAGGTCGGCACCGTCGGCAGCAAATTACAGGC
Source organism: Streptomyces sp. SAI-127 (assembly GCF_029894425.1). NCBI lineage: Bacteria > Bacillati > Actinomycetota > Actinomycetes > Kitasatosporales > Streptomycetaceae > Streptomyces > Streptomyces sp. SAI-127. The sequence continues at coordinate 7,930,298 of NZ_JARXYJ010000001.1, forward strand.
ACTCAACACATCGCGCCCGCACACGTCTTGACTCCTCTTTTCAGCCACCCCAATACTCGTCGGCAACGTTCACGTGAACGTTCACGGGAGCTTGACATCGTTGTCCACCCCTGCCCCGGAAAGCGAGTGCGCGCCCATGCCACACCGAACGATGTCCCGCAGGCGCCTGCTCGGTGCCTCTCTCGGCGGGGCGGGTGCCGCTCTGCTGGGCCTGTCGGGGTGCGGAAGCGCGAGCGGCTCGATCTCCGCGGGCACCGACCACCTGACGATCTGGTACTGGAACGGCTCGCTGAGCGACAAGCTGCTCGCCACCTCCGCACGTGGCGTGCCGGGAGCGAGCGGGCTGAAGGTCAAGGGCGCCTCGATCGCGGGCGATTACCGGGGCAAGCTGCGGACCGTCATGGCGGCCCGCGCCTATGTGCCGGACCTGGCCTGTCTCAACTCCCCGATCGGGGACTACTTCCCGGACGAGAACGAGTTCGTCGACCTGAAGGACCTGGGCGCGGACGCCGTCGAGGACGAGTACCTCGGCTGGAAGTGGAAGAGCTGCGTCAGCCCAGCCGGCCGGATGATCGGCTTCCCGCTGGACGCCGGTCCCACCGCGCTCTTCTACCGCCGTGACCTGTTCGAGCAGGCCGGTCTGCCCACCGAACCGGAGGAGGTCGCCGAGGCCGCCTCGACCTGGGAGAAGTACCTCCAGGTAGGCAAGACCCTCAAGGCGAAGGCGCCGAACCACCCGTACCTGGTCTCGCAGATCGCCTATGTGTTCCGGATGGCGCTCTACCAGAGCCCCAAGCAGTTCGTCGACGCCGACAACCGCTTCATCGGCGACCAGGAACACGTGAAGCGCGCCTGGGACCTGGCCGTGGAGACCTACCGGCAGGGGCTGAGCGCCCGGACCCTGGACGGCACGCCCGACTTCAACTCGGCGCTCAGCGGCGGCCGTATCGGCACGATCAACAACGCGGTCTGGTACATCGGCGGCCTCAAGGACACCGCGCCCAGGACGTCGGGGAAGTGGCGGCTGACCACCATGCCGGACGGCCCGGCGAACTACGGCGGGTCCTACGTCGGCATCACCCGCTACTGCCGTGATCCGGAAGGGGCGTTCGCCTTCCTGAAGTGGATGCTCGGGCCTGCGAACCAGCTGAAGAGCTATCAGGAGATGTCGCTGTTCCCCACCACCCCGGCCGTCTACTCCCGGCCGGCGATGCGCGAACCGGACCCGTTCTTCGGCGGGCAGATCCCCGTCGACGTCTTCGGACCGGCGGCGAAGCAGGCCCCGGTGATCTTCTTCAGCGCCTACGAGAACACCGCGAACACCCCGGTCTACCAGGAGCTGACGAACGTGGAGACGCTCGGCAAGAATCCCGACAAGGCCTGGCGCGACGCCATGAACGCCGCCGAACGGGCGCTCGCCCAGCGGGGGGTGAGCTGACATGGCCACCCTGGCACAGGCACCCGCGTCCGACAGCACCGAGGAGCCGGCCCGTACGGAGGCTCCGCGGGGCAGGTGGCGGCGCCATCTTCCGCCGTACGTCGCCATCTCGCCGTACTACATCCTCTTCGCCGTCTTCGGCGCCTTCCCGGTGTTCTTCTCCTTCTACCTGTCCTTCCACGACTGGGACGGCATCGGGAGCATGAAGTTCGTCGGGCTCAGGCAGTACTACTGGCTGCTGCACGACTCGGTGTTCTGGCACTCGATCGTCAACACCTTCGAGATCTGGTTCATGTCCACGGTGCCGATGCTGTTCCTGGCGCTGGTGCTGGCGTTCCTGCTGCACTCGCAGGTGCGGTACTCGGCCGCCTGGCGGGTGGCGTACTTCATTCCGAACGTCACCTCCATGGTCGCCATGACCATCGTGTTCGGGTCGGTCTTCGCGCAGGCGGGGCTCGCCAACTCGCTGCTCAAGGCGGTCGGCGTGGACGGCATCGGCTGGCTGACCTCCTCCCTCGGGATCAAGTCGGCGATCTCCCTCATGGTCATCTGGCGGTGGGTCGGCTACAACGCCCTGATCTTCCTGGCCGGTCTCCAGGCCATCCCGAACGAGCTCTTCGAGGCTGCCAGGGTCGACGGGGCGAGCAGCCGCCAAGTGCTGTTCCGGGTCGTCGTGCCGCAGCTCAGGCCGGTGATCCTGTTCGCCATCATCACGTCCACCATCGGCGGCCTCCAGATCTTCACCGAGTCGCAGGTGCTGTTCTACTCGGACGACCCGGGCACCGCGGGCGGTCCCGGCCAGGAAGGCATGACGATCGTGCTCTATCTGTGGCAGAAGTCCTTCAACGACCTCCAGTTCGGCTACGGCGCCGCGATGGGCTGGATCCTCTTCGCGCTGATCGCGGTCTTCGCCGTCATCAACTGGCGGCTGGTGTCCGGGGGCGACCGCGACGACCGCCGCGGCATCCCGCTGCTGCGCAAGGGAGGCCGCAATGGCCGCTGAGCACACGAACTCCCACGCGGGTCTCGCGATCGGCGCCGGCAGCAAGCGGACCCGGGTCCTGGTACGGGCTGCCCTGCTTCTGGGGGTGCTGGTCTCCCTCTTCCCGTTCTACTGGCTGGTGGTGATGGCCTCCGTCACCACCCAGGACATCCTGGCCTACCCGCCCCGGCTGGTACCGGGCACCCAACTCCTGCACAACATGCGGGAGGTGATCGACCGGATCGATTTCTTCACCTCTCTCTTCAACACGGTCGTGGTGGCCACGGTCGGCACGCTGCTGGTGCTGTTCTTCGACTCCCTGGCGGCCTTCGCCTTCGCCAAGTACGAGTTCCCGGGCAAGAGGATTCTCTTCGGCGTCCTGATGGCGACGTACATGATCCCGTCGCAGCTGGCGCTCGTGCCGCAGTTCGTCACCATGGCCGAGTTCGGCTGGGCGGGCACGCTGAAGGCGCTGATCATCCCGGGGGCGGCCAACGCGTTCGGCATCTTCTGGATGCGTCAGTACGCCCAGAACTCGCTGCCGGACGAACTCCTCGACGCCGGCCGGATCGACGGCGCCGGCTTCTTCCGGCTCTACGCGCAGGTCGCGCTTCCGCTGTTCCGGCCCGCGCTCGCCTTCCTCGGCATCTTCACCTTCATCAGCCTCTGGAACGACTACATCTGGCCCCTGGTGGTGATGGTCAACCCCGACAAGGTGACCCTCCAGGTCGCCCTCGCCAACCTCAACATCGCCTACAACACCGACTACGCGGTGGTGATGGCCGGCGCGCTGATGAGCGTCCTGCCGCTGATCGTCGTCTTCCTGATCGGCGCGCGGCACTTTCTGCGGGACCTGGCGGCGGGGGCCACGAAGATGTGAAATGCGTAGGGTCCCGGGGATGGGGAAGAGCGAGGGCGTTCCGGAGAAGGTGGCCTGGGTTCTGGTGCGGGACGGGCGGGTGCTGGTGACCCGCTGCCGCGGTCTGGATGTCTTCTACTTCCCGGGCGGGAAGCGGGAGCCGGGCGAGTCCGATGCCGAGACCTTGGCGCGCGAGATCGACGAAGAACTCCGGTCCCGGGTCGACACGGCCACGATGGTGCACGTCGGCACCTTCGAGACGTTGAGGGACGACGGACGCACCGAGTTCCGGATGATCTGTTACACCGCCGAGTACACGGGTCCGCTGATCGCCTCGAGCGAGATCGAGGAGTCGGACTGGTTCGGCTACGGCGATCGTGAGCGGGTCTCGGCCGTGGACCGGATGGTGTTCGAGGCGCTGCACGCCTCCGGCCGACTGCCCTGAGGGACAGGCCGGCGTTCGGTACCATGCGGGGAGAGTCTCCGGTTCGCGAGGAGTATCTGGATGACGCAGGTCAGACCCATGCGCGCGGACGCTCGGCGCAACTACGAGCGGTTGCTGAAGGTGGCGGCTGAGGCCTTCGCCGAGCATGGGGAGGGCGCGTCACTGGACGACATCGCCAAGCGGGCCGGGGTGGGGTCCGGGACGCTGTACCGCCATTTTCCGACCCGGCAGGCCCTGCTGGAGGCGGCGTACCTGGACCGCGTCGAGGGATTCGCGCGCCGGGCCGACGAACTCGCGGAGACGCTGCCGCCGGGGGAGGCGCTGGCGGAGTGGCTCTACGAGCTGTGCGTCGGAACGATCCAGGTGCGGGGGCTGAAGACGCTGCTGGGGTCGGCGGTGGCGGACAGGAGCAAGGCGATGCTCACGGTGTGCGGGACGCATGTGCGGGGCGCGGCGACGCGGCTCGTGGAGGCGGCGCGGGCGGAGGGGACGCTGCGGGCAGATGTCGAGCCGATCGAGTTGCTTCGGCTGGCGCACGGGGTCGTCGGCGCGGCGGAGTTGGCGGACGGCGGGGGCGAGTCCATCCGGCGGTACCTGTCACTGCTCACGGAGGGGCTGCGGGCGTAGTCGGTCGCGGGTCAGCCTGCCAGCCGGGCTTTCCAGATCTCCTCGCTGGGCCATTGCCGGGCCCAGTCGGCGGAAACCTCTTCGTAGTCCCGCGCAGACCGGGGTGCCTGAATCTCGATCAGATCTTCGACGACGAAGCCGCAGGATCGAAGCAGACGGAGCATCTCACCGTGCGGCAGGATGAACTCCACGTGGGTTTCCCGGTGCAGCCGCGTCAGGCCGAACTGCCCGCGGGACAGCGTGGTGGACACCGGTCCCTCGGACGGCACGCACAGCGCGAACAGGGGTGAGTAGCGCATGAATACCAGCCGCCCGCCGGGCACGAGGATCCGGGCCGCCTCCGGGATCCACTGGTAGGGGTCGCACCACAACGAGGCGCCGAATTCGCTGATCGCCAAGTCGAAGGTGTCGTCCTCGTAGGGCACTCTCTCGGCATTGCCCAGGACAAGGGGGAAGTCGATGCCGAACTCCGCCTGCATCGCGCGAGCGGTGGTGAGCTGCTTCTCCGAGAGGTCGATCCCGACCGGGTGGGCGCCCGCTCTGGCGAGCCAGGCGGAAACGTAGGCGGTACCGCAGCCCAGCTCGATGGCGCGCATCCCGGCGATGCCGTCGGTAAGCACGCGGACCTGCGACTCGGGCGTGGCCCACAGTCCCCAGGACGGTTCCGCCTGCGCCCAGTGATCACGGGCGAGCGGCCCGTGCCACGCGGCCGCCTCCTCATCCCAGAAGCGTCGGTTCTGCTCCAGATGGTCCGCAGGGCCGTCATGAGTCATGAAGGCATTCGATCGAAGATGCCGGTGCTGCGGCAACGGAATTACACAGTCGGCGGGGGCCGACTCGCGCAGGCCCCCACCACTGACCGCCCGGCCATGGACCGCACCGCGCACTAGAGCGCCTGTGCCGCCGGCTTCACCATCCCCCGTACCGTGCGGGACTTCACGAAGTCGCCGATCGCCGTCATCTCCCACTCGCCGGAGAACTGCTTGATCAGCTTGGCCATCATCACGCCCGTCTGCGCCTCGGCGTTCGTGAGGTCGAAGCGGACCAGTTCCTCTCCGCTCGCGGCGTCGATGAGGCGGCAGTACGCCTTGGCGACCTCCGTGAACTTCTGGCCGGAGAAGGAGTTGACCGTGAAGACGAGTCCGGTGACCTCCTGGGGGAGTCGGCCGAGGTCGACGACGATCACCTCGTCGTCACCGCCGCCCTCACCCGTGAGGTTGTCACCGGAGTGCTTGATCGCGCCGCCGACGATGGACAGCTTGCCGAAGTAGCAGCTGTCGATGTGGTTGCGCTGCGGCCCGTAGGCGATGACGGACGCGTCGAGGTCGATGTCCTTGCCCCGGTAGGCAGGCTCCCAGCCGAGACCCATCTTGACCTGGGAGAGAAGCGGCTGCCCGCCCTTGACCAGGGACACCGTCTGGTTCTTCTGGAGGCTGACCCGGCCCTTGTCGAGGTTGATCTTCCCGGCGCCGGGAGCGGGTGGGGCCGGGGGAGCGGCGGGCGCCGGCGCGGCGAGCCGCGGGTCCATGGCCGGGGCCGGCGGGGCGACCGGGGTCTGCACGGTCGGCGCGGGCGGCGGAGTCACCGGCTGCGGCGGGGCGACGGGGGCCGCGGCGGGTGTCGGGGCGGGTTCCTCCACCGTCACGCCGAAGTCCGTCGCGATCCCGGCCAGCCCGTTGGCGTACCCCTGGCCCACCGCCCGGGCCTTCCAGGCGCCGTTGCGCAGGTAGACCTCCACGATCACCAGCGCCGTCTCGCTGCCGAGCTGCGGCGGCGTGAAGGTGGCCAGCACGCTGTTGTCGTCCGCGTTGCGGATCGTGGCCGTCGGTTCGATGCCCTGGAAGGTCTGGCCCGCGGCGTCCGGGCTGGCGGTGACGACGATCTTCTCGATGCCGGGCGGTACGGCCGACGTGTCGACGGTGATCGCGTCGGGGGCCGTACCGCCGCCCGAGCGGTACGTCACCCCCGGGCCGGAGGGCTGGTTGTAGAAGATGAAGTCGTCGTCGGAGCGCACCTTGCCGTCGGCGGTGAGCAGCAGGCCCGATACGTCGAGCCGCACGGGCGCGGCGACGTCCACCGTCACGCGGGCGGCGGACAGGGGGATGTTCGAGCCGGGGGTCATAGCTGTCATGCCCCGTGAACGATCGGGCCCACTTTGCCGTTCCCTTACCCGAGGGCCAAATGGCCGAGCGGGGTTACGGCACCACCACGATCTTCCGGCCCACCCCCGCCGCGAACTGCTCCAGCGCCTCCGGATACCGGTCCAGAGGCAGCCGGTCGCTGATGAAGATCTCCGGGTCCAGGACACCGGTCGCGAAGAGTTCCGCCGCCCGTTCGAAGCTGTGCAGGACGGCCATGGAGCCGGTGATGGTGATCTCCTGGTTGTAGATGCGGTACGGGTCGATCGTCACCCGTGTCGCGTAGTCGGCCACCCCGAACTGGAGGAAGGTGCCCGCCTTGGCCACCCGCTCCAGGCCGTCCTGGATCGCCGCCGCGTTGCCCGTCGCGTCGACCACGAGGTCCCAGCCCTGCGGACGGTCCAGCTCGTCCGGGTTCGCGGCGGACGCCGAGACGCCGAGCCGGCGGGCCGTCTCCAGGCGGGTCGGGTTCACGTCCACCATGTCCACGCTCGCCGCGCCGGTCCGCTTGGCCAGCTCCAGCATCATCAGGCCCATGGTCCCCGAGCCGTAGATCAGGACATGGGCGCCCAGGCGGGACTGCAGGACGTCGTAACCCCGGACCGCACAGGACAACGGCTCCACCAGCGCCGCGTCCTGGGTGCGGACGTGTTCGGGCAGCCGTACGCAATTGGCCACCGGCGCGACCGCGTACTGCGCCGCGCCACCCGCCGTCGTGACGCCGATCGCGGCCCAGCGTTCGCAGAGGTTGTTGTGGCCCGTACGGCAGTACCGGCACTCGTAGCAGTACAGGGACGGGTCCACCGCCACCCGGTCGCCGACCGCGAGCTCGGTGACCTGGGTGCCGACGCCGACCACCTGGCCGGCGAACTCGTGGCCCGGCACGATCGGCAGCTTGGGGGCGAACTCGCCCTGGAGGATGTGCAGGTCGGTGCCGCACAGGCCGCACGCGGCGACCTCGACGACGACCTCGCGCGGGCCCGGCGTCGGGTCCGGGACCTCGGCGACGACGGCACGGCCCACGGACTCGATGACGGCGGCCTTCATTTCACGGCTCCCAGCGACAGGCCCTGGACCAGTTTGTCCTGGGCGGCGAACCCCGCGGCGAGTACCGGCAGGGAGATGACGAGCGATGCGGCGCACACCTTGGCCAGGAACAGGCCCTGGCTGGTGATGAAGCCGGTCAGGAAGACGGGGGCGGTCTCGGCCACCACGCCGGTGAGCACCCTCGCGAACAGCAGTTCGTTCCAGCTGAAGATGAAGCAGATCAGGGCTGTCGCCGCGATGCCGGGCAGGGCGATCGGGGCCACCACGCGCGCGAGGATCGTCGGAAGGCGGGCGCCGTCCACGCGGGCGGCCTCGATCACGGCCACCGGGACCTCGGCGAGGAAGGACTGCATCATCCAGACGGCGATCGGCAGGTTCATCGACGTGTAGAGGATGACCAGCAGCCAGATGTTGTCGAGCATGTCGGTGTTCTTCGCGAACAGGTAGATCGGGAGCAGGCCCGCCACCACCGGGAGCATCTTCGTAGACAGGAAGAAGAACAGGACGTCCGTCCACTTCTTCACCGGGCGGATCGACAGCGCGTACGCCGCCGGGAGGGCCAGGAGCAGGACGAAGAGCGTCGAGGCCAGCGAGGCGACCGTCGAGTTGATCAGCGCCGGCCAGGGGCTCGCGCCACCGCCGGTGCCGAAGAACTCGCGGTAGCCGTCCAGGGTGAGGGCGGCGCCGAAGGAGGGCGGGTTGGTGGCCGCGTCCGTCTCGGAGTGGAAGGACGTCAGGGCCATCCACGCGATCGGCAGGAAGAACACGATCCCCAGCAGCCAGGCCACCAGACCCAGCCCAAGCCCCTTGCGTTTCACGGCGATTGTGCTGCTCATGCCCGGCCTACCTCCTCACGGAACAGGGACGACACCACGCGCAGGGCGAAGGTCGCGATGACGATCGAGCCGATGACGACCAGGACGCCGGCGGCCGAGGCGAGGCCGTTCTCGTGGGCCTGGTAGAAGCTCTGGTAGACGGTGTAGGGGAGGTTGGCGGTCCCGAGGCCGCCGGAGGTGATCGTGAAGACCGCGTCGAAGTTCTGGACGATGTAGATCGAGCCCAGCAGGGCGCCCAGCTCCAGATACCTGCGCAGATGCGGCAGGGTCAGATAGCGGAAGATCTGCCAGTCGCTCGCGCCGTCCACCCGCGCGGCCTCCATCTGCTGCTGGTCGCGGCTCTGGAGGCCGGCCAGCAGGATGAGCATCATGAACGGCGTCCACTGCCAGACCAGGGAGGCCTCGACGGCGAGCAGCGGGGTGTTGGAGATCCAGTCCGGCTGTGGGCCGCCCACATAGTGCAACAACCCATTGAGCAGGCCGTATTCGGGGTTGTAGAGCACGTGCTTCCAGAGGAGTGCGGCTGCGACCGGCACCACCAGGAACGGCGCGATCAGCAGGGTGCGGACCACACCCCGGCCTTTGAAGCGACGGTCCAGGAGCAGGGCCAGGAGCAGTCCTAGGACGAGGCTGACCAGGACCACCGTCACCGTCAGCAGGACCGTCGTCCACACGGAGTGGCGCAGGTCCGCGTCGGTGAGGACGTCCTTGTAGTTGTCGACGCCGGTGAAGTGACGGGCCTTGGGATAGAGGGAGTTCCAGTCGAAGAACGAGATCACCACCGTGGCCACGAACGGCAGTTGGGTGACCACGATCATGAAGATCAGGGCGGGGAGCAGCGGGGCGCGGGTGGCCCAGGCGCGGAGGCGGGCCTTGGACGGGTCCGCGGTGCGTACGGTCTCGGTGGCCGGTGGGGCCATGGTTGTCGCGGTCATCGTCCCTCGTACTCCTCGGAGATCTTCTCGGCGAGCTGCTGGGACTTCTTCAGGGCCGACTCGACGGACTGGCGTCCGGCGATGGCCGCGCTGATCTCCTGGGAGACCCTGGTGCCGAGATCGGTGAACTCGGGGATGCCGACGAACTGGATGCCGGGCGCGGGGCGCGGCTGCACCCCCGGGTCGTTCGGCCGGGCCTGCTCGATGGCCTCCTTGGTCATCTCCTGGAAGGCGGCGGCCTCTTTGACGTAGGCGGGGTTGGTGTACGTCGACGCGCGTTTGCCGGCCGGCACGTTGGACCAGCCGATCTCGTCGCCGACCAGCTGTTCGTACTGCTTGCTGGAGGCCCAGGAGACGAACTTCCAGGCCTTGTCGGGGTTGCGTGAGGCGTCCTGGATGCCCCAGGCCCAGGTGTAGAGCCAGCCGGAGGACTTCGTCTCCTCGACGGGGGCGGGGGCGTACCCCACCTTGCCCTTGACCGGGGAGCCCTTCGCCTCCAGGGAACCCGCCGCGGAGGTGGCGTCGTACCACATGGCGACCTTGCCCTGGGTCATGTTGTTGAGGCACTCGGCGAAGCCGGACTGGGCGGCGCCGGACTCGCCGTGGTCGCGGACCAGGTCGACATAGAACTTCACCGCCTTCTCGAACTCGGGGGAGTCGAGGCGGGCCTTCCAGCCCTTGTCGAACCAGGTGCCGCCGAAGGTGTTCACGACCGTGGTGAGCGGGGCCATCACCTCGCCCCAGCCGGGCAGGCCGCGCAGACAGATGCCCTTCATGCCGGACTCGGCGCCGTCCACCTTCGCGGCCAGGTCGGCCACCTGCGTCCAGGTGGGACGGGCCGGCATCGTCAGCCCCTTCTGCTCGAAGACGTCCTTGCGGTACATCAGGAACGACGACTCGCCGTAGAAGGGCTGGCCGTAGAGCTTGCCGTCGTCGCCGGTCAGTGACTGGCGCATCGGCGCGAGGACGTCCCTCTCGTCGTACGACGGGTCCCTGGCGACGTACGAGTTCATCTCGTGCAGCCAGCCGTTGCGGGCGTAGATCGGGATCTCGTAGTTGGACAGGGTCGCCACGTCGTACTGGCCGGCCTGGTTGGCGAAGTCCTGGCTGATCTTGTCGCGGACGTCGTTCTCGGGCAGGACGGTGAAGTTGACCTTGATCCCGGTCTCCTTGCTGAAGTGGGCCCGGGTCAGCTTCTGCAGCTCGGTCATCTGGGGGTTGTTGACCATCAGGACGTTGATGGCGTCGCCGCCCGACCCCGCCCCGCCGGCTCCGACCCAGCAGCCGGAGAGCAGCGGGGCGAGCAGCGTCCCTGCGGCGGCCATGGCGAGCGTGGCTCGCGGCGGCCGTCGTCGGCTCTGGGTTCGCATGGATCGCTCCTGGACATAGAGGGATATATGGGGCATTTCGTGGCGCAGTAGGCCCGCTGATCACGTCAGTCGGACTTTCAGACTTCGGCCTTCAGACTTCGGCCTTCAGGCTTCGACCTTCAGACCCGGATGACCTGTGGTCCCAGCAGTGAGTACCGATGGGCCTCGGACGAGGGCAGCAGCGTGCTCGTCACGATCGCCTCCAGTGCGCCGATCTCCGCGAAGCGGCAGAAGCTGACCGCGCCGAACTTGGTGTGCACGCCGGCGAACACCGTGCGGCGCGCGGCCCGGATCGCCTGTGCCTTGACCTCGCTGACCGCGGGGTCGGGGGTGGTGAGGCCGTGCTCGCGGGAGATGCCGTTGGCGCCGATGAAGGCCAGGTCGAGGACGAAGCCGGCCAGCATCTTGGTCGTCCAGTGGTCGACGGTCGCCAGGGTGCCGGGGCGGACCCGGCCGCCGAGCAGCAGGACGGAGGTGTTCTCGGCCTCGGCGAGGGCTCCCGCGACCGGCAGGGAGGCGGTGACCACGGTCAGTGCCCGGTCCCTGGGCAGCGCCTCGGCGATGAGCTGCGGGGTGAAGCCCTCGTCGACGAAGACCGTCTCGGCGTCCCCGAGCAGCTCGGCCGCGGCGGCCGCGACCCGGCGCTTCTCGGGCACATGGCTGGTGGCCCGGAACGCGAGCGTGGTCTCGAACCCGGCGCTCTCCACGGGATAGGCCCCGCCGTGCGTACGGCGCACCAGTCCGTGGTCCTCCAGGGCGCGCAGATCCCGTCGTACGGTCTCCTTGGCCACGCCCAGTGCGGCGGCGAGCGCGTTGACGTCGACCGAGCCGGTGGCGCGTGCGGCCCGTACGATCTCGCGCTGGCGTTCCTCCGCGGTTCTCGCGTCCATGGCCGACACCCGCCTCTCGCACGCGCTGCTCTGCCCGTTCGGGCCCGGTGTGGCCCTTGGGGGAAGTTCTACAGCGGGTAAGGGGGACTGACCAGGCCTGTTGCGGGTCCGATGCTGCCCGTGTGTGCCCGTTTGCTGAGCGGAGTGACCGCCTCGGACCTGCGAGGGCGTCCGAAAAGACGTGAGATCGGGCACCGCAGGTGCCCGAACACGGCTGCGGGCGGGCCCGTTCGGTGCCCGCCCGCCCGTCCGTCTAGGGGGTGTCAGTACGGCCAGATCGGCGGGTCCGTCACGAACTGGCCGCCCAGGTAGGCGTGCCCCTCGTTGCCGTCCTGGAGCTCGCCCTGCTCGGCGATCAGTTTCTCCGCGTACGGCTCGGAGTCGTCCTGCGGGTCGTAGCCGAGCGCCCGCGCGGTGGTGAGGTCCCACCACAGGCGGGTGTTGGCGGAGGAGCCGTAGACCACGCTGTGGCCGACCTGCTCGGCGGTCAGGGCCGCGTGGAAGAGGCGGGCGCCGTCGGCCGGGCTCATCCACACCGAGAGCATGCGCACGCTGGTCGGCTCGGGGAAGCAGGAGCCGATGCGCACGGAGACGGTCTCCAGGCCGTGCTTGTCCCAGTAGAACTGCGCGAGGTCCTCACCGAAGGACTTGGACAGGCCGTAGAAGGTGTCAGGGCGGCGCGGGGTGTCGATCGGGATGAGCGGGTCGGCGCCCCGGGGGCGGGGGGTGAAGCCGACGGCGTGGTTGGAGGAGGCGAAGACGATCCGTCCGACGCCCTGCGCGTGAGCGGCCTCGTACAGGTTGTAGGTGCCCTCGATGTTCGCCTTGAGGATCTTCTCGAAAGGGGCTTCCAGGGAGATGCCCGCGAGGTGGATGATCGCGTCGACGCCCCGTACGGCTTCGCGCACCGCGTCCTTGTCGGCGAGGTCGGCGACGACCGCGTCCGGCTCGCCCTCGATGGGCCGCAGATCGAGCAGGCGCAGGTCGTAGCCGTAGTCCGGGAGCAGTTCCCGCATCAGGGTGCCGAGCCCGCCGGCGGCACCGGTGAGCAGAACGGTACGGGGAGCGGGCATCCTCGGGTCTCCTTGGGGCGACGGCCGTATGAGTGCACGGTATTCACATTCGTGGACAAGTTAAGGATCATCGGCCTACTCCGTCAAGGGTGGCGCGACCCCTGTTCATAAATATAAACTTCGATCAGAATCCCGTACGCCCGTTTCTTCTCGTCCACTCGTTCTAGGGAGAGCCTGTGACGTCTGCCGACCTCGTCCATCGACTCGGCATCCCCAGCGGGCCGCTGTTCTTCCCCGTCACGGCGTACGGCGCCGACGGCTCCGTCGATCTCGACACCTACCGCGCGCATGTGCGCCAGGGTGTGGCGGCGGGGGCCGCGGCCGTGTTCGCCTGCTGTGGCACCGGGGAGTTCCACGCACTCACGCCCGAGGAGTTCGAGGCGTGCGTCCGCACGGCCGTCGAGGAGACGGCGGGGCGGGTGCCGGTGGTGGCGGGCGCCGGATACGGCACCGCGCTCGCCGTACGGTACGCGCGGCTCGCCGAAGCGGCCGGGGCCGACGGGCTGCTCGCCATGCCGCCCTACCTCGTCGTCGCCGGGCAGGAGGGACTGCTGCGGCACTACCGGGAGGTGGCCGCCGCGACCGCGCTCCCGGTGATCGTCTACCAGCGCGACAACGCCGTCTTCACCCCGGAGACCGTCGTCGAACTGGCCCGTACCGAGGGGATCATCGGCCTCAAGGACGGCCTCGGCGACCTCGACCTGATGCAGCGGATCGTCAGCGCGGTGCGCACCGAGGTACCCGGCGACTTCCTCTACTTCAACGGACTGCCGACCGCCGAGCAGACCCAGCTCGCCTACCGGGCCATCGGCGTCCCCCTGTACTCCTCGGCCGTCTTCTGCTTCGCCCCCGAGATCGCCCTCGCCTTCCACCGCGCGCTCATCGACGGCGACCGGGCCACCGCCGAACGCCTCCTCGACGGCTTCTACCGCCCCTTCGTCGAACTACGCGCGCGTGGCCGCGGATACGCGGTCTCCCTGGTGAAGGCCGGGGTCCGGATGCGGGGCCTCGACGTGGGGGAGGTCCGCCCGCCGCTGCACGAGCCGGGCGAGGATCATGTGAAGCAGCTCGCGGAGATCATCGAGCGCGGATACGCGCTTCTGGAGGAGGCACAGTGAAGGCGTCGACGTTTGTCTACCCCTGGGACGTCAACGGGGACCCGGAGGCCGCGACCCGTATCGCCGGGCTCGGCGTACAGCAGGCGACCCTCGCCGCCGCCTACCACTCCACGCGCGCCCTGACCCCCCGCCACCCGCGCCACCGCATCGTCACCGCCGAGCACGCGTCCGTGCTGTACCCGACGGACGCACGCTGGGAAGGGCGTGACCTGCGTCCGTACGCGGCCGGCGACTGGGCCCCCGGCGACGCCTTCGGCGAGGCCGCCGTGCAGCTCTCCGAGGCGGGCCTCGACGTGCACACCTGGGTCGTCCTCGCGCACAACTCCCGCCTGGGCGCCGAACATCCGGACACCTCGGTCGTCAACGCCTACGGCGACCGCTACCCGTGGGCCCCGTGCATCGCACAGCCCGCCACGCGCGCGTACCTGACCGACCTCGCCGTGGAGGCGGCGCTGCGCCCGGGCGCGGCCGGCACCGAACTGGAGTCCCTCGGCTGGTACGGCCTCCAGCACCTGCACGCGCACGACAAGACCGGCGGAGTGCCGCTCGGCGACGCCGGGATGTACCTCATGGCGCTCTGCTTCTGCGGGACGTGCCGCGAGGGGTACGGCGAGCAGGGGCTGGACGCCGACTCACTGGCCGCCGCCGTACGGGCCGCCCTGGAGCCGCTGTGGCAGGGCGCGCCGGACGACGGGGGCTGGGCCGGGGTCGAGAAGCTGCTCGGCGCCGGTACGGCGGCGGCCACACGCGCGTGGCGTGACGAAACCGCCCGCACGCTCCAGGAGACGGCGGTCCGGGCGGTCCGCGCGGCCGCTCCCGAGGGCTTCCAGATCCTGCTGCACGCCGACCCCGTGACGTACCACGTCGGTGCCAACCCGGGTGTCGACCCCGAGCACATCCTGTCCGTCGCGGACGGTGTCGTCGTGCCCTGCGCGGGCGGACCGGGCCTGCTCACGCCGTTCGCCCGGGCCCGCGAGGACGCGGTGATCGCAGCCAACTTCCCCGTCGTCTCGCAGATGGGCGGCAGCCCGAGCACGCTTGCGGCGGACGTGGCGCGGGCTCGGGAGCTGGGCGCGACCGAGATCCGGCTGTATCACGCGGGGTTGGCGTCGGACGGCGACCTGGACGCGATCCGTGGGGCACTGGCCGGCCTCTGAAACAACGGCACCGCCGTGGCCAGCCAGGCCACGCCCAGGAGGGCGGACAGCGGCCGCTGGTCGACCAGTTCGACCAGGGCCGCGCCGGCCGCGAGACCGAGCACGTTCGGGGTGTACACCAGCGTGTGCGCCGTGGCGACGGCACGGCCCAGGAGTGCGTCCGGGGTCTCGCGCTGTACGGCGGTGAGCGCGGCGATCAGCACGCAGGGCAGACCCGCGCCGATGGCCGCGCTGCACGCCAGGGCCAGCGGGTCGGACGGGATCGCCCGCAGGCCGGCGGCAACGGCGGTCAGGGCGATGCCGTACGCGGCGAACCGGCGCTCGCCCAGCCGGCGCAGGGCGGGCCCGGAGACCAGCCCCACCGCCACGGAGCCGGCGCCCTGGGCGGCGTACAGCGCGCCGGCGTACGCGGGGGAGTGGCCGAGCCCGTCGATCACGGCGTAGATCAGCGCGCCGTTGAGCCCGGCGAAGAACATGGTGGTGCCGCCGGCCAGGATCAGGGGACGGAGTATGGGGTGGGCCCATATGTGGCGGGCTCCGGCGCCGGAGGGGGTGCGCCTGGACGGCCGGCGGCGGTGGGTGGCGGGCGGGCTGAGGCCGGGGGTTTTGGGGGCGGCTGCCGTGTGTCTGAACAGGGTGGGGCGGCTGGGGGTGGTCTGGCTGAGGTCGGGTGCTTCGGGTGCGGTTGGCGTGCGCTTGAACAGCGTGCGGCGGTGGGTGGCGGGCGGGCTGAGGCCGGGGGTTTTGGGGGCGGCTGCCGTGTGTCTGAACAGGGTGGGGCGGCTGGGGGTGGTCTGGCTGAGGACGGGTGCTTCGGGTGCGGTTGGCGTGCGCTTGAACAGTGTGCGGCGGTCGGTGGCGGGCGGGCCGCGCCTTGGTGACCTTGGTGCGGTCGCCGTTCGCCCGGACGGCTCGTCCCCGCTGTCAGTGCTCGTCGGCGGCGCGAGCGGAGCCGGTCGGCTCTGGTGGACCCGCAGTCCGGCGTACAGCAGGGCGGCCAGTACGAACGTGATGGCGTCCAGGAGCGCCACGCCCGGTCCGCCCTGGACCGCGTAGAGCCCTGCTCCCGCCAGCGGAGCCACCAGCTTCATGCCCTCCGTGACCGCCATCCGCAGCCCGTTGAAGCCGCCGAGCAGGGGCGGGGCGACGGCGCCGGCGACCAGGGCCGACTCCGCCGCGTCATGGACGACGCCCGCGGCGCCGTACACGAAAAGGACCGTGAGGACGAGCCACACCCGGTCGGGGCCGTCGACGGCGAAGAGAACCGGGAGCAGCGCCGCCAGAAGGAGACTGCCGGCGATCAGCAGGGGTTTGCGGGGGACCCGGTCGGCCAGTGCGCCGAGCAGCGGGCCCGCCAGGGTCGGTGCCCATATCGCGAGCATGCACAGCGCGGCCAGGCGGTCCGAGCCGGTGAGGTCCTTGACCCAGACGCCGGACACCAGCCACAGGGCCGAGGTGCCGAAGCCCGAGACGGTCACCGCGGTGAGAAAGAGCCTGGCGTCGCGGTCGTGGAGCACCGCCCATGTCTTCGTCATGCCTGGACATCGTGGGTCTAAGGCCCCGGCGTCGGGATGGGGGAGGTGCCTTAGATCCTGGCTGCGCGAGCGATGAGTTCTCGGCGCGAGGGCGGTCTACCCCTTACGACACCGTGAACACGAGGAGTACCGAATGACTGTCCCGCCCCTGGACTTCGGACCACAGACACGCGTCATCGCCCTGCTGGCCGAGGGCGTCACCGATGATCAGCTGGGGAACGGCACGCCGTGTCCGAAGTACGCCGTGCACCACATGCTCGGCCACCTGCTCGGCCTCTCCGCGGCCTTCCGGGACGCCGCCCGCAAGGACATCGGCTCCACGACCGACACCCCGCCGACCGACTCCGTTCCGGACATCGGCCCCGGCTGGCGCGAGGAACTCCCCAAAGTCCTCGACGAACTCGCCGAGGCCTGGCGCGACCCGGCCGCCTGGACCGGAATGACCCGCGCGGGCGGCGTCGACCTGCCCGGAGAGATCGCCGCCGCCGTCGCCGTCGACGAACTGGTCGTCCACGGCTGGGATCTGGCCCGCGCCACCGGCCAGGCGTACGACCCGGACCCCGCCGCGCTCCAGGCCTGCTACGACTTCCTTCAGGCGTCCGCGGAGGATCCGAGCCGGGACGCCATCTTCGGCCCGATCGTCCCCGTACCCCAGGACGCGTCGCTGCTGGACCGGGCGATCGGGCTCAGCGGGCGGAACCCGGGCTGGACGCCGTAACAGGGACCGGCTCTCGTGTACGCCGTCACGGGGGCGTCCCGGTCGGCGTCCCCCTCGTCGCCCTCGACACCGGGCCTGTCCACCTGGCCGGAGCCCGGGCGCCCATCGGGCCAGGACCGCCCCCGCGTCCGACGCGCCGTGCCCGGCTGCCGTAGACACCGGTACGACCCTGCCGTAGAGGAACGGAAACGGGCGGCGGGCGGCAGTCCCGGACCGTACGCTCCCCACCATGCCGCCCCTCAGCCTCACCGTCCTCGGTACCGCCTCCCCGCACCCGGCGCCGGGCCGCCCCTGCTCCGGCTATCTGCTGCGCGGCGGGGGCGCCGAGGTGTGGGTGGACGCCGGGCCCGGCACCTTCGCGGAGTTGCAGCGGCACACGGATCCCTCCCGGCTGACGGCGATCTGGATCTCCCACCTGCACGCCGACCACAGCGCCGATCTGCTGTCCGCCGTCTACGCCTTCGCGTACGGCGGGCTCACCCCGCCCGCCCCGATCCCGGTGTACGCGCCACCCGGCTGCGCCCATCGGCTCGCCGGGTTCTTCGGGCGGTCCGACGTGCGCTTCCTCGAGGGCATCCTCGACTTCCATCCCCTGTACGACGGCCACGCCGTCCGGCACTGGAACCTCCGGATCGCCGCTCGGGCCGTCGCGCACGACGCCGAGGCGTACGGGCTGCGCGCCGAGTGCGCCGGACGCGTCTTCGCGTACTCCGGGGACAGCGGGCCCTGCGCCGCCCTGGTCGAACTCGCCGCGGAATCGGACGTGTTCCTGTGTGAGGCGGACCTCGACCGTCATCGCGAAGGCGAACAGGTCCACCTGACCCCCGAGGACGCCGGCGACATCGCCCGCAAGGCCGGGGTGCGCGAACTGATCGTCACCCACGTCGGACCCACGCTCACCAGGGAGGCCGCCACCACGCGCGCGGCCGTCGCCTTCGCCGGGCGCACCAGTACGGCGTTCGAGGGCGCCACCCGGCTCATCTGACCCTGGTCTTCACCGCAACTTCAACTTCCTTTGCCAGAAGCATTGACGAAACATCACGCCCCTCCCTACCTTCAACGCGTCGTACTTCGTACGTCATATATGAGACGCGATACGCGAGATCAGATACGCAAGATCCGATACGCGAGATCCGAGAGGCGCGCATGACCTCTGTGCCCACGCCGATCCCCTCCCGCACGCAGTACGTGCTGGAGGAGATCAAACGCCGCATCCTCACCGGGCGTCTGACGCCTGGTCAGGCCCTGGTGGAGACCGAACTCGCCGCACAGTTCGGGGTGTCCAAGACCCCGGTGCGCGAGGCGCTCAAGACCCTGGCCGGGACCGGGCTCGTCGTGATGAACCAGTACAAGGGCGTCACGGTGCGCATGGTGGACGCGGACATGGCGCGCGAGGTCTACGACGTCCGGCTGCTCCTCGAACCCGAGGCGCTGAAGCGGGCCGTACGGCGCGGGGCCTCCCTCGACGCCGCACGGGACGCGCTGACCCGGGCCGACGACGCCACCGACACCGCCGAACGTTCCCTCGCCAACCGGGAGTTCCACCGCTCCCTCTACCTGCCCTGCGGCAACCCGCTGCTCGGCCGGATGCTCGACGAGGTCCGCGACCAGGCCGCCCTCGTCTCCGCCGTCGCCTGGGCGGCCTCGCCCTCCTGGGAGCGGGAGGCAGGTGAGCACCGGGAGATCCTGCGGCTCGCCCTGGAGGGCGACGCGGACGGAGCGGCCCGCGCCCTGCACGCCCACATCGCGTCCTTCGTGGAACGAGCGTTCCCCGGAGTGCTGGACGAGGAAGGTCAGGAATGAGCAGCGAGACGTTCGAGACCCGGCGGACGGCCCTGGCCGACGTGGTGGCGATCCCGGTGACCCCGTTCGCCGAGGACGGCACCGTCGACCAGGACACCCACCGGGCCCTGCTGCGTCGGCTGCTCGACGGAGGGATCACCACCCTTACCCCCAACGGGAACACCGGCGAGTTCTACGCCCTCACCCCCGAGGAGCGCCGCCTGGTCACCGAGTTGACCGTCGAGGAGGCCGGGGACCGGGCGCACATCCTCGTCGGCGTCGGTCACGACGTCCCGACCGCCGTGGCCTCCGCCCGCCACGCCCGCGAGCTCGGTGCCGGGATGGTCATGGTCCACCAGCCCGTCCACCCCTACGTCTCGCAGGGCGGCTGGGTCGACTACCACCGCGCGATCGCCTCGGCCGTCCCGGAGCTGGGAGTCGTTCCGTACATCCGCAACGCCCAGCTCGGCGGCGACCGCCTGGCCGAGCTCGCCGACGCCTGCCCGAACGTGATCGGCGTGAAGTACGCCGTCCCGGACGCGGCCAGGTTCGGCGCCTTCGCACGGGACGCGGGACTCGAACGCTTCGTGTGGGTCGCCGGGCTCGCCGAGCCCTACGCGCCCTCCTACTTCTCGGCGGGTGCCACCGGTTTCACCTCGGGGCTGGTGAACGTCGCCCCCGCCGTCTCGCTCAACATGATCGAGGCGCTCCGGTCCGGTGACTATCCGGCCGCCATGAAGGTCTGGGAGCAGATCCGCCGCTTCGAGGAACTCCGCGCGGCGAACGGCTCCGCCAACAACGTCACCGTCGTCAAGGAGGCCCTCGCCTCCCTCGGCCTGTGCCGCCGTGAGGTGCGCCCGCCGAGCCGCGAGCTGCCCGAGGCCGAGCGCGCCGAGGTCGCCGCGATAGCCGCCGGGTGGTCGATATGACCGACAGGAAGCGTCCCGAAGAGCTCAGAAGCCATCAGTGGTACGGCAGCGAGGGCCAGCTGCGGACCTGGTCGCACAACGCCCGGATGCGCCAGCTCGGTTACGAGGCCGAGGAGTACCGCGGCCGCCCGGTGATCGCCGTCCTCAACACCTGGTCGGACATCAACCCCTGCCACGTCCACCTGCGCGAGCGCGCCGAGGCGGTCAAGCGGGGGGTGTGGCAGGCCGGGGGCTTCCCGCTCGAATTCCCGGTCTCCACGCTCTCGGAGACGTACCAGAAGCCCACCCCGATGCTCTACCGCAACCTCCTCGCGATGGAGACGGAGGAGCTGCTGCGGTCGTATCCGATCGACGCGGCGGTGCTGCTCGGCGGCTGCGACAAGTCGACACCGGCGCTGCTCATGGGCGCCGCCTCGGCCGATGTCACCTCGATCTTCGTGCCCGCGGGGCCGATGCTGCCGGGGCACTGGCGGGGCGAGACCCTCGGGTCCGGCACCGACATGTGGAAGTACTGGGACGAGCACCGCGCGGGCAATCTGACGGACTGTGAACTACGGGAGCTGCAGGGCGGGTTGGCGCGTTCTCCCGGGCACTGCATGACCATGGGGACCGCGTCCACGATGACCGCGGCGGCGGAAACCCTTGGCATGACCCTGCCGGGTGCGTCCTCGATCCCGGCCGTCGACTCCGCGCACGAGCGGATGGCCGCGGCCTCCGGGCGGCGCGCCGTGGAACTCGCCTGGACCGGCCTCAGGCCGTCCGAGATCCTCACCCGCGAGGCCTTCGAGGACGCCGTCACCACGGTGCTCGGGCTCGGTGGCTCCACCAACGCGGTCATCCATCTGATCGCCATGGCCGGCCGGGCGGGCATCAAGCTCACCCTGGACGACTTCGACCGCATCGCGCGTACCGTGCCGGTGCTGGCGAACGTCCGGCCCGGCGGACAGACGTACCTCATGGAGGACTTCTACTTCGCCGGCGGCCTGCCCGCCTTCCTCTCCCGGATCACCGACCTGCTCCACCTGGACCGGCCGACCGTGAACGGCACGCTCGGGGAGCAGATCGAGGGTGCCGAAGTCCACAACGACGACGTCATCCGCACCCGGGACAACCCGGTCGCGAGCGAGGGCGGGGTGGCCGTCCTGCGCGGCAACCTCTGCCCGGACGGCGCCGTCATCAAGCACATCTCCGCCGAGCAGCACCTGCTCAAGCACACCGGCACCGCGGTCGTCTTCGACGACTACAGGACCATGCAACGCACCATCAACGACCCGGCGCTGAACATCACCGCCGACAGCGTGCTGGTGCTGCGCAACGCCGGTCCCAAGGGCGGCCCGGGCATGCCCGAGTACGGCATGCTGCCGATCCCGGACCATCTGCTCAAGCAGGGCGTGCGGGACATGGTCCGGATCTCCGACGCCCGGATGAGCGGGACGAGTTACGGCGCGTGTGTGCTGCACGTGGCGCCCGAGTCGTACGTCGGCGGACCGCTCGGCCTGGTGCGGTCGGGGGACGACATCACCCTCGACGTCGAGGCGCGCGTCCTCCAACTCAACGTGGACGACGTGGAGTTGGAGCGCCGACGGGCGGAGTGGACACCGCCGCCCGCGCGTTACGAGCGTGGCTACGGCGCGCTCTACAACGAACAGATCACCCAGGCCGACACCGGATGCGACTTCGAGTTCCTCGCCCGCCCGGGCAAGGTCGCCGACCCGTACGCGAGCTGAACCACGACCCGTTTGCGCGGGCGGCACCATCGCACAGCACGACCTGGCACAACCCTGTGCAGAGAGAAAGCGCTTCCCGCACGACAACGCACGTCGCACGTCCGACGTTCTGAGAACGGAGAACAGTCATGGCCCAAGCCGCAGCCGTGGCGAAACCGCCGGCGCCACCCCGGCGGCGCCGTGTCTCCGCCACGCCACGCAGGTTGCCGTACCTGCTGATCGCGCCGGCGGCCCTGCTGATGCTGGGCTTCATCGCCTACCCGGTCATCAGCGTCTTCTACTACAGCCTGCAGAACTACAACCCCACCAAGCCGTGGCGGAACGGGTACGCGGGCTTCGACAACTTCGTCCAGATCTTCACCAAGGACCCGATCTTCTGGGACACGCTGACCTTCAGCGCCAAGTGGGTCTTCGTCGAGGTCGGACTCCAGTTGCTGTTCGGCCTGGCGCTCGCTCTGATCGTCAACCAGACCTTCGTGGGCCGGGGCCTGGGGCGCGCGATGGTCTTCTCACCATGGGCCGTCTCCGGAGTGCTGACCTCCGCGATCTGGGTGCTGCTCTACAACTCCCAGACGGGCATCACCCGTTACCTCGCCGACATGGGCATCGGCTCCTACGGCACCAGCTGGCTCTCGGACACCTCCACCGTCTTCTCGGCGGCGGTCGTCGCCGACCTGTGGCGCGGTGTGCCCTTCTTCGCGATCCTGATCCTCGCCGACCTCCAGTCCGTCTCGAAGGACCTGTACGAGGCCGCCGAGGTCGACGGGGCCAGCCGCTTCAAGCAGTTCTGGCACATCACGCTGCCGCATCTGAAGGACGCGATCATCCTGTCCACGCTGCTGCGCGCGGTGTGGGAGTTCAACAACGTCGACCTGCTCTACACGTTGACCGGCGGCGGCCCGGCGGGCGAGACCACCACCTTGCCCCTCTACATCGCCAACACCTCGGTCGACGCCCACAACTTCGGCTACGCGTCCGCCCTGACCACGGTCGCGTTCGTGATCCTGCTCTTCTGCTCGATGGTCTATCTGCGGCTGAGCAAGTTCGGAGGCGGTTCCAAGTGATCACCAAGGAGGCCACGGAGGTCGCACCCGCGCCCGTGCGCGAGACACCCGAACCGCCGCGCTCGGTGAAGCACCGCCGTTCCTGGGACGAGGTCCCGCGCTGGCAGATCTACACACCGCTGTCGATCTACCTCGTCTTCACGCTCATCCCGTTCTACTGGATCCTGCTCTTCGCGCTGCGCCCGGCCGGCTCGACCTCGCTCGTGCCCTGGCCGATCACCTTCGACCACTTCGAGAAGGTGTGGACGGAGCGGGCCTTCGGTACGTACTTCGAGAACAGCGTGTACGTCGGCCTCGCCACCCTGGTGATGACGACACTCGTCGCCCTGGCCGGCGGATACGCCCTCGCCCGGTTCGACTTCAAGGTCAAGAACGCGTTCATGCTGGCCCTGCTGTGCTCCCAGTTCGTGCCGGGTGCGCTGCTCCTGGTGCCGCTGTTCGAGATCTTCGCCGAGCTGAAGATGATCAACTCGCTGGGCAGTGTCATCATCGCCGAGACGGTGTTCCAGCTGCCGCTGTCGATGATCCTGATCAGCAACTTCATCAAGAACGTGCCGTACTCCCTCGAGGAGGCGGCCTGGGTCGACGGCTGCAACAGGATGACGGCCTTCCGGATCGTCGTCCTGCCGCTCCTTCGCCCCGGCTTGATCGCCGTCGGATCCTTCGCCTTCGTGCACTCCTGGAACCACTTCCTGTTCGCCCTGATGTTCCTCAACAACCAGGACAAGCAGACGATCCCGGTCGGCCTCAACACCCTGATGAGCGCGGACAGCGTCGACCTCGGCGCGCTGGCCGCCGGCGGCATCATCGCGGCCGTACCCGTGGTGATCGTGTTCGCCTTCATCCAGAAGTGGCTGATCACGGGCTTCAGCGCGGGGGCGGTGAAGGGATGAGACTCCGTCGGATCGCGGTGGGGGGCGTGGTGCTGGGCCTGATGGGAGTCGTCGTCCGGGCCGAGGGCCGTGCCGTCGGCCGGGTTCTCCTCGGTGTGAGTGACGTCGGGGTGTCCGAGGCGGTTGGTCGCGGTCGGGCCGGGGTGGCCGCGGGTGTGTGGCTGCGGTCGGTGTGTGGTTCTGGCAGGGGGGTGAGGGCATGAGGGTGCGTCGTATCGCGGTTGCCGCGGGCGTGGTGGGGTGGTGCCTGCCCGCCGGGGCCGGGGGGTGTGCCGTTGGTCGTGGTGGGGCCGGGGTGGCCGCGGGTGTGTGGCTGCGGTCGGTGTGTGGTTCTGGCAGGGGGGTGAGGGCATGAGGGTGCGTCGTATCGCGGTCACCGCGGGCGTGGTGGGGCGGTGCCTGCCCGCCGGGGCCGGGGGGTGTGCCGTTGGTCGCGGTCGGGCCGGGGTGGCCGCGGGTGTGTGGCTGCGGTCGGTCGGTGGTTCTGGCAGGGGGGTGAGGGCATGAGGTTCCGTCATATCGCGGTCGCCGCAGGCATGGTGGGTCTCCTCTGCCTCCCCGCCCACGCCGACGGCCGCGACATCAGCCGGGACACCCTGCCTGCGAACGACGGCTGGGCTTCCGAGGGAGAAGGCACCACCGGAGGCTCCGCCGCCGACGCGGCGCACGTCCACACTGTCACCGACCGGGCCGGACTGGTCCGTGCTCTCGACGGCGGCAGCGCCACGCCGAAGATCATCAGGATCGCCGGGACCGTCGACGCCAACACCGACGACGACGGCGACCACCTGGACTGCGCCGACTACGCCACCGACGGCTACCGGCTGAAGAAGTACCTCGCCGCCTACGACCCCCGCACCTGGGGCGCCGCCAAGCCGAGCGGACCGCAGGAGGAGGCCCGCCAGGCGTCCGCGAAGAAGCAGGCCGAGCGGGTCGAGCTGCTCGTCGGGTCCAACACGACGATCGTCGGCCTCAAGGGAGCGGTCCTGAAAGGCGGCAGCCTGCAGGTCAGGAACGCCACCAACGTCATCATCCGCAACCTCGACCTCCGCGACGCCTACGACTGCTTCCCCGTCTGGCAGCCCAACACCGGCGGCCTCGGCGACTGGAAGACGGCGTACGACAACATCTGGCTGGCCGGCTCCACGCATGTGTGGGTCGACCACGTGACCCTGAGCGACAAGGGCCACCTGGACGCCGACGAGCCCACCTACTTCGCCCGCAACTACCTCCGCCACGACGGCCTGCTGGACATCACCAACGGCTCGGACCTGGTCACCGTCTCCTGGAGCCGGTTCGCCGACCACGACAAGGCGATGCTCATCGGCAACAGCGACTCGGCCACCGGCGACCGCGGCAGACTCCGGGTCACCCTGCACCACAACCAGTTCGAGTCCGTCGTACAGCGCGCGCCCCGTGTCCGCTTCGGACAGGTGCACCTCTACAACAACCGGTACGTCGTGCCGGGCGACGACTACCGCTACTCCCTCGGCATCTCCACCGAGTCCGCCGTCCACGCCGAGAACAACGCCTTCCACACCCCCGGCCACATCGAGGCGGCCGACCTCGTCAAGAGCTGGAACGGCAGCGCGCTGCACCAGACCGGCACCCTCTTCAACGGCTATCCGGTGGATCTGCTCGCCATCCACAACGCCTACAACTCGGGCAGCGAGCGTGACCTCACGGCGGACGTCGGCTGGACGCCTACCCTGCACACAAAGATCGACAGTGCCGAGGCGGCCGACCGAGAGGTGGCCCGCGGCGCGGGCGCAGGGAGGATCCCATGAGCACCGTAGACATCGTCCTGGCGGGCGCGCGCGGCCACGGCCGCTGGCACCTGGAGAACATCCGCCGGCTGCAGGACAAGGGGATCGTACGACTGGCGGGGATCTGCGAGCTGACCCCGCTGACCGGCGACGAGCTCCCCGAGGGCCTGGGGACGCCCGAGCAGTCCGCCGACTTCGGCGCGCTCCTCGACTCGACCGGCGCCCGGATCGCGGTGATCTGCACGCCGATCCCGACCCACACGGACCTGGCGCTCGCGGCGGCCTCCCGAGGAGTGCACATCCTCCTGGAGAAGCCCCCCGCCCCCTCGTACGCCGAGTTCCGCCGCATGGCCGACGGAGTCGCCGCGGCCGGTGTCGCCTGCCAGATCGGCTTCCAGTCGCTGGGCTCGCACGCCGTGCCCGCGATCCGAGAGCTGGTCGAGGAGGGAGCGATCGGCGCGGTGACCGGGATCGGCGGGGCCGGTGCCTGGGCGCGTGCCGAGGCGTACTACCGGCGTGCGCCCTGGGCGGGCAAGCGGCGGATGAACGGCGTCGACGTGATCGACGGAGCACTGACCAACCCGCTCGCGCACGCCGTCGCCACCGCCCTCGCCCTGGGCGACGCGAGCCGCGCCGAGGACGTCACCCGCATCGAGACCGAGCTGCAGCGCGCGAACGACATCGAGTCCGACGACACCTCCTGCGTCCGCGTCACCACCGCGAACGGCCTCCAGGTGACCGTCGCCGTGACCCTGTGCGCGGAGGACCCCGACGAGCCGTACGTCGTCGTGCACGGCGACCGCGGCCGGATCACCTACTGGTACAAGCAGGACCGCGTGCTGCTCCAGCGGGCCGGCCACGGCCCCGAGGAGTACGAGTACGGCCGCACCGACCTGCTGGAGAACCTGGTCGACCACGTCACCGACGGCGACGACCTGCTGGTCGTCCCGGACGCGACCGGTGCCTTCATGAAGGTCGTCGAAGCCATTCGGCTGGCACCCGACCCGGCCCCGCTCCCGGCGACGGCCTGGCACCTGCTCCCCGACGAGGACCGCCGGGTCGTCCCGGGCATCGACGGACTCGTCGCGGCCGCCGCCGACAGCCTCGCCCTGTACTCCGAGCTGGGTGCCGACTGGGCCCGGCCACACGTCGCGAACGAGGTGAGCACATGACGACCCCCGATTCCCCGGTCCTGCGTGTCGCGGGCCGCCCGGTCGGCCGCTACGTCACCCGGCCCGAGCTGCCCGCCCGGCTCTCCCCGCGCCCCTACCTGCACCCCGTCACCACCCTGGCCGGCACGGCTGTCACCGAACTCAGCCCCGCCGACCACATCCACCACCTCGGCGTCGGTGTCGCCGTTCCCGACGTCGAGGGGCACAACTTCTGGGGCGGGCGCACCTACGTCCGCGACCAGGGCCCGACCGAGCTCGACAACCACGGCGCCCAGCGCCACAACTCCTTCCAGCTCCGCGACCCGGACGGCTTCGTGGAGGAGCTGCGCTGGGTCGCCTCCGGAACCGAGCTGCTGCGCGAGCGCCGTACCGTCGCGGCCACCGAACTGACGGGTGCGGCCTGGGCGTTGGACTTCACCTTCTCCCTCACCAACGTCACCTCGGACCCCCTGTCGATCGGCAGCCCCGCGACCAACGGCCGCCCGGGCGCGGCCTACGGCGGGTTCTTCTGGCGGGCCCGCAAGGAGGAGGACGCGCCGGACG
This sequence comes from Streptomyces sp. SAI-127, assembly GCF_029894425.1. Classification (NCBI taxonomy): domain Bacteria; kingdom Bacillati; phylum Actinomycetota; class Actinomycetes; order Kitasatosporales; family Streptomycetaceae; genus Streptomyces; species Streptomyces sp. SAI-127. Next base: position 7,957,342 of record NZ_JARXYJ010000001.1, read on the forward strand.
TCTTCACCGTGGACCGGGAGGGCGAGGACGCGATCCACGGCACCCGCGCCGACTGGGTCGCCCTCACCGGCGCCACCTGGACGCTCGTCTTCGCCGGGGCCACCGACCGGACCCGCCGCGACCCGTGGTTCGTGCGCGCCGGCGAATACCCGGGCGTGGGCTCCTCGTTGGCGTCCGAGGAGCGGCTGGCCGTGCCGCCCGGCGAGACCGTCGTACGCCGGATCGTCACCGTCGTGGCCGACGGGCGTCTGCCCCGGCTCGAAGTGGCGGCCCTGGTACGGAAGGCGGTCAGCCAGTGACGTACACGAATCCGATCCTGAACGCCGACTGGTCCGACCCGGACGTTCTCCGCGTCGGCGACGACTTCTACCTCACCGCCTCCAGCTTCGGCCGGGTTCCCGGTCTGCCGCTGCTGCACTCCCGCGATCTGGTCAACTGGACGCTGATCGGCCATGCCCTCCCACGCCTGGAACCTGCGGGGGAGTTCACAAAACCCCGGCACGACTGCGGGGTCTGGGCCCCCTCGCTGCGCCACCACGACGAACGGTTCTGGATCTTCTGGGGCGACCCGGACCAGGGCATCTTCCAGATCAACGCCCCTGAGATCAGGGGCCCTTGGACCCGCCCGCACCTCGTCAAGTCGGGCAAGGGCCTGATCGACCCCTGCCCCCTGTGGGACGAGGAGACCGGCGAGGCCTACCTGGTGCACGCCTGGGCCAAGTCCCGCTCCGGCGTCAAGAACCGTCTCACCGGACACCGCATGGACCTCGACGGCCGTGAACTCCTCGACGAGGGCAAGGTGATCGTCGACGGCGACCGGATCCCCGGCTGGTTCACCCTCGAGGGCCCCAAGCTCTACCGGCACGACGGCTGGTTCTGGATTCTCGCCCCCACGGGGGGAGTCGAGACCGGCTGGCAGGGTGCCTTCCGCTCGCGCGGGTTCTTCGGCCCGTACGAGGAGAGGGTCGTCCTGGAGCAGCGGGACACCGACGTCAACGGGCCCCACCAGGGCGGCTGGGTGCGCACCCCGTCCGGCCAGGACTGGTTCCTGCACTTCCAGCAGAAGGGCGCATACGGCCGGGTCGTCCACCTCCAGCCGATGCGCTGGGGAGACGACGGCTGGCCGGTGCTCGGCGACGACGGCGCCCCCGTCGCCGTACACGAGAAGCCCGACCTGCCGCCGCAGCCGGACGCGGCGCCCGCCACCGACGACGACTTCCCCGGCGGACGCTTCGGCCGCCAGTGGCAGTGGACCGCGAACCCGCAGCCCGGCTGGGCCACCCACCACTCGGGCGACGGACTACGGCTCACCTGCGTCCGTTCGGCCGACGCGCACGACCTGCGCAAAATGCCGAACGTCCTCACCCAGCGGCTGCCCGGCACACCCTCGGCGGTCGAGGTGGAACTGCACCTGCACAGCGAGGAGCCGGGGGCACGCGCCGGACTCGCCGTCCTGGGTGATGCCTTCAGCTGGATCGGGCTCCAGCGCGGGGCCGACGGGAGCGTCCATCTCGTGCACCGGTTCGCCGAGGGCGTCGCCGAGCAGGAGCGGGACGCCGACCATCCGCGGCTGTCACCCACGGGACGGGCACGGTTGCGGATCGAGATCGGCGCGGGGGCGCGCTGCCGGTTCTTCTTTGACGTCGGCGACGGCCTGCGCCCCAGCGGGCCCGTCTTCGCCGCCACCCCCTGGCGCTGGGTCGGGGCGCTGCTCGGACTGTTCGCCCTCGCGCCCGTCGGAGGAGGACACGCCGGGGCGGCAACCTTCTCGCACTTCAGGATCGACCACCTGTAACGCATCTGACCCGTAAGCCTGTTGGGAGCCGCAATGACGCAGCACCTTCATAGCAAGCGCTTGCAGAGACCGGGATACGGCACGGTCCTGGCCGCTGTCCTCGGCCTCGTGGCCGCGCTGAGCCTCGGGGCGATCGGGCAGGCCAAGGCTGCCGAGAAGACTCCGGTCGACCGCTGGAGCGACCGGGCCCACGGCTTCGCCTCCCTCGCCGGCGGTACCACCGGAGGAGCCGGCGGCAAGGTCGTCACCGTCACCGACCAGGCCGCGCTGGCTACCTACGCGGCGGCCGAGGAGCCGTACGTCATACGGGTCTCGGGCGCGATAGCCGTCGAGCCCTTCGGCTCGGACATCGTCGTGGCCTCGAACAAGACGATCATCGGCGTCGGCGACACCGGCGAGATCGTCCACGGCGAGCTCCATCTCAACCCCGGCACGCACAACGTGATCATCCGCAACCTGACGATCCGGGACTCGTACGTCGAGGGTGACTGGGACGGCAAGACCACCGACTTCGACGCGATCCAGATGGACACCGTCGACCATGTCTGGATCGACCACAACCGCTTCGAGCACATGGGCGACGGGCTGCTCGACATCCGCAAGGACAGCCGGTACATCACCGTCTCCTACAACCAGTTCACGAACCACAACAAGGCGTTCGGGATCGGCTGGACCACCAATGTCCTCACCGAGATGACGATCGACCACAACTGGTTCCGCGGCACGAAGCAGCGCAACCCCTCGGCGGACAACCTCGCCTACGCCCACCTGTACAACAACTACCTGTCCTCGCAGGTCGCCGACGGCGACCCGGTGTGGACGTACGGGAACTGGGCGCGCGGCAAGACCAGGATGGTCATCGAGAACAGTTACTACGACGGGGTCCAGCATCCCTACCAGGCCGACGCCACCGCCGAGTTGGTGCAGCGCGGGTCGATCCTGAGGAACACGACCGGGCGAACGGACGCGTGGGGTACGGCATTCGATCCGCGGTCCTTCTACGACTACCGGCTGGACCCGGCCGCCGCCGTGCCTTCGCTGGTGGCGAGGTTCTCCGGACCGCAGAAGCGGATCGGGGTGACCCTGCACGTCCCCGGTGACTACCCGACCGTGCAGGCCGCGGTGGACGCCGTGCCCGACGGCAACGCCGTGCCGGTGACGATCGCCGTCGCGCCGGGTACCTACCGTGCCAAGGTGTACATCCCGGCGAGCAAGCCCAGGATTGTGCTCCAGGGGACTGGACACGACCGGTCCGACACCGTCATCGTCTACGACACCCCCGCCGAGTACGGAGGTTCGACGGGCAGCGCGACAGTCCGGATCGCCGCGAACGACGTCACCGCCCGCCACCTCACCTTCAGCAACGACTTCGACGAGGCCGCGGTCGAGCTGAAGGGCGAGCAGGCCCTCGCGATGAAGACGACCGGTGACCGGATCGTCTTCGAGGACACCGCCTTCCTGGGCAACCAGGACACCCTGATGACCGACAGCCCCAAGCTGGACGTGATCAGCCGGGTCTACATCCACGACTCGTACATCGAGGGCGATGTCGACTTCGTCTACGGCCGGGCGACCACGGTGATCGAGCGGTCCGTGATCCGGGCGCTGAGCCGGGGCTCGGACACCAACAACGGCTACATCACGGCCGCTTCGACCTGGACGGGCAACCCGTACGGGTTCCTGATCACCCGGTCGAAGGTCGTGAGCGACGCGCCGGACCAGTCCTTCCATCTGGGACGGCCGTGGCATCCGGGCGGTGAACCCGCCGCCGTGGCCCAGGTGCTGATCCGCGACACCGAGCTGCCGGCCGCCGTGAAGTCCTCGCCGTGGACCGACATGAGCGGGTTCTCGTGGAAGGACGCGCGGTTCGCCGAATACCGCAACTCCGGACCGGGCGCCGCCCCGAGCGCGGACCGGCCGCAGCTCGATGCCGCCGACGCGAGGACCTACACCGTCGCGAACTACCTCAAGGGCACGGACGGCTGGGCGCCGTACGCCCGCCACTGACCTCCGGGCGCCACCGACTTCCCCCCACAGCTTCATATCTCCGCTGGAATCAGAAGAAGAAGAGAGCCGATCAATGAAGATCAGTATCCGCAGAAGCAGGCGCGCTGCCATAGCCGTCGCCCTCGGGTCCGTCCTGGCGCTGACCGCCACCGCCTGCGGTGACGACGGCAGCGGGTCCGGCGGTGACAAGGGAGACGAGGGCAGCGGCAAGGGCAAGATCGTCTTCTGGGACAACAACGGCGGTGTGCGCACCGACATCTGGAAGGAGATCATCGCCGACTTCCAGAAGGCGAACCCGGACATCAAGGTCGAGTACGTCGGCATCGCGTCCACCGAGTACCAGTCCAAGGTCGACACCGCCATCCAGGGCGGCGGCCTGCCGGACGTCGGCGGTGTCGGCGCGGCCATGCTCGCCGGCTTCTCCGCGCAGAACGCGCTGGAGCCGCTGGACAGCCGGCTCTCCAAGTCCTCCCTGAACGGCAAGCTCAACGAGGACATGGTCGGCGTGCTGAAGGCGGCGGGGGGCGGGGACGGGACGCTGTACTCGATCCCGACCTCCGCCAACAACGGCGTGCTGTACTACCGGACCGACCTGTTCAAGAAGGCGGGTCTCGACGAGCCGACCACCTGGGACAAGTTCTACGCGGCCGCGGACAAGCTCACCGACGCCAAGAAGAACGAGTTCGGCTACACCATCCGCGGTGGCGCCGGGTCCATCGCGCAGGCCCTGGACGCGATGTACGGGCAGAGCGGGATCACCTCGTTCTGGAACGGCGACAAGACCACGGTCAACGACCCGAAGAACGTGGCTGCGCTGGAGAAGTACGCGGCGCTGTACAAGAAGGTCACTCCGGCGGCCGACCTCAACAACGACTTCACCAAGATGGTCGCCCAGTGGGACTCCGGCACCATCGGGATGCTGAACCACAACCTGGGTTCGTACCAGGACCACGTGAAGGCTCTCGGGGTCGACAAGTTCCGGGGCGTTCCGCAGCCGATCGGCACCTCCGGCAAGCGGGTGCAGGTGTCCAACCCCGTCGACGGGCTCGGGGTGTTCAAGAGCTCGAAGAACAAGGACGCGGCCTGGAAGTTCATCGAGTTCGCGACGTCGGCCGCGGAGAACTCCAAGTTCAACCAGAACGCCGGGCAGGTGCCGTCGAACAACGACGCCGCCAAGGACGCCTGGATCTCGAAGGCGGAGCCCACGAAGCTGGCCGCCGCCGCGCTGACCGACGGGTCCACGACCATCGTTCAGCTGCCGTACTACCTGCCCGACTGGAACACGATCTCCAAGGCGGACAACGAGCCGAACTTCCAGAAGGTGCTGCTGGGTGACATGAGTGCGAAGGACTTCCTGGACACCATGGCCGACCAGCTGAACAAGGCTCAGACCGAGTGGAAGGAACAGAACGGCTGACGGCTCGCGAGTTCGCTGTGCGGCCGGCCGCGGTTCGTCGTGGCCGGTCGCGCCCCGCGGCGGAGCCGCATATCGATAGAGCCCCGCGCCCCTCAGGGAAGAGAGGCTGCCCAAGTTGTCACTCACACGCAGACAGGTCACCGTGGCGGCGATCGCCGCCGTGCCCGTCGCTTTCAGCGCAACCGGTACTGCTCAAGCCAAGGAACAGCGCACCCTCTACATCGCCGGTGACTCCACCGCCGCCCAGAAATACGCCGACGCCGCGCCCGAGACCGGGTGGGGCATGGCGCTCCCCTTCTTTCTGCACAAGGATCGGCGTGTCGCCAATCACGCGGTGAACGGGCGGAGTTCGAAGTCCTTCGTCGACGAGGGACGGCTCGATGTCATTCTCGGCGCCATTCAGCCGGGCGACTTCCTGCTGATCCAGTTCGCGCACAACGACGAGAAGACCGCGGACCCCGCCCGTTACACGGAACCCTGGACCACGTACCAGGACTATCTGCGCCTGTACATCGACGGGGCCCGCGCCCGTGGTGCCCGGCCCGTGCTGGCCACCTCGGTCGAGCGCCGGAAGTTCGACACCTCCGGCAACGCCGTGCCGACCCACGGCGACTATCCGGCGGCGATGCGGGCGCTCGCCACCGAGGAGGGTGTCGCGCTGCTCGACATCCAGGCGCTGTCGCTCGCGCTGTGGCAGAAGCTCGGTGTCGAGGAGACCAAGAAGTACTTCAACTGGACCGACACCGAGCAGGACAACACGCATTTCAACCCGCCCGGTGCCATTGCCATAGCGCGACTGGTCGCCCGTGAGCTGCTGCGGCACCGCGTGCTGGCGCCCCGGGACGTGCGCCGGCTCGACGCCGAGATCCCGGAGTCCTGGATCACCTGGCCGTCGTCGGCCACCGCCTGACCACTCCTTCTTCGTTGCCGAAAGAGAGCCGCACAATGAACGCACAAACATGGCATGGGCATGTCATTACAAAGGCGATGGCCGTGGCAGGTTGTGCCGCCCTGGTCCTCGCGGTCACCGGCCCCACCGCTCAGGCCAAGGGCCAAGACGTCGCCCGCGAGACCCTCGCCACCGGCGACGGCTGGGCCTCCGACGGCACCGGCACCACCGGAGGCGCGGCCGCCGACGCCGCCCACGTCCACACCGTCACCGACTGGGCCGGCTTCAAGGCCGCCCTCGCCGCCGGTGGCAGCGCCCCGAAGATCATCAAGGTGAAGGGGACGATCGACGCCGTCTCCGAGGGCTGCGACTCCCTCGCCGCGCCCGGGTACGACTTCGACGCCTACCTGGCGAAGTACTCGCCCGAGGCCTGGGGCCTGGACACCGACCTGAGCGCCGAGCCCGCCGACAGCCCCGAGGGGCTGCGCCGCGTCTCCGCCGCCAACCAGGACCAGACCATCAAGGCGAACGTGCCCGCCAACACCACGATCGTCGGGATCGGGAAGAACGCCGGGTTCAAGGGCGCGAGCCTGCAGATCAAGGCCGTCGACAACGTCATCGTCCGTAACCTCACCTTCGAGAGCCCGATCGACTGCTTCCCGCAGTGGGACCCGACCGACGGTGCCAAGGGCAACTGGAACTCCGAGTACGACACCGCCGTCGTCTACGGGGCCACCCATGTGTGGCTGGACCACAACACCTTCACCGACGGCAGTCACCCCGACAGTGCCGCGCCGACCCACTTCGGCATGCTCTACCAGCAGCACGACGGCGAGCTGGACATCGTCCGCGGCGCGAACTACGTCACCGCCTCCTGGAACGTCTTCACCGAGCACGACAAGACGATCCTGATCGGCAACAGCGACAGCGAGTCCACGGCGGCGGGGGACCGGGGCAAGCTCAAGGTCACCTTCCACCACAACCTGTTCTCCGACCTCGTCGAGCGCGCGCCCCGCGTCCGCTTCGGCCAGGTCGACTCCTACAACAACCACTTCGTGGCGAACGACGACTACGCCTACAGCTTCGGCATCGGCAAGGAGTCCCAACTCGTCGCCGAGCACAACGCGTTCACGCTTCCGGCGGGGATCAGCGCGGCCAAGGTGCTCAAGCGGTGGAACGTCTCACCGCTGACCGCCGCCGACAACTACGTCAACGGCAGGCTCACCGACCTGATCGCCGTCCACAACGCCGAGATCCCCGCCGAGACCCTGCAGTCCGGCGCGGGCTGGACACCCACCCTGCGCACGAAGGTCGACCCGGCCAAGAAGGTGCCCGGGATCGTCGACCGCGGCGCGGGCGCCGGGCGCGTCTGCTGACACGCCCCCCTGACCGGCCGGGGCGGAATCCAGCGGCCGCCCCGGCCACCCACCTCACCCCTCACGCGAGGCACCCCACCCCTGAGCCGCATGTCCAAGGAGCACCCGCATGCCCTCGCACGACACCCGACTCCCCCTGTCCAGAAGGGGATTCCTGCTCGCGAGCACCGGAGCGGCGGCCGCGCTCGCCCTCGCGCCGGCCCCCGCGCAGGCCGGCGCCCGGCGCCCGTTCGGCCGCTTCGGATCACCGGCCGCCCGGCTCACCCCGCAGACCCTCTACATCGACCCGAAGGGCCGCGGCGACCACACCACCGTCAAGGACGCCGTCACCGCCGCCACCGGCAGCGGCTGGACCCTGGTCCTGGCACCCGGCACCTACCGGGAGACCGTCGCCGTCGACGTCACCCGCACCGAGGCGACCTGGATCGGCGCCTCCGAGGACCCCCGCGACGTCGTGATCGTGTACGACAACGCGGCCGGCACCCCCAAGCCCGGCGGCGGCACCTACGGCACCACCGGGTCGGCCACCACGACCGTGCAGGCCGACGGCTTCACCGCCCGCTGGATCACCTTCGCCAACGACTGGCTGCGCGCCGACCACCCCGGCGTCACCGGCACCCAGGCCGTCGCCATCAAGGTCCAGGGCGACCGCTCCGCCTTCCACCACTGCCGCTTCCTCGGCCACCAGGACACCCTCTACGCCGACTCGATCGCCCTCACCTCCTTCGCCCGCCAGTACTTCGCGCACTGCTATGCCGAAGGAGACGTCGACTTCGTCTTCGGGCGGGCCACGGCCGTCTACGAGCACTGCCACTTCCGGACCCTGAACCGGACCGACCTGGCGGCGGCGCCGTACGGCTTCGTCTTCGCGCCCTCCACGGCGGGTGCCAACCCGCGCGGCTACCTCGTCACCAGGAGCCGCGTCAGCAGCGAGGCGCCGGACGCCTTCTACAAGCTGGCCCGCCCGTGGGTGCCGAGCTCCGACACCACCGCCCGGCCCTCGCTGGTGGTGCGGGACACCTGGCTGGGCCCCGGTATCGACGCGGCCGCCCCCTACACCAACATGTCGGACGCCTTCCCCTGGCAGAACCAGCGCTTCGCCGAGTACCGCGACACCGGCCCCGGCGCCAGGATCACCGTCCCGGAGAGCCGGCCCCAACTCACCGCCGAGCAAGCCGAATCGGCCACCCGGGAGGCCTACCTCGGTGACTGGAAGCCGTGGCGGGAGGAGTGCTGACATGCGGCGACGAGCACTGATCAGCGCCGGTGTCGGCCTCGTCGTGGCGGTGGCCGCCCCGGCCCGCGCGGGAACGCGCCGCGTCCTCCACGTCCGCCCCGGCGATTCCGTCCAGGCGGCCGTCGACGCGGTCACCGGCCCCGGCTGGACGATCGTCGTGCACCCGGGCACCTACCGCGAGGTCGTCAACATCCCGGCGGGCAAAGCGGAGTTGACTGTACGCGGCGCCGTCCGCGACCCCCACGCCGCCGTCATCATCTACGACAACGCCAACGGCACCCAGAAGCCCGACGGTTCGGGCACCTACGGCACCGCGGGCTCCGCCACCTTCTCCTCCGCGGCCCCCGGCCTCACCGTCCGCGACCTCACCCTCGCCAACGACTGGCTGCGCGCCGACCACCCCGACATCACCGGCACCCAGGCGGTCGCCGCCTACACCTACGGCGACCGCACCCACTTCGAGAACGTCCGCCTCCTGGCCCACCAGGACACCCTCTTCGTCGAGACCACCGCGCTCACCGCCTTCGACCGGCAGTACTTCCGCCGCTGCTACATCGAGGGCGACGTCGACTTCGTCTTCGGCCGGGCCACCGCCGTCTTCGAGGAGTGCCACTTCCACACACTCCAGCGGGACGTCGGCTTCACCCCCAAGGGCATGGTCTTCGCCCCCTCCACCGCCCGCGCCAACCCCTACGGCGTCCTCGCCGTCCGCTCCCGCATCACCTCGGGGGCAGAAGACGCGGCGTACAAGCTGGCACGGCCCTGGGTGCCGTCGTACGAGACGACCGCCTGGCCGTCCCTCGTGGTGCGGAACAGCCGGATCGGGCCCGGGATCGACCCGGTCGCGCCCTACACCAACATGCGCGAGGCCTATCCCTGGCAGGCCATGCGTTTTCGGGAGTACGCCAACTCCGGCCCCGGCGCGGTGATCTCCGTCCCCGGGAACCGGCCCCAGCTGGCCGCCGAAGAGGCCGCCATGCACACCCGGCGGACGTATCTCGGGGACTGGAGGCCCTATGAGCGCCGGTGACCCGGTGGGCCGACGGGCGTTCGTGGTGGGCGCCGGAGCGGCCATGCTGGCCGGGGGAGCGGTGAGCCCCGCTGAAGCCGGGGTCGTGGACGGTCCGCTGCCCGACTTCCACCCGGCGCTCAAGGCCGAGCTGGACTTCCCGCTGGCCTGGGGGACTTCGCCGGTCCGCGATTTCCGCGCCTGGCGGCGGGCGGCCCGCGCCAAGGTCGAGGAGCACCTCCTCGTCGACCGCGAGGACGGGACGCCGTACGACGCCGAATACGTCCGGGGCCCACAGGGCGACGGCTACACGCGGGAGTTGGTGACCCTCTCCCTCACCCGTCACGAACGCGTCCGCGCCGCACTGCTCACCCCGCACGGTCCCGGGCCGTTCCCCGCCGTGCTGCTTCTCCACGATCACGGGGCGAAGTTCGACATCGGCAAGGAGAAACTGGTCCGGCCCTGGTACGACGACGCCCGGCTCGCCTCCGCGCAGACCTGGGCGGACAAGTACTTCAGCGGCCGGTTCGTCGGCGACGAGCTGGCCCGGCGCGGCTATGTCGTCCTGTGCGCGGACGCGCTCGGCTGGGGCGACCGCGGACCGATCGCCTACGAACAGCAGCAGGCCCTGGCAAGCAACTTCTACAACCTCGGCTCCTCCCTCGCCGGACTCATGGCCCGGGAGGACGCCCGGGCCGCGCGGTTCCTGGCGGGGCTGGGACGGGTGCGCGAGGTCGCCGCCGTGGGCTTCTCCATGGGCGCCTACCGCGCCTGGCAGACCGCCGCGCTCACCGAGGCCGTCGCCGCCACCGCCGCCGTCTGCTGGATGACCGGCCTCAAGGAAATGATGGTGCCCGGCAACAACACCCTGCGCGGGCAGTCCAGTTACTACATGCTCCACCCGGGGCTGCCCCGGTTCCTCGACTTCCCCGACGTGGCGAGCATCGCCGCCCCCAGGCCGATGCTCTTCTTCAACGGCGGGCTCGACCCGCTGTTCCCCGCCGACGGCGTACAGGTCGCGTACGACAAGCTGCGCGCCGTCTGGCACTCCCGCCACGCCGAGGAGCGGTTGCACCTGAAGACCTGGCCCGACCTCGGCCATGTCTTCGTCGACCGCATGCAGGACGAGGTCTTCGGCTGGCTCGACGCCGTCCTGTAACCCCGTCCCCGAAAAGGCACGACCCCCCGAAAGCACGGCGAAAGGACCCGCACTCCATGTCTCGTCGTACCGCTCTCATCGCCACGGCTGCCCTCGCCCTCGGCTCCGGCATCGCCGTTCTCCCCACCCAGGCCCAGGCTGCGACGGTCGTCGTCAGCAACTCGACCGACCTGTCCAACGCCATCAAGAACGCCACCGCCGGCACCGTCATCCAGGTCCGAGGCGGCACCTACTACCCGACGGCCACCCTCCAGTCCACGGCCAACGGCAGCTCCTCCGCGCCGGTCACCCTCACCGCGTACGGCTCGGAGACCGTGAAGATCGACGGCTCGTCGCTCCCCGACGGCGACTGGATCTTCAAACTGACCGCCGACTACTGGAACGTCTCCAACATCACCTTCCAGAACTCCCCGGACAGCGCGGTCGTCTGCCAGTCCTGCACCGGGACGGTCTGGAACAACATCAAGACCATCAACGGCGGCGACTCCGGCTTCACGCTCACCGGCGACGGGACCGTCAACAACACGGTCAAGAACATCGACTCCTACGGCAACTACGACGCCGCGAACCACGGCGAGAACGCCGACGGCATCGCCGTGAAGTTCGGCTCCGGCACCGGCAACCTCATCACCGGCGCCCGCCTCTACAACAACTCGGACGACGGTCTGGACTTCTGGTCCTTCTCCTCGCCCGTCACCGTCGAACACACCTGGTCCATGGGCAACGGCGCCAACCGCTGGTCCGACTCCGCCTTCGCGGGCGACGGCAACGGCTACAAGCTGGGCGGCGACGGCGAGGTCGTCGCGCACGTCATCAACAACTCCGCCGCCTGGGGCAACGCCGGCAACGGATTCACCGAGAACTCCAACACCGGCGCCATCGTCATCAACCGCACCACCGCCTACGCCAACAGCAAGTGGGGCTACTACTTCGCCACCGGCTCCGCCAAGCTCGGCAAGAACCTCGCGGTGAGCAACGGCGGCGGCTCGGTCAACAAGGGCTCCAAGGTCACCTCGTCAGGCAACAACTGGGACAGCGGGATCAGCACCCCGGCCTTCAAGTCGACGGACGCCTCGACGACGTACAACGCCCGCAGTTCCAGCGGCACCCTGCCCGCCACCACGTTCCTGACGACGGGCAGCACCACCATCGGCGCGACCATGAACTGACGTCTGAAAACCCCGGCTCGGGGCGCTTGACCCGTTTTTTACCGGGCGGGTCTCGCGCCCACCGGGGTGACGCGCGTAGAACCTCTGTCATGCATAAGTCACTGCGTATCGCAGCCGTCGCCACCACCTGTGCGGTCGCCGGCGTCGCCCTGTACGGCGCCGGCGCGGCCACCGCCGGCCAGTCCACGGCGAACTCCACGCACGAGCCCTACAACATCGGGCTCCTGGTCAAGGACATCGACACCTACTACGGCACCGCGGCCGACGCGAACGGTGTCTACCAGGCGTCCCCCACCAGCCCGTACGCCAAGGACCTCGCCTCCCTCGACAAGGCGGCCCGGAAGTACATCGACCAGGCCGCCCGCAAGGCGCACCACAAGGGCGAGAAGCCCGCCGTCGTCTTCGACATCGACGACACGCTGCTGCTCAGCCTCGACTACGAGAAGCGCTACAACTACACGTACAACGCGACCACGTGGGCCGACTACGTGAACCGGGCCGACCGCCCGGCTGTCTTCGGCAGCCCCGAGCTCGTGCAGTACGCCGAGAAGAAGGGCGTCGAGGTCTTCTACAACTCGGGCCTCAGCGAGGCGCAGCGCTCGGCCGCGGTCGAGAACCTGAAGAAGATCGGCGCCGATGTGAACCTCGACGCCGACCACGTGTTCCTCAAGGACAAGGCGAACCCGCCGTCCTACCTGAGCGCCTGCGCCACGCCGGGCACCTGGACCTGCACCACCGTGCAGTACAAGTCCGGCACCCGCGCGCACATCGAGAAGGACCTCGGGTACGAGATCATCGCCAACTTCGGCGACCAGTACTCCGACCTCGAGGGCGGCTACGCCGACAAGACGTACAAGCTCCCGAACCCGACGTACTTCGTGAGCTAGTTCTTCACCGGCCGGATCCCCTCGAGGGTCGGCACCACGGGCTTGATCGTGCCGTCCGCCGCGAACTCCAGCCGGTCGACGGTGGTTTCGCGGTGCATACCGTCGCCGCCGGGCTTCCCCGGCCCGTTCAGGGCGAACCGGTGATAGACGATGTACCAGTCGTCGGTGCCGGGGACGTTCACCACGGAGTGGTGGCCGGTGGCGAGGATGCCGTACTCGGGACGCTTGGACAGGATCGTCCCCTTCTTGGTCCACGGGCCGAGCGGGGACGGTCCCGTCGCATAGGCGACGTGGTAGTTCTCGCTGCGGGTGTCGTCCTCGGACCACATGAAGTAGTACGTGCCGTTCCGCTTGATCACGAAGGAACCCTCGCGGAAGTTGTCCGGGGTGATGTCCTTCACCGCGGCGGCGTCATAGGACGTCATGTCGTCGTTCAGCGCGACGACATAGCCGTGCCCGTTGCCCCAGTAGAGGTACGACGTTCCGTCGTCGTCCGTGAAGACGGCCGGGTCGATCATCTGGCCCTGCAGCGAGCCGCCCTTCGCCACCAGCGGCTTGCCCAGCGCGTCCTTGAAGGGACCGGCGGGGGAGTCCGCCACCGCCACGCCGATCTGCTGCTCGGCGCAGAAGTAGAAGTAGTACTTGCCGTTCTTCTCCGCGATGGCCGGCGCCCATGCGTACTTGTCGGCCCACGACACGTCCGCACCGAGGTCGAGGATGACCCCGTGGTCCTTCCAGTGGACCAGGTCCTTCGACGAGTACGCCTTGAACCGCGTCCCGCTCCAGCCGTTGAAGCCGTCGGTGGTCGGGTAGATCCAGTACTCGCCGTTCAGATAGTGCACGTCGGGGTCGGCGTTGAGGCCGGGGAGGACGGGGCTGCCGGTCGGCACGGCCTCGACGGTCCATCTGCGGGCCGTGCCGTCCGCCGCCGTAACGGTGTACGTCAGCGGTGTGCGGAAGTCACGCCGGGTGCCGGATCGGGGAGTGACCGTGGCTCCCGCACCGACCGCCAACTCCGGTGCGAGACGGACGAGATCGGTGCCCGGCCGCATCGGCAGCACGACCTTCGACGCGGCCTCCGTGACGATCGCGTACCCCTTCTGACCCTTGGCCGTCGCGTCCACCACAGAGGCGGGCGTCGACGGATACGCGGCCAGCAGCCGGTCGTACTCCTGCTGCGTCACCGGAAGTACCGTGCCGTGCCGGGGACTCGCGGGCAGTTGGTAGTTCGTGGACGGGGTCCACTGGCCCGAGTCGAGGTCGGTGGTCTCGAAGGGGACGTACCCGCGACCGCCGTACTCGTCGATGAACAGGTACCACTTCTTCTCGGTGTTCGACTTGAACACCGTCGGGCCCTCACCGCGGTCCATCGCACCGCTGCCGATGCAGTCCGCGACCAGGTCGTACTTGGCCGAGGTCAGACTCGTCGACTTCTCGCCGGTGATGAACTTGGCACAGGGCGAGCTGGAGGTGGGGTCCCGCTCGTCCTTGGTGTAGCGGTAGTAGGTGTCCTTGTACTTCACGACCGTCGAGTCGATCACCGAGTAGCCGGGGTCGTCCCAGACCTTGGGCGCGCTGAAGGTGCGGAAGTCCTTCGTGGTCGCGTACAGCATCTTGTTGTACGTCGATCCCGTGTGCTCGGGGTCGTCGTCGGCGTACAGCTTCGACGCCCAGAAGACGACGTACTCACCGAGGCTGTCGTCCCAATAGGCCTCCGGCGCCCAGGTGTTGCCCGCGTTGTCCGGGGCGACCTTCACCAGGCGCTGGTCGGTCCAGTGGACCAGGTCGGTGGACTCCCAGATCATGACCGACTTGCTGCCGTGCCGCTGGACGTCGTCCCAACTGCCGCTGCTGTTCTTGTACATGCGCAGGTCGGTCGCGATCAGAAAGAACTTGTCGCCCTTGGGGGAGCGGATCACGAAGGGGTCGCGCAGGCCCTTCTCGCCGATCGTCGACGTCAGCACCGGCTTGCCCTGGTTCAGCTCGCGCCAGTGCAGGGGGTCGTTGCCGCGGCTGAGGGCGTAGCGGATCTGCTCGCCGTCGGCGGTGCCCTCGCCGGTGAAGTAGGCGAAGAGATAGCCGGCGTACTTGGGGTGGCTCACGGGTGGTGCTCCTGAGTGGGCGGAACCGGGCGGTGCGGTGAGAAGGGCCAGCAGTAGCGAGAGACAGGCGACGAGGAGGATACGAGGGCGCATGTCGCTCCTGTGAGTGTGGGGGTGTGGGGGTTTCTGTTGGGGGCTGTGCGCGCCTTCGGAGTGTTACCAGTGGGAAACAGCACGTCAATCGATGAGTGCGCGAGGAGAAGCAGCGAAAGTTTCGGTTGTTTTCGTCGAGGCGCGGCAACTTCGTCGGCCCTGGTGGCGACTTCAGGGCGTCCCCATTGCCGAGGAAAGGAACGCCCCCGTGCGTCACAGCACCGGACGCCACCGCCGGACCCGCACGCTCTCCATCGCCGCGGCGGTCGCCGTCGCCGCGGGCGCGGGCGGCGTCCATCTCGGCCTGTCGGGTGGCGGGGCGGAGGCCGCGTCGACGACGGTCACCGTGTCCGGCACGGCTCAGCTGGAAGCGGCTGTGAAGAACGCCACCGCGGGTACGGTCATTCAGGTCCGCGCCGGTACGTACACTCCGTCGGCCACCCTCAAGTCCACGGCCGACGGCACGAGTTCGGCACGGATCACCTTGCGGGCGTACGGCAGCGAGAAGGTGCGGATCGACGGGTCCAGGCTGCCCGCGGGGGCCTGGCTGGCCGGGATATACGGCGACTACTGGACCGTCCAGAACCTCACCTTCCAGAACTCCCCGGCCCAGGGCTTCGTCGTGACCTCCTCCGTCGGCGGCATCTTCAAGAACCTCGTCACCGCGAACAACGGGGACTCCGGGTTCACCCTGCGCGGAGACGGGACCAGCGACAACCTCGTGCAGAACCTGGACAGTCACGGCAACTACGACCCGTCCGGGCACGGGCAGAACGCCGACGGGATCGCCGTGAAGTTCGGGTCCGGCACCGGCAACCGGATCACGGGCGCGCGCCTCTACGACAACTCCGACGACGGGCTCGACCTGTGGCAGTTCTCCTCGCCGGTCACCGTCGAGCACAGCTGGGCCTTCGGGAACGGCAGGAACCGGTGGGGGGACAGCGCCTTCGAGGGCAACGGCAACGGCTTCAAGCTGGGCGGCGGGGGCGTCACGGTGGCGCACATCGTCAACAACAACGCGGCCTGGGGCAACACGCTGAACGGGTTCACCGAGAACTCCAACACCGGGGCGATCGTGCTGAACCGCAACACGGCGTACTCCAACGCCGAGGCCGGGTTCTACTTCGCCGCGGGCAGGGCCCGGTTGGCGCGGAATCTGGCGGTGGGCAACAAGGGCGGGTCGGCGAAGCGGAGTTCGTCCACGGTGTCCGCGGCGAACAACTGGGACAGCGGGGTACCGACCCCGGCATTCAGGTCGACGGATGCCACCACGGCACACGGCACCCGCGAGCCGGGCGGTTCGCTGCCCTCGACGGCCTTCCTGACCACCGGCTCCACCAGCATCGGCACCACGATGAACTGAGCGGAGAACGACGAAACGCCCCGCCTGTCGTCACAGGCGGGGCGTTCCTCGTGCCGGCCCGAGGGGGGCTCCAGCCGGCAGCTGCTGGCCGAGGGGGGCTCAGGCCAGCAGGTCCATGCAGTCGAACGACGTGCCCGCGCTGAGATAGGCACTGCCGCCCGAGCCGCTCACGATGTCGAGCTTCAGGACGTTGTACTGCGTGGGGTCCGTCTTCCAGGCACTACTAGGGACGTTGAAGATGAACGAATGGTTGTTCCCCCGGTACGAACCCGTGGTGAGGGAGCGCGTGCCGGGCTGCGTGGGGGCCGTGGGAATGGCCGAAACCCAGTCGTTGACGCTGACGCGGGGACGGCCGCCCGCGAAGGCGTCGGTCACCCCGACCCGCAGCGTGTGCGCGGCGGCCGCCTGGGCCCTGGTCAGCTTGAAGTAGATCAGGATGCCGTTGTTGACGTCCTTCCACATGTACGCCGGGAAGGACGCCGCCTCGCCCCCGCCGCCGATCGTGACGTTGCCGGTCCACTTGGCCGCGCGGCCGTCGGAGGGATGGGCGTACGTCATCAGCTCGGCGTTCTTGAACTCGCCGGGCGTACCGTCCCAGTCGCCGAGCCGCCAGACGGCCTTCGCGGTGGACGGATCGCCGGTGATCGTGAGGCTGTGCAGGGAGGTCACCGCGCCCGCCGTGACCTTCACCGACCCGGTGTGCACGGCGAGTTCGCCCTTGTGGACGGTCATGGTGTACGTCCCCGGCAGCATCTCCTTGCAGGAGAAGGCGCCGGTTCCGGCCGCGGCCTTCGCCCAGTACTGGGCGTCCGCGTTGGCGAAGCCCACCGTGTACGGGTACGCGGCGTCCATGCCCTTCAGGCCGACCCCGGCCACCTTGCCCCGGCCTGCCGCGCCGACCCAGCCGGTGATGCCGAGACCGTCGACCCAGCCGGTGTCGAGTCTGTCGTGGAAGAGCGCGGACGACGGAGCGCCACCGTCGGTGAAGGAGAGGACATACGGACCCTGGAGGCCGAAACGTTCCGCCTCGGTCTGCGCCTCGTTGTAGTGCAGGATCTCGTAGAGCCCGGCGCCCTTGTCGTTCGAGTGCCGCAGGAGCGAGCGGTAGAAGGGACCGCCGGAGGCCTTCTCGTGGTTGGAGCGCACCAGCCAGAGACCCACCGAGCCGGTGGTGAAGCCGACGTGGTCGTAGTCGATGGTCCGCTTGCCCGAGTAGTGCTTGGAGTGGGTCGTGCCGTCGGCACGCTTCCAGACGTCACCGGCCTCGATGATCTTGTCCGAGGTCTCGATCCAGCTGTCCGGGCCCGTGTTGGGGAACATCCCGGGCTTGAGGCGGACGATGTAGCGGGTCGCGGTGAAGGAGGCGTCCTTCTTGTCCGTCCAGAGGTAGACGTTGTTCTGGCCGCTGCGGGCCGCGTACCACTGGGTGATCGCGCCGTGCACGACCTTGATCAGGACGACCGGTCCGGACCGCCTGACGGTGACCGTGGAAGCGCCGAGCCCCGACTCGACATGCGAGTTCTTGCCGCCGTAGCCCTGGTACTCCTTGCCTTTGTAGACCAGGGACGTCAGGTCGCCGGTCGTCTTCGAGACCTTGAAGACCAGGGAGGATCCGGTGTCGACGACGTAGTTCCTGCCGTCGTCCGAGTAGCCGAAGGCCGCCGCGGAGGCGGCGGAGAGGAGGCCGGTGCCTCCCGCGACGGCGGCACCGGTGGCGGCCACGCCGAGCGCCGAGGCGCCGAGTACCCGCCGGCGGGTGAGAGGTCTCTTGTGCGTGCTCAAGGGGAGGTGCTCCGTCATCAGGGGGACCGTGCACCCATTAAGTGGCCGCTGATGAGGAATCGGTTGCCGCGCCGGCGGAGGTTTTTGGTAAGACTCCGGCAAGAGACCTGCAAGAGGCCTAGGAGTCCCCTTCGTCCGAGCTGTCGTCCTGGGCCGCGAAGCCGCCCTTCACGGCGAGGTCCCCGGACTTCGCGGTCGCCGTCGCGGTGTAGCCGTCGCCCCGCGCGTCCCGGCCGCCGCGCTCGTGGTTGTACTGCCCGGCGAACACCCACTCGCCCTTGGGGACCGTACGGCCGTCCTTGAGCACCCAGGTGTAGACGAGGAAGCCGTCCTTCTCGGTGACCGTCAGCGTGAAGTCGCCCTCGGGCAGCGAGCGCCAGGCGCCGGTGTTGGTGACACCGCCGGTCTGTTCGATCCTCAACTCGACTGTGAGCGCGGTCAGTTGCTCGGAGGTCTTGAAGGTCACATCGCTCTGCGCCCAGAACTCGTTGCTGTGCGGGTCCACCGAGCCGTCCGACCACAGCGGGCCGTCCTCGACGCCGGAGGCCTGCACCTCGGTGGAGGCGCTCGGCGTGCGCGAGGGCATACCGCTCGGCTTCTCGGCCTCCTGCCTGGGGGTGGTGCTCGGCGTCGGATCCGCCGGCGGGGCGGGCGGCCGGCTGGTCGCGTCGGGCGACGGAGTGGGCGTGCCCGTGGCCGCGACCGACGTCTGCGCGGGTGTCTCGTCCTTGACCGCGGACGCCACCGCGTAACCGCCGAGGCCCAGCACACAGGCGACCGCGGCCGTGGCGCTCACCACCCGCACCCAGCCGTAGACCGGTGGCCGCGTCGCCCGGTGGTCGGGGCGGGTCTGTTCCGACATGCCGCGCTCGATCCGGGCGAGGATCTGCTCACGGTTCGGCTCATGCGCCTCGGCCGCGTCCTGCAGCCGGGCGCGCAGTTCGCCGTGCACGTCCCGCCGCATGGTCATCGGTCCCTTCCTCCGGCGTCACCGGTGCGCGCCATCGCGGCGTGCACCTTCAGCGGAGCGTTCTGAGGGCCGAGCATCCGCTGCAACTCGGCCATCCCCTTCGAGGTCTGGCTCTTAACCGTACCGACCGACACACCCAGGGCCAGCGCGGTGTCCTTCTCCGAGAGATCGAACGCGTGCCGCAGCACGACACATGCCCGCTTGCGGAACGGCAGCCTGCGCAGCGCCTCCTGGACGTCGACCACGCCCGCCACGTCGGGGTTCTCGACCTTCTCCTCGCGCTGGGACCAGAACAGGGCGATGCGCCGGCGCTCCCGGACCGCGCTGCGGATGCGGGTGCGGGCCAGATTGGCGACCACTCCGCGCGCGTACGCCGCCGGATGGTCGGCCGCGCGCACCCGGTCCCAGCGGTGCCACAGCGCCAGCAGGGCGTCCGCGGCCAGATCGTCGGCGGCGTCCGACTCGCCGGTCAACAGATGGGCCAGGCGGGACAGTTCGGCGTAGTGGCGTTCGAAGAAGGCGTGGAACTCCACGGAGGCGGCGTCGTCGACGACTGTGCCCACGGGCTCCCTCTCCTTTGCGTGTCATGTGAATGACATGTGATCGTCCGGGGGTGGCCGGGCGGAGATCCGGAAGCGTAGCAGTGATCCAGTAAGGGTTTTCGTACGGTCCTTCGAACGATGCATGACGGGGCGGCCCCCGAATCCGTAACACGGGGAAAACCTGAGGCGCGTTCAACGCAGGAACAATCCAGCCAGCATCCGCACACCGATCATTCAGGCACCAGGGAGCATCGACCATGTCCGTCGACCGGTACTTCAGGATCTCCGAGAGGGGATCCACCTTCGCCCGTGAGATACGCGGCGGCTTCGCCACGTTCTTCACGATGGCCTACATCCTTGTCCTGAATCCCATCATCCTCGGCAGCGCGAAGGACAAGTTCGGACACCAGCTGGATGCGGTGCAGTTGACCACCGCGACGGCTCTGGTGGCCGCGGTCATGACGATCATCATGGGTGTGGGCGGCAACCTGCCGCTCGCGCTCGCCGCCGGGCTCGGGCTGAACGCGGTCGTCGCCTTCCAGATCGCCCCGCTGATGAGCTGGGACGACGCGATGGGCCTTGTCGTCCTGGAAGGTCTGCTCATCTGTGTGCTGGTGGTCACCGGACTGCGGGAGGCCGTCATGCACGCCATTCCGCAACCGCTCAAGCAGGCGATCAGCGTCGGGATCGGGCTGTTCATCGCGTTCATCGGCTTCGTGGACGCCGGGTTCGTGAGCCGTATCCCCGACGCCGCCAACACCACCGTGCCGGTTCAGCTCGGAGGCACCGGCGCCCTGACCGGCTGGCCGATCCTCGTCTTCTGTCTCGGGGTGCTGCTGACGATCGGGCTGCTCGCGCGCAAGGTCAAGGGCGCGATCCTGATCAGCATCGTGACCATGACGGTCCTCGCCATGATCATCAACTCCGTCGCCGACATCAAGGCCTGGGGGCTGACGACACCCTCGTGGCCCGACAAGGTCGTCGACACTCCCGACTTCGGGCTGATCGGTCACTTCAGCCTGTTCGGTTCCTTCAGCGCGCCCGGCGTGGGGATCGTCACGGTCGTCCTGCTGATCTTCACGCTGATCCTGTCCGACTTCTTCGACACGATGGGCACGGTCGTCGGGATCACCGCCGAGGCGGGGCTGCTGGACGAGGAGGGCAAGGTGCCCAACCTCGGCCGGGTCCTGCTGATCGACGGAGCGGCGGCGGTGGCCGGTGGTGCGGCCTCCGCGTCCTCCGCCACGTCGTACATCGAGTCGGCGGCGGGCGTCGGTGAGGGCTCGCGCACCGGGTTCTCGAACCTGGTCACCGGTGGGCTGTTCGGCCTGGCGCTGTTCCTGACCCCGCTGCTGACCATCGTCCCGCTCCAGGCCGCCGCTCCCGCCCTGGTCGCCGTGGGCTTCCTGATGATGACGCAGGTCAAGCACATCGACTGGGACAGGTACGACATCGCGATCCCGGCGTTCCTGACGATCGCCGTGATGCCGTTCACCTACTCGATCACGAACGGAATCGGAGCCGGCTTCCTGGCGTACGTCGTGATCAAGGTGGTGCTGGGGAAGGCCAAGGAGATCCATTGGCTGCTGTGGGCGGCCTCGGCGCTGTTCCTCGTGTACTTCGCGATCGACCCGATCGAGCAGATCCTCGGCGCCAAGTAGTCACCGGGACGCCTCAGTTCCTTAGGGCCGCCTCCATCATGGCCTTGGCCACGGGGGCGGCCAGCCCGTTGCCGCTCACCTCCGAGCGGGCCGCGTTCGACTGCTCCACGACCACCGCCACGGCGACCTCCTTCCCGTCGGCCTTTCCGTAGGACGTGAACCAGGCGTAAGGCGTCTGGCTGTTGTTCTCGCCGTGCTGGGCCGTGCCCGTCTTGCCGCCCACGGTGACGCCGTCGATCAGGGCGTTCGTGCCGGTGCCCTTCTCCACCACCGTCTGCATCGCCGACTGGAGTTGTTCCGCCGTGCCGGAGCTGACGACCTGTTCGGTGCTCGCCTCGTCGTCGTAGTTCTTCAGGACGTCGCCGCCGTTGTCGGTGATCGTCGACACCATGTGGGGCGTCACCAACTTGCCGCCGTTGGCTATGGCCGCGGAGACCATGGCCATCTGGAGCGGGGTGGCGGTGACGTCGTACTGGCCGATACCGGTCAGCGCCGTCGAGGACTTGTCCATGCCGGACGGGTAGACGCTCTCGTAGGCCCGCACCGGGACATCCTGTGCGGCGTCGTTGAAGCCGAACTTCTCGGCCATCGCCCTCACCTTGTCCTGGCCGAGGTCGACGGCCATCTTCGCGAAGACGTTGTTGCAGGAGTACTGCAGCGCGGTGCGGATCGTGGCGTTCTCGCAGGGCGCGGAGGTGTTCTCGTTGGCGAGTTCCGTGGTCGTGCCAGGAAGGGTGTACGGGTCCGGGCTCTGGGTCTTCTCGTCCACCGAGGAGTAGAGGCCGTCCTCCAGCGCGGCCGAGGCCACGACCAGCTTGAACGTCGAGCCGGGCGGCAGCGGCTGGCGCAGCGCGCGGTTGGTGAGCGGCTTGTCGGAGTCCGCGTTGAGCTGCTTCCAGGCACTGCCCGCGGTGTTGGCGTCCGTCAGCGAGGACGGGTCGTACGACGGCGTCGACACGACCGCCAGGATCTTGCCGGTCGCCGGGTCGATCGCGACGGCGGCGCCCTTCTTGTCGCCGAGCGCGTCGTACGCCGCCTTCTGCACGGCGGGGTCGATCGTCGTGATCACATCACCGGGCTCGGCCCGCTGATTGGTGATGGTGTCCATGACGGTCTTCAGCCGGCTGTCGGTGCCGTTGAGGAGGTCGGCGTAGATGCCCTCGAGCTGGGTCGGGGCGTAGGCCTGCGAGGCGTAGCCCGTCACCGCCGCGTACAGCTTGCCGTTCGTGTACGTCCGTTTGTACGCGAGGTCGCTGTCCGTCACCTTCTCGGAACCCGTGACCGCTTTTCCGGCCACGATGATGTTCCCGAGCGGCGAGGAGTACGTCTCGATCGCGTTCCGCCGGTTGTCATTGTCGTCGGCGAGTGCCTGGCCCTCGTAGAACTGCACCCAGGTCGCTCGGATCAGCAGAGCGAACACCAGGAGCAGCGCGAAGACCGATGCGCGCCTGATCGTCTTGTTCATCCCACCGAGAAGACGATCAGGCGGAAGCGGATCGTTCCCTTGCGTCCGCTTTTCTCATCGGACGTTCATCTGAGGCTTCTTGCGCGGCTTTTCTACGGCGGTCTCACTTGTCCAGCATGAGCACGGTCTCGTCGATCTCCGCCCCGCGCGCGTGGGCGTACCCCGACGCCTGAGCGGTCACCCGGAATCCGCACTTCTCCAGGACGCGCAGGGAGCCGGTGTTGTCGGTGGCCGCGCGGGCGTACAGGGGGCGCTCGGGCACCTGCCGGACCAGTTCCCGCAGCGCCTCCGTGGCGATGCCGCGCCCCCAGTAGGCCCGGTCGACCCAGTAGGTCACCTCGCGCTCGCCCGGCTCGCCGTACACCGACGCGCTGCCCACCACGTCACCGTCCACCAGGATCGTGCGGTGCACGGCGTCCGAGGCCCGGATGCGTTTCCAGTGGGCGTCGAACGCGTCCCGGTCGGCCGGGTCCTTCGGGGTGAACGCGGCCATCCGCAGGGACTCGGGATCGTTCATCTGCCGGAAGAAGACCGGCAGATCGCTGTCATGAACCTCTCGAAGCGCGATCTGCATGCCTCAGAGCCTACGGGTGGCCAGTGTCAGCCGGTCCCGCGCGTCGAACAGCGCGTCCTTCACCATCTGCTCGTGGGCCGGGGTCAGCCGCGCCACCGGCACCGAGCAGCTGATCGCGTCACGCGCGGGCGTGCGGTACGGGATCGCGACGCCGAAGCAGCGCAGCCCCAGCGTGTTCTCCTCGCGGTCCACGGAGAAGCCCTGCTCCCGGATCTGGTGCAGCTCCTCGATGAGCTTCTCGCGGTCGGTGATCGTGTGCTCGGTGAGCGCGGGCAGGGTCTCCGGCAGCATCTTGCGGACCTGCTCGTCGGAGTACGTGCTCAGCAGTGCCTTGCCGAGGGAGGTGGAGTGCGCCGGGAGCCGGCGGCCCACTCTCGTGAAGGGCCGCAGATAGTGCTGCGACTGCCGGGTGGCGAGGTAGACGACGTTCGTGCCGTCCAGACGCGCGAGGTGGATGGTCTCGGTGGTGTCGTCGGAGAGCCGGTCCAGCGTCGGCCGGGCCGCCGCGACCACCTCGTCGCCGTCGATGTAGGAGGTGCCGACGAGCAGCGCCCGCACCCCGATGCCGTACCGCGTGCCCGTCGCGTCGGTCTCCACCCAGCCCAGCTCGACAAGCGTGCGCAGCAGCATGTAGAGACTTGACTTGGGGTATCCGACGGCCTCCTGGACCGCCGCGAGGGAGTGCATGCCGGGACGTCCGGCGAAGTATTCGAGCAGTTCAACCGTCCGTACCGCGGACTTGACCTGTGACCCGCCGCCCGTCTCGCCAGCCGACATCGCCCTTGACCCCTTCGTTCGACGGGAAATAGTCTCCAACAGCATATTCACCATCAGAGACAGCGTTCAGCATATCGAACGGTCCTGGTGGCTGACCCAGATACACGTGGAGGGACCGCGGTGGCAGCAGGACCAGTCTGGAGTGTCGACCCCCGAACCGGGAAGCAGCGCGAGCAGGTTGCGGTGGAGGCCACAGCCCAGGAGGTGGACGCCGCCGTCCGCGCCGCGCACGACGCGCGCGCGTCCCTCGCCGACCGCGCCGTCCGCGCGGCCTTCCTGCGCACCGCCGCCGACCGGCTCCAGGACTCCAAGGACCACCTCGTCGAAGCCGCCGACGCCGAGACCGCGCTCGGCCCGGTCCGGCTGACCGGCGAGCTCGCCCGCACCAGCTACCAGCTGCGGGCCTTCGCCGACATCGTCGACGAGGGCGAGTTCCTCGGCGTGGTGATCAACCACCCCGACGACACAGCCACCCCGCCGATCCCGGACCTGCGCCGCTACAAGGTCCCTCTCGGCGTCGTCGCCGTCTACTCGGCCTCCAACTTCCCCTTCGCCTTCTCGGTCGCCGGCGGCGACACCGCGAGCGCGCTCGCGGCCGGCAACCCCGTCGTCGTCAAGGCCCACCCCGACCACCCGGCCCTGTCCGAGCTGGTCGCGTCCGTGCTGCGCCGGGCCGCCGCCGAGCACGGCATCCCCGCGGGCGTGGTCGGTCTCGTCCACGGCTTCGAGGCCGGCATCGAGCTGATCAAGCACCCGCTGGTCGCGGCGGCGGGCTTCACCGGTTCCGTGAAGGGCGGCCGTGCCCTGTTCGACGCGGCGGCCGCGCGGCCGGTGCCGATCCCGTTCCACGGCGAGCTGGGCTCCCTGAACCCCGTCGTGATCACCGAGGAGGCGGCGGCCGAGCGCGCGGAGGCGATCGGCGCCGGGCTCGCGGGTTCCATGACCCTCGGTGTCGGCCAGTTCTGCGTGAAGCCGGGTCTGGTCCTGGTGCCGTCCGGCGCGGCGGGCGACGGCCTGCTGAAGTCCCTGACCGACGCCGTCAGCGACACCGACGCGGGTGTCCTGCTCGACCACCGCATGCGGGACAACTTCGTCGCCGGGGTCGCCGAGCGCGTGGAGCTTCCCGAGGTCGAGTCGCCGGTGACGCCCGGAGCGGGCGGTGAGCACACGGTGAGCGCGGGCTTCCTCACGGTGGCGGCGGAGAAGCTGACCAGCGAGGGGGCGTACGACCTGCTCCTGGAGGAGTGCTTCGGCCCGGTCACCGTGGTGGCCCGCTACGAGGACGACGACGAGGCGCGGGCCGTGCTGTCCCGGCTCCCGGGCAACCTCACCGCGACGGTTCACCTGTCGGCGCAGGAGGCCGCGGGCGAGGGGCGTGGCGCCGAGATCCTGGCGGAGCTGACGCCGCTGGCCGGCCGGGTCCTGGTGAACGGCTGGCCGACGGGCGTGGCCGTGGCCCCGGCCCAGCAGCACGGCGGCCCGTACCCGGCGACGACGTCCACGTCGACATCGGTGGGCGGTACGGCGATCGAGCGCTGGCTGCGGCCGGTGGCGTACCAGAACGCCCCGGAGGCCCTGCTCCCGCCGGAACTGAGGGACGACAACCCCCTGGGCCTGCCCCGCCGCTTCAACAACCAACTGGAGCGCTAGACACCCGAGGGCCGTGCGCGGAGAGGGAGCTGGAAAACTCTGAGGATGGACGTCGAACTTCCCGAGCTCCCTTTCCGTCTCCGCACCTATGGCCCCGACGGGCACTGGGCCCATGAGGACGGCATCCTCTCCGGGTGGGCCGGTCCCCGGCAGGACCGGTTCGTGCCGCCCACCGGGGAGTCCCTGGACCCCGCCGCCGACGCGCCGCGTCTGCTCGGTGCCCCCGAGGGGGACTTCCAGCTGATAGCCCGCGTCACCGTGGGCTTCAACGGATCGTTCGACGCGGGCGTGCTCTACGTCCATGTCGGCGAGCGGGCCTGGGCCAAACTCTGCCTGGAGAACTCCCCGGACGTGCCCACCGTCTGCACGGTCGTCACCCGGGGGCACTCCGACGACTGCAACTCCTTCACCGTGGACGGCAGTTCGGTGTGGCTGCGGGTCAGCCGCACCGGCCGCGCCTTCGCCTTCCACGCCTCCCGCGACGGCAAGCGCTGGACCTTCGTCCGCCTCTTCACCCTGGGCGACGAGAAGGAGACCGGCGCCGCCCTGATCGGCTTCATGGCGCAGTCGCCGATGGGGGAGGGGTGTGTGGTGACGTACGACCACCTCGAGTTCAGGCCCGAGTGGCCGGCCGACCTGCGCGACGGAACCTGAGCGCTGCGCTGGGCCTGAGCCAAGCGCCATCCGGGGTGCCGGGTTCGCTTGCCGGGCGGTTGCGGGTGGGAGGGGGCTGGTCGCGCCCACGCGGCGGAGCCGCACATCGATATGGCCCCGCGCCCCTGAGCAGGTGCAGGCACCCGGGGAATGAGACCCGCTGCTTGAATGTTCACCCACTGAGCGGAGGGAGTCTCCGCAGCCGTCCGACCTGGAGAGAGCCGTAGACATGCGCGTCGAGATCTGGAGCGACATCGCCTGCCCCTGGTGCTACGTGGGCAAGGCCCGCTTCGAGAAGGCGCTGGAGGCCTTCCCGCACCGTGACGGGGTCGAGGTCGTCCACCGGTCGTTCGAGCTGGATCCGGGGCGGGACAAGAGCGACGTGCAGCCCGTCCTCGCGATGCTCAGCAAGAAGTACGGCATGAGCGAGGCCCAGGCCCAGGCCGGCGAGGAGAACCTCGGCGCCCAGGCCGCCGCCGAAGGGCTCGCCTACCGGACCCGGGACCGCGACCACGGCAACACCTTCGACCTGCACCGCCTCCTCCACCTCGCCAAGGAACAGGGCAGGCAGGACGAGCTCGTCCAGATCTTCTACCGGGCCAACTTCGCCGAGGAGAGGTCCCTGTTCACCGAGGGCGACGAGCGCCTCGTGGAGCTCGCCGTGGAGGCCGGCCTGGACGCCGACGAGGTCCGCAAGGTCCTCGCCGACCCCACCGCCTACGCCGACGACGTCCGCGCCGACGAGCGCGAGGCCGCCGAGCTCGGCGCCAATGGAGTCCCCTTCTTCGTCCTGGACCGCACGTACGGCGTCTCCGGAGCCCAGCCCGCCGAGGTCTTCACCCAGGCCCTCACCCAGGCCTGGGGCAACCGCTCCCCGCTGAAGCTGATCGACCAGGGCGACACCTCCGCCGAGGCCTGCGGGCCCGACGGGTGCGCCGTACCCCAGCAGGGCTGACAAACACGCAGGTCGGCGCGGACGTATAAGCGTTCCTTGGCGAAACCACGTAGAAAATCGCAATGGACCGAGAGGTCTTCCGGCCCCACAGTGGAGCCATGGAGACCTTCGAGAGCCTCGTCCGCGCCGAGTTCGCCCCGAAGAACACCTTCCTCAACACCGCGAGCAGCGGCCTGCTCCCCGCACGCACCGTGACCGCCCTCCAGGAGGCCGCGCTGATCCGTGCCGAGGGCAGGCCGCTGGACCCGCTGTTCCAGGACGTGGAGATGTCCCGCGCCGCGTTCGCCAGGCTCGCCGGCGTCCCGGTCACCCGGATCGCGGCGGGAGCGTCCGTGTCCACCCACTCGGGCCTGGTCGCCGCCTCCCTGCCGCCGGGCGCCGAAGTCCTCACCGCCGAGGACGACTTCACCTCGGTCGTGAACCCCTTCCACACCCGCGGCGACCTGAAGGTGCGCATCGTGCCGCTGGAGCGGCTCGCCGACTCCGTCCGCCCCGGCACCGCCCTCGTCGCGGTCAGCGCCGCCCAGTCCGCCGACGGCCGGATCGCCGACCTGCCCGCCCTGCGGGAAGCGGCCAGGGACCACGGAGCCCGGACCTACGTCGACTTCTCGCAGGCCGCCGGCTGGCTCCCGGTGGACGCGCGGTCGTACGACTACACCGTCTCCACCACCTTCAAGTGGCTGCTCGGCCCGCACGGCGCGGCCTTCCTCGCCGTGCCGGAGGACTTCGGCGACCTGAAGCCGGTGCTCGCCGGCTGGGTCGCGGGGGAGATCCCGTGGGACAGCTGCTACGGCCCCGTCGCCGAACTGGCCCACTCCGCCAGGCGGTTCGACGTCAGCCCGGCCCTGTTCACCTACACGGGCACCCGCCACTCCCTCGAACTCCTGGAGGAGCTCGGCGTGGACGCCGTGCGCGCCCACGACCTCGCCCTCGCGGACCGCTTCCGTACGGGACTCGCCGACCTCGGCCACGCACCGCTGCCGGCCCCCGGCTCGCCGATCGTGTCCGTGCCCGGACTCGGCCACCGGCAGCGCGAGTTGAGCGCCGCCGGCATCGAGGTCTCCGACCGCGCGGGCAACCTGCGCGCCTCCTTCCACCTCTACAACACCGCCGCCGATGTCGACCGGCTCCTGGACGCCCTGTCTGCCTGAACCGCTGGCGCGGCGCCGCCCGGGACGCTAGGAAGGGGCATCAAGGGGTGGTGGTGCCGTGGAGTCCACGGACGGGACGACGTCCGTACAGCAACCCGCAGACGCGGAGCTGCACCGGCGGCTGGTGTACGGCGACGAGTCCGCGCTGGCCGAGGCGTACGGGGCGTACGGCGGGCTGGTCCGGGCGGTCGCGATGCGCGTGACCCGCAGCGGGGCCGCGGCCGAGGACGTGGCGCAGGAGGTCTTCGCGCAGCTGTGGAGCAGGCCGTACGCCTTCGACGCGCGCCGGGGCAGCCTGCGGACCTGGCTGTCGGTGCTGGCCCACCGGCGGGCCGTGGACTGGGTGCGCAGCGAGGCCCGGCACCGCAAGGACGCCCGCGCCGACGACTTGGCGCTGCACGGCATCCCGGACGCCTCTCCCGGCCCCGCCGAGGCGGTCGTCGACCGGGAGCGGTCCCTCCTGCTGCACACCGCCCTCGCCGAACTCCCGCAGCCGCAGAGGGAAGTGGTGCACCTCGCCTACTTCGCGGGCCGCACCTACCGGCAGGCCGCCGTCGAGCTCGGCATCCCCGAGGGCACCGCGAAGACCCGGCTGCGCACCGCACTGCGCGCCCTCGCGGAGACTTTGGCCGACCCGCCCGACCCGGCGTGGGAAGAGGGCGCATGATGGCGGCAGGGGAACACAGGGAAGGGGGCGAGCGGTGACCGATCACGACGACGTACGCGATCTGCTGGCCGCCTGGGCCTTCGGCGCCCTGGAACCGGCCGAGGAGCGGCTGGTCCCACCGCACCTGGCCGCGTGCGAGAGCTGTGCGGCGGAGGCGGAACGGCTGCGCGCGACCGTACGGCTGCTGGACGGCCCGCCGCTCGACGAGCCGCCGCCCGCCCTCGACACTCTTCTCGCCGGAGCCCTCCGCGCCCGCCCCGCGCCGCCCCGCGTGGCCCGGCACGCCGCCCCCTACGCGGCCGCCGTCGCCGGTCTCGAGGCGCTGCTGCCCGAGCTGGCGGGGCGCTGGTCGACGCCGGTCGTGCACGACTGGGACGTGCACGCCACGGTCGCCCATCTGCTGGCCGCCGACGAACATCTGGCCCTGCGGCTCGGGATCGACGCCCGGGTGCCGGGCGCGCGGATCGACGAGGACGCGGACTGGGCGGACGCCTGGGAGAGGCGTACCGCCGAGGTGATCGCCCATGAGCACGGCCGTACGCCCGAGGAGACCGTCGCCGACTGGTCCGCGCAGGCGGCCGCGCTCCTCGGCACCCCGCATGCCCGCGACCCCGAACTCGCCGCCGGGACAACCCTGTTGATGGGCCTCAGGCTGCCCGTCACCGAGCACTTCCTGGCGCGGGCCTTCGAGGCGTGGATCCACACCGACGACATCGGCCGCGCCCTGGGCCTGGCCGTGCCGCCGCCGCCCGAGGCGCACCTGGGGCAGCTGGTCGGGCTGGCCGTCCGCGTTCTCGGCACCGTCCTGGGAGCCGGGGCGCCGCCGGTGCTGTTCGCGGTCAGGGGCGGCGAGGAGTGGGTCCTGGGTTCGCAGAGCGATCCCGTGGCCGCCGAACTCACCCTGGATCCCGTGGACTTCTGCCTGCTCGTCGGCGGGCGGCACGCGCCGGACACGGTTCCCCGGGACACCACGGGCGACGCGGCCGCCGTACGGAACGTACTGGAGCGGGCCGCGTCGCTGTCGTGGCTGTGAGGGTCACCCCCGGGGGTCACCGCGGGGTCACCGCGGGTCACTTCACCGGCGTGAAGTCCCTCGCGCCAATGAACTCCGGCCGCCGGATGGGCGCCGCGAACGGCTCCACGGCCTGGTTCTCCACGCTGTTGAACACGATGAACACGTTGCTGCGCGGGAACGGCGTGATGTTGTCGCCGGAGCCGTGCATGCAGTTGCAGTCGAACCAGGTCGCCGAACCGGCCTTGCCCGTGAACAGCTTGATGCCGTACTCCGAGGCCATCGCCGTCAGCGCCTCGTCCGACGGCGTGCCCGCGTCCTGCATCTGCAGCGACTGCTTGTAGTTGTCCTTCGGGGTGGCCCCCGCGCACCCGAGGAAGGTGCGGTGGGACCCCGGCATGATCATGAGGCCGCCGTTGGTGTCGTAGTTCTCGGTCAGCGCGATCGAGACGGACACCGTCCGCATGTTCGGCAGGCCGTCCTCGGCGTGCCAGGTCTCGAAGTCGGAGTGCCAGTAGAAGCCGCTGGCCCCGAAACCGGGCTTGACGTTGATCCGCGACTGGTGGACGTAGACGTCCGAGCCGAGAATCTGCCGGGCCCGGCCCACGACCCGCTCGTCGCGCACCAGCTTCGCGAACACCTCGCTGATCTTGTGCACCTCGAAGACCGAGCGGATCTCCTTGGACTTCGGCTCGATGATCGAGCGTTCGTCCGCGCGGATGTCCGGGTCGGTGACGAGCCGCTCCAACTCACGCTGGTAGACGGGGACTTCGTCGGGCCCGATGATCTGGTCGACGGCGAGGAAGCCGTCGCGCTCGAACGCCTCCAGGTCGCCCGTGGCGATCGGTCCCGGCGCGCCGGGGGCGGACCAGACGACCGGGTCCTTGCGGGGCGTCGACACCTCGGTGGCGCCGCGGCTGGGATAGAGGTCGGTGACGGTGGTGGTGGTCATGGGTGCGGTCACACCTCCTCGGATTCGGGTTCGGTGAGCAGCGGGTAGACGCCGTTCTCGTCGTGGTCCTCCCGGCCGGTCACGGGCGGGTTGAACACACAGATGCAGCGGAAGTCCTCCTTGATCCGCAGCGTGTGCCGCTCGTGACCGTCCAGCAGGTACATGGTCCCGGGCGTGATCGAGTGCGTCTGCCCGCTCTCGTGGTCGGTCAGCTCGGCCTCGCCCTCGACGCAGACGACGGCCTCGATGTGGTTCGCATACCACATCGACGTCTCCGTACCCGCGTACAGGATCGTCTCGTGCAGCGAGAAGCCGACCCGCTCCTTGGCGAGCACGATGCGTTTGCTCTCCCAGGTGCCGGACGCGGCCCTCACATGCCGGTCGGTGCCTTCGATGTCCTTGAAAGAACGGACGATCACGGTGCTGCGATGCCTCCTACGTAGACAGTTGTTCAGACAGTGATTCAGACGGTCTCGCGTACGGAACGGGCGAGGATGCTGAGTCCCTCGTCCAGTTCCTCGGGGGTGATCGTGAGTGCCGGAAGCAGCTTCACGACCTCGCTCTCGGGGCCCGACGTCTCGATGAGCAGCCCGAGTTCGAAGGCGCGGTGCGCCACTCGCCCGGCGCGCTCCTTGTCGTGGAACTCCATGCCCCACACGAGCCCGCGGCCGCGGTACTCCTTCACGTCGGCCAGGTTCTCCTCGGTGATGGAGATGAGCCCCTGCTCGACCTGCTCGCCGCGCTTGCGGGTCTGCTTCTCCATCGCGGACCCGTCCGCCCAGTACTGCTCCAGGGTGGCGGTGGCCGTGACGAAGGCGGGGTTGTTGCCGCGGAAGGTGCCGTTGTGCTCGCCCGGCTCCCAGATGTCCAGCTCCGGCTTGAACAGGCAGAGCGACATCGGAAGGCCGTAGCCGCTGATGGACTTGGACACGGTGACGATGTCCGGCGTGATGCCCGCCTCCTCGAAGGAGAAGAAGGCACCGGTACGCCCGCAGCCCATCTGGATGTCGTCGACGATGAGCAGCATGTCCTGCCGCTCGCACAGCGCGGCGAGCGCCTGCAGCCACTCCCGCCGGGCGACGTTGATGCCGCCCTCGCCCTGCACGGTCTCGACGATCACGGCGGCCGGCTTGTTCAGGCCCGAGCCCTGGTCCTCCAGGAGCCGCTCGAACCACAGGAAGTCCTCGACGGTGCCGTCGAAGTAGTTGTCGAACGGCATCGGCGTGCCGTGCACCAGCGGGATACCGGCGCCGGCCCGCTTGAAGGCGTTGCCGGTGACGGCCAGGGAGCCCAGCGACATCCCGTGGAAGGCGTTGGTGAAGGACACGATGGCCTCGCGGCCCTTGACCTTCCGGGCGAGCTTGAGCGCCGACTCCACGGCGTTGGTCCCCGTCGGCCCCGGGAACATGACCTTGTACGGCAGGTCGCGCGGCCGCAGCACGAGGTCCTGGAAGGTCTGGAGGAAGGCGCGCTTGGCGGTGGTCGACATGTCGAGCCCGTGCGTGACGCCGTCGCGCTCCAGGTAGTCGATCAACGCCCGTTTCAGCACGGGGTTGTTGTGGCCGTAGTTCAGTGAACCGGCGCCGGCGAAGAAGTCCAGGTACGCGTGGCCGTCCTCGTCGTACATGCGGCTGCCCTGCGCGCGGTCGAAGACGGTGGGCCAGCCGCGGCAGTAGCTGCGCACCTCGGACTCGAGGGTCTCGAAGACGCTGAGGTCGGGCTGGGTGATGGTCACGAAGAATCGCTCCTCGGGTGCGTGGGGGGTCAGGCGGAGGGAGTGGGGGAGAGGGGCCCGATGCGGTAGAGGACCTCGGGGTCGTGCGGCCCGTCGGGGAACAGGCTGGTGTCGAACAGCACCTCGCGCTCCAGGCCGGCGCCACGGCGTTCGGCGAACGCCGTGAACAGCCGCTTGGAGGCGGTGTTGCCCGGCGTGATGGTGGTCTCGACGGTGGTCAGCCCGCGCTCGGCGGCGAGCCGCGCGGTCAGTCCGTCGAGCAGGGCGGCGGCGAGTCCGCGGCCGCGGTACGCCGAGTCCACCGCCACCTGCCAGACGAGCAGGGTGCCGGGTCGGTCCGGGCGGACGTACCCGGTGACGAAGCCGATCGGTTCCCCGCTGTCGTTCCGTGCGACGGCCGACGTGGCGGCGAAGTCGCGGCACCACAGCAGATAGCTGTACGACGAGTTCAGGTCGAGGACCTCGGAGTCACGGGCGATCCGCCACAGTGCGGCTCCGTCCGCGACCGTCGGCCGGTCGATTTGCAGGTCTGCTTGTGCGGCAGTCATGCGAATTGAATTTACCGAGGGAGATTCAAAATTGCATCGTCGGGTGGGGTTACATGCGGGCGCTCCATGTGTTATCACGCGGGCGCGCGCCGACGCGCAAGAAGTGACCGTTATGTACCGTTAAGCCCAGCAAATAAGGGGCAAATGGATCACGATGTGTAACGCGTCACAAGCATGTAACCCCCACGAGATCTACCCGAATTCAACCGCTTCGCGTTCGCAGAATCTTTGCGTTTAGGTCCAGGGAAAGCGGGCAGAAGAATACGGGAAGCTGTTCTCTGATAAACACCGGAATTACTCTGACAATTATGTCCCGGTTAATGAAAATGCCGGCCGCGGGCTACCGCCACGCGTCCTCCGCGGCGCGCAGCGCGCCTTCCACGTCGACCGCGAGTCCCTTCTCCCGCAGCGCCGCGCCCAGTGCCGCCAGGCTCGCCCGCACGGCACCCCGCGTCGCGTCCACCCCGTAGTGGTTGACCCGGATCATCTCCTTGGCCAGCGCGCCCCCGCCCGCGGCCAGCGGCAGCGCGGGGTCGGAGGCCAGCGCCCGGGCGACGAGTTCGGACGCCACCAGGCCGGAGGGGGAGCGCAGCGTCGTGGCGACCGGTGCGGCCTCGCGGTCCTCGTACACATAGGGCTCCAGACCGGCGCCCAGCACCCGCGCCCCCGCCCGGGTCGCCGCGGCGGCGGCCCGGTGCCGGCCCATCACCGCATCCAGTCCGTCCGCCTCGATCCGCTCGACGCACGCCTCCAGCGCCAGCATCTCCAGCTGTGCCGGAGCGTGCAGCAGGGCCTTCCGGCCGCCGTCGATCCAGCGCTCCTTCCAGTCGAGCAGCGAGAGATACGACCGCCGCGGCGCCGCCGGATTCGCGGCCATCCGGGCCCACGCCCGCTCGCTCACCGACACCGCCGACACACCGGCCGGCCCGCCCATCGCCTTCTGTGCCCCGATCACACACAGGTCCACGCCCCACGCGTCCGGCAGCACCGGCTCCGCCCCCACGGAGGCGACCGCGTCCAGATAGAACAGCGCCCCCTGCCGCCGTACGACCTCACCGATCTCCGCGACCGGATTGGTGTTGCCGGTCGCCGCCTCCGCGTGCACCAGCGACACGAAGTCGATCGACGGGTGCTCCTCGAAGGCCGCGGAGATCTGCTCGGCCGTCACCGCCGTGTGGAACGGCACCGCGAGGTCGATCACCGTCGCACCGCAGTCCCTCAGCCAGTTCCCGAAGGTCTGCCCGTACGGACCGGTGATGACGTTCAGCGCGGTCGTATCCGGACCGGCGGTGGAGCGGATCGCCCCCTCCAGCGGCAGCAGCGCCTCGCCCTGCATGATCACGACGTCCTGCTCGGTCCGCAGCAGCCGCGCCACGCGGTCCTCGATCGAGGCGAACTGTGCCGCGCCGAGCGGCGCCAGATCCAGGAAGGGGTGCGTCACGACGGTGCTCTCTTCGCTCACTGGGGTAGACGTGACGAGCGTAACCGTTCCTCCTCCACCCCCGACGACCGGCGACTTCCTAGGCTGAACGGCCTCGCAACCATCGGTTTGGTTTGAGAGACTCAAACTTCTCCTTATAATCGGAACCCACAGTTCCCCCACAGGAGGCCTTCCGTGAACACCCTCTCCGGGCGCCGGACCCGCGTCCTGGCCGCCACCACCGCGACGGCCGGGCTCCTGCTCGTCGCTGCCTGTACCTCCAGTGACGACGGCGGCAGCGGTTCGAAGACCGCCGCGGGCGGGGTCGAACTGGCCAAGGGCGGACAGCTCACCACCTGTACCCACCTGCCGTACCCGCCCTTCCAGTCGGAGATCGACGGCAAGGTCCAGGGCTTCGACGTCTCGCTCATCGACCTGGTCGCCAAGGACCTGGGCGTGAAGCAGAAGGTCCTCGACACCCCCTTCGAGAACTTCAAGACCGGCGCCTTCCTCAACTCGGGCGATTGCGACCTGGCCGCGGCCGGCATGACCATCACCGAGGAGCGCAAGAAGAACGTCGACTTCTCGGACCCCTACTTCGACGCCACCCAGGCACTCCTGGTCGCCAAGGGCAGCGGGATCTCCTCGCTCGCCGACGCCAAGGCGAAGAAGGTCAAGCTCGGCGCCCAGGCGCAGACCACCGGCGAGGACTACGTCAAGAGCCAGGGCTTCGACCCGGTCTCCTTCGAGTCCTCCGACGCCGTCCTCAACGGCCTGCGCTCCGGCCAGGTCAAGGCCGTCGTCATCGACTACCCCGTCGTCCAGGGCTGGCTCAAGGACAAGGCCAACGCCGACGCCTTCCAGGTCGCCGACAACATCAACACCGGTGAGCAGTACGGCTTCACGGTGAAGAAGGGCAACACCAAGCTGCTGGCCGCCGTCAACAAGGCGCTCGCGGACGCCAAGGCCGACGGCACGTACAAGAAGCTCTACGAGAAGTGGATCGGTCCGTACGACGAGTCGGCCGCGTCTCCCTCCGCCTCATGACCGCGACGGACACGCAACTCCAGCCTCGCAAAAAGGGCCTGACCCGACGTCAGAAGCGCAGCCTGTCCCGTGGCGTCCAGTACGTCGTCTTCGTCGGCGTCGTGATCGCCTTCGCGGTCTCGGCGGACTGGGGGCGGCTGAAGAACCAGTTCGCGCAGGCGGACATCGCCGACCAGATGTTCCCCGACGTCATCACCCTGGCGCTGAAGAACACCGTGCTCTACACGCTGTCCGGCTTCGTCGTCGGACTCGTCCTCGGCATGGTCATCGCGCTGATGCGGCTGTCCTCGGTGGGCCCGTACCGCTGGTTCGCCGGCGTCTACATCGAGATCTTCCGCGGTCTGCCCGCGCTGCTGATCTTCATCTTCATCGGCGTGGCCGTACCGCTCGCGTTTCCCGGTACGGAGATCATCGGCGGCACGTACGGCAAGGTCGCCCTCGCGCTCGGTCTGGTCGCGGCGGCGTACATGGCGGAGACGATCCGCGCGGGCATCCAGGCGGTGCCCAAGGGGCAGATGGAGGCGGCCCGTTCGCTGGGCTTCTCACCGGCCCGCGCGATGGCCTCGATCATCATCCCGCAGGCGTTCCGGATCATCCTCCCGCCGCTGACCAACGAGTTGGTGCTCCTGTTCAAGGACTCCTCCCTCGTGCTGTTCCTCGGCGTCACCCTGGAGGAGCGCGAACTGTCCAAGTACGGCCGCGACCTGGCCAGTACGACCGCCAACTCCACGCCGATCCTCGTCGCGGGGCTGTGCTATCTGCTGGTGACGATCCCGCTCGGGTTCGTGGTCCGCCGCATGGAGGCCAAGGCCCAGGAGGCCGTGAAATGACCGTTGAGACGAGCCGGCCGGAGATCGAAGTACGGGGCCTGCACAAGTCGTTCGGCACCAACGAGGTCCTCAAGGGCATCGACCTGGAGATCGGCCAGGGCGAGGTCGTCTGTGTGATCGGGCCCTCCGGCTCGGGCAAGTCGACGCTGCTGCGGTGCGTGAACCTCCTGGAGGAGCCCACGAAGGGCCAGGTCTTCGTCGGCGGCACCGAACTCACCGACCCCGACGTCGACATCGACGCCGTACGCCGCCGTATCGGCATGGTCTTCCAGCAGTTCAACCTGTTCCCCCACCTCACGGTGACCGAGAACCTCACACTGCCGCAGCGCAGGGTCCTGAGGCGGGACAAGGCACAGGCGGCCCAGGTGGCCGCCGAGAACCTGGAGCGCGTGGGCCTGTCGGAGAAGGCCAACGCCTACCCCGCCTCCCTCTCCGGCGGACAGCAGCAGCGGGTCGCGATCGCCCGCTCGCTGTCCATGGGCCCCGAGGTGATGCTCTTCGACGAGCCGACCTCGGCCCTGGACCCGGAGCTGGTGGGCGACGTCCTCGCGGTCATGCGGATGCTCGCCCGGGAGGGCATGACGATGATGGTCGTCACCCACGAGATGACCTTCGCCCGCGAGGTCGCCGACCGGGTCGTCTTCATGGACGACGGAACGATCGTCGAGGACGGCACCCCGGCCCAGGTGATCGGCGCCCCGCGCCACGAACGCACCCGCCACTTCCTCTCCCGGCTCCTCGACCCGGCGATGGCCGACGTGGAGGAGGACGGCGCCTGAAAAGGGACGTACGTTCCCCTGTCGCTCGACGCCGGACAACCGCCATCATTCGGGCATGACGACTCTCGACGACACGGGCGGCTTCGGAGCGGGCGGCACCCTGGCCCCGCTGCCGGAGGACTGGGAGCGCTGCCTCGCTGTGGCGGCGCACCCGGACGACATCGAGTACGGGACGGCGTCCGCGGTGGCCCGCTGGACAGCGCAGGGCAAGCGGGTCACGTATCTGCTGGCCACCCGCGGCGAGGCGGGCATCGACGGGCTGCACCCGGACCGGGCGGCCCCCCTGCGCGAGGCCGAGGAGCGGGCGGGCGCGCGTGAAGTGGGCGTGGACACCGTGGAGTTCCTCGACCACCGCGACGGGATGATCGAGGAGGGCCCGCTCCTGCGCCGCGACATCGTGCGGATCATCCGCCGGCACCGGCCCGAGGTCGTGGTGACGGGGGCGTACACCGTGCGGATGGTCGCCGGGGTGGTCAACCAGGCCGACCACCGCGTGGTGGGCCTGGCCGCGCTCGACGCGGCACGCGACGCCGGCAACCGGTGGATCTTCCCGGAACTCGCCGACGAGGGCCTCGAGCCCTGGGGCGGCGTCCGCTTCGTGGCCGTCGCCGGCACCGACCGCCCCACCCACGGCGTGGACGTCTCCGGCGAACCCCTGGAGCGGGGCATCGCCTCCCTGTCGGCGCACGCCGAGTACACCAAGGGCCTGGGGACCGGAGCCTTCGAGCCGCGCCCCTTCCTGACCTGGGCGGCCCGGCAGGGCGGACCCGCCCTCGGCGTCGAGGCGGCGGTCCTCTTCGACGTCCACCAGCTCGCCTTCGAGGGACCACCGCCCTGGGAGCAGTGACCTTCCCCTGGCTAGGGTGCGGTGCATGAACGATCGCACGGTGCTGCACGTGAAGGGCCGGATCCTGGCCGGCCCCGAGGACGTCCGGGACGAGCTGTGGGTGGTCGACGGGCGGATCTCCTACGACCGCCCCGTCGCCGCCCGTGACATCCGCACGGTGTCGGGCTGGGCGCTGCCCGGTCTGGTGGACGCGCACTGCCATGTGGGTCTGGGCCCGCACGGCCCGGTCGACCAGGACGTGGCCGAGAAGCAGGCCCTGGCCGACCGGGAGGCCGGCACCCTGCTGATCCGCGACGCCGGGTCACCCTCCGACACGCGGTGGGTGGACGACCGCGAGGACCTGCCGAAGATCATCAGGGCCGGTCGGCACATCGCCCGCACCCGCCGCTACATCCGCGACTACGCCTGGGAGATCGAGCCCGCGGACCTCGTCGCGTACGTCGCGCAGGAGGCCCGGCGGGGTGACGGCTGGGTCAAGCTGGTCGGCGACTGGATCGACCGCGAGGTGGGCGACCTGGCCCCCAACTGGCCCCGGGACGCCATCGAGGCGGCGATCGCGGAGGCCCACCGCCTGGGCGCCCGGGTCACCGCGCACTGCTTCGCCGAGAACTCCCTGAAGGACCTGGTCGAGTCCGGCATCGACTGCGTCGAACACGCGACGGGCCTCACGGAGGACCTGATCCCGCTGTTCGTCTCCCGGGGCGTCGCGATCGTGCCGACCCTGGTCAACATCGCGACCTTCCCGAAGCTCGCGGACGGCGGCGAGTCCAGGTTCCCCCGCTGGTCCGCCCATATGCGCCGGCTCCACGAACGCCGCTACGACACCGTACGGAACGCCTACGACGCCGGCATCCCGGTCTACGTCGGCACGGACGCGGGCGGCACCCTCCCGCACGGCCTGGTCGCGGCGGAGGTCGCGGAACTGGTGACGGCCGGCATCCCCCCGCTTCAGGCCCTGTCGGCGACGGCATGGGGTGCCCGGAAGTGGCTGGGACGCCCCGGCCTTGAAGAGGGCGCCGCCGCGGACCTGGTGGTGTACGAACGGGACCCGCGCACGGACGTACGCGTCCTGGCGAACCCGCTCCGGATCGTGCTGAACGGCCGGGTGGTGCAGTAGGCCCCGGGCCGCCGCGCGGCATTCTCCCGGATGGCACAGCGGCGGTAGTGGCCGTGGTGAGCGTCCTCCTGGCGCGCCGCCCCAACGGCTGACTGAGAGCGCTTTCACTCGCGTTCACGCGTGAGAGTACCCACCTGACCTGCGTCAACTCACCAGCTTTGTCAGAACTGTTGACCCATGCATGAAAGCGCTTTAACTTCCTCTTCGGTCTGACCCACCAGGAAGAGGGAGAGCCTTGGCAGTCGTACGACGAAAACGCTTCCAGAGCAGAGCTCTTTTCCTGCTGATGCTGCCCGGCCTCGCCTACTTCCTGCTCTTCCACTACGGCGCGCTGGTCGGCAACGTCATCGCGTTCAAGGAGTACGTCCCCTTCGACGGCCTGTGGGGCAGCCCCTGGACCGGACTCGGCAACTTCCGGCGGATGTTCGAGGACACCGCGTTCTGGGACTCGGTGCTCAACACCGTCTGGATCGCCGTCCTCCAACTCGTCTTCTACTTCCCGGTCCCGCTCGGCCTCGCCCTGCTGCTGCACAGCCTCACCCGGAGCAGCGTCCGCCGGTTCGTGCAGTCGGTCGCCTATCTCCCGCACTTCATCTCATGGGTGATCGTCGTCGCCCTCTTCCAGCAGCTGCTCGGCGACACCGGACTGCTCAACTCCGGCCTGGACGGCATGGGGTTGCACACCGTCGACATCATCGGCAACCCCGACGCCTTCAAGCCGCTCGTCGTCGCCCAGGTCATCTGGAAGGACGCCGGGTGGGGCACGATCATCTTCCTCGCCGCCCTCGCCCAGGTCGACGAGCAGCAGTACGAGGCCGCCGCGATCGACGGAGCGGGCCCCTGGCGGCGCTTCTGGCACGTCACCCTGCCCGCCATCCGCCCGGTGATCGTGCTGCTGCTGATCATGCGGCTCGGCGACATCCTCTCGGTCGGTTTCGAGCAGATGCTGCTCCAGCGCGACGCGGTGGGCCCCGAGGCCTCCGAGATCATCGACACCTTCGTCTACTACCAGGGCATCGTCGGCGGCGACTACGGATTCGCCGCCGCCGCGGGCCTGTTCAAGGGCGTCGTCGGCGCCCTTCTCGTCTACGCCGCCAACAAGGTCGCCCACCGCCTCGGCGAACAGGGGGTCTACAAGTGAGTGCCCAGGCCCGTCCGGGATGGATGGAGAAACCGAAGCCGGTCACGCAGGCCGCGAAGGCGGTGGCCCTGGTTGCCGTCGTGCTGCTGGTCTGTGTGCCGTTCCTCGTCATCGTGTCGACCTCGCTCGCCTCCACCGAGGAGGTCGTCGACAACGGGGGCTGGGTGCTGTGGCCCACCGAACCCTCGCTCAAGGCCTATCGCGACATCCTCGACGGCGGCATCGTCACCCACGCACTGGGCGTCAGCGTCGGCGTCACGGTCGTGGGGACCCTGCTGAGCCTCCTGTGCACGGTCACCCTCGCCTACGCCCTCGCCCGCCCCGGGGTCTTCGGCGGCCGGCCGGTACTCCTCCTGGTCCTGTTCACCTTCCTCTTCCCGCCCGGCATGATCCCGAGCTTCCTGCTGGTCAAGGAGCTCGGCCTGCTGGACAGTTACGCCTCGCTGGTCCTGCCCGTCCTGGTCAACGTCTTCAACCTGGTCGTCCTGCGCGGGTTCTTCCAGGGCATCCCCGACGAGCTCTACGAGGCCGCGCGCCTCGACGGGGCGGGGGACCTGCGGGTGCTGGTCTCCGTCGTACTGCCACTGTCCAAGGCCGCGTTGGCCGTCGTGGGGCTCTTCTACGCGGTGGCCTACTGGAACTCCTGGTTCTACGCCTCCCTCTACCTGGAGAGCGACCACTGGCCCCTCCAACAGGTGCTGCGCACCTACGTGGTGGCCGGATCCGGGCTCACCGACGCCACCACCGGCGAGGGCACCGTCACCGCCCCGCAGACCGTGCAGATGGCGGTCCTCGTGATCGCCACCGTGCCGATCCTTCTGATCTACCCCTTCCTCCAGAAGTACTTCACCAAGGGCGTGCTCACCGGCGCCATCAAGAGCTGACGTCGGGGGTGTCATTTTGATCAGCTCGTCGTGGTCATCGGCCCCTTCCTCCGCCTTGCAGCTGCACGCTCCCCACTCTCGGCTTCGCTCGAGCGGGGGGACCCCATGGCCCCGGTCGGGTCAGCCAACAAGCACCGTTCCGCACAGCCGACCTGATCCACATGACACGCCCAAGCCGACACGAGGTGATTCACCCATGCCCAGCCTGTCCCGACGCACCCTGCTGCTGTCCGCGGCGGCGGCCTCCGTCTCCGGTGCGCTGACCGCCTGCTCCACCGGCTCCGGCGACAGCGATGTCTCCAACGCGGGCAAGAAGCTGGCCCCCTGGCCCGCGTACAAGGCCGCGAGCGGGCCCAAGCCGGACCTCGCCCCCACCGAGGCGGGCGTCCAGGCCGGATACACCGCCTACCCCGCCGACC
This sequence comes from Streptomyces sp. SAI-127, assembly GCF_029894425.1. Lineage (NCBI taxonomy): Bacteria > Bacillati > Actinomycetota > Actinomycetes > Kitasatosporales > Streptomycetaceae > Streptomyces > Streptomyces sp. SAI-127. The sequence continues at coordinate 7,999,424 of NZ_JARXYJ010000001.1, forward strand.
TCGTCAGGTCCGTGTCCCGTACGCCCGGCGACGGCTCGACCGTCAAGGTCATGTCGGTGTCCTTCGGCACCCCGCCCAAGCCGGCCTCCGCGAACCGGTTCTGGGCGGCCGTCGAGAAGGCGCTGGGCGTGAAGATCGAGTACACGATCGTCTCCCAGGCCGACTACCAGAAGAAGATGGCCACCGTCATGGCGGGCGACCCCGACACCCTGCCCGACATCATCAACCTGTTCTCCGGCTTCGTCCTGCCCCGCGAGGCGGAGTTCGTACAGCGACGGGCCGAGGACCTCACGCCGTACCTCTCCGGCGAGGCGGTCACCGCATACCCGAACCTCGCCGGGATCCCCACCCACGCCTGGCAGGACATGGGCCGCGTCGGCGGCCGCATCTACGGCATCCCGCTCGAACGCCCGCTGCCCGGCTCCACCCTCTGGCTCAACCAGGGCATGTTCACCGACGCCGGCATGAAGGAGGGCTGGACCTCCGAGGACTTCGCCGCCGTCGCCCAGCGGGCCACCAGCGGCCGCACCTACGCCCTCGGGGCCGCCAACGGCTCCCTGTTCGGCAACGCCGTGCACGCCGCCGCCCACCACGCGCCCAACGAGTGGGCCGTCACCAAGGACGGCACCTTCCAGCACTGTGCCGCGGACGAACGCTACAAGGCGGCCATCGCCTACCAGGCCAGGCTCCGCAAGAGCGGCTCCTACTACCCGGACTCGACGTCCGTCTCCCAGATCGACCTCACCACGCTCTACTACAACGGCACCGTCGGCTCCATGCAGGACGGCTTCGGCGCCTACCTCCCCAAGTACCGTGAGTCCCAGGGCAAGCTGACCCCGGCCGCGGCCCTCCCGTACAGCGTGGACGGCAAGCCCGGCGGAATCGTCGCCGCCCGCCGCTCCTTCGGCTACACCGTCCTGAAGAAGGCCAAGAAGGAGCGCGTCGAGCTCCTCCTGCGCATCCTCGACTACCTCGCCGCCCCCTTCGGCAGCCAGGAGTGGGAGCTCGTCCACTACGGCGTCGAGGGCACCCACTTCACCCGCGGCAAGGACGGCTCCCCCGAGCCCACCGAGCTCGGCGAGGTCGAGAACAACACCAACCTGCCGCTGAAGTACCTCGCCGAAGGCCCGCAGGTGCTGTTCGTGCCGGGCATGCCGGATGCCGTACGGGCCCTGCACTCCTGGCAGCAGAAGGTCGTGCCGTACGCCATCCGCAACGCCTCCAACGGCCTGCAGTCCCGCACCAAGAACGCCCAGGGCACCACGCTCAAGGCGCTGCTCGACGACGCCGTCACCGGGATCGTGGCCGGGCGGCTGCCGCTGTCGGAGTGGGACGCGGTGGTCAAGAAGTGGCGTGCCCAGGGCGGCGACAGAATGGCCGGGGAGTTCGCGAAGGACTACGCGGCCAATACGTGAGGCGCCGCCCGAGGAACAGGAGACGCGGGGGATGGAGAACGACATGACGGACACGGGGTCCAGGCGGCGGGTCACGATCCGTGAGGTCGCCGAGCGCGCGGGGGTGTCGATGGCGACGGCCTCGCGCGCGCTCAGCGGCAACCATCCGGTGCCGGCCGCGACCCGGGCCCGTGTCCTGCGTGCCGCCCGCGATCTCGACTACGTCGCCAACGCGCACGCCCGGGCGCTGGTCGGCGGGGGCCGCAAGATGGCCGCCGTCGTGGTCCGGCAGGTCACCAGCCCGTTCTACGCCCAGGTCGCCGAGGGAGTGGAGGCAGAGGCCGCCGACCGCGGGTGGCTGTGCGTGGTCGGGGCGACCGGCGGGGATCCGCAGCGGGAGATGGAGTTCGTGCAACTGATGCGGGAGGAGGGGGCCCGGCTGGTGATCCTCGTCGGCGGGGTCGTCGAGGACGAGGCGTATCGCTCGCGCGTGACCCACTACGCGCAGGCCCTCGACTCCTCCGGGGCGCGGCTGGTGCTGTGCGGCCGTCCGGCCCCGGATCCCGACATCCCGGCGCTGGTCGTCGAGTTCGACAACGAGGCGGGGGCCCGGGCGATCACCGGGCACCTGCTGTCCGCGGGGCACCGGCGGATCGTCTTTCTCGGCGGGCTGCCCGGGAACACCGCCCTCGACGCGCGCGTCGCGGGATACCGGGCCGCGCTCGCCGAGCACGGACTGCCCCCGGCCGCCGCGCGGGTCGTCGACTGCGGCCTCGGGCGGGCGGCGGGGTTGCGGGCGATGGCCGAACTGCTCAAGGAGACCAGGGAGTTCACGGCGGTGGTCGCCGGGGACGACATGGTCGCGGCGGGGGCGTTGCGTGCCATCGCCGACGCCGGGCTCGGGGTGCCGGCGGACATCTCCGTCGTCGGCTACAACGACATCCCGCTCGCCGAGGACTTCAACCCGCCGTTGACGACGGTCCGGACGCCCGCCGAGGAACTCGGCCGCGCCGCCGTACGCATCGCCCTGCGCGACCCCGAACACGCCGCCGGGAGCCGTCATCTGCTGGGCACCCACATCGTCGTACGCAAAAGCGTCGCCCCACCACCGACCGACGGAGGACTCACCCCCGTATGACCGCGCCGCATGTGTCGCCCCCCGACGACCCGACGCACCACCCCCATCTCCCGCCCACCGACCCCCTCCTGTCCCCCCTCACCGGCTGGACCCGGGCCCACTGGGAAGCCGTCGCCGACCGGCTGCTCGACGGGCTCCTGCCCTACGCCACCCCGGGGTTCGCCCAGTACCGGCTGCCCGGCCCGCCCAGTCACTCCGGGGCCTGGTCCGACGGCCTCGAGGGGTTCGCGCGGTCCTTCCTGCTCGCGGCCTTCCGGATCGCCGGGTCGGCGGGGCGGGTCGGCCCCGCGCTCGTCGAGCGGTACGCCGCCGGACTCGCCGCCGGCACCGACCCGCACCACCCCGAGCACTGGCCGGCGATCACCGACCGTGCCCAGCCGATGGTGGAGGCGGCCTCGATCGCCCTCGCCCTGCACGAGTCCCGGCCCTGGCTGTGGGACCGGCTCGACGACAAGGTGCGGGCCCGGGTGACCGAGTGGCTCGGCCGGTTCGTCGGGGCGACCGCCAACGACTCCAACTGGCGGCTCTTCCAGGTGATCACGGAGGAGTTCCTGGCCTCCGTCGGCGCCCCGCACAGCCGGGAGGAGATCGACGCGGGCCTCGCCCGGCTGGACGACTGGTACCGGGGCGGCGGCTGGTACACCGACGGCGACGGGAAGAAGTTCGACTACTACAACGCCTGGGCGCTGCACCTGTACCCGGTGCTGTGGGCCCGGATCGCGGGACCGCGCGCCGACCCGGGGACCGTGTCCCGTCACCGCGACCGGCTGCGGGAGTTCCTCGGCGTCCACCAGTACTTCTTCGGCTCCGACGGCGCCCCCGTCCACCAGGGCCGCTCCCTCACCTACCGGTTCGCGGCCGCCGCCCCGCTCTGGGCGGGAGCCCTCGCCGACGCCACCCCGCTGCCGCCCGGCGTCACCCGCCGCCTGGCCTCCGGCACTCTGAAGCACTTCGCCGAGCGGGGCGCCCCCGACGAGCGCGGCCTGCTCACCCTCGGCTGGTACCGGCCGTTCGGGGGAGTGCTCCAGCGCTACTCGGGCCCCGCCTCCCCGTACTGGGCGAGCAAGGCGTTCCTCGGCCTGCTGCTGCCCGCGGACCACCCCGTGTGGACGGCCCCCGAGGAGCCCGGCCCCGTCGACACCAGCGACACCGTCCTCGCCCTGCCCGCCCCCGGCTGGCTGCTCCACTCGACCGCTTCCGACGGCATCGTCCGCCTCGTCAACCACGGCACCGACCGCCTGCCGCCCCCGCCCGCGGCCGACGACGACAGCCCGCACTACGCCAAGCTCGCCTACTCCACCGCCACCGCCCCCGAGACCCCCCTCGGCCCCGACAACCACCTCGCCCTGCTCGCCCCCGACGGCACCCCGTCCCCCCGCGGCCGTATCCACCCGCTGCACTGCGAAGGCCGCAGGGCCGCCTCTTGGCACCTCGCACTCGGGCACCGTGTCGAGACGGTGAGCGTGGTGCACGGGCCGTGGGAGGTACGCGTGCACCGCATCCCGGTGAACGACGTCCCGGTGCGGGAAGGGGGGGTGGGCCCTCGCCGACGACAGCGGGCCGCCGATCGCCGAGTCCGGGCCCGGCTGGGCGCGGGTCCGCCGGGCCGCGGACGGACTGACGAGCACCGTCGTCGGCCTGTACGGCTGGGGCGAGGCCGACGGCACGGTCGTGGCGGCCGAGGACACCAACGCCTGCGGTCGGTACTCGGCGACCCCCGTCCTCGAAGGCACCGGCGCCCTCCTGGTCACCCTCGTGGCACTCGGCACCGACGTACCGGTCACGGGCGCGGCCGCCACGCTCACCCCGGGCGGCACCGTCGAGATCCGTTTCCCCGACGGCACCCGCCTCAGTACTGGGCCAGCGTCACCGCCTGATCCAGGGCCTGCAGAAAGGAGTTGACCGTCGCCCGGTCCCGCACCGCGAGCCGCAGCCACTCCTCGCCGAGTCCCGGGAACGTGTCCCCGCGCCGCACCGCGAAACCGAGGTCGCGCAGATGCCGTCGTACGACAGCCCCCTTCGGCAGTCGTACGAGAACGAAGGGGCCCTGTGCCGGCTCGACCACCCGGAGCCCGTCCGAGGCGAACTCCCGCAGCCCGGCGACGAGATGGGCCCGGTCGGTGGCCACGCGGTGGGCCGCGTGGGCGGCCTCCGCCAGAGCACGTGGCTCCATGCACGCCAGGGCCGCCGCGAGGGCCGGTGTGGAGACCGGCCACAGCGGCTGGGCCCGCTCCAGGGCGGCGATCGTCTCCGGGGCGGCCAGGACATAGCCGATCCGGAGCCCGGCCAGGCCCCAGGTCTTCGTCAGGCTGCGCAGGACGACGAGTCCGGGCACGTCCGTCCGCCCGGCCAGCGCCTCGCGCTCGCCCGGCACCGCGTCCAGGAACGCCTCGTCCACCACCAATGTCCGCCCAGGACGGGCCAGTTCGGCGATCGTGGCGGCCGGATGCAGGACCGAGGTGGGGTTGGTCGGATTGCCGACGACCACCAGGTCGGCGTCCTCGGGGATCGCCGCCGGGTCGAGCCGGAAGCCGTCCTCCTCCCGCAACAGCACCCGGTCGACCGTGTGCCCGGCATCCCGCAGCGCCGCCTCCGGCTCGGTGAACTGCGGGTGCACCACCACCGCATGACGAATCGTCAGACCCCGGGCGAGCAGCACGAACGCCTCGGCGGCCCCCGCCGTCAGCAGCACCCGCTCCACGGGCACCTCGTGCCGGGCCGCCACCGCCGCCCGCGCCGCACGCCCGTCGGGATAGGCGGCGAGCCCGGCCAGCGATCCGGCGATCCGCTCCCGCAGCCAGACCGGGGGAGTGTCCGCGCGGACGTTCACGGCGAGGTCGGTGAGCCGCGCCCCGTCGTCCCGCACCTCGGCGTCGCCGTGGTGCCGCAGGTCGTGGCCGCCGGCTCGGTCAGTGCGCATGGGTGTGGGCGCCGGCGTGGTGGCCGTGGTGGTGATGGTGGCCGTCGTCGTCCGGGTGGAAGTGCGGCTGCTGGGGCAGCCCCACCTTGTCCTCGAAGCCCGGCAGCGCGATGCGATACACGCACGAGTCGCAGTTCATCCGCAGGTCGCCCTTGACGGCCTCCTCGTACCGCTCCATCACCAGGTCGAGCAGCTCCGGCTCCGGACCGATGACCTCCGCCGAGCGCACCTCGACCTCCGGATGCGCGGCCGCCCAGCCCTCGGTCTGCTGCTTCACCCGGTCCGGCAGGATCCCGGTGAACAGGAAGTAGGGCAGCACGACGATCCTGCGCGCCCCCAGCGCCACACACCGGTCGAGCCCGCTCGGCACGTCCGGCGCGGCCAGCGACACGAACGCCGTCTCCACGCCCGCGTATCCGCGCCCCTCCCACAGCAGCCGGGCCGCCTTGTACACCTCGGCGTTGGCGTCGGGATCGGTGGAACCCCGCCCGACGAGCAGCACGGTCACGTCCGCCCGGTCCATCGGGGTGCGCCCCCCGGTCGCGCCCAGCGACTCGTCGAGACGCCGCTCCAGGACGTTCAGCAGCGCCGGGTGCGGGCCCAGCGGACGCCCGTAGGTGTACGAGATCCCCGGGTGACGCTCCTGCTCGCGGGACAGCGCCGCCGGGATGTCGCCCTTGGCGTGCCCGGCGGACACCAGCATCAGCGGTACGGCGGCGAACCGGCGGACGCCCCGTTCCACCAGCTCGGTCACCGCGTCGCCCAGCGGCGGCGGGGAGAGCTCGATGAAGCCGCCCGCGACGGGCAGTTCGGGGTGGCGGGCCCCCAGCTCCCGGACGAAGTCACGGAACGCCTCGGCTCCGGCCTCGTCCCGGGTGCCATGACCGGCGATGAGCAGGGCGGGCGGCGGGGTGGTCACGATGTCTCCTCGGAAGGGTGGGTGGGGTGGTACAGCAGGGCGTTGAGCGCCGCGGAGGCGACCGCCGAACCGCCCTTCTCGGACACGTTGCTCACGGCGGGCAGCCCACTCTCGCGCAACGCGGCCTTGGACTCCACGGCGCCGACGAAGCCGACGGGCAGCCCGATGACGAGCGCCGGGGCCGCGCCCAGGGTCAGCAACTCCTCCAGCGCGGTGGGCGCGTTGCCGATCACCCAGATCGCCCCGGGGCCGACCTGCTCGTGGGCGAGGCGGATGGCGTGGGCCGAACGGGTCAGACCGGGCCCCGACTTCGCGTCCCGCAGCCGGCAGACGGTCTCCCGCCGGGTGATGCCGGCCGCGACCATCTCCACGTCCGTGACGACGGGCGCGCCGGAGTGCAGCGCGGCGTGCGCCTTCTCCAGGTCGCTCTCGTCCATGACCAGATCGGTGGCGTACTCCAGATCGGCGGCGGAGTGGATGACCCTCTCCACCACCGCCCGGGTCAGCGGCGGGAAGTGCGAGGTGTCCAGGCGGGCACGCAGCCGCCGGTAGGACTCCACCTCGATCGGGTGGACGACACGGTTCACTTGGCGCCCTCCTGCCAGCGGTAGCCGCGCGGCGTCACCATGCGCCCCGCGATGTCGCGGGTCGCCGTGTTGCCCACGGTCACGACCGTCATCATGTCGACCGTGGCCGGGTCGAGAGCGGCCAGGGTCGTCAGCCGGGCGGACTCGTCCGGCCGCGACGCGTTCCGTACGACACCGACCGGCGTCGCCGGCTCCCGGTGCCCGGCGAGGATGGCCAGCGCCTTGGGCAGCTGCCAGTCCCGGCCCCGGGAGCGGGGGTTGTAGAAGGTGACCACGATGTCCGCCTCGGCCGCGGCCCGCACCCGCCGCTCGATGACCTCCCACGGCGTGTGCAGGTCGGACAGGCTGATGGACACGTGGTCGTGGCCCAGCGGGGCACCGAGGATCGCGGCCGCCGCGAGCGCGGCCGTGACCCCCGGCACCCCGATCACGTCGATGTCGTCGGAGGCCTCGGCGAGCGCGGGGGAGGCCATCGCGTACACGCCGGCGTCCCCGCTGCCGATGAGCGCGACGGCCTGGCCCTTGCGGGCCTCTTCGACGGCCGTGCGCGCCCGCTCCTCCTCGGCCCCCAGGCCCGACTCCAGGACCCGGGTCCCGGGCCGGAGCAGATCACGGATCTGGTCGACGTACTGGTCGAGCCCGACCAGCACCGAAGCCCGCCGCAACTCCGCCTTCGCGCGGGGCGTGAGCAGGTCCCGGGCGCCGGGACCGAGTCCGACGACCGCGAGCCGGCCGCGCGCGGGACGCCGTACGACAGCGCAGGTCGCCATGGCGGGCCGCGCGGCCGATTTCCGCTTGGGGACGAGGAGTTCACCGCCGCCGATCAGCGCGGCGGCCTCGGCGACGGAAGGGGTGCCCACGGCGGCGAGGGGCGCGTCCGACGGGTTGGGCACCTCGACGGCGGCCAACTCCTCGGCGGAGTGGGTGACCAGGGGCACGCCGAGCCGCTCGGCCGCCGCCACGATCCCCGGCTCCTGAGCCTTGGCGTCCACGGTGGCGAGTTCGGTGACGCTGCGGGCGGACAGCCCTGCCCGGCGCAACGAGTCCTCGATCAACTCCACGATCTCCTCGGTGGGCGCGCCCCTGGAGGCGCCCACGCCGACGACGACGGTGGGCGGGCGCAGCACGACCTCCTGCCCGGAGAGCTCGACGAGCCGGTCCGTGACCCGGATGCCGTACGCCCCCTCCCCGGCGACCGGCAGCGGCGGCAGCGGCCAGCCCGACTCGTTGTGCAGGGCGACGGGTTCCCCGTCCAGCAGCGCCCGTGAGACGGCGGCCACCGCCCCCTCCACCGGCAGCCCGAGCATGTCGAGCCCGGGCACCCCCACCGCGTCGGTCGCCGTCGTCACCACGGGCTCGGCACCCAGCAACTCCCCGGCCTCCCGGGCGAGTTCATTGGCGCCGCCGCCGTGTCCGCCGACCAGGGACACGGCGAACCGCCCGCCCTCGTCGACACACACCACACCCGGGTCGCGGGCCTTGTCGCCGAGCAGCGGCGCGATCAGCCGTACGACCGCCCCCGTGGCCAGGAAACACACGAGCTGCTCGCACTCCGCGAACGCCCGCCGTACGGCGTCGCCCACGGGCCCGTCGTACACGCGCGTACGGTCCGGCCATGCAGCGGCCAGCCGGTCGCGTGCCGCCGCCCCCGCCGCGGTGGCGGAAATGAGGCCGATCACTGAGCAACTCCTTCATGAGAGACGGGGTTTCTGGCACCCCACAGCAGAAAGACCGGATTGGTCGCCGCGAGCCGGGTCACATCCCCGGGCAGCGGTGCGAGGCGGGACGACTGGAGCAGTACGCCGTCGCAGTCGAACCCGGCGTCGGTGAGTGCCGCGCGTACGGCCGGCACCCGGTCGAGCGCGGCCATGGCGACGACGACGCTCCGCCGGGCCCGCCGCGCGCACACGGCGACGATGTCGGGCAGTTCGCGTCCACCACCGCCGACGAACACGGCGTCCGGGTCGTCGAGTTCCGCGAGCGCGTCCGGCGCGGACCCCTGCACGATCCGTACGTCGACCGCGTGGGCGGCCGCGTTGGCGCGGATCCGTTCGACGCCGTCGGGCGCCTTCTCGACCGCGACGACGGCGGCGCCGAGCCGCGCGCACTCCACGGCCACGGACCCGGAGCCCGCGCCGACGTCCCACACCAGATCCCCGAGCCGCGGCCCGAGCCGCGCCAGCGCCAGCGCCCGCACCTCGAACTTGGTGATCATCGAGTCCCGGTGGGTGAACTCGCCCTCCTCCAGGGCCCATCGGACGGGCGGGGCCGCGGGCCCGGCCACCGTGCGCACGGCACCGAGCGCCCGCGACCCGTCGAGACACAGCACGACACTGACCGCCGTACCCCAGTCCCGGGCGGCGGCCTCGGCGGGGGTGACACGCTCGACGCGTTCGTCGTCGGTACCCAGGGCGGAGGCGACGACGAGCACGCGGGTGTGAGCCGTGAGCGCGGCTCCCAGCTCGGCGGGGCCCGCCCCCGGCCCCGTCAGCACCGCCACCTTCGGTCGGGCACGGCACACGTTCACCGCCGTACGGAGATCACGCCCGTGCGCGCTGACCACCACCGCGTCGTCCCACGTCAGTCCGACCCGCGCGAAGGCGGCGGCGACGGAGGAGACCCCGGGCCGCACGTCCAGCGCGGCGGGCCCGAACCGCTCGGCCAGCACCCGCACGATCCCGAAGAACCCGGGGTCACCGGAGGCCAGCACGACCACCCGCCGTTCCTTCTCCAGGTACTCCGCCATGGCGTCGAGGGCGGGAGCCAGCGGCCCGAGCACGATCCGCTCCGCGGCCTCCGGCAGCCGTACGGCATCCAGGTGCCGCCGCCCGCCCACCACCAGTTCGGCGCCGGCCAGGAACTCCTGGGGCGGCGCCCCCGTCCCCGTACCCACGACCGTGATCACGTGCCGGCACCCCGCGCCGCGCGCAGGGCCCGCCGGGCCTCCGGGTCGGCCTTGCGGTACCCGTGGAAGTGACCGGGGTGGTAGAGGTGCGACCGCGTGCCCTCGGAGTCCAGCGCCGGGCCGACCAGGAAGAGCGTGTGCTTCCAGAGCTTGTGCTCCTTGACGGTCTCCTCCAGCGTCTCGATCGTGCACCGCACGACCAGCTCCTCCGGCCAGGTCGCCTGGTAGGCGACGACGACCGGCGTGGAGGTCGGATAGCCGCCCTCTAGCAGCTCCCGCACCAGCTGCCCGCTGCGCGCCGCCGACAGGAAGATCGCCATGGTGGTGCCGTGCTTGGCGAACTCCCGCACCTCCTCGCCGGGCGGCATGGGCGTCTTGCCGCCGCCGAGCCGGGTGAGCACGACGGACTGCGCGACCTCGGGGATGGTCAGCTCGCGCTGCGCGAGCGCGGCGACCGCGGAGAACGCCGAGACACCGGGCACGACCTCGGTCTCGATGCCGATCCGCGCACACCGGTCGAGCTGCTCCTGCGTGCCGCCCCACAGGGCGGGGTCCCCGGAGTGGATCCGGGCGACCTTGAGGCCCTCTTCGCGCGCCCGCCCGTACACCGCGACGACGTCCTCGAGCGACATCGTCGCCGAGTCGAGGATCTCCGCGTCCTCGCGCGCGTGCTCGAGGACCTCCGCCTGCACCAGGCTCGCGGCCCAGATCACGACGTCGGCCTCGGCGATGGCGCGCGCGGCCCGGAACGTCAGCAGATCGGCGGCGCCGGGGCCGGCACCGACGAAGGTCACCTTGCCGGTGGGGGCATCGGCCATGGGAATCGGTCCTCTCGTTGCAAAAGGTGTCAAGGGTGTCGCCGGTGCGATGGCCGGATGTGCGCGGACGGGGGTTCGGAACAGCTGGCGACGTAGTGAGCAGGAGTGGGTTCGGGTGAGTGTGAGGGAGCGCCGGGGCCGGATGTGCGGGGCCGGTCGTCCGTGGTGTGCCGGAGGTTTTCGCTGCTGCCAAGGGGGGTGTCTGCGGTCGAGGCCCTGGGGGGAACGAGTGTTCTTGGGGCGAATGGGTGACCTTTGCGGGTGGTGCTCGTTGACTGCGGTGACGGGGGGCTCGAACCGCGGGCGGGGGTGAAGGGGTGAGCGGGCTGCGGGAGCCGGCGGCGTCGTTTGTGGTGCCCGCTCCGGCCGGGGTGGCTGTCCGGGACCGGCTGCGGGCGTCTGAGGCGGATGCGGCGGTGCTCACCGAGGTCGGTGTCTACTTGGGGTCGCTGGCGGCCGGGGATCTCGCGGAGCGCTCCCGGCAGGGGCTGGCGCATGATGCGGCCTCCTGGGCGGTGCGCAAGCGAGAGCTGACGGGGAGGTCGTCGGGGCGCTGGGCGGGCAGTATCACCAAGGCCAGCCATGACCAGTGGGCGCTGGCCCGGCGTGGGCAGGCCGCCCACATGGCCTGGCTGCGGGGGCAGATCGCCTCCATCGAGGCGCGGCTGGCCCGGCCGCTCGGTGCGAACGCCGACAAGCGCGCGGGGTTGGTGCGCGGGTATGCCTGGCGGGGCGAGTGGCATGCCAAGTCCCGCCGCCTGCAGACGCTGAAGGACCGGCTGGCGGTGGTGGAGGCGGACCGGGTGCGTGTGGTGCGCGGCGGCAAACGCCTCGCCAACACCCGCCACCACCTTGCGGCGGCCGGACTGGACGAGCAGGCCTGGCGGGAACGGTGGCCGGCCGAGCGGATGTTCCTGGCCGCCGACGGGGAGTCCGGCAAACGCTTCGGCAACGAGACGATCCGCGTCACCGACACCGGACAGCTCTCCCTCAAGCTCCCCGCTCCGCTGGCCCATCTGGCGAACGCGGCGCACGGTCGGTATGTGCTGGACGCGGCCGTGGTGTTCAAGCACCGGGGTCAGGAGTGGCTGGATCGGATCACTGTCAACCGGGCGGTCGCCTACCGCATCCACCACGATCCGGCACGGGGGCGCTGGTACATCACCGCGTCCTGGCAGCGGGCCGCCGCTCCCGTCCTGCCGTTGGAAGCGGCCCTGGCGCGGGGGGTGGTGGGAGTGGACATGAACGACGACCACCTCGCCGCCTGGCACCTCGATGTGCACGGCAACCCGGTCGGCGAACCGCAGCGCTACTTCTACGACCTCACCGGCAGTACCCAGCACCGGGACGCGCAGATCCGGCACGCGCTGAGCAGGCTGCTGCACCACGCCCGCCGCTGCGGGGCTGCCGCGATCGCCATCGAGGACCTCGACTTCACCGACGGCACCAGCCGCGAGAAGCACGGCCGCAACAAGCGATTCCGCCGCCTCATCTCCCGCTTCCCGACCGCGAAGCTCAGGGCCCGGCTGGTGTCGATGGCCGCCGAGCAGGACATCGCCGTCGTCGCGGTCGACCCCGCCTACACCAGCCGCTGGGGCGCGCAGCACTGGCAGCAGCCTCTCACCACGACAACCCGCAAGATTTCCCGGCACGATGCGGCGAGCATCGCGATCGGGCGACGCGCCCTCGGGCATCCGATCCGGCGACGGACGACACCGCCCCCGCCCCACCAGAGTGATGGTGCGGGGCATCGGACCGTCCAGGCCCGACCGGACACCCGGCGGCGCGAGGGAACCCGCCCCCACGTTCTCGGACCGCGCACCGGATGCGCGCCGCCGGGCCGTGGAGCGAAAGCGGGCGACCAGGGTGCCCAACGCCGTTCGGAGCACCCGGCTGAGCATGCGTTCTGGCAACAGGACTCACTCCCGCTCAGTTTTTAGGAACGGTTGATCGGATACCAAGGCTCTATGGCGGTCTTCGTCGCGCTCGGCGCGTTCCTGATGACGCTGGCCGGCGGCTGGACGGCGCAGCGGGTGACCGACCGCCGGCATCTGGTCCTCGGACTGGCCGGCGGCCTGATGCTCGGCGTGGTCGGCCTGGACCTGCTGCCGGAGGCGCTGCACGCGGCCGGCGACGAGGTCTTCGGCGTCCCCGCGGCCCTGCTCCTCTTCGTGGCCGGCTTCCTGCTGGCCCATCTGGTGGAACGTCTGCTGGCCGCCCGTCAGGCGGCGCACGGCGGCGAGGAGAGGAACGGCCGGGCGCCCGAGGTCGGCCTCACCGCGGCGGCCGCGATGGTCGGCCACAGCGCCATGGACGGCGTGGCGATCGGCGCGGCCTTCCAGGTGGGCGGCGGCATGGGCACCGCGGTCGCGCTCGCCGTCGTGGCCCACGACTTCGCGGACGGCTTCAACACGTACACGATCACGAGCCTGTACGGGAACGCCCGCCGCAGAGCGCTGGGGATGCTCTTCGCGGACGCGGCGGCCCCGGTGGTGGGCGCCGCCTCCACGTCGTTCGTGACCATCCCGGAGGGTCTGCTCGGCGGCTACCTCGGTCTCTTCGGCGGCGCGCTCCTCTATCTCGCGGCGGCCGAGATCCTCCCCGAGGCCCACCACGAACACCCCGCCCGCTCGACCCTGCTGTGCACCGTCGCGGGCGTGGGTTTCATCTGGCTGGTGGTGGGCCTGTCCGGCTGATCCGGCGGCTCTGGAAGGGTTCACAACTTGCCACCGCGGGTGCCGTCCCGCCGCGCGGGCGCGATGAGGGTGGAGAGATACGGCAGGGGAGCCCCGTCGAGCTCACCGGCGGGCCGGATGGACTCGCCCTCCATGCCCAGCGCCGATCCCCATACGGCGTCCTCGATCCGCCCGGTCTCCCTGAGCGCCTCGGCCACCTCACCGGCCAGCCGCCCGAACTTGTAGGCGACGACGGTCCCGGGCCCGTTGAGCGCGTCCTTGAGGACGGCGGAACCGGCGGTGACGGGCACCAGCGTGAGCGGCTCGGTGCCCTCGGTCAGTACGGCCCCGGAACGCGCCGCGAGGTCCTGCATGGCGGTGATGCCGGGCACGGTCTCGACGACGGCGTCGGGCACGAGTTCGCCGATGGTCTGGGCGAGATAGGTGAAGGTGGAATAGACGTTGGGGTCGCCGATGGTGGCGAAGGCGACGCACGCGTGGGCGGCGAGCAACCCGGCGACCCGCTCCCCGGCCGCGTCCCAGGCGGCCTCGCGCCGGGCGTGGTCACTGCGCTCGTTGAGAGCGAAGACGACCCGGACGATCCTGTCCTGGGGCACGTAGTGCAGAACGGTGGCCTCGGCCCGCCCCTTCTCACCCGTGTCCATGACCGGCACGACGACCACGTCGGCGGCGCGCAGGGCGTTGACGCCCTTGACGGTCACCAGCTCCGGATCCCCGGGCCCGACCCCGACCCCGATCAACCTGCTGCTGCTCATGACGTCCGGCACCTCTCCACGAACCGACGGGCGACACCGGGCACCGAGGCCCAGTGCGTGTGCAGATAACTCGCGTGCACACCACGCTGTACAAAACCTTCGAGCCGCCGCCGGGGCACCCGCACACCCCAGGCCGCGGCGTCCCCCACCTCCGGCTCCACCACGGTCCGGTGGAACTCGTGTCCCCGCATCCGCGTCCCGGCGACAGCCAGCGAACTGTCGCTGACGGCGACGGCGTCCCGATACCCGAGGGTGAGCGTGTCCTCCATCCGGGCCGAGGCATCGAGCACCCCGCACATGGGCTGCCCGTCGAGCTCACGGCACAGATAGAGCAGGCCGGCACACTCGGCGGCGACGGGAGCGCCGGTCTCTGCGAGGGCTGAAACGGCCTTGCGCAGCGGTTCGTTGGCGGAGAGCTCGGCGGCGTAGACCTCGGGGAATCCGCCCCCGATGACCAGGCCGGCGGTCCCGTCGGGCAGATGCTCGTCCCGCAGCGGATCGAAGGGGACGACTTCGGCACCGGCGGCGGTGAGCAGTTCGGCGTGCTCGGCATAGGAGAAGGTGAACGCGGGACCACCGGCTATGGCGATCACCTGCCCATGCGGCGGTTCGTAGCCGGATACGGATGGGAAATTCAGCCCCTCCGGCGTTTGAGGAGCGGGGGTCCAGGGGGCAGAGCCCCCTGGGAGCGGGGTCGAAGGGGCGGCAGCCCCTGGGGACGGGACGGGTAGGGGCGGCGGGGGCGAGGAACTCAAGACCTCAGCCGCATCCCAAGCCGCACACGACAACGCCCCCGCACCCCGCGCCAGCGAAACCAGCCCATCGAGATCGCACCCGGTACGGACCTGTTGCGCCATCGCCGCGACGGCATCCACCGCCGCCCCCCGCCGCTCGGCGACCGGCACCAACCCCAGATGCCGGGAAGGCGTATCCACTTGGGCCACCCGCCGCAGCACCCCGAACACCGGCACCCCGGCAGACTCCAACGCCTCCCGCAACAACGCCTCATGCCGATCGGAGGCGACCTTGTTGAGGATCACGCCCCCCACCCGCACCTCGGGATCCCACGACGCGAACCCGTGCACCAGCGCGGCAACGGACCGGGACTGCGACGAGGCATCGACGACCAGCACCACGGGCGCCCGCAACAGCTTCGCCACATGAGCAGTGGACGCCAGCTCCCCTTCCCCCGCGGCCCCGTCGAACATCCCCATCACCCCCTCCACGACGGCGATGTCACACCCGCGCGCCCCGTGCAGGAACAGCGGAGCCACCAGCTCCGGCCCACACAGATACGCGTCGAGATTCCGCCCCACCCGCCCGCTCGCGAGCGCGTGATACCCGGGATCGATGTAGTCCGGCCCCACCTTGTGCGGAGACACGGCGAGCCCCCGCGCGGCGAACGCGGCCATCAACCCCGTGGCAACGGTGGTCTTGCCGCTGCCGGACGACGGCGCGGCGATGACCAGCCGAGGGACGGAAGACGTCACCACTCGATGCCCCTCTGCCCCTTCTGCCCGGCGTCCATGGGGTGCTTCACCTTGGACATGTCGGTCACGAGATCGGCGAAGTCGACCAGCTTGTCGGGCGCGTTGCGGCCGGTGATGACCACGTGCTGGGTCCCGGGCCGATTCCTGAGCACGTCAAGAACCTCATCCGTGTCCACCCACCCCCAGTGCATCGGGTAGGCGAACTCATCGAGCACATACAGCTTGTACGTCTCGGCGGCGAGATCCCGCTTGACCTGCTCCCAGCCCTCCCGGGCCTTCTCCTCGTTGTCCATCTGGGCATCGCGCTGCACCCAGGACCAGCCCTCGCCCATCTTGTGCCAGTCGACCGACCCGCCCTCCCCGGACGCCCCCAGCACCCGCAGCGCGTTCTCCTCGCCGACCTTCCACTTCGCCGACTTGACGAACTGGAACACTCCGATGGGCCACCCCTGATTCCAGGCCCGCAGGGCAAGCCCGAATGCGGCGGTCGACTTCCCCTTGCCGATGCCCGTGTGCACCACCACCAACGGCCGGTTGCGACGCTGACGAGTCGTCAGCCCGTCCTCCGGCACCACACTCGGCTGTCCCTGAGGCATTACGCGGCCCTCCTCTGTACGTCCTTCACCAGTCCGGCGATCGAGTCGGCCCGCAACTCGTCCAAGGTCACCGCCGTACCGTCCAGTTCACCCGCGAGCTGCCCCGCGAGCCCCAGCCGCACCGGCCCGGACTCACAGTCGACGACGACGGAGGCGACACCGTCCGCGGCGAACAGCCGAGCCGCACGCCCCGCGAGCGCGACCGGCTCGGGCCCACCGGTGGCCCGCCCGTCCGTCACCACGACGACCAGCGCCCGCCGCGCGGGATCCCGCAGCCGCTCCACCCGCAGCACCTCGTGCGCCCGCAGCAGCCCGGCCGCGAGCGGAGTACGCCCACCGGTCGGCAAGGTCTCAAGCCGGGCGGCCGCGGCGTCCACCGAGGACGTGGGCGGCAGGGCGACCTCCGCCGCCGACCCGCGGAACGTCACCAGCCCCACTTTGTCCCGCCGCTGATACGCGTCGAGGAGCAGCGACAGCACGGCCCCCTTCACCGCACTCATCCGCTGCCGCGCCGCCATCGACCCCGAGGCGTCGACCACGAACAGCACGAGATTCCCCTCGCGCCCCTCCCGCGTGGCCTGCCGCAGGTCGTCACGCCGGACGACGAGCCCCCGCCCCGTCCGCCCCCGCGCCCGCTGATGCGGGGCGGCCGCCTGCACGGTGGCCGCCAGGTGCAGCTTGGTCAAGGCCCCTCGGGGCCGCCGGGCACCGGTCGTCCGCCCGTGCTCGGTCCGCGCACGGGACCGCCGCCCGGCAGCGCCGTCGCCCAGCCCGGGCACGCTGAGCACCTTGGTACGGAAGGGCTCGGAAGCCCGTGCGGCCGGCTGCTCCCCGGCACCGGCACCGGAGACCTGCGGCTCGCCACCGTCCCCCGCCTCCGGCTGCGCGCCGGAATCCCCGTCGGCCTGCGGCCCGTCGTCCTGTGTCCCGGACGGCGGCTGCCCGCCACCCCCACCGGGCCCGTCCGGGTCGGGATCCTCGTCGCCCTCCCCGCTGAACTCCTCCAGCGTCTCGTCGAGCTTGTCCTCGTCGAGTCCCGGCGCGTCAAAGGGATTACGGCGTCGGCGGTGCGGCAGCGCGAGGAGCGCGGCCTGCCGCACGTCCTCCGCGAGCACATCGGTCCGCCCGGCCCACGCCGCCAGCGCGGTCGCGGTGCGCGCCATCACGATGTCGGCCCGCATGCCGTCCACCTCGAACGCGGCACAGGTCGCCGCGATCTGCCGGAGCGCCCCGTCGCCCAGTCGCACCGACGGCAGCAACTCCCGTGCGGCGACGATCCGTTGCCGTACGGCACGCTCCTCGTCCGCCCAACGCGCGGCGAACCCGGCCGGATCGTCGTCGTAAGCCAGCCTGCGCCGTACGACCTCCACCCGCTGGTCCGGCTCCCGCGAGGCCGCGACCTCGACGGTCAGCCCGAACCGGTCGAGCAACTGCGGCCGCAGCTCGCCCTCTTCGGGGTTCATGGTGCCGACGAGCAGGAACTTCGAGGCGTGCCGTACCGAGACGCCCTCCCGCTCGACGTACGACGCCCCCATCGCGGCGGCGTCGAGGAGCAGGTCGACCAGATGGTCGTGGAGGAGGTTGACCTCGTCGACGTAGAGGATCCCGCGGTGCGCGTCGGCGAGGAGTCCCGGCTCGAAGGCCTTCACGCCCTCCGCGAGCGCCCGCTCGATGTCGAGGGCGCCGACGAGCCGGTCCTCGGAGGCGCCGACGGGGAGTTCGACCATGCGGGAGGGGCGCATGCCGCCGTTGCCCGCCTCGTGCGGACCGTCCGGGCAGGACGGGTCCGGCGCGGCGGGGTCACAGGAGAAACGGCAGCCGGGGACGACCGCGACCTCGGGCAGCAGCACCGAGAGCGCGCGCACCGCCGTCGACTTGGCGGTGCCCTTCTCGCCGCGCACCAGCACACCGCCGACCGCCGGCGACACGGCGTTCAGCAGCAGCGCGAGCCGCAGGTCCTCCTGGCCGACGACGGCCGTGAACGGAAACGGGGTACTCACTTCTCGTCACCCTCCAAGTCGCCCTCGAGCTCCAGGTACGTGGCCCGCAGCCGCTCCAGCGTGTCCGCGTCCGGCTCGGCCCACAGTCCACGGTCGGCGGCCTCCAGGAGCCGCTCCGTGATGCCCCGCAGCGCCCACGGGTTGGACTTCTTCATGAAGTCCCGGTTCTCCGCGTCGAAGACGTACTCCGCGCTGAGCTTCTCGTACATCCAGTCGTCGACCACGCCCGCCGTGGCGTCGTAGCCGAAGAGGTAGTCGACGGTCGCCGCCATCTCGAAGGCGCCCTTGTAGCCGTGCCGGCGCATGGCCGCCATCCAGCGCGGGTTGACGACCCGGGCCCGGAAGACCCGGTGGGTCTCCTCGCCGAGCGTCCGCGTCTTCACCTGGTCGGGCGTCGCGGAATCGCCCACGTACGCCTCGGGGTTGACGCCCGTGAGGTGGCGCACCATGGCGACCATGCCGCCGTGGTACTGGAAGTAGTCGTCGGCGTCGACCAGGTCGTGCTCGCGGGTGTCGACGTTCTTCGCGGCCACATTGATCCGCTTGAACGCCGTCTCCATGTCCCCGCGCGCCGCCCGCCCGTCCAGCCCGCGCCCGTAGGCGTAGCCGCCCCACACCGCGTACACCTCGGCGAGGTCTGCGTCCGAGCGCCAGTTGCGGGCGTCGATCAGCGGCAGCAGACCGGCGCCGTACGCGCCCGGCTTGGACCCGAAGATCCGGGCCGTCGCGCGCCGCCGGTCACCGTGCTCGACGGTGTCCTCGTCGGCGTGCGCCTTCACGAAGTTCTGGTCGGCCGGCTCGTCCAGGTCGGCGACCGTGCGGACGGCGTCGTCGATCAGGCCGACGACATGCGGGAACGCGTCCCGGAAGAAGCCGGAGATGCGGACCGTGACGTCGATGCGCGGACGGCCGAGCTCGGTCAGGGGAACGACCTCGAAGCCGGTGACCCGCCGCGAGGCCTCGTCCCACACCGGACGGCAGCCCAGCAGCGCGAGGATCTCGGCGATGTCGTCGCCCTGCGTACGCATCGCGGACGTACCCCAGACCGTGAGCCCCACGGACTTCGGGTACTCGCCGGTGTCGGCCAGGTACCGCTGCACGAGCGAGTCGGCGAGCGACTGGCCGACCTCCCAGCTCAGCCTGGACGGAATGGCCTTGGGGTCGACGGAGTAGAAGTTCCGGCCGGTCGGCAGGACGTTGACGAGACCGCGGGTCGGCGAGCCGGAAGGCCCCGCCGGGACGTAACCGCCGTCCAGGGCCTTGAGGATGTGTGCGATCTCGTCCGTCGTACGGGCCAGCCGGGGCACGACCTCGGTGCAGGCGAACTCCAGCACGGCGACGGCCTCGGGGAGTTCGGTCCCGAGGACGTCACGCACGAGACCGGGGACGGCCGTCACGTCCCAGGACACGGCCTCCATGCCCTCCGCGACCCGACGGCACAGCTGCTCCAGCAGATCGATCGCGTCGGCGGCACTGCGCGCAGGGCCTTCGACGAGGTCGGAGAGCTCGACCGGAACCTTCACCGGCGCACCGGGCTCGGCCAGCAGCTCCTTCTCGACCAGCCCGAAATGCTCCGCCAGCGAAGCCCGCAGCCCCGGCAGGGCGTTCGCCTGCCCGCCCCACACCTGCGAGGCGCGCAGCACGGCGAGCACCAGGTTGACCCGGGCCTCGTCGACCGGACCGCCGCCGAGGATGTGCAGCCCGTCCCGGATCTGCACGTCCTTGATCTCGCACAGATAGCCGTCGATGTGCATGACGAACTCGTCGAACGCCGCGTCGTCCGGCTGCTCGTCCACATGCAGGTCGTGGTGGAGCTCGGCCGCCTTGACCAGCGTCCAGATCTGGGCGCGCACGGCCGGAGCCTTGGTCGGGTCCAGGTCGGAGACGAGGGCGTACTCGTCGAGGAGCTGCTCCAGCTTGGCGAGGTCGCCATAGGTGTCGGCCCGCGCCATCGGCGGCACCAGGTGGTCGACCACGGTGGCGTGTCCGCGCCGCTTGGCCTGGGTGCCCTCACCGGGGTCGTTGACGATGAAGGGATAGATCAGCGGCAGTTCACCGAGCACGGCGTCCGGCGCACAACCCCCGCTGAGGCCGAGGCCCTTGCCCGGAAGCCACTCCATCGTGCCGTGCTTGCCCATGTGGACGACCGCGTCGGCGCCGAAACCGCCTTCCGATGTCGCAGCCTCGAGCCACCGGTACGCGGCCATGTAGTGGTGGGACGGCGGCATGTCCGGGTCGTGGTAGATCGCGATCGGGTTCTCCCCGAAGCCGCGCGGCGGCTGGATCATCACGACGACGTTCCCGAACTGGAGCGAGGCCAGCACGATGTCGTCCCCGTCGACGTACAGCGAGCCCGGCGGCTCACCCCACGCGTCCACCATGGCCTGACGAAGCCCCGGCTCCAGCTTGTCGAACCAGGCCCGGTAGTCGGCGAGCGGCACCCGCGCGGGAGCCGACGCCAGCTGGTCCTCGGTCAGCCACTCGACGTCGTGTCCGCCGGCCTCGATCAGCCGGTGGATGAGCTCGTCGCCGTTGTCGGGGTACCCCTCGACGACGTACCCGGCATCCCTGAGCGAGTCCAGCACCCGCACCGCCGAAGCGGGCGTGTCCAGGCCCACGGCGTTGCCGACCCGTGAGTGCTTGGTCGGATACGCGGTGAAGACCAGCGCGAGCTTCTTCTCGGCGTTCGGCTTGTGCCTCAACTCCGCGTGCCGTACGGCGATCCCGGCGACCCGCGCGGCCCGCTCGGGGTCCGCCACGTACACCGGGACGTCGTCGGGCCCCTGCTCCTTGAAGGAGAACGGCACGGTGATCAGCCGTCCGTCGAACTCCGGGATCGCGACCTGCATGGCCGCGTCCATGGGGGAGAGGGCGGCGTCCGACTCGTCCCACGCGGCCCTGGACGACGTGAGGCAGAGCCCTTGCAGCACAGGCACGTCGAGGTCGGCCAGCGCCCCGATGTCCCACGCTTCCTCGTCACCGCCCGCCGAGGCCTGCGAGGCGTGGGTGCCGCCGGCGGCGAGGACGGTGGCGACGAGGGAGTCGGCCCGGGCGAGGAGCTCGTAGAGTCCGGCGTCGGCACCGCGCAGTGAACCGCAGTACACGGGAAGGGCGTTGGCGCCCCGCGCCTCGATGGCCTCGCACAGGGTGTCCACGAAGGCGGTGTTGCCGCTGAGTTCATGGGCCCGGTAGAAGAGCACCCCGACGGTCGGGCGGCCGTTGTCCGGCGCGAGCGGGCCATGGACGCCGTACTCCGGCATCTTCTGCGGCTCGGCGAACCCCTCGCCGGTCAGCAGCACGGTGTCGGACAGGAAACGGGCGAGTTCCTCCAGGTTCGCGGGACCGCCCTCGACGAGGTACCTGAGCGCCTCGGCCACGACACCGGCCGGTACGGACGACTCGGCCATCAACTCGGCGTCCGGCACGCTCTCTCCGCCGAGCAGCACGGTCGGGACGCCGGAAGCCTTCAGCGCGGCGAGCCCGTCCTCCCAGGCCCGCTTGCCGCCGAGCAGCCGTACGACGGCGATGTCCGCGCCGTCGAGGAGCGCGGGCAGCTCGTCCGTGACGTCGATCCGGGTCGGGTTGCCGATCCGGTACTCGGCACCGGAAGCGGCCCGGGCCGCCAGCAGATCCGTGTCGGCGGTGGACAACAACAACACTGTGCTCATGCGGGCGCTCCCGGTGGAATGAAAGGCAGTCCTTGCGGCGCACCGGACTCGATGAGCCGCCACAGCGCGTCCGTGTCCGCGTGCTGTTCGATCAGGTCGCCGAGCCGGTCGAGCTGCTCCTCGCGCAGCGCGGCGAACGAGGTGTGGGGGGCCGGCACGAACCGGCGGCCCGCGGCGGCCGCCACCTCCCGCAGGAAGGCCCGCCGGAACCCGTCCGACTCCAGCGAGCCGTGCCAGTGGGTCCCCCAGGTCTGGCCGACGCGGCAGCCGTCCAGGCTGTGTCCTTTGTCATCAGAGATGAACGCTTCGCCCCCGTGGATGTCGGCGACCCCGTGATGGATCTCGTACCCCGCGACGTGCTCGCCGAGGGCTTCGCCCTCCGGCCGGGTCAGGGTCTTCTCCCGCGCGAACCGCACCCGCACGGGAAGGACTCCGAGCCCCTCGACGTGCCCCTGCCGGCTCTCGACCTCGTCCTCGATGTGCTCGCCGAGGATCTGGAAGCCGCCGCAGATGCCGAGCACCGGGCGTCCCTGCGCGGCCCTGGTGACGAGGGCGTCGGCCAGCCCGCGCTCCCGCAGCCACTCAAGTGCCCGTACGGTCCCACGGGTTCCCGGGATCACGACGAGGTCGGCGTCCGCCAGCTCCTCCGCCCGGTCCACGAACCGCACCACCACACCGGGTTCGGCGGCCAGGGCGTCCACGTCGGTGAAGTTGGACATCAGCGGAATCGCACAGACGGCGACCCGCAGCACGTCCTCGCCCACCGGAGGGCTCACCGCGGACTCCCGGACGGTCCCCCGCAGTGACACCCGCAGCCCGTCCTCCTCGTCGATCCCGAGCCCGTGCCGGAAGGGCAGAACGCCGTAGGTGTGGCGCCCGGTGAGCCCGTGCAGCATGTCCAGCCCCGGCTCCAGCAGCGAGACGTCCCCCCGGAACTTGTTGACGAGGAACCCGGCGACGAGCGCCTGGTCCTCGGGGGAGAGCAGCGCGACGGTCCCGAAGAAGGAGGCGAAGACGCCCCCGCGGTCGATGTCGCCCACGACCAGCACGGGCAGCCCGGCGTTCCGGGCGATCCCCATGTTGACGATGTCGGTACGCCGCAGGTTGATCTCGGCCGGGCTGCCCGCCCCCTCACAGATCACCGCGTCATACGTGCCCCGCAACTCGCCGAGACAGTCGAGCACGGTCCCGAGAAGCTGCTGCTGCCGCCCGCCGTGATAGCCGCGTGCGCTCAACTCCCCGACGGGCTTCCCGAGCAGCACGACCTGACTGCTCTGCTCACCACCGGGCTTGAGCAGCACGGGGTTCATGAGCGCGGTGGGCTCGATGCGGCAGGCCTGCGCCTGCATGGCCTGGGCCCGCCCGATCTCGGCGCCCTCGCGCGTGACGAACGAGTTGAGGGACATGTTCTGCGCCTTGAACGGCGCGACCTTCACCCCCTGCCGCACCAGCCATCGGCAGATCCCGGCGGTGACGACACTCTTGCCGGCGTCCGAGGTGGTTCCGGCGACGAGAAGACCCCCGCCACTCATGCCGTACGCCCCTTCACGAAGGCCCGCGCGGCGACACCGACGCTGAGCGCGAGCAGCCCGACGCGCCGTGACAGCCGTACGGCGCGCTCGATGTCGTACGTGGCGACGGCGCGCCCTCGCTGATTCAGCACCGGCCGATGCTCGACCCGCCCCGCGTACGAGAGGGTCCCGCCGAGCCGGACACCCAGCGCCCCCGCGAACGAGGCTTCGACGGGCCCGGCGTTGGGGCTCGGATGCTGGGGTGCGTCCTCCCGCCAGGCCCGCACGGCACCCCGCGGACTGTCACCGGCCAGGGCGGCGAGTACGGCGGTCAGCCGCGCCCCCGGCCACCCGGCGAGGTCGTCGAGCCGGGCCGAAGCCCACCCGAAGCGGCGGTATTCGACCGACTTGTGTCCCACCATGGCGTCGAGCGTGTTCACGGCCCGGAACCCGAGCAGCCCCGGCACTCCGGCGGCGGCTCCCCACATGAGCGCCCCCACCACGGCGTCGGAGGTGTTCTCGGCGACGGACTCCACGACGGCCCGCGCGATCCCGTCGGCATCGAGTGCCTGAGGATCGCGCCCACACAGATGCGGCAGCCGGTCCCGGGCCGCCTCGACGTCTCCGGCCTCCAGCGCCCGCCCGATGACCCGGGCCTCCCGCACGAGTGAAGTCCCGCCCACGACGGCCCAGGTGGCGGCTGCGGTGAGCGCGACGGAAGCGGTACGGGACGGACGTACGACGTTCTCCGCCACGGCACCGAGTCCCACCGCACCGCCCACGCACACGGCGGTGTGCAGCGTGCCCCACCCCCGGTGGTCCCGCCACAACACCCGCTCCACGGCGCCCGCGGCCCGTCCGAACGCGGCGACCGGATGCCCACGACGGGGGTCACCGAGCAGAAGGTCACCGATCAGACCGGCGGCGGAGCCGTACGCGAAGACGCGATCGGCACGCACCGGCTCAGCCGATCGCGGGGTCGTTCAAGTGCCTGGAACTGCAGGTGGATCGGCAGGCGAGCATCGCGTCATGTCCTCACTCAGGGTGTCCACGCCCTGGTTCGACGAGACCGGCGGCGAGAGTTCCTGGCTCCCGGGGCTACCCACCCCGGTGACAGTGGCGGGACCGCGCCGGATTCGCACCGGCTTCCTCTTCTGCCGCCGTATATGGCTCCGGCAGTCCACCACGGCCCTTCGAGAGCCGTCAACTTGCTTCTGACCTGCGGCGGGGGAGTGTGCAGAACCCCACATCGCCGGTCATGGAAGACGGCCGGGCGGGCACGGAACCCGAAGGTTCCGTGCCCGCCCGGCCGTCGAGTGACGGGGTGCCGTCAGGCCACGATCAGATAGATCCCGTATGCCACCGCCGCCGCGCACGCCGCGAAGCAGGCGTAGGCGCCGGTGACCGCGAGGGCGGCCGAGTCGCCCTGGGCGGTGGCCCGTTCCTGGCGGGACAGGCCCATGATGCCGAGGGTGAACAGGGCCACGAGGCCCACGGTGACGACGAGGCTGACGCCGAAGACGGAGCCGAGTGCTTCCCAGTCGATCTTCATGGTGAGGCTTCCTTAGTACTGCGGGCTCAGACGGCGGCCGGCGGGGCGGCCGGTTCCGTCGTGGCGGGCGGGGCCGGGATCGTGGCGGTGAGGACCTCGGTCACCGTGCCCGCGGGCGGCGGGGTCACGGCGGCGATCGCCGTGGTCACCACGCCGGCCGGCTCGTCGGTGTGGTTGACGTTGGACGCGTCCACGACCTCGCGCCGCGAGATCTTCCAGATCGCCGCGCTGGAGGCGACGAGGAAGACCGCCACGACCGCCGTACCCCAGTCGCCGAGGTCGGTGACCGACTCGGCCAGGGCGCCCACCAGGGCCGCCGCCGGGAGCGTCAGGCCCCAGGCGACGAACATGCGGGTGGCCGTGGACCAGCGGACGACGCCGCCCTTGCGGCCGAGGCCGGCGCCCATCACCGAACCGGAGACGGAGTGCGTGGTGGACAGGGAGAAGCCGAGGTGGGACGAGGCCAGGATGACGGTGGCCGCGCTGGTCTGGGCGGCGAAGCCCTGCTGCGGCTGGAGGTCGGTCAGGCCCTTGCCCATGGTGCGGATGATGCGCCAGCCGCCGAGGTAGGTGCCGAGCGCGATGGCGAGGCCCGCCGAGAGGATGACCCAGGTGGGCGGGTCGGAGTCGGGCGCGACGACACCGCCGGCGACCAGGGCGAGGGTGATGATGCCCATCGTCTTCTGCGCGTCGTTGGTGCCGTGGGCCAGCGAGACCAGGCCGGCCGAGGCGATCTGGCCGGTGCGGTAGCCCTTCGCGGCGGCCTTGCCGTCGGCCTTCTTGCCCAGGGTGTAGGAGAGCCGGGTGGCCAGCATGGCGGCGATGCCCGCGACGATCGGCGCGGCGATCGCCGGGATCAGGACCTTGGTGATGAGCGCGTCGCCGTGGACCGCGCCCATGCCCGCCGAGGCGATGGTGGCGCCGATCAGACCGCCCATGAGGGCGTGCGAGGAACTGGAGGGCAGGCCCACCAGCCAGGTCAGCAGGTTCCAGAGGATCGCGCCGACCAGGGCGGCGAAGATGACCTCGGGACGGATGCCGGTCTCGTCGACGAGACCCTTGGAGATCGTGTTGGCGACCTCCACCGAGAGGAAAGCGCCCACAAGGTTGAGCACGGCGGACATGGCCACCGCGACCTTGGGCTTGAGTGCACCGGTCGAGATGGTGGTGGCCATCGCGTTGGCGGTGTCGTGAAAACCGTTCGTGAAATCGAACGCGAGTGCGGTTACCACCACAATCGCGAGGATCAGCGAGAAGTTTTCCATTTACCCAGGCAATCGTTCGAGGTCATTGGCGCGTTGAACGTAGGTAACCTGGATGAACGGAAGGTGAACTGAGGCGGGCCGTGCGGTGACCGGAATCTTCCGCTACGGCTGTGCCGGACCTCTCGGCCCCCGCGCGACCCGTGCGCCCCACGGCTACGACCCCCTGGCGAACCTCCTCAGCTGATTCGCCGACCCGTTGAAGAGATTCTGGTCACCCGGCAGGCTGCCGCTGTTGTCGTACTGCCAGATCGTCCAGTACGACCATCCGGCGGGCAGCGCTCCCGTGTCCGCCGAGTTGTAGCGGGCCACCCACAGCGCGTGGTCGGAGGCGAAGGCGCCGCTGCCGCCCGTGCACGTGTTCCACCAGTGGGCGGTCGTGTAGATCACCGGACGGCGCCCGGTGAGCCGTTTCACTTCATCGCTGAACGACTTGATCCAGCCGACCAGCTGCGCCTTGGTCATGCGGTAGCACTTGTGCTTCTTGTCGTACGGGTTGTACTCGATGTCGAGCGCGGGCGGCAGGGTCCAGCCGTCCGCGGTCCAGGCGCCGCCGTTGCGTACGAAGTGCGCGGCCTGTGTCCTGCCCGACGACTTGTCCGGCAGTGCGAAGTGGTACGCCCCGCGGACTATGCCCGCGTCGCGCGCGCCGTTGTACTGCTGACCGAAGTGCGGATTGCGGTAGTTGGTGGACTCGGTCGCCTTGACGTAGACGAACGTGGCGCCCTTGGCCCTGGCCTTCCGCCAGTCGACGTCCTTCTGGTGCGAAGAGACGTCGTGCCCCTTGGGCAGGCTCGCCGCCGAGGCGGGTGTCTCGGCGAGTGCCATGCCTCCCACGGTGAGCGTGGCCACGGACACGGCCAGGGCGCGGGTTCGGCGACGGGCAGGCTTGCGATCACGGGCCATGTGTCCCCCCGGAATGGCGTCGTGCACAACAAAGCCCAGAGATTACTGGAAGATAATCGAATTGCGGGCGATCTCCGGCCAAGCTGTGAGAGAGGGGCGCGTATACGGAAATGCGCCCTTTCGTAGCTCGGGCGCGCGCCCTACAGTGCCCCGCCCGGAGGCGATCCGGCGCCACGGCTGGCAGGATCGCGGCATGGCTGAGGAACGGCGGGATCCACGGGACGTACGGGATGTCGGTGCCGAGGAGGCGGACGCCTGGGGGGAGTTGGTCGACACCGCCCGCAGGACGGTGTCCCACGGACTGGTCGTCGGAACCTCCGGCAACGTCTCGGTGCGCGTCGCGGACACGGTCCTGGTCACGCCCTCGGGCGTCCCCTACGACCGCCTCACGCCGGACGACGTCACGGGCGTCGACCTCGACGGCCGACAGGTCCTCGGCAGCCTGGTCCCGACGAGCGAACTCCCCATGCATCTCGCCGTCTACCGCAGCACGGACGCCCGTGCGGTCGTCCACACCCACGCCGTGCACGCCACGGCCGTCTCCACGCTCGTGTCCGAGCTCCCCGCGATCCACTACATGACCGGCGCGCTCGGCGGCGCCGTCCGGGTTGCGCCCTACGCCACCTACGGCACCGACGAGTTGGCCGAGAACATGCTCCACGCCCTCGCCGACCGCTCCGCCTGCCTTCTCCAGAACCACGGCACGATCGCCTACGGCAGCACCCTCGCCCAGGCCTACGACCGCACAGCCCAACTGGAATGGATGTGCCACCTGTGGCTGACGGCCCGCGCGGTACCGGGCCTGACCCCGAACCTGCTGACGGAGGAACAGGTGGCGGAGGCGGGGGAGCGGTTGCGGGGGTACGGCCAGCGCGGGGCTTGAACAGGGCGCCTACGGGGGTGCCGCGTCGGGTCTTTGCGCGTCTGCAGGCCGGTGGGGGCTGGTCGCGCAGTTCCCCGCGCCCCTGGGGAGTTGCAGTCACCCGCGCCACGACGGACCGATCCCCACCTCACGCGCCCCGACGGACCGTTAGCCGCACCGCGCGCCCCGACGGGCCGGTAGCCGCGTACGGCGCGCCGGGGACGGGGTGGGGGGTGTCCACCCGCAGCGGCCGGCGTCCGTTGCCCAGTACTGCTCAATCGACAGCAACCGCCGGACCGAGGACGGACACCCCCCACCCCGGCCCCGACCCACAACACACCCGCACGCGCTACACCCGCCCCCACCGAACCCGCACAGGCCGCCGCAGGCACCCAGGGGCGCGGGGAACTGCGCACAACGCCCGCCCCCACCGAACCCGCACCCACCCGCCCAACCGCCGGAGGCACCCGCCCACTGGCCGTACACCGAGTCCGACAGGACACTGAAGGCGTGCGTACTGTCAAAGCGACGGCCGCTGCCGTCACCGCAGCCCTGGCGGCCGGCACCGCCGGAATCGTCGCCGGGAGGATCGCCAGCGACGCCGGACTGAAGGCGTCACCGGGCCGCCCGCTGCCCGGTGAACCCCGGCTCACCGTCCACTCCACCGCCGCCGGCCGCATCGCCCTCACCCGCGACCTCGCCGCGCTGCGCCCCGGCATCTACGGCCTCGCGGGCGACGCCTCCCACGCCGTCGTGGGCCCCGTCCTCACCGCGGAACCGCACTCCGCCGACACCGTCGTCCGCCGCCTGGAACGCGTCACCCACGGCACCCTGGAACCCGGCGACAAGGTCTGGCTCACCCCGAACGTGTACGTCGGCAACCCGAAGTCGGTCCTCGGCCTCGACCACACCGACGTCGAGATCCCGGGCGAACTCGGCACCCTGCCCGCCTGGTTCGTCCCCGGCATACGCGACACCTGGGTCATCGCGGTCCACGGCCTCGGCACGACCCGCGAACACGCCATGAACGTCATGGAGTTCCTGCACGGGCTCCGCTTCCCGGTCCTCGCCCCCGCCCACCGCGGCGACGCGGGCGCCCCCCGCCCGCCCGACGGCCTGAACCACTTCGGCGACACCGAGTGGCGCGACCTGGACGCGGTCATGCGCTTCGCCGTCAGCCACGGCGCCCGTCAACTCGTCCTGCTCGGCTGGTCCACCGGCGCCACGATGGCCCTGCGCGCCGCCGCCCACTCGGGCCTGCGCGACCGCGTCAGGGGGCTGGTCCTGGATTCGCCGGTCCTCAGCTGGGAGCGGACCCTGCGCGCCCTCGCCGCGGCCCGCCACACCCCCGGCGTCCTCCTGCCGCTCGCGGTGCGCGCGGCACAGGGCCGCACCGGACTGCCCAGCGCCCACTCCGGCCTGTACGCGGACCGCACCGTCCCCTACGCCGACCACGAGGACCGGACCGACGACCCGGGCCCCGACCGGCCCCCGCCGCCGACCCTGATCTTCCACGGCCCGGACGACACGATCGCCCCCTGGGACCTCTCCCGCCGTCTCGCCGGTACCCACCCCGACCGGATCGCCCTCCACACGGTCCGCCAGGCCCCCCACGCGGCGATGTGGAACGCCGACCCGAGCGGCTACGAAGAGGCACTGCGCCGTTTCCTCACCCCCCTGATGTGACCTCCGTGCGCCCCGGTCCCACAGGTTCCGTTTAAGCCCGTACTACTGGCCTGATCACGGCGTATGCCCCTCCGCGCGGCCCCGGCGCCGGCTCGCCCCGTCGCGCGCGGTGGCATTCCGTTTGGGTTTTCGGACCGTCAACCGGAAGACTGCACCCGTGACGTCCCGTATCCCGCGCGACTCCAGGCTTCGACTCGTCCGCCCGCGACCCCTGGCCGCCGCCCCCTCAGCCGTGAACCAACGGCGCCCACGCCGCCCCGCGCCCCGCCCGCCGGAAGGCACACCGGCCCCCGCGGAACTGGCCAGAATGGCGCGCTCCGGTCTCGCCGACGCGGCCCGCGTCGCGCACTGGGCCGACGGCGCCCTGGGCCCCGGCAGGGACGGCGCGGGCTCCGACGGCAAGGGCACCCTCTCCGACGAGACAGCCGGGCGTGCGGCCCGGGACC
The DNA here is from genome assembly GCF_029894425.1 of Streptomyces sp. SAI-127. Classification (NCBI taxonomy): domain Bacteria; kingdom Bacillati; phylum Actinomycetota; class Actinomycetes; order Kitasatosporales; family Streptomycetaceae; genus Streptomyces; species Streptomyces sp. SAI-127. The sequence goes on from NZ_JARXYJ010000001.1 coordinate 8,029,535, forward strand.
TCGGCCTGACCCCGGCTCAGGTCCGCGCCGCCTGGGACACCGCCCGCCTCGCCGGTCTGATCGAGGTGCACGGCGACAGCGCGCGCCCGGGCTGGCGGCTGCGCGCCTGGAACCGCGACGACAGCGCCGTACTGCGCGGCTGGGTCGCCCTCTTCGACGCCTGGTCCCTCGCCTCCCCGGAACCCACCGACCGCGAGCCCGCCGCCGTCGCCGAGGTCGTCTCGGCCATGCCCCAGGTGCTCTCCTTCCTCCAGCTGTCGGCCGGCCCCGTCCCGGTCGAGCAGCTCCTGGACCTCCTGGAGCAGCGCGTCACCGAACTGCGCACCGAGCGCTGCGAGATCCCCTACGGCCCCCAGCCGGAGCCCGTGGAGGAGCCCGAGACGGCCGACGCCCCTCTCGCCCCCCTCCTCGACTGGGCCCTGCGCGCCCTCGCCTCCGTCGGCGCCCTGACCTACGGCGACGGCCAGGCCACCCTCACCCCGCTCGGCAGCTGGGCGGTGTGGGTCAAGCTGGAGCAGATCTGCGTCGCCGCGCAGAGCCCGGCCGGCAACATCGAGGTCGCCGCCGAGGAGATGCTGCGCGGCTGCGCCCAGCTGCGCCCCAACGCGGCCCGCGCCGAGTACCGCGCCTGGCTCGCGGCCCGTCCCGTCGGCAGCGCCGTCACCGAGCTGCTCGGCGCAGCCCGCGGCGACGACGCCCTGCTGCGCGGCCTCGCCTTCGAGGCCCTGCGCGTCGTCGGTGCCCCGGCCGAGCCCGACGTCCGCTCCGTGGCCGACGAGCCCACCCTGCGGCCGTACGCCCTGCTGTGGCTGGCCGAGCACGACGGGATCGACCCGGAGGACGCCCACGAGGTGCTCACCCGGGAAGAGGCCACCTGGCTGTGGGTCGACACCGCGGCCGCCGTCGCCGACCACGGCGAGGCCCCGATGCTGGTGCGGCACCTGGAGTCCGCCCTCCAGCCGACCGTCCCCCGACTGCTCGACGAGGTCCGGGCCGTCGGTCACCCGCGCACCGTGCAGGTCCTGGTCGCCCTCGCCGCCGCCCACCCCGACCCGGCCCTCGCCAAGGCCGTACGCCGCGCCGCCTTCCAGGTGCACACCGGGGGCTGAGGGCTCAGCCCCCGATCTCGGGGGCGTACGTTCCGAAGCTCCACACATTGCCCTCGGCGTCCCGGGCCATGTAGTCCCGGGAGCCGTACTCCTGGTCCGTCGGGGGCATCAGGATCTCCGCGCCGTGCTCCACGGCGCGGCGGTGGTGTGCGTCGACGTCGTCCACGACGACGTACACCCCGGTCGTGCCCGCGTCCTTCATCGCCGCGTCGAAGACACCGCCGCGGCCTTTCGAGCCGAGCATCACCGCGCCGTTGCCCTGCACCAGCTCGGCGTGCAGTACGGAGCCGTCCTCGCCCTCGTACACCGACAGCTCGGTGAATCCGAAGGCCTCCGTCAGCTGCCTGATCGCCGCCTTCGCGTCGGTGTACAGCAGCGTCGGGTAGATGCTCGGACGCCCACCGCTCGTACCTGCCATGCCGATCACTCCCTTGTGATCAAACGACGGAACGGAACCCGGGCGAACGCCGGGAATTCCCCCTGCCGACCAGTCTCGCAGCGACCACTGACAACGGCCCGACGGCAGCCACGACCGCCCCGTAGCGAGACCAACCCAACACCGAACCCAGGAAAAGTGCTTGCACGCCCCCGTTAGACTTGGCCCATGGCCATTCTCCTCGCGCATTAGACGGCGGGAACGTCCTCAGCCGCCCACCCGTCAATCCCGAATCCGCCCTGGAGTCTGTCCGTGATCTCCGCCTCCGGTATCGAGCTGCGCGCCGGCGCCCGAGTCCTCATCGAGTCCGCCACCTTCCGTGTCGCCAAGGGCGACCGCATCGGCCTGGTCGGCCGCAACGGCGCGGGGAAGACCACCCTCACCAAGTGCCTGGCCGGCGAGGGCATCCCCGCCGCGGGTCAGATCACCCGCTCCGGCGAGGTCGGCTACCTCCCCCAGGACCCCCGCACCGGCGACCTCGACGTGCTCGCCCGCGACCGCATCCTCTCCGCGCGCGGCCTCGACGTCCTGCTGAAGAAGATGCGCGACAACGAACAGCGCATCGCCAACGGCCAGGGCGCCACCCGGGAGAAGGCACTCAGGCAGTACGAGCGCCAGGAGACGGAGTTCCTCACCAAGGGCGGGTATTCCGCCGAAGCAGAGGCCTCCACGATCGCCGCCGCGCTCAACCTGCCCGACCGGGTGCTGGGCCAGCCGCTGCACACCCTCTCCGGTGGCCAGCGCCGCCGTATCGAACTGGCCCGGATCCTCTTCTCCGACGCCGACACCCTGCTCCTCGACGAGCCGACCAACCACCTCGACGCCGACTCGATCATCTGGCTGCGCGACTACCTCAAGACCTACCGCGGCGGCTTCATCGTGATCTCCCACGACGTCGATCTGGTCGAGACGGTCGTCAACAAGGTGTTCTACCTGGACGCCAACCGCGCCCAGATCGACGTCTACAACATGGGCTGGAAGCTCTACCAGCAGCAGCGCGAGGCCGACGAGAAGCGCCGCAAGCGCGAGCGGCAGAACGCCGAGAAGAAGGCCGCGGCCCTGCACTCGCAGGCCGACAAGATGCGCGCCAAGGCCACCAAGACGGTCGCCGCGCAGAACATGGCCAAGCGCGCCGACCGGCTGCTCGCCGGCCTCGACGCGGTGCGCCAGCAGGACAAGGTCGCCAAGCTGCGCTTCCCCGAGCCCGCGCCCTGCGGCAAGACCCCGCTGATGGCGGAGGGCCTGTCGAAGTCGTACGGCTCGCTGGAGATCTTCACCGACGTCGACCTGGCCATCGACAAGGGCTCCCGCGTGGTCATCCTGGGCCTGAACGGCGCGGGCAAGACCACCCTGCTGCGTCTGCTGGCCGGGACCGAGCAGCCCGACACCGGCGCGGTCGTGCCCGGCCACGGCCTCAAGCTCGGCTACTACGCCCAGGAGCACGAGACCCTCGACCCCGAGCGCACGGTCCTGGAGAACATGCGCTCGGCGGCCCCCGACCTCGACCTCGTCGAGGTGCGCAAGACGCTCGGTTCGTTCCTGTTCTCCGGCGACGACGTCGACAAGCCGGCCGGCGTCCTCTCCGGCGGCGAGAAGACCCGCCTCGCGCTCGCCACCCTGGTCGTCTCCTCGGCGAACGTCCTCCTGCTCGACGAGCCCACCAACAACCTCGACCCGGCCAGCCGCGAGGAGATCCTCGGCGCGCTGCGCACCTACAAGGGCGCGGTCGTCCTGGTGACCCACGACGAGGGCGCCGTCGAGGCGCTCCAGCCGGAGCGGATCATCCTGCTGCCGGACGGCGTCGAGGACCTGTGGGGCGCCGACTACGCGGATCTCGTCGCCCTCGCCTGAGTGGGCACCGCTTGATCGAAAGCGTGATCCACGGCGTGATCCACGGCGTATGGATCATTCGGCCCACCGGTGATCCATCATCTGTGTGAGATCTCCTCGTACCGAGGTGTGTCCTACATCGATTTCACGGCCGAGCCCTTTATCGACAAGGGCTCGGCCGTCGTACGTCGCTGACCTGGCACTTCACAAAAGAACCCGTTCGGCGGTACGAACGGCTCTGGGTGGAATTACAGATTCCGCTTGTGGGGATGCGCTCCTGTCGTCAAAACCCTGTCTTACGGACCTTGCCGAATGGGTGGCCATCGCGCCCCGGAGGGGTGATCATGAGGGGACCAGAGCGCACTTCCCATGAGGAGGCACGGGTGGCCGAGACTCTGAAGAAGGGCAGCCGGGTAACCGGCGCCGCGCGCGACAAGCTCGCGGCAGACCTGAAGAAGAAGTACGACTCCGGTGCGAGCATTCGGGCACTGGCCGAGGAAACCGGCCGCTCGTATGGCTTCGTGCACCGGATGCTCAGCGAATCGGGCGTCACGCTTCGTGGGCGTGGCGGAGCGACGCGGGGCAAGAAGGCCGCATCGTCCTGATCCGGGCGGCCCATCGGCTTCGATGGTGACCACCCGGTCGGTCGGCTGACTGACCGGGTGGTTACTGTGCAGTCACTTAGCTGTGCCGTCCTGCGGCACGGAGGATGACCGCACTCATCGGAGGCACCCCATGGCGACGTCCAGCCAGGATGGCCAGGAACTCGTTCCCCTGCTCGACAAGGACGGCGTACGGCTCACCGTCGAGGAGACCCTCGCCAGGGTGACGCTGACCAACCCGGCCAAGCGCAACGCCCAGAGCCCCGCTCTGTGGCGGGCGCTCGCCGAGGCGGGCCGGCTGGTGCCGGGCTCCGTCCGGGTCGTGGTGCTGCGTGGCGAAGGCAAGTCCTTCTCCGCCGGGCTCGACCGGCAGATGTTCACTCCCGAGGGGATCGAGGGCGAGCGGTCGTTCATCGACCTCGCCCGCAGTGGTGACGCCGAACTCGACGCCGCCATCGCTCAGTTCCAGGAAGGCTTCACCTGGTGGCGGCGCAGTGACGTCGTGTCCATCGCCGCCGTGCAGGGGCATGCCATCGGGGCGGGATTCCAGCTGGCCCTCGCCTGTGACCTGCGCGTCGTCGCCGACGACGTGCAGTTCGCCATGCGCGAGACCAGCCTGGGCCTGGTCCCCGACCTCACCGGCACCCACCCCCTGGTGGGCCTCGTCGGATACGCCCGGGCGCTGGAGATCTGCGCCACCGGGCGCTTCGTCACGGCCGAGGAGGCGGTGAACACCGGCCTCGCCAACCTCGCCGTACCGCTCGACCAGCTCGACGGCGCCGTGCAGGACCTGGCGGCCGCACTCCTGTCCGCCCCCCGCGACGCGGTCATCGAGACCAAGGCGCTGCTGCGGGGCGCCCAGGACCGCACCTACGACGAGCAGCGCGCCGCCGAGCGGGCAGCCCAGACCCGACGACTGCGGGATCTCGCCGGAGTCGGCGACTAGGCCGGCACGCCCGTCACCAGCACGGCCACCGTCGGACGGTCCGCCAGCACCTCTCCCACGGCGGCGCGGACCTCCCGGGCCACGTCCAGGGCCCGGCGGTCCGCGCCCACCGCCAGTTCGACGCGGACATGGCGGCGCGGAAGCGAGCCGTCCCCGGTCTCCCGGTCCCCGATGTGCACCGGCCGCCCGAGCAGACCGGTCAGCCGGTACACACCGGGCACCGACAGAGCGGCGCCGGCCGCGAGAGCCTCGTCGCCCGGCCCCGCCTCCACGGCACGCGGCGGCTCGGGCTGTCGTACGGGAGACGGTTCCGCGTCCTCGTCCACGAGGGCCGTCACCCGCAGGTCCACCTCGCCGAGCTCCAGCCCCAGCCGCTGCGCCGCCGCCCCGGCGAGCGCCGTGCGCAGCCGCTCCGCCGTGACCGGCAGCGGCTGTGCGGGGGTGGCCTCGAACTCCGCCGTCACCCGCAGCGGGCCGGGCGGCAGCGCGCTCGGAGGCGGCGGTACGGCGGGCTCGTGCGTGTCCTCCGGATCGGCGAGGCCGATGCGCACGCCGCCGAGCCGTACATCCGGTAGGTCTCGCACGGCGGCCCGCAGCACCCCCTGAGCCGCTTCCTCGGAGATCCACGCTCCGTCGCGCGGCCCGCCCAGGGGCAGCAGCCGCCCCAGCCCCAGCTGATGCCGCACCGTCCGTGCCCACTGCTCCGCCGTCATTACTCCAGCCTGCCGCATCTCTGGCGCGCGATCGCGCAACCGCGCTTACGGTGGTCGAAGGAGGACGACCGAAAGGGGTGATGGCGATGACCGACATGACGCAGAACACCGAGGTGGAGTCGTCGGTGCAGCCGCGGAAGACCACCAAGCGCGGCGGCGGCGACGCGGCGACACGTGGGCGGACCACCATCGCCGACGGTGTCGTGGAGAAGATCGCCGGACTCGCGGCACGGGACGTCCTCGGCGTCCACGCCATGGGCAGCGGGCTGAGCCGCACCTTCGGGGCGGTACGGGACCGGGTGCCCGGCGGTTCGAAGTCCGCCACACGCGGGGTCAAGGTGGAGGTCGGCGAGGTGCAGACCGCGCTCGACCTGGAGATCGTCGTCGACTACGGCGTCTCGATCTCCGACGTGGCCAGGGCCGTGCGGGAGAACGTCGTGTCCGCGGTGGAGCGGATGACCGGCCTGGAAGTCGTCGAGGTCAACATCGCGGTGAGCGACGTGAAGCTGCCCGACGAAGAGGACGAGGAGCCGGAGACCCGGCTCCAGTAGCCGGACCACACCTTCAGGGACCTTAGGGAGCGCACGATGAGCATGGCCGTGGTCGGCATGATCGCCGGCATGGCGCTGGGCTTCGCAGGGTATTTCGGCGGATTCGGCGCCTTCCTGCTGGTGGCGGCGCTGGGCGCCATCGGCTTCGTCGTCGGCCGGTTCCTGGAGGGGGACCTGGAGATCGGCGACCTCTTCCGCAGCCGTGACGACCGGCGTGACCGGCGGCGATGACGTCCGTGAGCAGTGAGGCAGGCGCGGCGGACGAGCTCCGCAGACCCCTGACCCCGACCGCCGTTCCGCCCGGTGACCGAGGGGCGACGAGGATCGCCGACCGGGTGGTCGCGAAGGTCGCGGGACAGGCGGCCCGCGAGGCGCTCGGACGGCTCCCCGCCGAGGCCCAGCCCCCGCACGCCACCGTCGCCGTCCACCGCGAGGTCGCCCGGATCCGCATGCACCTCGAACTCGACTACCCCTGCGACATCGGCGCGCGTTGCCGGAAGGTGCGTCAGCACGTGGTCGAGCGGGTAGTCGCGTTGGTGGGCATGGAGGTGTCGGAGGTGGCCGTCCAGGTGGAGCGGCTGTATCCGGCACAGACGCACGGCGTGGCACAGGGGAGGACGCGATGAGCGAGCCCCAGGGCTCCGAGGGCACCACACAACGACTGCCGGTCCTCGAGAAGGCACCGGACCAGCGCGACCAGTCCGCGTCGGCGGCCGCGTACGGACCACCACCCGTCCCGGAGGACGGGGCGGGCGGCGGCGAACGCCGTTTCTGGTCGGCGCGCAGGATCCCGGCGGGCATCGTGGCACTGCTGCTCCTGCTCGTCGCGGGGTTCTTCCTGTACGACATCGCAGCCGTCCGCGCCGACCGGCCCCCCATGCGCTGGCGCCGCGAACTCGCCCGGCAGCTCGCCGAACGCCCCCTCGACGACATCTGGGTCCTGATCGGCGCGGGCGTCGCCGCGGCCCTGGGCCTGTGGCTGATCGTCCTGGCCACCACACCGGGTCTGCGCGGCGTCCTCCCGATGAGCCGCACCCATCCGGACGTCCGGGCCGGCCTCCACCGGGACGCGGCCGCCATGGTCCTGCGGGACCGGGCCATGGAGGTGGCCGGCGTCCAGTCCGCACGCGTACGGATGCGCCGGAAGAAGGCCGACGTCCGCGCGGTCTCCCACTTCCGCGAACTGGACGACGTACGCGCCGACTTGGACGTGACCCTCACCGAGGCGATCAGGGCGCTGGGCCTGGCCCGGCCACCCGCCCTCTCGGTGCACGTGGCGCGGACGACCAGGAAGAAGGGCTGAGGCCGATGCTCAGGACCGTCAACCGCGTACTGATCGGCCTGGTCGGGCTGGTGCTGCTCGTCGTCGGCGGCTCGGTACTCGCCGTGGGCCTCGGCCTCGACCCACCCTCCTGGTGGATCCACGACGGCAAGAAGGACGTCCTGCTGAGCGACGCGGAGCGCACCCGCTGGGACGGCGAGGGCTGGTGGTGGCCGACGGTCATCGCCGCACTGGCACTCGTGGTGCTTCTGACCCTGTGGTGGCTGACCGCGGTCCTGCGCAGGCGCCGGCTCACGGAGGTACGCGTCAACACCGGCGACGGCGAGGGCGCGCTCCTGCGGGGCCGGGCCCTGGAGGGCGTACTCGAAGGCGAGGCGGCCGAGTTGGACGGCGTCCACCGGGCCCACGCCCATCTGACCGGCCGTCCGGACGCGCCCCGGACCCGCGTACGGCTCCTGCTGGAACCCCACGTGGACCCGGGAACGGCCCTTCACGTCCTGACGACAGGGGCCCTGACCCACGCCCGCAATTCGGCGGGGCTGGAGACCCTTCCGGCCGAGGTCCGCATGACCGGCGTCAAGCACAAAGCGGAGAGGGTCAGTTGAGAGCCTTCAGAAGCCGTGCCTCATGCCCCCGTCGACAGGCAGCATGACCCCGGTCAGATACGAAGCAGCCGGCGACAGCAAGAACGCAGCGGCCCGCCCGAACTCCTCCGGCGTCCCATACCGCCGCAAGGGAATCCGGGACTCGTTCGCGGCCCGGGTGGCCTCCGGATCCGCCGACAACGCATCCAGCTCGCGCACGCGATCCGTGTCGATACGGGACGGCAGGAGCCCGACGACCCGAATCCCCCGCGGCCCCAGCTCGTCCGAGAGCGACTTCGCGAACCCGGCGAGACCGGGCCGCAGCCCGTTCGAGATCGTCAGTCCCGGAATCGGTTCATGCACGGACCCGGAGAGCACGAACCCGATGACACCCCCGGCTTCCAGCTCGGCCGCAGCCGCCCGTGCCAGCCGAACCGCTCCCAGAAACACCGACTCGAACGCGGACTGCCACTGCTCGTCCGTGTTGTCGGCGACAAAGCCCGGCGCAGGCCCGCCCACGCTGATCAGCACCCCGTCGAAGCCGCCGAAGTTCTCCCGCGCGGCGGCGATCAGCCGCTCGGCCGCCGACGGATCGGCATTGTCGACGGCCACCCCGAAGGCGTTCGGCCCCAACTCCGCCGCCGCGGCGAGCACACGCGCCTCGTCCCGCCCGGTCACGACGACCTTAGCCCCGTCGGCGACCAGCTCGCGCGCGGCCGCGTTGCCGAGCCCCCTGGTCGCTCCGGTGACGACGTACACACGGTCCTTCAGTCCAAGATCCATGGTCCCTATCCTGCCTCCTCGTTCCCGTGGAGAGTGAGGGCGGTGTTCACCAGTCCGATGTGGCTGAACGCCTGCGGGAAGTTGCCGAGCTGGGCGCCGGCCACGGGGTCGTACTCCTCCGACAGCAGCCCCACGTCGTTGGCCAGTCCCAGCAGCCGTTCGAAGAGCTCCCGTGCCTCCTGCGTACGGCCCGTCATGTGGAGCGCGTCGGCGAGCCAGAACGAGCACACCAGGAAGATGCCCTCGCCGCCCGGCAGCCCGTCCACCGTCGTCTCCTCGGCGCTGTACCGCCGTACGAATCCGCCGTGGTCCAGCTCCGTGCGGACCGCGTCGACCGTGCCGACGACACGGGGGTCGTCGGGCGGCAGAAAGCCGACGCGCGGGATCAGCAGCAGGGACGCGTCGAGTGCGCGCGAGCCGTAGTACTGGGTGAAGGTGTTGCGTTCGGCGTCGTAGCCCTTCTCGCAGACCTCGCGGTGCACCTCGTCGCGCAGCGCGCGCCAGCCGTCCAGGTCGCCGCTCAGATCCGGGAAGGCCTCCAGGGCGCGCACGGCGCGGTCGGCGGCGACCCACACCATGACCTTCGAGTGGACGAAGTCGCGGCGCCCGCCCCGCACCTCCCACAGTCCCTCGTCCGGCTGCCGCCAGGAGGACCGGAGAAAGTCCAGCAGGACGCTCTGCAGGGACCACATGTGCGGTTTGGCGGGCAGGCCCGCACGCCGGGCCAGCGACAGCGAGTCCATGACCTCGCCGTACACGTCCAGCTGGAGCTGTTTCACGGCCTCGTTGCCGATGCGTACCGGCCGGGAGCCGCCGAACCCGGACAGCCACGGCAGCTCGAACTCCGGCAGCCGCCGTTCTCCCGCGACGCCGTACATGATCTGGAGGTCCGCCGGGTCGCCTGCCACCGCGCGCAGCAGCCAGTCCCGCCAGGCCTCCGCCTCCTCCAGGTAACCGCACTGCACCAGGGCGCCCAGCGTGAGGGTGGAGTCGCGCAGCCAGCAGTAGCGGTAGTCCCAGTTGCGCACCCCGCCCATCTCCTCCGGCAGCGAGGTCGTGGCCGCGGCCACGATGCCGCCGGTCGGCCGGTAGGTGAGCGCCTTCAGCGTGATCAGGGAACGCACCACGGCGTCCCGGTGCGGACCGTCGTAGCGGCAGCGCGCCGCCCACGCCCGCCAGTCGGCCACGCTGCTCTCCAGCGCCTCGAAGGGGTCGGTCAGCGGGGGACGCGGCTCGTGCGAGGGGTGCCAGGTGAGCACGAAGGCGACCTTCTCGCCCTTCTCGACGGTGAACTCCGAGTGCGTCCCGAAGTGCTCGCCCCAGGTGCGTACCGGGGGCTTGCTGCGCAGCCAGGCCGCGTCGGGTCCCGCGACGGCCACCCGATGCCCGTTGGATCTGCGCATCCAGGGCACGATCGAGCCGTACTCGAAGCGCAGCCGGAGCGTGCTGCGCACGGTGACCCGGCCGCGGAGCCCCTCCACGACGCGTACGACGTCGGGGGCCAGGTGGCGCTGCGGCATCAGGTCGGTGACGCGCACCGCGCCCTCGTCGGTCTCCCACTCGGTGTCCAGGACGAGGGTGCCGGGGCGGTAGGCGCGCCTCGTGCACCGGTCGGCGTTCTCCGGAGCGATCCGCCAGTGCCCGTTCTCCTCGTCGCCGAGCAGCCTCGCGAAGCAGGCCCCCGAGTCGAACCGGGGCAGGCACAGCCAGTCCACCGAGCCGTCCGTGCCGACCAGGGCGGCGGTCTGTTCGTCGCCGATAAGGGCGTAGTCCTCGATACGGGGGTGCACGGAGAGCGGGTTCCCGACTGGTCGAGGCGGCAATCAGGGGTGGGGCCGGGGGAGTGACGCCGTCGTGCCGGAGAAGATCACACCCGGGTGGGCCGGAGTCTGGTTCAGCACCCACAGACCGATCAGCGTCGCCAGCGCGAACACGACCGCGATGAGGACGGCGAGGACGAGCCGGCGGCGGCGCTCGCGGCGCAGCCACTCGCCGCGAGCCGTGCGGTAGGCGTCGGGTGCCGCGTGCACGCCGCCCGCCAGCGCGGCCAGGGCCTCCTGGAGTTCCCGCTCGGTGCGGTCCGGACTCGCGTCGTTCATCATCGCCGGGCCTCCATCGCCTGGGTCAGGGCGGCCAGGCCGCGTGCCGTGTGGGTTTTGACGGAGCCGCAGGAGATGCCCATCGCCGAGGCGATCTCGCTCTCCTTCAGCCCGAGCCAGTGCCTGAGCACCAGCGCCTCGCGCTGCCGGGCGGGCAGTTGCTGGAGCGCGTCGATGAGGACGCGCTGGTCGTCGTGGAGGAGCGCGGTGCTCTCGGCGGAGGCGACGAGTTCCGTGGCCGGGGCCTCGACGTGTCGGCGGGCGACCTGGAGGTGGCGTATCCGCATCCGCGTCAGATTGCAGACCGTGGAGCGCAGATAGGCCTCCGCGGCCTCGGTGTCCCTCAGCCGCCGCCACTTCCGGTAGATCTGGTAGTAGGCCTCGGCGACCACGTTCTCCGGGTCGTCGGCGCCGAGCAGGACGGCGAGGCGGAGCATCGAGGCGTAGTGCAGCTCGAAAAGGCGGGCCACACCGGCCTCGCGCTCCAGCTCGGCCGGGTCGGCCGCCGCGGGGGCGAGCGGGACGGGCCCGGGGGTGCCGTGTCTCAGGTGCTGTCTCACGGGTTGTTCGCTCCCGTCTCGGGGCGCCGCCTGACGGTCAGGCGCGACGGTAGGTCGGTCAGGTCGGCGCCGCGCGGGACACCGAGCCGTTCGAGGGCCGCGGTTCCGGCCAGGGCGACGGTCAGGTTGATCAGGAGGGCGACGAGACCGGCGTAGATCTGGAAGGGCCCGCCGCCGAGCGACGAGAAGCCCTCGCGGACGACGAGGAAGGTGCCGGCCAGCATGCCCGCGCCCCACCCGGCGAGCAGCGCCCGCGGATGCAGCCGCCCGGTGAACAGGCCCACGGCGACGGCCGGGAAGATCTGCAGGATCCAGACCCCGCCGAGGAGCTGGAGGTTGACGGCGTCCTGGTCGCGCAGCCCGAACACGAACGCCACCGCGCCCACCTTCGCCGTCAGCGACACCGCCTTGGCGATCCGCACCTGCCGTTTGGGCGTGGCCGTCGGGTGCACGTACTCGACGTAGACGTTGCGCACGAAACTGGTGGCCGCCGCGATCGACATGACCGCTGCCGGGACCAGCGCCCCCACGGTGATCGCGCCGAACACCAGCCCGGCCAGCGGCCCCGGCATCAACCGGTCCACCAGCATCGGTACGGCCGTCTCGGCGCCGCCCTCCGGCGCCCGCACCCCGGCCGCGAGTGCCGCGATGCCCAGGAACCCGAAGAGCGCGAGCAGCCCGGTCCAGGCGGGCAGGGCCACGACGACCTTGCGCAGGGTGCGGGGGCTGTCGGCGGCGAAACCCGCGGTCAGGACGTGCGGGTACATCAGCAGGGCGAGGGCGGAGCCGAGGGCGAGGGTGGCGTAGGCGGGCTGCTGTTCGGGGGAGAGGAGCAGGGCCGGTCCGCCCAGACGGTCTGCGGCCCCGTCGAACACCGCGCCCGGTCCGCCGAGCCGTTCCAGGACCAGCCAGGTGACGGCGGTGAGCGAGACGAAGACGGCGACCGCCTTGAGGGCGGATATCACGGTGGGTGCCCGCAGCCCGTGCCGGTAGGTGGCCACCGCGAGGCCCGCGAACAGCGCCACCATCACCAGGTCACCGGTCGCGCCCCGCGGATACACGCCCCCCGCGGTCAGCACCGCCCGTATCCCGAGCAGTTGCAGCGCCAGATACGGCATCGTCGCGAGGATCCCGGTCAGCGCGACCACCAGGGCCAGCGGCGCCGAACCGTAGCGGCCGCGCACGAAGTCGGCGGCGGTGATGTATCCGTGCCGGCGGGCCACCTCGCCCAGCCGGCTGAGCAGCACGAAGGCGATCGGGCACACGATCACCGTGTACGGCACCGCGAAGAAGGCGGCCGCGCCGTTGCCGTACGCCAGTCCCGGTACGGCGGTGAAGGTGTACGCGGTGAAGATCGTGCCGCCGAGCAGCAGCCAGGTCCACACCGGCCCGAGACTGCGGTCGGCCAGCGCCCAGCCCTCCAGGGACGGCAGCCGGTCGCTGGGGTGCAGGCGGCGCGCGGTCACGGCGAGCAGCGACGCTCCGCCGATCACGGCGAGGAACGTCGCGGTCATGGCGCTGTCGGCCATGGTCACCGTCCTTGGTGTGCCCGCAGGTATGGCTGGACCCTCGCGCAAGAGTTGCGCGGGCGGCCGGTTCGGAGGACAGGGAACCGGCGGGAAATCTTCTGGACATTCGCTGTCAACCGTCTGCGACAGGTGGGCAACTCTTGCACAGACCCACAGCGATGGGGAGAGGAGCGCAGGTCATGGCACGGACCGGTCAGCACCGGCTACGGCGCGTCGCGATCGCCGTACTGCTTCTCGCACCCACCGCGGGACTGCTGTGGGTCCCGATGTACGCCGGTGCGGAGCCGCGCCTGGCGGGCACGCCGTTCTTCTACTGGTACCAGCTCGCCTGGGTGCCGGGGTGCGGTCTGTGCCTGCTGGCCGCGTATGCGCTGACGGACCGACATCGCCGCTGAGTCTCTGTCTGCCTTTCCCGTTCCACCGTTTCCGGTGAGGAGCCGCCATGCCCGAGACCGTCCTTCAGCCTGCCCTCAAGGCGCCTGAAAAATCATGTATGTCACCTCGGTCGATCCTGCTGTGGGCCGTCGTCGCGCTGCTCGGCGCGGTCGCCTGGGGCGTGCTCGCGCTGGCCCGGGGCGAGAAGATCTCCGCGGTCTGGCTGGTCGTCGCCGCGCTCGGCTCGTACGCGATCGCCTACCGCTTCTACTCCCGGTTCATCGCCCGCCGCGTCCTGAAGCCGGACGACCGCCGCGCCACTCCGGCCGAACGCCTGGAGGACGGCGTCGACTTCCACCCCACCGACAAGCGGGTGCTCCTCGGCCACCACTTCGCGGCCATCGCGGGCGCCGGACCGCTGGTCGGCCCGGTGCTGGCGGCCCAGATGGGATATCTGCCGGGCACGCTGTGGATCGTCGCCGGAGTGATCTTCGCGGGGGCCGTACAGGACATGGTCGTGCTGTTCCTGTCCATGCGGCGGGACGGCAAGTCGCTCGGGCAGATGGCCCGGGACGAGATCGGCCGGGCGGGCGGCGCGGCCGCGCTGGTCGCGGTCTTCGCCATCATGATCATCCTGCTGGGCGTGCTGGCCCTGGTCGTGGTCAACGCCCTCGCGCACTCCCCGTGGGGCACCTTCTCCGTCGCGATGACCGTCCCGATCGCCCTGTTCATGGGCTTCTGGATGCACCGCATCCGCCCCGGCCGGGTCGTGGAGACCAGCTTCATCGGCGTCGCGCTGCTGCTGCTCGCGATCGCCGGCGGCAGCTGGGTCCAGAACTCCTCGCTGGCCTCCACCTTCACCCTGAGCCCGACGACCCTGGTCTTCTGCCTGGTCGGCTACGGCTTCGTGGCGTCGGTCCTCCCGGTCTGGATGCTCCTGGCCCCCCGCGACTACCTCTCCACCTTCATGAAGATCGGCACGATCGCGCTGCTGGCCGTGGGTGTCGTGGTCGCCGCCCCGGTGCTGCGCGCGGACGCGGTGAGCGACTTCGCCACATCGGGCGCGGGGCCGGTGTTCGCGGGCTCGCTGTTCCCGTTCCTGTTCATCACCATCGCCTGTGGCGCGTTGTCCGGCTTCCACGCGCTGGTCTCCTCCGGTACGACGCCGAAGCTGATCGAGAAGGAGTCGCAGGTCCGTCTCATCGGTTACGGCGCCATGCTGATGGAGTCGTTCGTCGCGATCATGGCGCTGATCGCGGCGGCGACCCTTGAGCCCGGCCTGTACTACGCGATGAACGGCCCGGCGGGACTGCTGGGCACGACAGCCGAGTCGGCCGCGCACGCGGTGGCGGGCCTCGGCTTCACCATCACGCCCGACCAGCTGACCCAGGCCGCCAAGGCGGTCGAGGAACAGTCGCTGATCGCCCGGTCCGGAGGCGCCCCGACCCTCGCGGTCGGCATGTCGGAGATCTTCTCCGGGGTGTTCGGCGGTACCGCCATGAAGGCCTTCTGGTACCACTTCGCGATCATGTTCGAGGCGCTGTTCATCCTGACGACGGTGGACGCGGGTACGCGCGTCGGCCGCTTCATGCTCCAGGACATGCTCGGCAACGTGTGGAAGCCGGTCGGCCGGGTCAACTGGAAGCCGGGCATCTGGCTGTGCAGTGCTCTGGTGGTGGCGGCCTGGGGCTACTTCCTCTACACCGGCGCCACCGACCCCCTGGGCGGGATCAACCAGCTCTTCCCGCTGTTCGGCATCGCGAACCAGTTGCTGGCCGCGATCGCGCTGGCCGTGTGCACCACCGTCCTCGTCAAGTCCGGGAAGCTGCGCTGGGCGTGGGTCACCGGGATCCCGCTGGCCTGGGTGGTCGCGATCACGTTCACCGCGGGCTGGCAGAAGATCTTCTCCGACGACCCGCGGGTCGGGTTCTTCGCCCAGCGGGCCAAGTACGCGGACGGCATCGACGCGGGCCAGGTGCTCGCGCCCGCCAAGACCCTCGACGACATGCACACGGTGGTCACCAACTCCACGGTCGACGGAGTGCTCATCGCCTTGTTCCTGCTGCTGGTCGCGGTCGTGCTCGTCAACGCGGCGGTGGTGTGCACACGGGCCGTCCGGGCCCCGGGGGCGTCGCCGACCACCGAGGCGCCGTACGTCGAGTCGCGGATCGATGTGCCCGCGCAGGGCCGTGAGGAGCTCGTGGGAGTGCGCTCGTGACGGTGACCGCGACAGCGCGGCGGTGGGCGCGGGCGCTCCGGTGGTACCTGCGGGAGCTGACCGGGGAGGCGGAGTACGACCGCTACCGCGAGCGGCATCTGCGCCACCATCCGCTCGCGCCGGTACCGACCCGACGGGAGTACGAGGTGCTGCGCGCCCGGCACCGGGAGGCTCACCCGCAGGGGCGGTGCTGCTGACGTAGCTGTCGTGGACCACGGGGCGGGCGCACCGCCCGCCCCGTACGCCCCACTCACCTTTCGGGACCGAGATGTTCAGACGCCGCACCGCCCTGCTGGTCCACCCCGCCCTCGACGACGCCGCGCTGCACGCGACACTGACCGAACTCCGGCCCACCCCTCAGCTGCACGGCCTCGGCGCGGGTTCCAGCCGGCCGCTCTGGCAGCCGGTCGCCGACCTGCTGCGGGACACGGGCAGGGACTGGGATCGCCGGTGGCACCGGATGTCCGTACTGGCGGACCTGTTGCCGGTCTCGGTGTCCGAGCGGTGGCTCACCGAACGGCCCGGTGACGGGAACGCGCTGGCGTTGTGGGCCTGTGTCCGGTGTGTACGGCGAGCCCCGGCCGACGGGTGGACCGCCGTCCGGGACGCCGAGCGGACGTGTCTGCGTGCGGCCGAGGTCTGCCCCGAGGACCCGACACCCTGGCTGGCCCTCCTCGGCCTGATGCACTCCCTCGCCGTGCCGACCCGGGACGCCGTGCCCGTCTGGACCGAGGCCGTCACCCGTGCCCCGTGGCACCGGGGCGCCTACCACCGGTTGCTGAGCTATCTGTCCCCTCGCGGACACGGCTCGGTCGCCGACATGATGGACTTCGCCCGGCAAGGTGCCGCCCGCGCCCCGCACGGATCACCCCTCGCCCTGCTCCCCGTGGCGGCCCGCGTCGAACTCGTCGCCCACCGGCAGCGGCAGACGTCCCTCGGGGCCGACAGCCACTGGAACGAACCCCTGTCCCGCGCCGAGATCGAGTCGGCCCTGACCGACTGGTTCCACACCGCCACCGCACCGCACGCCGAGGCCGTCGCCGACCTCAACATCCTGGCCTTCGCCCTCGTCCGCGCACACCGCCCGTCCGACACGGCACCCGTGTTCCGCCGGATCGGCCGCCATATGACCCCACATCCGTGGGAGCTCCTGCCCGAGCCGGAGCGCACGTTTCTCTATTGGCGGGACCGGGACCCCGCCCGTCCGGAACGGTGAGGGGGGCACTGCGGTGGGGGCACGTGGCCCGTGTGCTGACGTCGGGCCGACTGGTCACGCCGTGATCGGCGGTCCGGGGTACGGGGCCGGTGGCATCGTGGCCGGCGTTGCGGGGGTGCGCGGGGGTGTCACGTGGTGGCCGGCGCTGCGTGCGGGGCGAGCCGGTGCGTCACGCCGCTGTCGGCGCTGTGGCGCGCGCCCGGGTGGGTGCATCACGCCGTGGCTGACGCGGGGATGGCCTGGTGGATCACGTGCGGTCAGCGCCGTCGGGTCCGGCCGGTGCGTCACCTGCGGCTGACGGCAGGCGGGCCCGGGTGACTCCGGCGGGCGTGGGCATGGCGCCTGGGCTCAGGCGCCGCACCCCCGGACTGCGCCGCGAGGAGGTCGCCCAGCTTTCCGGCGTCGGTGTGACCTGGTACACGTGGCTGGAGCAGGGCCGGCCGATCAACGCGTCCGCGCAGGTCCTGGGGTGCGACCGCGATCGGGTGCATCACGCCGTGGCTGACCTGGGGCCGGGCCGACCGACGATCACTGCGGGCGGCGCGGGGCAGGGCCGGTTGGCCACACTGCCGCCGGCGTGGGGGCGGGCCGGTGGGTCACACCGCGGCCGGCTCCGCCTTGGTCGTGCTCTCCTGCTCCGCCTTCTCCCGCCGGTCGCGGAGTTCCCGCCGCACCAGGACCACCCAGCCGATCGGAACGCCGACGGAGAACAGCCACCACTGGATGGCGTAGGCGTAGTTCAGCGCGGCGTCCTCCTTGCCGGGGTCGCCGCCGATCAGTTCCGGGATGTCGCCCTTCGGCTCGGGTGCCGTCTGGGCGATGTAGCCGCCGAGCACCGTGGCGCCCAGCCGCTCGGCCTCCTGCTCGCTGTTGATCAGCATGACCTGCCGGTCGGGCAGCCCCTTGAGGTTCTTGATTCCGCTCGCCGCGGTCGTCTCGTCGGGCATCAGCCGCCCCGTGACGGTGATCTCACCCTTCGGGGGAGCGGGGATCTTCGGGAACGCGGTCTGGCTCGGCCCGTCCGAGGGGATCCACCCCCGGTTGACCAGCAGCACCTTGCCGTCGTCCAGGACGAAGGGGGTCAGGACGTGGTACCCGACCTCGTCGTCGGAGTTGGTGCGGCGCCGGACCACGACCTCGTCGTCGGTGTCGAAGTGACCCTTCGCGGTCACGCTGCGATACCGGTCGTGGGTGGTGACGGTGTGTCCCGGCGAGGTCATCCGCTCCACCGGCACCGGCTTCGCGGACATCGCGTCGGAGACCAGCTGGTTGCGGGCGGTGCGCTCCTCGTAGCGGTGCATCTGCCAGATGCCCAGCCTGATCATCGTGGGGATGAGAAGCAGGGCGACCAGCATGAGGATCACCCACTGCCGGGACAACAGGAAGCGGTACACCCCACGACCGTACAACTCGGACCGCGGGGTGTTCGCACAGGGGTGTGGTCAGACCCGGTCGACGATGCCCACCCTTCCCTCCGCGCGGGCGCAGTGCGCACCGCAGAACCAGTGGCCCTCGACCTCCACACCCTGCCCGATGATCTGCACACGACAGTGCTCGCAGATCGGTGCCATCCGGTGGATCGCACAGGAGAAGCAGTCGAAGACATGCACCGCCCCCTGTGCGTGCACCTCGAAGGTCATGCCGTAGTTATTGCCGCAAACTTCGCAAGTCGCCATGCGCCACAGGGTGGGCCGTCCTCGCCGCGCGGGCGAGTCGGCGCGGGGCGAGTCGTACGGCAAATCACCCGTCCGTACGGTCCGGCCCTTCCGTACGGTCATCCCTCCGACGCCGGCTCCACATCCCTGAGAAGCTGCCCGAAGGCCGCCTCGTCGACGACCGGTGTGCCGAACTGCCGGGCCTTGACCACCTTGGACGTGCCCGAGTCCGGGTCGTTCGTGACGAGCAGACTGGTCAGCCGGGAGATGCTGGTGGCGACATGCAGTCCGGCCTCGACCGCCCGGTCCTCCAGGAGGTCGCGCTCGATCGAGGTGTCCCCGGAGAACGCGATCCGCATGCCCTGCCTGAGCGGCTTGCCGTCCTCGTAGCGCCCCGGGTTGGGGTAGGGACACGCGGGGCGCTTGCGCGCGGGCCGCCAACTCGTCGGCCCGTAACTGCCGTAGCCTGCCGACTGCCTGGGCACCGCCCGGTCCGTCCACTCCGTCAGCGGCCGGCACTCGTGCAGGGGCAGCCGCACACTTCGTGCGGCCGCCGCCCGCAGACTCGGCCGGAACGCCTCCGCGAGCACGCGCGCGTCGTCGAGGGCATGGTGCGCCCGCTGCTGTACGACGCCGAAGTGCGCCGCCAGCGACTCCAGCTTGTGGTTGGGCAGCGGCAGCCCCAGCTCCTTGGACAGGACGATGGTGCACAGCCGCTGACTCACCGGCGGCACCCGTCCGGCGCGCGCGTACTCACGGGCGATCATCTGCCAGTCGAAGACGGCGTTGTGCGCGACGAGCACGCGACCGTCGAGACGGGCCGAGAACTCGTCGGCGACGTCCGGGAAGAGAGGCGCGCCTTCGAGTGCCTCGCTCGTCAGCCCGTGGATCCACACCGGGCCGGGATCGCGCTCCGGATTGACCAGCGTGTACCAGTGGTCCTCGACCTCGCCGCGCGCGTCCAGCCGGTAGACGGCGGCGGAGATTATCCGGTCGTCCCGGGCCAGGCCGGTGGTCTCCACGTCGACGACCGCGTATCCCTGCGGATACACGGACGGCCACGTCGTGGGGGAGGACGCTGCGGTCGTCTGGTCTTCGAGCATGGTTCATGAGGATACGGGCCGCGACTGACAGTCCCTCACGGTGGCGTCGGTGCCCGGCTCGAGACGACCGGGGTGCCATCCTCCGGAGATGACCGAACCGACGCACGACGAGGCCCACGGCGGCACGCTCGGCGCCCGCCTCAACTGGCTGCGCGCGGCCGTCCTCGGCGCCAACGACGGCATCGTCTCCACGGCGGGACTGGTCGTCGGCGTGGCCGGTGCGACGAGCGACCGCGCGGCGTTGCTGACGGCGGGTCTGGCGGGCCTGCTGGCGGGCTCGATGTCCATGGCGGCCGGGGAGTACGTGTCCGTGTCGACCCAGCGCGACTCCGAGATGGCCGCGCTGGCCGTGGAGAAAAGGGAGTTGAGGGAGCAGCCGGAGGCGGAGCTGGAGGAGTTGACGGACCTTCTGGAGGAACGGGGTCTGTCGCGCGACGTGGCCCGTGAGGCGGCGGAACAACTGACGGAACGGGACGCACTGCGGGCTCACGCGCGCGTGGAGCTCGGCATCGATCCGGACGAACTGACGAACCCCTGGCATGCGGCCTGGGCGAGCTTCCTGGCGTTCACGGCGGGGGCGTTGCTGCCCCTGCTCGCCATCGTGCTGCCACCGTCGGGATGGCGGGTGCCGGTGACCGTGGTGTCCGTGGTGGCGGCGCTGGTACTGACCGGCTGGAGCAGCGCACGGTTGGGGGCGGCGGCTCCTGGGCGGGCGGTGGTGCGGAACGTGGGGGGCGGGGTGTTGGCGATGGCGGTCACGTACGGGGTGGGGATGTCGTTGGGGGCGGCGGGGGTCAGTTGACGCGGAGGCGCTTGGTGGAGATCGCCAATAAGCAAGCGCGTACCACCGGTAATACTTGTGGGTAACAACGTCTAGCCGCGCCCGACCGGCGGTTCTACGGTGCACGCATGCCGAACCTCCCCGACGTCGTGGTCTGGTCCATACCCGCCTTCGTGCTGCTCACCGTCATCGAGATGATCAGCGTCCGCGTCCATCCCGACGAGGACGCGGCCGGCTACGAGACCAAGGACGCCGCCACCAGCATCGGCATGGGACTCGGCAGCCTCGGCTTCGACTTCCTGTGGAAGATCCCGATCGTGGCCCTCTACACGGCCCTGTACGAACTCACCCCGCTCCGCGTCCCCGTCCTGTGGTGGACGGTCCCCCTGATGCTGCTCGGGCAGGACTTCTTCTACTACTGGTCCCACCGCGGCCACCACGTCATCCGCATCCTGTGGGCCTGCCACGTCGTCCACCACTCCAGCCGGAAGTTCAACCTCACCACCGCGCTGCGCCAGCCCTGGACCACGCTGACCGTCTGGCCGTTCTACGTCCCCCTCGTCGCCGCCGGCGTCCACCCGGCCGCGCTCGCCTTCTGCTCCTCGGCGAACCTCGTCTACCAGTTCTGGATCCACACCGAACGCATCGACAAGATGCCCCGCTGGTTCGAGTTCGTCTTCAACACCCCGTCCCACCACCGCGTCCACCACGCCTCCCAGGGCGGCTACCTGGACCGCAATTTCGGCGGGATCCTCATCGTCTGGGACCGGCTCTTCGGCTCGTTCGTCGCCGAGACCGAACGGCCCGTCTACGGGTTGACCAAGAACATCAACACGTTCAACCCGATCAAGGTGGCCACACATGAGTACGTGGCGATCATCAAGGACGTCAAGAAAGCACGGAGTTGGCGCGAGCGGGCGGGACGGGTCTTCAGGGGGCCGGGCTGGGCACCGGCACCGATACCGGAGACGGCCGAGGAGACCGTGCCCGCGTGAGAATCCCGAGCGCCCACGGGACCCACGGCACCCACCGCACCCGCCGTGCACTCCTCGCGGTCTTCGCCCTCGCCGCCACCGTCGACCTCACCTCCCTGGCCACCGGCTTCGCTCCCGGGCACACCGTCGCCAAGCCCCTCCTGATGCCCCTCCTGGCCGCCTACTCCGTCGCGTCCGCGGCGCCCCGGCTCCTGGTCGCCGCCCTCCTGTGCGGCTGGGGCGGCGACGTCCTGCTGCTGTCCGACGCCGACCCCGCCTTCCTCGCCGGCATGGCCTCCTTCGCGGCGGGCCACGTCTGCTACCTCGCGCTCTTCCAGGCGTACGGCAGCCCACGCGCGCGTGTCGGCCGCCTCGCGCCCGCCTACGCCACCGCGCTCGTCGTCACCGTCGTGGCCCTGTGGCCGGACCTGCCCGCAGGACTGCGATTGCCCGTCGCCGGCTACAGCGTTCTGCTCACGACCATGGCGTGCGCGTCGGCCGTGCGGTTCGGCGCGCTCACCGGCTTCGGCGGCGCGCTCTTCCTCCTCTCGGACACCCTCATCGCGACCGGCGTCGCCGACTGGCCCCAGCTGCCACGGCCCGAGTTCTGGATCATGCTCACTTATCTTGCCGCGCAGTTCCTACTGGCCAGTGGCACGCTACGAGCCCTCGAAGCGCGCCCGGGACCCCTGGCGACGTACGGTGAGATGCGCTCGACCACCCCCTGAGCGCCCTCACGACCTCGCACGAGAAGGATCCTCGCCATGCGCGCCACCACCATCCACGCCCCGTACGACATGCGCGTGGAGGACGTGCCCGAGCCCGTGGTGCAACTGCCCACCGACGCCGTGCTCCGGGTGCTGCGCGCCTGCATCTGCGGCAGCGACCTGTGGGCCTACCGCGGCGAGGCGGCCCGGCAGCCGGGCCAAAGGATCGGCCACGAGTTCCTCGGCCTGGTGGAGGAGATCGGCTCCGAGGTCGGCACCCTCAGCCGCGGTGACCTCGTCGTCGCGCCCTTCATGTGGTCCGACGGCGTCTGCGACTACTGCCGCGAAGGCCTGACCACCTCCTGCGAGCACGGCGGATTCTGGGGTTCCGTCGGCTACGACGGCGGCCAGGGCGAGGCCGTGCGCGTCCCCTTCGCCGACGGCACCCTCGTACGGCTGCCCAAGGAGGCGGCTTCCGACGACCACCTGCTGTCCTCCCTGCTGACCCTCTCCGACGTCCTGGGCACCGGTCACCACGCGGCCTTCGGCGCCGGGGCCCGCCCGGGCGCCACGGTCGCCGTCGTCGGCGACGGAGCCGTCGGCCTGTGCGCGGTGCTCGCCGCCAAGCGGCTCGGCGCCGAACGGATCATCGCCCTGGGCCGTCACCAGGTCCGCACCGACATCGCGCGCCGCTTCGGTGCCACGGACGTCGTCGCGGAGCGCGGGGACGCGGCCGTCGAGGCCGT
Source organism: Streptomyces sp. SAI-127 (assembly GCF_029894425.1). Taxonomy (NCBI): domain Bacteria; kingdom Bacillati; phylum Actinomycetota; class Actinomycetes; order Kitasatosporales; family Streptomycetaceae; genus Streptomyces; species Streptomyces sp. SAI-127. Next base: position 8,052,334 of record NZ_JARXYJ010000001.1, read on the forward strand.
CCGCGCACTCACCCGCGGCCAGGGCGCGCACGCCGTCGTCGAGGCCGTCGGCACCGAACAGTCCATGCGTACGGCTGTCGGCATCACCCGCGACGGCGGTGCCATCGGCTTCGTCGGTGTGCCGCACGGCAGCGGCACCGGCGTCGACCTCGGCGTCTTGTTCGACCGGAACATCGCCCTGCGCGGCGGGGTCGCGCCGGTCCGTGCCTACATCCCCGAGCTGCTCCCCGACGTCCTGGACGGCACCGTCGACGCGTCACCCGTCTTCGACATGACCGTCGACCTGGAGGGCGTCCCCGCCGGCTACAAGGCGATGGACGAGCGCACCGCGCTCAAGGTCCTCGTCACCAACTAGCGCCCCCCGAGCAGCTTTCACCAGCGGATCGGCAGCGGCAGGGCCGTCAGCAGCCCCGACACCACGACCACGAGTCCCAGGGCGACGACCTCCGCACGTGCGGGGGCACAGGCGGTCAGCGACGCGGGGGCGCGGTGCAGCCGGATCCGGGCCCACAGGGCGAGAGCGGCGACGACCGCCACGAGGAGCACCTTGGCGAGCAGCGTGCGCCCGTAAGCCGTGTCCGTCAGCTGCTCCAGAATCGTGCCGGGCGGCATCCGGCGCAGCGAACTCCACACACCCGTCGCGGTGATGGCGGCGAGCAGAACGGCCGCCACACGCGCGTAGAGCCCGAGCAGCGCCGCGCCCGGCTCCGCGGGGCCCCAGCGGCGCAGCGTCCGCAGCACCTGCAGCAGTCCGCCCGCCCACAGCGCCGCGCACGTCAGATGAACCAGCGTCAGCCCGGAGCCGGTCAACGGACTGTGCTGGGTCGGGGGATGCGCGCGCAGGGCCTCCGCCACCACCACGGCCGCCAGCGGCCACACCTGGGCGGCCGGGCGGGTCGAACGGGCGCACAGGCCGGCCACCAGGAACGCGTTGACCTCCAGGAGCGCCAACTTGCCGTCCCGCGACTCGTACAGACCGCCGACATTGATCTCGGAAAGGCTGTGCGGCACCAGATTGCCGGTCGCCACGACCGACGCCAGACCCAGCGCGGCGAGGAAACCCGCGGCGGCCGCACCAGGTGCCCAGGAGCGCGGCGCGTCCGGCGGAGCAGCGGGCACGGAGCGGGCCAGCAGGCCCACGAACAGCTCGCCCAGCGGCACACACAGCGCCGCGAACAGCACCGCCCGCAACAGGGCCACCCCGCCGGCCCCGGGCGCTGCGGCCTCCCCGGTGCCGTGCAGCGCGGCGGACGGCCCGAACAGCGGTATCGCTACGGCCAGTACCGCCAGGACGAGGACGGCGACCGCCCGGCCGGTGCCGGGACGCCCGGTGGGGCCGCTCGCGTCGGTCGCCTCCGAGGTGGGTCTTATCAAGGTCACCCCACGATCTTGACCACAACGGACAGAACCGGGCAACTGCAGTGAAACAAGTGGTGGTGAGGCATTCCACCCATACATACGTTTCCGGTGCCACGGTCGGTTCCGGCCCGCTCAGCGCAGGCGCGCGGCATCCGTTCCCCACGGCACCGGTGGCCGCGCCCAGTCCTGCGGACCGCCGTCGAAGGACACCGGCGACAGGGCGTATCGCAGCCGCCCGAGCGCGCTGTCCGTCTCCGCCAACCAGGGCTCAGGTCCGTCGTACGGCTCGCTCACGGCGTCGCGCGCCGCGGTGCCGTCCATGCCGTCGGTCATCCACTTGGCCGTCCGTGCCAGCGCCAGCCGCACGAACCGGCTCCCGCCCTCGTACGACTGCTCGGTCAGCGCCCGCAGCACGGCCGCCGCCAGCAGATAACCCGTCCCGTGGTCGAGGGCCTGCGCGGGCAGCGCGCCCGGCCGGTCCGGCGAACCCTCCAGCACCGCGATCCCGGTGGCCGCCTGCACGAGGCTGTCGAAGCCCCGCCGTTCACGCCATGGCCCGTACCCGCCCCACGCCGACAACTGCGCCACGACCACCCCGGGCCGCCGCTCCGCCAGCGCTTCGGGTGACAGCCCGAACCGGTCCAGCGCGCCCGGCCGGTATCCGGTGACGACCACGTCCGCCGCCGCGAGCAGTTCCTCGAACGTCTGCCGGTCGGCGGCCAGGTCGAGCGTCGCCGACCGCTTCCCGAAACCCGTGTCGGCGTGCTGGTCGGCCAGTTCGGGCAGCCGGGGCGAGTCCAGGCGCAGCACGTCCGCGCCGAACAGGGCGAGGGTCCGGGTGGCGACCGGTCCCGCGAGAACCCGCGTCAGGTCCAGGACGCGCAGGCCCGCGGCCGGCAGCAGGGGAGTGGTGCCGATCGGCGCGAACGCACGCACGCGTGCCGTGTCCAGCCGCCCCCGCTCGACCAGCGGCCGTTTCGCCACCTCGGCCGCCTGCGGGTGCGCGGCCCACTCCTCGGGAGAGCGCAGGGCGACGGCGAGACCTCCGGCCGCGTGCACGGCGTCCTCGACGTCCAGGGCGGACCGCTCGGCCAGCGCCGCCTCCACAGCCGCCGGGTCCTCCGGCACCCCCAGTGCCTGGAGCAGTCGCGCGCGGTGGTGCGGATAGTTCGCGTGCGTGCGGACCCACCCGTCCGCCGTCCGCCAGAACCGGGACATTGGTGCGAAGTTGACCGGAGCGCGCCCATTGATCAACAGGTGACGCTCGCTCAGGAAGGCGGTGGCGACCGCCCCGTCGTCCACCCGCACCGTCGGCACCTCGGCGAGCCCGGCCCGCCGCGCCCCCAGTTCGGCGGCGGCCAGCGCGCACTCACCCACACAGGTCCGCGCCAACTGCTGTGCGGGAAGGCGCCCCTGAAGAGCGCCCTCCCGCACCACAAACTTGATTCCTGTCATGACTGCACTATGCAGTATTGACGGAATCAATATATGGATCTACTTCGTCACCGCGTCCAGTGCGTCCACCGTGCCCCAGCCGTAGAAGCCGTTGCGGTTCGTGGACCCCTCGCACACCGCGTCGACCTTGCCGTCGCCGTTGATGTCGTAGGGATCCGTGCACGGCGTGGCGTCGGCCTCTGCGTACAGCAGCGCCTTCACCAGGGCCGGCGGAGCGTACGGGTGCGTCGACTTGATCAGGGCGGCCACGGCCGCGGCGTGCGGCGAGGCCATCGACGTACCGGCCATGTAGCCCCACTTGCCGCCGGGCAGCGTGCCCAGGATGAGCCCGCTGGTCGCGGGCGGCTGGGGCGTCTGGTAGGCCGTCGAGTCACCGCCGGGCGCGGCGACGTCGATGACACCCAGGCCGTGGTTGGAGAACGACGACTTGATGCCCTTGGCGCCGGTCGACGCGACCGTCACCACACCCGGCAGCTGGGTCGGTATGTCGAAGCACTTCGACGGGTCGATCACCCGGTCCGAGGGCGTGCCGTCGTTCGGCGAGACCGGGTCGGTGATCTCGTCGGCCGCGAGGTCGTAGTTCTCGTTGCCGGCCGCCGCGACATTGACGACGCCCTTCTTCTCCGCGTACCGCGTGGCCCGGGTGATGGCGTCCACGAGGGCCTTCTGGTCCGGGTCGTCGGTGCAGTTGAAGTACCAAGGGTCGGTGTAATAGCTGTTGTTGGTGACGTCGACCCCATGGGTGGCCGCCCACACGAAGCCGCAGACCACGGCCTCCGTGTAGAAGTAGCCGGCGGTCGTGGACACCTTGATGCCCGCCACCTTCACGCCGGGCGCGACCCCCGTCATACCGACGCCGTTCTTGGCGGCCGCGATCTCCCCCGCCACGTGCGTGCCGTGCGGGCTCTCCGCGGCGCTCGGCCGCCACGCCCCGTCGGCGGTGTCCGGCTTTCCCGTCACGCAGTTGACCGACGCGGCACGGTCGAAGTTCGGCGCCAGGTCCGGGTGGGTGTCGTCCACGCCGGTGTCGATCACGGCGACGGTCACCTTGCTGCTGCCGAGCGACTTCTCGTGCGCCTTGTCCGCCTTGATGGCGGGCAGGTCCCACTGCAACGACTCCAGCGGGTCCTGGCCGGCGTCGGCGGCGGCCTGCGCGGCGGCCAGCTGCGCCGAGTCGAGCGCCTTCGGCGTCCCCTCGTCGGTCGTCGACTGCGCGGGCAGCGGCGCGTTGCGCGTGTTGCCCGCCGACTCGACCCCGCGGACCTTGCGGATCGTCTTGGCGAAGTCGGCGTTCGACGAGTGGACGACGATCACGCCGATCTGGTCGTACGACGTCACGATCGTGCCGCCCGCCGCGGCGATGGCCTTCTTCACCTGGGCGGAAGGACCGTGCCCCGGGCGGACGTTGACGACGTAGCTGAGCGCCGTCCCGTCCGCGTCGGCGGCGGCGAGGACGTCGCTGACGGCACCGGTGACACCGGCCGCGGTGCCGGGCAGGCCGGCCGCGGACGCCGTGGCGCCCGGCAGGAACGCCATGGCCGTCGCCATGGCCATACCGAGCGGGATCGCGAGCGCGCGACGATGGCGCGAGTGGGGCGCTGACATGATGAGAGTCTCTCCAGTTCGTATGCGGGACAAGCGGGGCGCGCGGGTCACTTGACCGCGCGCAGCGCGTTGACGATGCCGAAGCCGTAGAACCCGTTGGCCCGGGTGCCGCCCTCGCACACCGCGTCCTGTGTGCCGTCGCCGTTCTGGTCGTAGGAGGCCGGGCAGCTCGTGGCGTCCGCCTGCGCCTTGAGCAGTGCCTGCAGTTGGGCCGGGCTCGCCTTGGGATGCGTCGACTTCAGCAGCGCGGCGACGCCCGCGGCGTGCGGCGAGGCCATCGAAGTGCCCTGCAGGAAGCCGTACTCACCGTTCGGCAGGGTGGACAGGATGCGGCCGTTCTGCGACGGCGTGTCCGGGATCTGGTAGAGCCGGTCGCCACCGGGTGCCGCGACGTCGATGACCCCCTTGCCGTACGAGGAGTAGTACGACTTGAGGTTCTTGACGCCCGTCGCGCTGACCGTGACGACACCGGGCAGCTGCGTCGGCACGTCGAAGCACTCGTGCGGATCGACGGTGCGCTCCACCGGAGTGGAGTCGTCGGGGCTGGAGGCGTCGACGATCGCGTCGGAGTCCAGGTCGTGGTTGGAGTTGCCCGCCGACGCCAGGCTGAGCGTGCCCTTGTGCTGCGCGTACAGCTGCGCCCTGTTGACCGAATCAACGATGGCCCGCTGATCGGGATCGTCCATGCAGTTGTACAGCCAGGGATCAACGTAGTAGCTGTTGTTCGTGATCTCGACGCCGTGATCGGCGGCGAACACGAACGCGCACACGACGCTCTCCGGGTAGAAGAGCCCGTTGCTCCGGTCGGTCACATTGATGGCCGAGACCTTCACGCCGGGCGCGACCCCGGCCACGCCGACACCGTTGCGTGCCGCGGCGATCTCACCGGCCACGTGCGTGCCGTGGTAGTCGTCCGCGGTGTACGGCCGCCAGGCGCCCGCAGTGGTGTCCGGGACACCGCCGTCGCAGTTGGCCGACTGTCCGGCGGAGAAGTTGGGCGCGATGTCGGGGTGGGTGTCGTCGACGCCGGTGTCGATCACGGCGACGGTCACCTTGCGGCTGCCCGGGTTGATCTTGGCGGCCTTGTCGGCGCCTATCGCGCGCAGGTCCCACTGATCGGCCTCGAGAGGCTCGCTGTCCGGCGTGGCGGCCGAGCTCTTCGCGACCTTCGCGGCCTGCGCGTCCGACAGCACCTGGACCGCGCCCTCGTCCGTCGTGCCCGCCGGGGTCAGCGGCGAGGTGCGGGTGGCGCCGGCCGACTGCACCCCGCGCACCTTGCGGATCTTCTGGGCGAAGTCCGGCGCGGAGGAGTGGACGACGATCACGCCGATCTTCTCGTACGCGATCACGACGGTGCCGCCGGCCGTCGGTATCGCCTTCTTCACCGACGCGATCGTGCGGTGGTCCACCTTGGTGTTGACGACGTACGACAGGTTCGTCGCGTCCGCTGCCGGTGCCACGGACTCCGTGGCAGGGGCGGCCGAGGCCGCCGAGGGCAGGAAGCCGAGCGAGGCCGTGAGGGACAGCACGACGGGCACGGCGAGCGCGAGACGGTTCCTCGAACGTATGGAACGTCTGGAACGCGGCTGGGACATGGGGTCTCCACATCATCCGGAAACGAAACCGGCCCGAGACACAGGTGTCGCTCGGGCAGGTACATGACGGGTGGTGCAGGCCGAAGCTATCTCCCGAAGTCGCTGGCCAGCAATGACTTCCCCAAGGTGAGTTCGGAAAGAAGCAAAGCGAGTTGAACCGGTCCGAGCGTGCCGCCGTGACCTTGGGCAGGGAACGCGAGGACACTCGCCCCCGGTCCCCGTCACAACCGCACCCGCAACGCGAGGAGACTCCGTGTCCACCGACGCACCGCCACCCTCGAAAGAGACCCATAAACTCCCCACCACCGAGGAGTTCACCGAGGTGCAGGAGAGCGCGGAGTTCGGTGAACTGCGCCGCTCCTACCGCTCCTTCGCCTTTCCGCTGACCGTCGGCTTCATCGCCTGGTACCTGCTGTACGTCCTGCTGTCCAACTACGCGGGCGACTTCATGGGCACCAAGGTCGTCGGCAACATCAACATCGCCCTGGTCCTGGGCCTCGCCCAGTTCCTCACCACGTTCCTCATCGCCTGGTGGTACGCGCGCACCGCTGCCGCACGCTTCGACCCCAAGGCCGAGGCGATCAAGTCCCGGATGGAGGGCGGCGCATGAGCCCCGCGATCACCCTGGCGGCCGGCGAGGCCAGCGAGCACCGAGGGCTGATCATCAGCCTGTTCGCGGTCTTCGTCCTCGCGACCCTCGTCATCACGGTCTGGGCCGGACGCCAGACCAAGGACGCCTCCGACTTCTACGCGGGCGGCCGCCAGTTCACCGGCTTCCAGAACGGCCTCGCCGTCTCCGGCGACTACATGTCCGCCGCGTCCTTCCTCGGCATCGCGGGCGCCATCGCCCTCTTCGGCTACGACGGCTTCCTGTACTCCATCGGCTTCCTGGTCGCCTGGCTCGTCGCCCTGCTCCTGGTCGCCGAACCGCTGCGCAACTCCGGCCGCTACACGATGGGCGACGTCCTCGCGTACCGGATGCGCCAGCGCCCGGTCCGCACGGCGGCCGGCACCTCCACCATCGTGGTGTCGATCTTCTACCTGCTTGCCCAGATGGCGGGCGCGGGCGTCCTGGTCTCCCTGCTGCTCGGCATCACCAGCGACGGCGGCAAGATCGGCATCGTCGCCCTGGTCGGCGTCCTGATGATCGTGTACGTCACCATCGGCGGCATGAAAGGCACCACCTGGGTCCAGATGGTCAAGGCGGTCCTGCTGATCGCCGGCGCCCTGCTGCTGACCTTCCTGGTCCTGCTGAAGTTCAACTTCAACATCTCCGACCTGCTGGGCTCGGCCGCCGACAACAGCGCCAAGGGCTCGGCCTTCCTGGAGCCCGGTCTGAAGTACGGCGCGACCAGCACCACCAAGCTGGACTTCATCTCGCTCGGCATCGCCCTGGTCCTCGGCACCGCCGGCCTGCCGCACATCCTGATCCGCTTCTACACGGTGCCGACCGCCAAGGCCGCCCGTAAGTCGGTCATCTGGGCCATCGGCCTCATCGGCGCCTTCTACCTGATGACCCTCGCCCTCGGCTTCGGCGCCGCGGCCCTGATCAAGCCGGACGAGATCATCGCCTCCAACAAGGCGGGCAACACGGCGGCGCCACTCCTGGCACTGCATCTGGGCGGCGTCGACTCCAACTGGGGCGCGATCCTGCTGGCCACCATCTCGGCGGTCGCCTTCGCCACGATCCTCGCGGTCGTCGCCGGCCTCACCCTGGCCTCCTCGTCGTCCTTCGCGCACGACATCTACGCGAACGTCATCAAGCGCGGTCAGGCCACCGAGAAGCAGGAGATGAGTGCGGCCCGCTGGGCGACCGTCGGCATCGGCGCGGTCTCCATCCTGCTGGGCGCCCTCGCCCGCGACCTCAACGTCGCAGGCCTGGTCGCGCTCGCCTTCGCGGTCGCCGCCTCGGCAAACCTGCCGACGATCATCTACAGCCTCTTCTGGAAGCGGTTCACCACCTCCGGCGCCCTGTGGTCGATCTACGGCGGCCTCGTCACGGCGGTCGGCCTGGTGCTGTTCTCGCCGGTCGTCTCCGGCAAGCCCACCTCGATGTTCCCGGACGTCGACTTCCACTGGTTCCCGCTGGAGAACCCGGGCCTCATCTCGATCCCGGTCGGTTTCCTGCTCGGCATCATCGGCACCTACCTCTCCAAGGAGGAGCCGGACAAGGGCAAGTTCGCGGAGCTGGAGGTCCGGTCGCTGACCGGTACCGGCGCCCACTGACACGCCCCCTGAAGCGGCCGTGTCGTAGATCTCTACGACACGGCCGCTTCGTACGTCGTGGGATCGGGCACTGTCGTTGTCAGCGACGTCACGTAGGCTCGCAAGTGACGGAAACCGATGGAGTCGGCACTGATCCGCGACGAGGGAGGGGGCCCACGTGCTCATCGACACCTACGGCCGGGTGGCCACCGACCTGAGAGTCTCACTGACCGACCGCTGCAATCTGCGGTGCACGTACTGCATGCCGGAAGAGGGCCTGCAGTGGCTGGCCAAGCCCGATCTGCTCACCGACGACGAGATCGTCCGCCTGATCGACATCGCCGTCACCTCCCTCGGTATCGAGGAGGTCCGCTTCACCGGCGGTGAGCCTCTGCTGCGCCCCGGCCTGGTCGGCATCGTCGAGCGCGTCGCGGCCCTGGAGCCGCGCCCCCAGATGTCCCTCACCACCAACGGCATCGGCCTCAAGCGCACGGCCGCCGCCCTCAAGGCCGCCGGCCTGGACCGGGTCAACGTCTCCCTCGACACCCTGCGTCCGGACGTCTTCAAGACCCTCACCCGCCGCAACCGCCACCAGGACGTCCTGGAGGGCCTGGACGCGGCCCGCGAGGCGGGCCTGACCCCGGTCAAGGTGAACTCCGTCCTGATGCCCGGACTGAACGACGACGAGGCCCCCGACCTTCTCGCCTGGGCGGTGGAGCACGACTACGAACTGCGCTTCATCGAGCAGATGCCCCTGGACGCCCAGCACGGCTGGAAGCGCGACGGCATGATCACCGCCGGGGACATCCTGACCTCCCTGCGCACCCGATTCGACCTCACCGAGGAGGGCTCGGAGAAGCGCGGCTCGGCCCCCGCGGAACGCTGGATCGTGGACGGCGGTCCACACGTAGTGGGCGTCATCGCCTCGGTCACCCGCCCGTTCTGCGCGGCCTGCGACCGCACCCGCCTCACGGCCGACGGTCAGGTCCGCACCTGCCTCTTCGCCCGCGAGGAGACAGACCTCCGGGCAGCACTGCGCTCCGACGCCCCGGACGAGGAGATCGCCCGCATCTGGCGCGAGGCGATGTGGGGCAAGAAGGCGGGAGCGGGCCTGGACGACCCGTCGTTCGTCCAGCCGGACCGGCCGATGTCGGCGATCGGCGGCTAGGCCCCTTCGGGCGCCTGCCAGTCCTCGAACTTCACGACATCCTTGAGGAAGCCCCGCACCCCGAGGAACTGCGACAGATGCTCCCGGTGCTCCTCACAGGCCAGCCACGTCTTGCGCCGCTCCGGCGTGTGGATCTTCGGGTTGTTCCACGCGAGCACCCACACGGCGTCGGCGCGGCAGCCCTTCGCGGAGCAGATCGGGGTCTCGTCACTCACGGAATTCGTCTCACAAGCGGGGAAAGCGAGCGGGGAAAACAAGCGGAGAAAAGGCGACGCCGAGCAGCCACGGGGGGAGCTGCCCGGCGTCGGTCTGTCGCTCCGACGGGGGATGCGGAGCGCGTACGAAGTATGTCACGGGTAACCCGTCGTACGGCACTGGAACAACATGATTGATCTGAGCTTTCCTTGAGCTTGGTGTTTCAGTTCCGCTCGCGCGGTTCGCCGCGCGCACCCGACGCGGCCCCGCCCGCACCAGCTTCCGGCACGGGTTCCGCGAAGTCGTCCTCGGCTCGTGGCGGCATGATCATCGGCGGCGTGGGAGCGGTCACGAAGGTCGACGGCAATGAGGGCGCGTTCTCCCGCCCCGCGTTGGCGATGACGACGGCGATATAGGGCAGAACCGCCCCGAGCACCAGCGCGACGATCGCGACGTGCCGTTCGACGTTCCAGAGCGTGGCCGCGAGCACCACGGAAATCGTACGGACCGTCATCGAGATGACGTACCGGCGCTGACGTCCGCGCACGTCCTCCTGAAGGCTCGTCCTGGCTCCGGTGATCCGGAACACCTGGGCGCTGCCGCCGCCATGCTGCTTCCGCATCACATTCCACCATCCGCCCGCATCGGACTCTCCCCGTCCCCGCATCCGCTCCGTACCCGGTGGAGGTACCGGGCCCGGACAACTCCCACGTTACGCCGCGTCTGCGCCGCCTACGAGACCGGGGCACCTCCCGCCTGGGCGAACGGGCTCGCTCCCGGCACGTACGGCCGCACCCGGCGTGCGGCGTAGCCCGAGCGGACCGACACTGACCGTAGTGCTCATGTCGAGCCGTACGAGGAGGCAGCCATGGGCTGGTTGTGGGCGATCATCGTGGGATTCGTGCTGGGCCTGATCGCCAAGGCCATCATCCCCGGGAAACAGCACAGTCCCCTCTGGCTGACCACCATCTTCGGCATGCTCGGCGCCGTCGCCGGCAATGCCATGGCACGTGGGTTCGGCGTGGACGAGACTCCCGGCATCGACTGGAGCCGCCACGTCTTCCAGCTCATCGCCGCGATCATCATCGTCGGCTTCGGTGACATGCTCTACATGGCGACGCTGGGCAAGAGGAAACACCGGACCTGAGAGCCGTACGACGAAGGGACGCCCTCCAACGGGAGAGGCGCCCCCTTCTGCCGTGCTCAGGACCTAGGCCGAGGTGACCTCGACCGCGGCCAGGTTCTTCTTGCCCCGGCGCAGCACCAGCCAGCGACCGTGGAGCAGGTCCTCCTTGGCGGCAACCGCGTCCTCGGCCGAGACCTTGACGTTGTTCACGTAGGCCCCGCCCTCCTTCACCGTCCGCCGCGCGGCCGACTTGCTGGCCACGAGTCCCACCTCGGCGAACAGATCCACGACGGCACCCAGCTCGGCGACCCGGATGTGCGGCACCTCCGAGAGCGCCGCGGCCAGCGTCTTCTCGTCCAGCTCCGCCAGCTCCCCCTGCCCGAAGAGGGCACGGCTCGCGGCGATCACGGCGGCCGTCTGGTCGGCGCCGTGCACCAGCGTCGTCAGCTCCTCCGCCAGCGCCCGCTGCGCGGCCCGGGCCTGCGGACGCTCCTCGGTCTGCTTCTCCAGCTCCTCGAGTTCCTCACGGGACCTGAAGGACAGGATGCGCCGGTACGTCGAGATGTCCCGGTCGTCCACGTTCAGCCAGAACTGGTAGAACGCGTACGGCGTCGTCATCTCCGGGTCGAGCCAGACGGCGCCGCCCTCGGTCTTGCCGAACTTGGTGCCGTCCGCCTTGACCATCAGCGGCGTCGCGAGACAGTGCGCCTCGGCCTCGGGCTCCAGCTTGTGGATCAGGTCGAGCCCCGCCGTGAGGTTGCCCCACTGGTCGCTGCCACCCTGCTGCAGCGTGCAGCCGTACCGCCGGTACAGCTCGAGGAAGTCCATGCCCTGGAGCAGTTGGTAGCTGAACTCCGTGTAACTGATGCCCTCCTGGGACTCCAGCCGGCGCGCGACCGAGTCCTTGGTGAGCATCTTGTTGACACGGAAGTGCTTGCCGATGTCCCGCAGGAACTCGATGGCCGACAGGCCGGCCGTCCAGTCCAGGTTGTTCACCATGACCGCGGCGTTCTCGCCCTCGAAGGACAGGAACGGCTCGATCTGCGCGCGCAGCCGGGACACCCAGTTCGCGACCGTCTCCGGGTCGTTCAGCGTGCGCTCGGCCGTAGGGCGGGGGTCGCCGATCTGACCGGTCGCCCCGCCCACCAGCGCCAGCGGGCGCAGGCCCGCCTGCTGGAGCCGGCGCATGGTGAGGACCTGCACCAGGTGACCGACGTGCAGGCTGGCCGCCGTGGGGTCGAAACCGCAATAGAACGTGACGGGACCGTCCGCGAGCGCCTTGCGCAAAGCGTCCTCGTCAGTGGACAGGGCCCACAGCCCACGCCACTTCAGCTCGTCGACGATGTCCGTCACGGTTCTCGTATCTCCTCGAAAGGTCCTCGGGCAGTCGAGTGACTACCGGCTACGAGGTTATACGCCCTGACTGACAGAACTCATATTGAAATCCGGCACCCGCAGCGCGGGCATCGCGGCCCTGGTGAAGTAGTCGCTCCACTCCCTCGGCAGCGTCTTCTCCGTCCGCCCCGCCTCCGTCGCCCGGCCCAGCAGGCCGACCGGCGACTCGTTGAACCGGAAGTTGTTGACCTCGCCGGTCACCTCGCCGTTCTCGACGAGGTAGACGCCGTCCCGGGTCAGCCCGGTGAGCAGCAGGGTGGCCGGGTCGACCTCGCGGATGTACCAGAGGCAGGTCAGCAGCAGCCCGCGCGTGGTGTTCGCGACCATCTCCTCCAGCGACAGCTCCGAGCCTCCGTCGAGGACGAGGCTGCCGGCCGCCGGGGCGACGGGCAGCCCGGTCAGGCCGGCGCTGTGCCGGGTCGTCATCAGATGCGCCAGCTCGCCCTGTCGGATCCAGTCGGTGGCGGCGACCGGCAGACCGTTGTCGAACACCGACTGATCGCCCCCGGAGGAGTGCGCGACCACGAAGGGCGCTGATTCCAGGCCCGGCTCGTTCGGGTCGCTGCGCAGGGTCAGCGGCAGCTCGGTCAGCCTCTCGCCGACCCGGGTGCCGCCGCCCGGCTTGGAGAACACCGTCCGCCCCTCGGCCGCGTCCCGGCCCGACGCCGACCACAGCTGGTAGATCAGCAGGTCGGCGACCGCGGTCGGCGGCAGCAGCGTCTCGTACCGTCCTGCCGGCAGCTGGTGGCGCCGCTCGGCCCATCCCAGGCGTACGGCGAGCTCGGCGTCCAGCGCCGCCGGGTCGACGTCCTTGAAGTCCCGGGTGGAGCGTCCGGCCCAGGCCGAGCGGGTCCGGTCCGGCGACTTGGCGTTGAGCTCCAGCGTGCCGTTGGGCTGGTCGTGGCGCAGTCGCAGCCCCGTGGACGTGCCCACATAGGTCGACACGAGTTCATGGTTGGCGAAGCCGTAGAGTTCGCGGCCGCCCGCACGCGCGCGTGCGAAGGACTCGCCGAGCGCCGGTGCGAAGTCGGCGAAGACGGCCGAGGAGGTCTCGGCGGGCGCGTCCGTGAAGTCCGGGGACTCCGGTACGCCCGTGACCAGCGGCTGGGCGTCCTCGGCGGGCGCGGCACCGCGCGCGGCGGCCTCCGCGGCCCGCACCAGCGGCTCCAGCTCGTCCGCGGTCACCGCGGACCGGGAGACCACGCCGGAGGCGGTGCCTTCCTTGCCGTCGACGGTCGAGACGACCGTGAGCGTGCGCCCGCGCGTGACGCCGTTCGTGGTGAGTGCGTTGCCCGCCCAGCGCAGGTTGGCGGTCGACTGCTCGTCGGCGATCACGACACAGCCGTCGGCCCGGGACAGCGCGAGGGCCCGCTCGACGATTTCGTGCGGCTTGCTGGTGCGGGCGCTCATCGACCGGCCTCCTGCGTGGTGTTCAGAATGTTGACGCCCTTGAAGAGGGCCGACGGGCAGCCGTGCGAGACGGAGGCGACCTGGCCGGGCTGGGCCTTGCCGCAGTTGAAGGCGCCGCCGAGGACATAGGTCTGCGGGCCCGCCCACCGCGGCCATCGAGCCCCAGAAGTCGGTGGTGGTCGCCTGATAGGCGACGTCTCGCAGCTGCCCGGTGATCCGGCCGTTCTCGATCCTGAAGAACCGCTGGCCGGTGAACTGGAAGTTGTAGCGCTGCATGTCGATCGACCAGGACCGGTCGCCGACGACATAGATGCCGCGGTCCACGCTCCCGATCAGGTCCTCGGTCGACATCCCGGCCGGGTCGGGCTGGAGCGACACGTTGGCCATGCGCTGCACCGGCACGTGCCCGGGGGAGTCGGCGTAGGCGCACCCGTTGGAGCGCTCGAACCCGGTCAGCTTCGCGATCCGCCGGTCCAGCTGGTAGCCGACGAGGGTGCCGTCCTTCACCAGGTCCCAGGACTGGCCCTCGACACCCTCGTCGTCGTAGCCGATGGTCGCGAGGCCGTGCTCGGCGGTGCGGTCACCGGTGACGTTCATCAGCTCGGAGCCGTACCTGAGCTTGCCGAGCTGGTCGAAGGTGGCGAAGGAGGTGCCGGCGTAGGCCGCCTCGTAGCCGAGCGCGCGGTCCAGCTCGGTGGCGTGGCCGATGGACTCGTGGATGGTCAGCCACAGGTTGGACGGGTCGACGACGAGGTCGTACAGGCCCGCCTCGACACTGGGCGCCCGCATCTTCTCGGCGAGCAGCTCCGGGATCTGCTCCAGCTCGCTCTCCCAGTCCCAGCCGGTGCCCGTGAGGTACTCCCAGCCGCGGCCGACCGGCGGCGCGATGGTCCGCATCGAGTCGAACTCGCCACTGGACTCGTCGACCGACACCGCCGTCAGCTGCGGGTGCAGCCGGACCCGCTGCTGTGTGGTCACCGTGCCGGCGGTGTCGGCGTAGAACTTGTTCTCGTGCACGGTGAGCAGCGAGGCGTCGACGTGGTTGACCCCGTCCGCCGCCAGCAGCCGCGCGCTCCAGTCCGCGAGCAGTGCCGCCTTCTCCTCGTCGGGCACGGAGAACGGATCGATCTCGTACGACGAGATCCACGTACGGTCGGCGTGCACGGGCTCATCGGCCAGCTCGACGCGCTCGTCGGACCCGGCCGCGCGGATCACCTGGGCGGAGAGCTTCGCCATGGCCACGGCCTGCGAGGCGACCTTGGCGGCGGCGTCCAGCGTCAGGTCCACACCGGACGCGAAGCCCCAGGTGCCGCCGTGGACGACCCGCACCGCGTACCCGAGGTCGGTGGTGTCCGAGGTCCCGGAGGGCTTGGCGTCCCTGAGGCGCCAGGACGCGCTGCGCACCCGCTCGAACCGGAAGTCCGCGTGCTCGGCGCCGAGCGCACGCGCGCGTGCCAGCGCGGCGTCGGCGAGGGCACGTAGGGGAAGCGCTGTGAAGGCTTCGTCGATGGTATGAGGCACCTGGGTCTCTTCCTGTCGGCATGAGGGTGGGCGAGGGGCTGCCCCGATCATGTCGCGGCGACCGGTGCCCGGACCACACGTTTGTGACCGCTGCCGGCAACTTTCTGTAGGGACCCGACAGCGAGTCCCGTAAGCCACTGTCGGTGCCCGAATGTCCCTGACGGCGACCGGCCCGATAGGTTTTCGGGGAAGCCGCCTGCCATCCACGTGTTCGGGCGGGTGTGTCAGACCCCTATGGAAAGGGTGATCCGTTGAGCCGCTCGGTTCTCGTCACCGGAGGCAACCGGGGCATCGGCCTCGCCATCGCCCGCGCATTCGCCGACGCCGGCGACAAGGTCGCGATCACGTACCGCTCGGGTGAGCCGCCGGCCGGCTTCCTTGCCGTCAAGTGCGACATCACCGACACCGAGCAGGTGGAGCAGGCCTACAAGGAGATCGAGGCCGAGCACGGCCCCGTCGAGGTGCTGATCGCCAACGCCGGCATCACCAAGGACCAGCTCCTGATGCGGATGTCCGAGGAGGACTTCACCTCCGTCGTCGACACCAACCTCACCGGCACCTTCCGCGTGGTCAAGCGCGCCAACCGCGCCATGCTGCGCGCCAAGAAGGGCCGGGTCGTCCTGATCTCCTCGGTCGTCGGTCTCTACGGCGGCCCCGGCCAGGCCAACTACGCCGCCTCCAAGGCCGCCCTGGTCGGCTTCGCGCGCTCCCTCGCCCGTGAGCTGGGCTCGCGCAACATCACCTTCAACGTCGTCGCGCCCGGCTTCGTCGACACCGACATGACCAAGGTGCTCACCGACGAGCAGCGTGAGGGCATCGTGAAGCAGGTGCCGCTCGGTCGTTACGCGCAGCCCGAGGAGGTCGCCGCGACGGTGCGGTTCCTGGCCTCGGACGACGCCTCGTACATCACTGGAGCCGTCATTCCCGTTGACGGCGGACTGGGAATGGGTCACTGAACACCATGAGCGGAATTCTCGAGGGCAAGCGCGTCCTGATCACCGGTGTGCTGATGGAGTCCTCCATCGCCTTCCACGCCGCCAAGCTGGCCCAGGAGCAGGGCGCCGAGATCATCCTGACCGCGTTCCCGCGGCCCACGCTGACCGAGCGCATCGCCAGGAAGCTCCCCAAGCCCACCAAGGTCATCGAGCTCGACGTGACCAACGACGAGCACCTCGGCCGGCTGGCCGACATCGTCGGCGAGGAGCTCGGCGGCCTCGACGGCGTCGTGCACTCCATCGGCTTCGCGCCGCAGGACGCGCTCGGCGGCAACTTCCTGAACACGCCGTTCGAGTCCGTGGCCACGGCCATGCACGTCTCGGCGTACTCCCTGAAGTCGCTCACCATGGCCTGCCTGCCGCTGATGCAGAACGGCGGCTCGGTCGTCGGCCTCACCTTCGACGCGCAGTACGCCTGGCCGCAGTACGACTGGATGGGCCCGGCCAAGGCCGCCCTGGAGGCCACCAGCCGCTACGTCGCGCGCGACCTGGGCAAGCAGAACATCCGCTGCAACCTCATCTCCGCGGGCCCGCTCGCCTCGATGGCCGCCAAGTCCATCCCGGGCTTCAGCGACCTGGCCGCCGTGTGGGACAACCGCTCCCCGCTGGAGTGGGACCTCAAGGACCCGGAGCCGGCCGGCAAGGGCATCGTCGCCCTGCTGAGCGACTGGTTCCCGAAGACCACCGGCGAGATCATCCACGTGGACGGCGGCTTGCACGCCATCGGAGCCTGATCTCCCATACGTCGTCGACGCCCCGTTCCCCCAGGGAGCGGGGCGTCCCCCGTTCGGCCTACCAGGCCGGGCGCGCACGGCCTGCAACTGGGCACCCTGGATTACGCGTTCACCTCGCGATTCCCTCCCCAGCACGGCCGAGGAGGTCCCCTTGTGCGCCTGTCCCGCAGTCTGGCCTCAGTGACCGCAGCCGTCTGTCTCGTGATCTCCTTGTCGTACGAAGCGATGTCGCACGCACGCGCGGAAGCGCCCGGCGCCGCGGCTTCGGAGCTGTTCGGCGCCTCCTGCCGCAGCAGGGTCACCGGCTCCCGTGTGACCACCTACTGCCACAACCCCTATCCGCGCCCCGACGGCGTCCGCCTGCACATCGAGTGCGAGCGCTGGTGGGACCTCGACAGCGACGGCGCCGAGGTCGAGGCCGGGCCCGCGCAGACCGTGCGGCTGACCGGCCGGTGCTGGAAAGAGGTCCGCTCGGTGTGGGTCAGCCACCGGAAGCTGGCGCGCTGAACCGTCCCGGACGGCACAGGAAGGGGTAACCGGCCGCCTCCTCGGCGGCCGCCGCCGCGTCGCCCGCGCGGATCGCGTCGACGAGCCGGGCGTGGTCCATGTACGTCTCCGGCGTCAGCTCCTCGCCCACGTCCTCACGGAGCCAGTCCCGCAGCACCTCGCCGAGATCCGCGTACATCTCGGTCATCACGTCGTTGTGGGAGGCGGCCACCACGGCCAGGTGGAAGGTGGCGTCCGCGGTCACGAAGGCCTCCGTGTCGCCCGACGCCCAGGCCTCATCGCGCCGGACGAGAAGCGCGTCGAGCTGCTTGAGATCCTTCTCGGTGCGCCGCTCGGCCGCCAGCCGCGCCGCGGACGACTCCAGGGTGGAACGCAGCTCGGCGATGTGCCGCGGGTCCGCGTCGGCGAACCGGCGGTGCATCACGCCGGCCAGCTCACTGGTAGCCACGACGTACGTCCCCGAGCCCTGCCGGATGTCCAGCAAACCGTTGTGCGCGAGCGCGCGGACCGCCTCGCGGACCGTGTTGCGGGCGACCCCCAGCTGCTCGACCAGTTCGGGCTCCGTCGGGATCCGGGAGCCGACCGGCCACTCGCCCGAGGTGATCTGGTTGCGCAGCGCGGCGATGACCTGCTCGGACAGCGCCGAGCGGCGGGGATGGCTCAGGGGCATGGCACACCTTCGCACGGGCGGGACGAACGAGGACGCCCCGGGGATGGACAACCAATCATCCCATGATTCTATGATGGGTGGCATGGCAAGCGAGGAAACCCGGACACTGAAGTCCACGACCGCACCCGGCCCCGCGAACACAGGCGGTTCACGCGATTCCGTTGCCGCGCCGGAGGAGGGACCCGCGGTGCCCGCCACGCGCGCGTGGGCGGCGCGCCTGGTCGTCGTCGGCATCGTGCTGTCCGCCCTCAACCTCCGCCCCGCCATCACCAGCCTCGGCGCCCTCCTCGAAGAGGTGCGCGACGGACTCGGTATGAGCGGCAGCGTGGCCGGCCTGCTCACCTCGGTGCCCCCACTGTGCTTCGCCGTCTTCGGCGTCATGGCCCCGCGTCTGGCCCGCCGTTTCGGCGCGGCTGCCGTGGTGTGCGCGGGCATGGTCGCCATCACGGCAGGTCTGCTCATACGGCCGTACACGGGCTCCACGGCGGGCTTCCTGGCCGCCAGCGCCCTCGCCCTCATGGGCATCGCCGTCAGCAACGTCCTGATGCCGGTCATCGTCAAGCGCTGGTTCCCCGACCGCGTCGGCTCCATGACCGGCCTGTACTCGATGGCCCTCGCCCTCGGCACCGCGGCCGCGGCCGCCGTGACCGTGCCGGTGACCGAGGCACTGGGCGGGAGCTGGCAGTCCGGGCTCACGGTGTGGGCGGGCCTGGCCGCGGCGGCCGTACTGCCGTGGATCCCGCTCGTACGGGACCGGGCAGCCGCCCCGGCGGAGCGGGAGGCCGCGCAAGGGGTCTCCGGGCATGTCCACGCGCGCGTGGACGGGGCGGGGCCGGTCCGGCAGGTGCACGCGCGCGTGGAGCCGCCCACGCTGCGGATCACCCGGAGCCGGACCGCCTGGGCGCTCGCCGTGTTCTTCGGGCTCCAGGCCACCGCCGCCTACATCACCATGGGCTGGATGGCGCAGATCTTCCGGGACGCGGGCGTGTCCGCCGGCACGGCAGGGCTGCTGCTGGCGGTCACGATGGTGATGGGCGTCCCGCTGGCCTTCGTCATCCCGCGCGTGGCCACGCGGCTGCGGCACCAGGGCCCGATCGTGATCGCGCTCGGCGCCTGCGGTCTCGCCGGATACGCGGGCCTGTACCTCGCCCCGGCCGAAGGCGCCTGGGCCTGGGCCGTCCTGCTCGGCGTCTCCAACTGCGCCTTCCCGCTGGCCCTCACCATGGTCGGGATGCGGGCCAGGAGCGGCGCGGGCGTGGCCCAGCTGTCCGCCTTCGCACAGAGCACCGGCTATCTGATCTCCATCCCCGGACCGCTCCTGGTGGGCGTGCTGTACCAGCACAGCGGCGGCTGGGGCCTGCCGATCGCGCTCATGGTCGGCCTGATGGTCCCGCAGATGGCGGTCGGGGTGCTCGCGGGCCGCGACCGCACCGTGGAGGACGAGGCGGCCCGCTGAGGTCACCCCCGCAGCCTTGGTAAGAGACCGGGGTGCGAGACTGGCCGTATGCCAGTGCTCGATCCGAATCCCCAGAACGGCCAGAAGAAGATGCTGCTGGTCTTCGGCTCGTTCTTCGCCATCTTCATCGTCATCGCGATCATCGCGACGATCGCCTCGCCCTGATCCGGGCACCCGTTCCCTGATTCGACGGTGGGGTTAACCCCCGGTCCCCTAGGGGGTGAGTGTCAGGGTCAACTGGGTGGATCTCCGGATGGGTTGACGGCCCCCGGTTCCGTAACTTCGAGATGTGACCGCACCGCACCGGTCACCGCCCACCGGCCACTCGAAGACAGCGGAGGCACTCATGTCGGCCCCAACGCACACCCCGCCCCACCCGGCGTCCCGGGGCGGCGTCGACATCCGGCTGCCCTGGTGGGCCCTCGCCCTGCCGACGCTCGCCTTCGTGGTGCTCCTGGCCCTCATCCTCAACCCCGCCGACGCGCACGCGGCCTCCGGCGACCCGGTCGTCACCCGGTTCCTGGAGCGCGTACAGCAGCTGATAGCCCGCTGAGCACCCATAAAGCCGCCCGTCAACTCCCTGCGCCCCATGGCCTGTTTCATGCGAAGCTGGATCCCATGAGCGTCGCAGAACCCCGCAGGATTGTCCTTTTCCGGCATGCGAAAGCCGACTGGCCGCAGGTGACCGATCATGAGCGGCCGCTCGCCGACCGTGGCCGCAAAGAATCAGCGGAGGCCGGACGACGACTGGTCGACTTCCGGCATCCCCTTCGACCTGGCCCTCTGCTCCACCGCGACCCGGACCCGTGAGACCTGGAAGCTCGCCGTGCAGGAGTTCCCGCACCGGCCGAAAACGGTCTACGAGGAGCGGATCTACGAGGCCTCTCCCGGCGAGCTGATCGCCGTGCTGAACGAAACCCCGGACGACGTGCAGAACGTCGTCCTGATCGGCCACAACCCGGGTGTGCAGGGTCTCGCCGACGTCCTCGCCGGCGCCGCCGAGGGTGACACCCGCCAGCGGATGAGCGCACGCGGCTTCCCGGCCGCCGCGTTCGCCGTGCTGTCGTTCAGCGGCCCCTGGAAGACCCTGGAGCCGGGCGTGGCCACCCTCGCCGACTACTGGGCACCGTCCGACTGACGGCGACCCCCATCGGCACGTGACACGGCAGGGCCCGGCACCGTCACGGTGCCGGGCCCTGCCGATGCGCCGGGTCAGTCCTCCTCGTGCGCGTCCGCCGCCTCGACCTCTTCGCGGGTGACGCCCAGCAGGTACAGCACCGTGTCCAGGAAGGGCACGTTCACCGCGGTGTGCGCGGCCTCCCGCACCACAGGCTTGGCGTTGAAGGCGACCCCGAGTCCGGCCGCGTTGAGCATGTCCAGGTCATTGGCGCCGTCGCCGATCGCCACCGTCTGGGACAGCGGTACTCCCGCCTCGGCGGCGAACCGGCGCAGCAGCCGCGCCTTGCCCGCGCGGTCCACGATCTCTCCGGTGACCTTGCCCGTCAGCTTCCCGTCGACGATCTCCAGCGTGTTGGCCTGGGCGAAGTCCAGCCCCAGCCGGTCCTTCAGATCGTCGGTGACCTGGGTGAATCCGCCCGAGACGACACCGACTTGGAAGCCGAGCCGTTTCAGTGTACGGATGAGGGTGCGGGCGCCCGGCGTCAGCCGTACCTCGGAGCGCACCTTGTCGACGACCGAGGCGTCCAACCCCTCCAACAGCGCCACGCGCGCGTGCAGCGACTGCTCGAAGTCCAGCTCGCCGCGCATCGCGGCCGCGGTCACCTCGGCGACCTCGTCCTCGCAGCCGGCGTGCGCGGCGAAGAGCTCGATCACCTCGTCCTGGATGAGCGTGGAGTCCACGTCCATGACGACGAGCCGCTGGGCCCGGCGGTGCAGACCGGCCGCGACGACGGCCACGTCGACGCCGAGCTTGGCGGCGTCCGTGACGAGCGCGGTGCGCAGCGCTTCGGTCGCCACGCCGGACACCGCGAACTCGACGGCCGTGACCGGGTACTTGGCCAGCCGGAAGATACGGTCGATGTTGCCGCCCGCCTTGGCGATCTTCGCGGCGATCGCGGCGGTGGCCTCCGCGGTGAGCGGGTGGCCGAGCACGGTGACCAGGGAACGCCCCAGCCCTCGCGGCCGGTTGTCGCCGAGACCGGAGATGATCTCCGCCTGCATCTTGATCGACTCGGCCCAGCTGTGGACGGTCGCCCGCAGGTCGCCCTCCAGCGCGCGCGGCGGCGCGGTCACGAGCGCGCACAGCACCATTCGGCCACGCGTGACGACCTGCTCGATGTCGACCACGTCGACCGAGTACGCGGCGAGGGTGTCGAAGAGGCCGGCCGTGATGCCCGGCCTGTCCTTCCCGAAGATCTTGACGAGAAGGGTGGGGACGTCGGAGGACGAGGTCTGCGAAGCGCTCATGGTGTTCCCACCGTATCCGGCACCCAGTGCCTTCTGCTCCTGCGGTCCGTCTGACGGACACGGAACAGTCGGTGTCGGGCAGGTGGCGAGATCCTTACATACGGGACAAGGCTTCGCTGCGGGGGCTTGAGGGACCGAGGTGGACAAGGGCAGAAGCGACTTGGCCCCGCCGGCTTCGAACGACCTCACCGCACGGCGGGAACGGCCGGCTCTCGCCGGGAGTGCCCGGTCGTCGACCACGCCCTCTCACTGCACAGCCCTGCACTCTGACCAGGCTCCTGAGACAGGCGCCCGGTCAGCGCCGCCCTTTCGGCTTCCCCGGCGGCGGCGGCGGTGGTGGGGGAGGGGGAGGAGGCGGTGGTGGCGACTGACGGCCCTCGTCGCCGGAGGACGATCGACGGCCACCCGGGCGCTGCCTGGGAGGCCGTTGCGGTGAACGAGGGGGCTGATCGATCGGGCGGGCCATAGTGGGGGCGCCGTAGACGTTGTCGGGCGGGGGCGATCCGCCTGGCCGAGGCGGTTCGTCGGACGGCCGAGAGCTCTCCTCGGAAGGCGGCCCCTCATCCTGCGGCGGCCGAGGGCTGCCGCCCGGCCTGTCCTGCGAAGGCCTGCCGCCGGGCCCGTCCTGTCGTCGAGGGCTGCTGCTGGGCCCGTCTTGTGGTCGAGAGCTGCTGCCCGGCCCGTCCGCCCTCGCGGTGCGCCCGTACCCACCGGCCCCTTGCGGACCCGGGGCGGTCGGCGCCCCACCACCAGACCACCCCATGCCCGACGCTCCCGGCCCCCCTCGCCCCGGTTCCTCCCGACTACCCGCACGCCGCGGCGTGCGCCCACTGCCCTGACGGCCCGGTGTCCGCCAACCGTCCTCCGACCCAGGCGCCTGCCCGCCGCCTTCACCGCCCGGTTCTCGCCGACCGTTCTCAGGCCCTTGTCCTCGCCAACCCTCGCCACCGGGCCGCGCATCCTCAGGCCCCTGCAACTCATCCGGCACCCGCAGATACGGGTTCGTCGCGGGGTTCGGAGGCCGATGAGGCGTACCCGGGACGTAGGGCCCCGGCTCACCGCCATAAGGCCCCGGTCCACCCTCGTAGGGCCCTGCGTCTCCGCCATGGGGCCCCGGCTCCCGGCCATGGGGCCCCGGCTCCCGGCCGTGGGGCCCCGGCTCCCGGCCGTGGGGCCCCGGCTCCCGGCCGTGGGGCCCCGGCTCCCGGCCGTGGGGCCCCGGCTCCCGGCCGTGGGGCCCCGGCTCCCGGCCGTGGGGCCCCGGCTCCCGGCCGTGGGGCCCCGGCTCCCGGCCATGCGGGTCCGCTTCCCGGCCATGCGGCCCCGCCGCACCGCCGTGGCCCCCCGCCTCACCGCCGTGGCCCCCCGCCTCACCGCCGTACCGCTCCGCCCCACCGCCATACGACCCAGGCCCGCCCTCATAGGCCTCGGACCCACCGTCGTCGTAGGACGGCCCCACCCCGCCCCGGTACGACCCCATCCCGCCTTCGTGCGACGTCGACCCGCTGTCGTACGCCCCGGACCCGCCCTCCTCGTACTCCCTGGCCCCACCCCTACCTCGACGCGGCCCGGCCCCGCTCCCGTAAGCCGTGTCCCCGCTCGCATACGGCTCGGCCCCGCTCCCGTAAGCCGTGCCCCCGCTCGCATATGGCCCGGCCCCGCTCCCGTAAGCCGCACCCCCACTCCCACCCGGCCCGCCCCCACTCCCATACGGCCCATCCGTCCGCTGATACGCCCCACCCGCACCGCCATACCGCGAACCCCCGCCAGGCCCAGCCGCCTGCACCCCCACAGCCCCCGCCCCCGCACCGCCCCCCGCCAAGTCACCCAGTGCCAGGCCTGCCGCCCGGGACCCCGCCGCCCCCGTGGCGCGGGCCAGCAACGCCCCCGCGGCCCCCGCCGCCGCGCCCCACAGCGCCCCGAGCAGCAGCGCCATACCGAGCTGCCCCCGCAGTCGGACGCCGGCGCCGAACGCGTCGAACCCCAGTACCGACAGCGAGGCGTCCACCGACACCTCCGTCAGCCAGGCGAGCAACGGCAGTGCCAAAGCCGTGGCGATCCCCAGCCGTACCGCACACCGCCCCGCGAAACCAAGGGCCCCCGGATCCCGTACGACCTCAGAGCCCGCCCCAGCCGCCCCCGCAGAACCGGAACCCCACCCCCGCCCGGCACCCGCCCCACCAACCACACTCGACCCAGCAGCCCCACCAACCGGCCCCGCCATTCCACCCGCCCCAGCACCAACCGCCCCCGCCGCCCCATCCGCCCGGCCGCCCCAAACCCCCACCGGCGTCCGCACAGCGGTAAGCACCCCCGCCAGCAGCATCATCAGCGCCGCCCCCACCCCCAGGAGCCACACCCGCCCGTCCAGTTCCGCCAAGCGCCCCAGGGACACCGACTGGTCGGAGTCCGAGGTGAGGAGTCGGTCCAGGGGGTCCGGGAGGAAGTTCGTCAGCACCCCCGTCGCCCTGCCGTCGAAGGGGACGAACAGGCCGATGGGGATGCCCAGCCACACCCCGTTCGGCGCCCCGAGCAGCGCCGCTCCCGCGATCCGCTTGGGGTGGTCGTCGCCGATCGCCGCGTACGCCGCCGCCGAGAGCCCCGCGGCCACCGCGACCATCAGCACCGTCACGAGGGCGGACACGGCCGGCCGTACCACGCGGTGCACGGCCTCCCAGCCGCGCGGCAGCGGCGTGCGGCGGGACGCCAGCAACGCGACCAGCAGGATCCCGGCCGACCAGCCGAGCCCGCCGAGCAGCGTCGGCACGGCGTCCACCGTGAAGCCGACCGCGGCCTTCGCGTCGACGAGGTCGCCGATCTGGTCGGGCAGCAGTCCGCCGATGTCCCCGACGTCCCCCAGCCCGGGGATGTCGAGGCCCCCGCCCCCGCCCGCACCGGGCAGCTTGTCGAGCCCCAGCGCGCCCCCGTCGATCGTGATGACGTCGTGCCCCGCCCAGGCCAGCCCGCCCATCATCGCCGTGAACAGCGCGACCACCGAGCCCGCGCGCGCGAGGAGTTCCGACGGCGCGATCACCGCCCCGGCGCCCCGCAGGGACCGGAGGAAGAACCATGACAAAAGCGCCGCGCCGACCAGGCTGACGCCCAATGGCGTGATCTCGATGGCGGTGGCCGCCTCCGCTCCCGTCAGCCCGAACGCGGACACGTCGCCGGAGGGTGTCACCGAACCACCCGCCGCAAGGGCCACAACCGCCGCGGTCATCGGGCCCAGCGAGGCCGCGGAATCGGCCTCCAGCAGATGCAGACCGAGCGCGGCCGCACCCGCCATCCCGATCAACGCCCAGCTCACGGCGGCTATGGCGGACAGCAGGATGTCGCCCCACGGCAGCCTGACGCGGTGCTGCGTGGTCTCGGCGCTCATGGACGCACTCATGGCAGACCCCCCGATCCGCGGCGCGGCCGAGGCCGCGCTTGTCCCCCTCGCGTGGATTACCCACTCTCCGGGTCGCTTTCAACCCCGTCAACGGAACCGGCCGAAGCGCGCGAACGTGGTGTTCTCGGGGCTCAACTTTCGGTCAGGAGGGGGATCCTGAAATAGTTCCCGACGATGTTCGACATCCCTACACTCCCTGTGACGGGGGCAATGCGGGGGACTACTCAGTGGGGCTTGGAGTGCCGGAACTCGTACTGGAAGCGAACGGACGTACCTGGACGCTCGATCCGTCCAGGTCGTACAGCCTTGGACGCGATCCGCAGGGGGACATCGTGTTCGACGACGCCAGGGTCTCCTGGCGTCACGCCACGATCAGCTGGAGCGGGCGCGGTTGGGTCATCGAGGACCACAGCAGCACCAACGGCACGTTCATGCAGGGTCAGCGGATCCATCAGACGGAGATCGGCCCCGGCACGGCGGTCCACCTCGGCAACGCGAGCGACGGCCCGCTGCTGAGCCTGTCCGGCACCGCGGCCCCGGTCGCCGAGCCCCAGCCCCGGCAGCAGCCGTACGTCGCGCAGAGCGCGAACCCCGGCTGGGCCCAGCAGACACCACAGCAGTCCCCACACCAGGCCCCTCACCAGCCCCCGCAGCAGGCCTCGCAGTCCGGCTGGCCACAGCCCCAGCAGCAGCCGCAGCCGTACTCGCACCAGCCGCCGCAGAAGATCCCGCAGCAGCAGGGCCCCGGCGCGGGCGCGGGCGCGCCGCCGGTCTACGGCGACCGCAGCCCGACCACGTTCCACCAGTTCACCATCGGCCGCATCATGCGCATCGGCCGTGCCCTGGAGAACGACCTGGTCGTCTCCGACCTGCAGGTCTCCCGCAACCACGCGGAGTTCCACTCGACGCCCGACGGCCGCATGGAGATCCGCGACCTCGGCTCCCACAACGGCACGTACGTCAACGGCCAGCCGATCCCCAAGGGCGGCTCGACGATGCTCGGCCCGAGCGACATCGTCGGCGTCGGCCACTCCACGTTCCGGATCGTCGGTGACCGCCTCGAGGAGTTCGTCGACACCGGTGAGGTGACGTTCTCCGCCCGCCATCTGACCGTCACGGTCGACGGCGGCAAGCAGATCCTCAAGGACGTCTCCTTCGGCGTCCCGGAGAAGTCCCTGATCGCGGTCATCGGACCGTCCGGTTCCGGCAAGTCGACGCTGCTCAAGGCACTCACCGGCTACCGGCCCGCCAACCAGGGCGACGTCCTCTACGACAACCGCAACCTCTACAAGCAGTTCGCCGAGCTGCGCCAGCGCATCGGTCTGGTCCCGCAGGACGACATCCTGCACAAGGAGCTGACCGTCAAGAAGGCCCTCAAGTACGCGGCCAAACTCCGCTTCCCGGCCGACACCACCGGCGCCGAGCGCGAATCACGCATAGACGAGGTGCTGCGCGAGCTGAAGCTCGACATCCACAAGGAGAAGAAGGTCACCTCCCTCTCCGGCGGCCAGCGCAAGCGCGTCTCCGTGGCCCTGGAGCTGCTCACCAAGCCGTCCCTGATCTTCCTGGACGAGCCGACCTCCGGCCTCGACCCGGGCATGGACCGCGATGTCATGCAACTGCTGCGCGGCCTCGCCGACGACGGCCGTACGGTCCTCGTCGTCACCCACTCCGTGGCCGAGCTGGCCCTGTGCGACAAGCTCCTCGTGATGGCGCCCGGCGGCGCCGTCGCCTACTTCGGCCCACCCGAGGAGGCGCTGAACTTCTTCGGCTACGACACCTGGGCCGACGTCTTCTCCGCCTTCGAGAACTACCGCGACTACGACTGGGCCGGACGCTGGAAGGGCTCACAGCACTACCAGATGTACGCCGCGGACATCGACGCCGTCGCCGCACAGTCCGTACAGCTGCCACCGATGCAGGCGATGAAACCGCCGAAGCCGCAGGGCTGGATGGGCCAGTTCGGGACACTCGTGCGCCGCTATGTCTCGGTCATAGCGTCCGACAAGGGCTTCCTGGCCCTGACGGTGATCCTGCCGCTCGTCCTCGGCGCGGTGAGCCTGCTCATCGACTTCGGCGACCCGCTGCTGCCCAAGCCGGTCGACCCCAGGACCAAACTCCCCGAGCCCAACAGCACGGCCACCACCGTCCTGCTGATCCTGGCGGTCGGCGCCTGCTTCGCCGGCGCCGCCAACTCCGTCCGTGAACTGATCAAGGAACGGGTCATCTACGAACGGGAGCGCGCCACCGGCCTGTCCCGATCGGCGTACCTGATGTCCAAGGTGTTCGTGCTCGGCGTGATCACCATCCTGCAAGGACTGATGGTCGGCCTCATCGGCTTCGCCAGCCGCGATCTCCCGAAGGAGGGCCTGGTCCTCGGCAGCGCCACCCTCGCGGAGCTGTGCCTGCCGATCATGGGCCTCGGGTTCACCTCGATGATGTTCGGCCTGATCATCTCCGCGCTCGTGAAGACGTCCGAGAAGACCATGCCGCTGCTGGTCATGTTCGCGATCATCCAGGTTGTCTTCACCGGCTGTCTGTTCACCCTGCACGGCACGATCGGCGTCAACGAGCTCTCCTACCTCATGCCGTCCCGCTGGGCGGTCGCCGCCGCGGGCGCCACGCTGGACTTCAATCAGGTCAACCCGCCCGTCAAACCGGGCGACTCGACCGACCCGCTGTGGAACCACACCGTCGGCGTCTGGGGCCTCGACATGATCGCCCTCATCGCCATCGGCGTGATCTGCGGCTTCTTCGTGGCCCGCTTCCTGCGCCGCCACGAGCCCGAGGTCATGCGCAAGTGATCACTGTCGTACGACGGTGAAGGGCGGCACCCCCGAGAGGGTGCCGCCCTTGTGCGTTACGAGAGGTCCGCGCGGCCTCAGTACGCGCTGTTCACGTTGTCCATCGAGCCGTACCTGTCGGCCGCGTAGTTCGCGGCGGCGGTGATGTTGGCGACCGGGTCGTAGATGTTCCAGGACGTGCCCGGGACGTGGTACGCCTTGAAGGTCGGCGGGATGACCTGGAGCAGCCCCTTCGACGGGATGCCGTTGATGGCGTTGATGTCCCAGTTGTTGATCGCGTTCGGGTTGCCCGAGGACTCCCGGATGATGTTGCGGTGCAGGCCGTTGTAGCTGCCCGGGATGCCCTTGGCCTTCATGATGTCCAGGGACTCCTTGATCCAGCCGTCAAGGTTGTTGGCGTAGCTCTTGTGCGTCGCGGCCTTGAGCTTGGCGCGCTGCGCGGCCCGGCTCGCGGCCTCCTTGGCCTTGCGCGCCTGCGCGGCCTTCTTGGCGGCGGCGGCCTGCGCGGCCTTCTTCTTCGCGGCGGCCGCGGCGGCCTTGGCCTTCGCGTCGGCGTGCGCCTTCGCTGCCTTCGCCTCGGCGGCGGCCTTGCTCTGCAGGGCCTTGGCGGCGAGCTGCTCGCTGACGTCGGCCTGGCGGCTCTTGAGCTGCTCGGAGGAGTACTTCACCGGGGCCGAGGAGACGGTGGCCTCGGACGTCGTGGTGTCCGCGTTGCCCGGAACCGCGCTGAACACGACGGCGGCGGCACCGAGCGTGGCGACGCCGGCGACGGCGATCTTGTGGCGCTTGGTCAGCGCGCGACTATGACCACGGGTGAAAGGGTTCTTGGGCATGCGGAATGGACCTCTTCGAATAGCGCGGGAGGTCGCTCGCTGTCCGACGAAGGACACGGGTGCTTCCGGCACGAACGCCGCGGACGGAACCCGCGGCGCTGAGCGACGTTGGCCATTCTTAGCTGGCGCAAAACACCCGGGCAAAGGTGTGACGTACGACCCTGGATAGTGGACCTGGGGATGACAAAACGGGACAGACTGGAACGTCTGTCCCGTTCACCGGGGAAGCCTTTGTCTCCTATGTCGCTTCGTACGTGATCTGGGCCCTATGTGCGGGCTCACATCGCCCGCACAGTACTCTCACTGGCAGTTGCTGGAGCAATGCTCTGCGTGAGGGTCCCCGTCCGGGAGGAGGAGATGCACGTCCCCGAACTCGTGCCACAGGTAGAGCCGGCGCAGCGCCTCCTCGTAACCGCGGTCGATCGCCGCCCGCCCCGCGACCGCCTCCAGCATCAGCAGATGCGAGGCCTCCGGCTCGTGCAGCCCGGTCAGCAGCCCGTCCACCACCCGCACCCCGCGCTCCGGGGTCACGACGAGATCCGTCCATCCCGCACGCGCGCGTACGACCCCGTCGGCCCCGGCGGCCGACTCCACGGCCCGTACAGCGGTCGTCCCGACGGCGACGACCCTGCCGTCCCCGGCCCGCACCGCGTTGATCAGCCGCGCGGAGGCCTCCGGCACCGAGAACCGCTCCGGATACGGCGGCTCGTGCGCCTCCGCCGAGGCCACCCCCGTGTGCAGCGTGACCGGCGCGAACTGCACACCCCGGCTCACCAGCTCCGCCACCAGCCGCGCGGTGAAGGGCCGTGCCGCACTGGGCATCTCCGCACTGCCCGACCCGTCGGGCGACGGCAGCGCGAACACCGTCTGATAGACGGACAAGGGCTGGTCCCGCTCCGTATAGGAGTAACGAATGGGCCGCCCGTGCTCCCGCAGCAGCCCGGGAACCTCCCCGCCGCACACCCGCGCCCACCACAGACGCTCGCTCACCGCCTCCTCCAGGACCAGCCGTCCGCCCCCGGGCAGCCGCACCTCCGTCCCCGCGGGCCCTCCCGCACGCGCACGCGTGGTCCCCCTCCCGTCTGGATCCCGCAGCTCGACCGCCCACCGACCGTCGTCCCCGCGCGTGGAGAAGTGCACCACCACACGCGCGTGCCCGATCCGCCCGTCGACGGCCGCGGCCAGCGTGGGAGAGGTGTTCACGACGAGCAGGTCCCCGGCCCGCAACAGCCGCGGAAGCTCCCCGAACGAGTGGTGCGACACCGCCGTACCCCGCGACACCAGCAGCCGTACGGCGTCCCGGTCGAGCCCCGGCCCGCGCTGCTCGGCGGGCAACCGCGCCGACAGCTCCTCCGGTACGGCCACCGCGAGTGTCATCGCCCCTCCAGCAGCGAGGGCGCCCCGTAGCGGCCGCTCGCCGGCCGCTCGTCCAGCAACCGCAGAAAGGCCGGCACCACGCTCGCCGGCTCCGGCCGCGGATCCCCGTCGTCCGGTACGGCCGCTGTGTACAGGTCCGTCGCCATGTCCCCGGGATCGACGGCCCACACCCGCAGCCGCGGCTCCTCCTCGCCCAGCACCGCCGCGAGGTGGTCCAGGGCGGCCTTCGACGCCCCGTAGCCGCCCCACGTCTCATACGCCTCGGCGGCGGCGTCCGAACTCACCGTGACCACCGTGCCGGACTCCGACGCCCGCAACAGCGGCAGCGCCTCCTGGACCAGCCCCAGCGCGGCCACCACATTCACCTCCAGCGCGCGGCGCAGCCCGTCCAGGGACAGTTCCTCGAGCCGGGCCAGCGGCTCGGCACCCAGCGCGCTCGCATTGCTCACCAGCAGATCCACACCACCGAGCCGCCAGGCCGCGGCCACCAGCTCCGAGCGGTGCGCCGGGTCCGTCACGTCCCCGGGCAGAGCCGTCACCCGGGTGCCGCGCCCGGCGACAGCGGCCGCCGTCTCCTGCAGGACCTCCGCCGTCCTCGCGTCGAGCACCAGGTCCCAGCCCCGCGCCGCCAGGGCCTCGGCGAGCGCCCGTCCCAGCCCCTTCGAGGCCCCCGTGATGATCGCTACCGGCATGACACACGTCCCCTCGTCCTCCACGCCTCCTGATCGGCGTGCTCCCAACGTAGGAACGGGGCCGTCCCGGCCGCCTCGGACGCGGGCCGCAAAGCGGCGAGGCCCTTCGCCCTAGGTCGTTCGCCCTAGTCGGGGGCCGTCACAGGTCCGATCCGCGCTGTCACACCCCGCCCGTACTCTGAGGGCATGAGTCAAGGCCCCCGGTCCGGCCTCGCCGCGGTGAGCTCCGCGCTGCTGGCCATGAGCAGACACCTCGAGGTGCGCGACGTCCTCAAGACGATCGTGGCCTCGGCCCGCGAGCTGCTCGACGCGCAGTACGCCGCCCTCGGCGTCCCCGACGACCACGGCGGCTTCGCCCAGTTCGTGGTCGACGGTGTCAGCGACGCCCAGTGGAAGGCCATCGGCCCCCTCCCGCGCCAGCACGGCATCCTCGCCGCGATGCTGCACGAGGCCACCCCCGAGCGCCTCGCCGACGTCCGCAAGGACCCCCGCTTCGAGGGCTGGCCGTCCGCCCACCCCGACCTGATCGACTTTCTGGGCCTGCCGATCCGCGACGGCGACGAGGTCATCGGCGCGCTCTTCCTCGCCAACAAGAACTGTCCCAGGCAGGAAGGCAGCTGCGGCTTCACCGAGGAGGACGAGGAACTGCTCTCGATCCTCGCCCAGCACGCCGCGATCGCCCTGACCAACGCCCGCCTGTACGAACGCAGCCGGGAGCTCACGATCGCCGAGGAGCGCTCCCGGCTGGCCCACGAACTGCACGACGCGGTCAGCCAGAAGCTCTTCTCCCTGCGCCTGACCGCCCAGGCCGCCGCCGCCCTCGTCGACCGCGACCCCACCCGGGCCAAGGACGAGATGCAGCAGGTGGCCACGCTCGCCGCCGAGGCCACCGACGAACTGCGCGCCGCCGTGGTCGAGTTGCGCCCCGCGGCCCTGGACGAGGACGGCCTGACCGCCACCCTCCGTACCCACGTCCAGGTCCTGGACCGCGCTCACACCGCGCGCGTGACCTTCGCCGCCCGCAGCTTCCGCGCGCTGCCCGCGGCCCAGGAGGAGGCCATGCTCCGCGTGGCCCAGGAGGCCCTGCACAACGCACTGCGGCACTCGGGCGCGGCCCACGTCGACGTGACCGTGGACCGGCGCGGCGGCGGAGCCGTCCTGCGCGTGACGGACGACGGCAGCGGCTTCGACCCGCAGTCGATACGCCGAGCCGGACGCCACCTCGGTCTGGTCTCCATGCGGGACCGCACCAGCGGGGTCGGCGGCACGCTGACCGTGGAATCGGCGCCCGGCAAGGGCACCACGATCGAGATGGAGGTACCCGGTGGCTGACGCGATCAAGGTCCTGCTCGTCGACGACCACCAGGTCGTCCGCCGGGGTCTGCGCACCTTCCTCGAAGTGCAGGACGACATAGAGGTCGTGGGCGAGGCGGCCGACGGCGCCGAGGGCGTCCAGCGCGCGGAGGAACTGAAGCCCGACATCGTCCTCATGGACGTCAAGATGCCGGGCATGGACGGCATCGAGGCCCTGCGCAAACTCCGCGAACTGAACAACCCCGCGCGCGTGCTGATCGTCACCAGTTTCACCGAACAGCGCACCGTGGTCCCGGCCCTGCGCGCCGGCGCCGCCGGATACGTCTACAAGGACGTCGACCCCGACGCCCTCGCCGGAGCCATCCGCTCCGTCCACGCCGGCCACATCCTGCTCCAACCCGAGGTCGCGGGCGCCCTGTTGTCCCAGGAGGAGAACAACTCCGGCCAGGGAAGAGGTGGTTCGCTCACCGAGCGGGAGCGCGAGGTGCTCGGGCTGATCGCGGACGGCCGCTCCAACCGGGAGATCGCCCGGGCGCTGGTCCTCTCCGAGAAGACCGTCAAGACACACGTCTCGAACATCCTGATGAAACTCGACCTGGCGGACCGGACACAGGCGGCCTTGTGGGCGGTTCGTCACGGAGTGGCCGGTTGATCCACGAGACACATGGCAATACGGAGGGTTCCACTCCGGACTGAGATTCATACCGTCGTGGGAATGTCCCCCGGATGGCGCATCCTTCGTGGGTCTCCGCCGTTCTCCAGTGCGTGCTGCGGCGACTGCCGCGGCAATCGCTAGGGAGGGCTTAGAAGTGAAGAACCTGAAGAAGGTAGCGGCCGTGACGATGGTGGCCGGCGGACTGGTCGCAGCCGGTGCCGGTATGGCCTCCGCCACCGACGGCGCGCACGCCGACGGCAAGGCCGTGGGCTCGCCCGGCGTCGTCTCGGGCAACCTCATCCAGGCCCCGGTGCACGTCCCGGTGAACGTGGTCGGCAACAGCGTGAACGTCATCGGCGCGCTGAACCCCGCCTTCGGCAACCTCGGCGTCAACCGCTGACTTCCCCCGAGCGGGCAGTGACTTCGGCCTTCCGGGTGCGCCCCGCACCCGGGAGGCCGGTCCGTTTGTCGTGCGAATGATCCGAACGGGCACTCCTGCTCGTATCTCCGTACCGTCCCTTCTCTCTTCTGCGTTGATCAGCGCACGACCCGCGGCCGGGTCGGACTCGCAAACGCAGGAGGAACGCTTCTCATGAACATCGCCAAGAAGGCTGCCGTGGCCCTGACCGTCGCCGGTATCGCCACGGGTGCCGCTGCCGGTGCCGCTGTCGCCGACGCGGGTGCCGACGGCGCGGCCGTGAAGTCGCC
Organism: Streptomyces sp. SAI-127; assembly: GCF_029894425.1. Lineage (NCBI taxonomy): Bacteria > Bacillati > Actinomycetota > Actinomycetes > Kitasatosporales > Streptomycetaceae > Streptomyces > Streptomyces sp. SAI-127. The sequence continues at coordinate 8,085,931 of NZ_JARXYJ010000001.1, forward strand.
GGGCGTCGGCTCGGGCAACCTCGTCCAGGCCCCGGTGCACGTCCCGGTGAACGTGGTCGGCAACACCGCCAACCTCATCGCCCTGCTGAACCCGGCCTTCGGCAACGCGGGTGCGAACGACTGACGTCGGGTCTGAACCGAGGGGCCTCACAAGTCAACGGCGACTTGTGGGGCCCTTGGTGTTTCCTCTGCAGGTGGGGGTTGGCCGCGCACACCCGCTCACCGCACCCCTCGCTCCAACTCCTCCACATATGCGTTGTAAGCCGCAACCTGCGCCCGCCGCCCCGTCCGTTCGACCGGCCGCAACGCCTCCCCCCGAGCCCGCATCTCGGCGGAGCTGACCGCACCGCCGTGCCCGTTCTCATAGGCCAGCGACACCAGCAACCCCACTCGCTGAGCAAGCTCCAACACGCGTACCGCCCGAGGCGGATACCCCGGCGCCAGAACCTCCCGCCCCCGCTCGGCCCGGGCACGGTACGCATCGATCGCCGCCTCCGCCACCGGCCCCGAGCCGGCCAGATCCAGTCCCGACAACACCTCGGTCGCCTCCCGGAGCGCCTCCGCGAGCTCCCGCTCGGCCTCGCCCAGCGAGGGAACATCCGCCGGCGGAGCCTCCCGCACCGGCAGCACCTGCCACACCACCTCGACATGCACATCACCCGACGGCCCGGCCTCGTACACCTCCGGCACCAGCCCCAGCGCGGCGCCGTGACAGACCACCGCCTCCTCCGCGTCCAACGCCCGCGCATTGAACTCCGGCGGCCCGCTCAACCCCAGCGGATGCCCGGGCGCGGGCAGCGCGACCCGCAGTCCCGTCACGCCGAGCGACCGCAGCCGCCCCAGCGCCAGCGTCAGACCGACGGCCGCCGTCTCACCCGGCAGCCCTTCGACCCGGTGCACGGCATCGTCACCGACGATCGCCAGCACGGCGTCGTCCGGCGAGACAAGTCCGGCCAAAAGGCCGTTTCCCCAAGCGGCAAGGCGTCCAGAGCGCGGTTCCGAGAGCATGCCCCCAGCCTAAGGACCGGACCGATGGATGGGAGCGGCCGACCAGTGGCGTAGATTTCTTCGAGGGCTGCGCCCAAAACGCGCACGCGACAGCCGAGACGCCGACACCGGTCACACTGCAAGGGGAGACAACGCGCTCATGAGCGATGTTCTGGAGCTTCAGGACGTATCCGTGGTCCGTGAGGACCGGGCTCTGGTGGACCAGGTCTCCTGGTCGGTCAAGGAGGGCGAGCGCTGGGTCATCCTCGGCCCCAACGGCGCCGGCAAGACCACGCTCCTGAACCTCGCCTCCAGCTACCTCTACCCCAGCAAGGGCACCGCCACCATCCTCGGCGAGACCCTCGGCAAGCCCGGCACCGACGTCTTCGAACTGCGCCCCCGCATCGGCATGGCCGGCATCGCCATGGCCGACAAGCTCCCCAAGCGCCAGACCGTCCTGGAGACCGTGCTGACGGCGGCGTACGGCATGACCGCGGGCTGGCAGGAGGAGTACGAGGACATCGACGAGCAGCGCGCCCGCGCCTTCCTCGACCGCCTCGGCATGACCGACTACCTGGACCGGAAGTTCGGCACCCTCTCCGAGGGCGAGCGCAAGCGCACCCTCATCGCCCGCGCCCTGATGACCGACCCCGAGCTCCTCCTCCTCGACGAACCCGCCGCCGGCCTCGACCTCGGCGGCCGCGAGGACCTGGTCCGCCGCCTCGGCCGACTCGCCCGCGACCCGATCGCCCCCTCGATGCTCATGGTCACCCACCACGTCGAGGAGATCGCCCCCGGTTTCACCCACGTCCTCATGATCCGCCAGGGCAAGGTGCTCGCCGCGGGTCCCCTGGAGCTCGAACTCACCTCCCGCAACCTCTCCCTCTGCTTCGGCCTCCCCCTCGTCGTCGAGCAGGTCGGCGACCGCTGGACCGCGCAGGGCCTGCCTCTGTCGTGATCACGTGAAGTCCCCGCAAAAACACGGGTAAGAAGCCCGTTCCCGCTCCATCGCGCCCTGTCCGCGGCGGTCCCCCGCACCTACCATGACCCATGTGAACGACATCGACGCATGGGTGTGGTGGCTCGTCGGCGCGGCTGCGCTCGGAATCCCGCTCGTGGTGACCGCGATGCCGGAGTTCGGCATGCTCGCGGCGGGCGCCATCGCCGCCGCGATCGCGGCCGGACTCGGCGGTGACATCGTCGTCCAGGTGCTCGTCTTCGCCGTCGTCTCGGTGGCCCTCATCGCCGTCGTACGGCCCATCGCGACCCGGCACCGCTCTCAGCGACCCCAACTCGTCACGGGCGTCGACGCGTTGAAGGGGAAACAGGCCGTCGTCCTGGAACGCGTCGACAACGCGGGCGGCCGGATCAAGCTCGCCGGCGAGGTCTGGTCGGCCCGCTCTCTCGACACCGGCCGGGCCTACGAAGTGGGCCAGGAAGTGGATGTCGTGGACATCGAGGGAGCCACGGCGATCGTCATGTGACCTCGCAGGATGCAACTGAACCGAACGCACCACGAGTTGTACGACGGTCTGTCAGACTCGACCAGCAAGATCTTCAACAACCATAAGATCTTCCGAGAACGCCGAGGCAGAGAAGGGCACGGGGAGCACGATGGAACCGGTCATCATCGTCTTGATCATCCTGGTGGTGTTGGTCTTCATCGCCCTCATCAAGACGATCCAGGTCATCCCGCAGGCGAGTGCCGCGATCGTGGAGCGGTTCGGCCGCTACACACGGACACTCAACGCGGGCCTCAACATCGTCGTCCCGTTCATAGACACCATCCGCAACCGCATCGACCTGCGTGAACAGGTCGTGCCGTTCCCGCCGCAGCCGGTGATCACCCAGGACAACCTGGTCGTCAACATCGACACGGTCATCTACTACCAGGTGACCGACGCCCGGGCCGCGACCTATGAGGTCGCCAGCTACATCCAGGCCATCGAGCAGCTCACCGTCACCACGCTCCGCAACATCATCGGCGGCATGGACCTGGAACGGACCCTGACCTCCCGCGAGGAGATCAACGCGGCCCTGCGCGGCGTTCTCGACGAGGCCACCGGCAAATGGGGCATCCGTGTCAACCGCGTGGAACTGAAGGCCATCGAGCCCCCGACCTCCATCCAGGACTCGATGGAGAAGCAGATGCGCGCCGACCGTGACAAGCGCGCCGCGATCCTCACCGCGGAAGGTACGCGCCAGGCCGCGATCCTCACCGCCGAGGGTGAGAAGCAGTCCCAGATCCTGCGCGCCGAGGGTGAGGCCAAGGCCGCGGCCCTGCGCGCCGAGGGCGAGGCCCAGGCGGTCCGCACGGTCTTCGAAGCGATTCACGCCGGAGACCCCGACCAGAAGCTCCTGTCGTACCAGTACCTCCAGATGCTCCCCAAGATCGCCGAGGGCGACGCCAACAAGCTCTGGATCGTCCCCAGCGAAATCGGCGACGCCCTCAAGGGCCTCTCCGGAGCCATGGGCAACTTCGGTATGGGCGGCGGCTCCAACGGCGGCAACTCCGGCTCGGACCGCCGGGAGACCCCGAAGATCGACTGACACACAGATGTCCGTACGGCAGTGGGGGCCCCTTCGTGGCGAAGGGGCCCCCACTGCCGTACGGACTATGCGGCGTCCCGCGCCAACCAGTCAGGCAGAGCCGAGAAGTCCTCGTGGCCCAGGGACAACAGCATCGCGTCAGCCGGAGTCGGCTCGAACGGCTCCCGCAGCAAAGGCATCCCCGCCTCCGCCGGAGTCCGGTTCGCCTTGCGGTGGTTGTCCTCCGCGCAGGATGCCACCGTGTTCAGCCAAGTGTCCTGACCACCCTGAGACCGCGGCACCACGTGGTCCACGGTCGTCGCCCGCCGCCCGCAGTACGCGCACCTGTGCCGGTCACGCACCAGAACACCCCGCCGAGACCATGGAGCTTGTCTTCGGAAGGGCACCCGTACATACCTGCAGAGCCTGATCACCCGGGGCGCCGGTATGTCGACCGCGGCTCCGCGCATGCGCAGTTCGGGGTGGGACTGCTCGACGACGGCCTTGTCCTGGAGCACCAGAACGACGGCTCGGTTCAACGTCACCGTCGACAGCGGCTCGAAGCTCGCGTTGAGTACCAGCGTGTCCCGCATACCAGCCCACCTCCCGTGCGCACCGTCCCACCCCTTGGCGGGCTTGGGCTTGGATCAACTCTGGCCGGGCACGCCGAGATGGACAACGCAATAAAAAGTGCCCGCCTCTGATCAATTCCAAGACCAGAGGCGGGCAAACGCTCAATGAACGTCAGTCTTCGGCGGGCACCTCGTACTCACCGATGAGCTGAGCACGCGCGATCGCGTGGAATCGCAGGTTGAAGCCCACGACGGCGGGAGAGGCATCGGAATCGGGCCCGAGCTTCTCCTGGTCCACGGCGTACACGGTGAAGACGTACCGGTGCGGTCCGTCCCCGGCCGGCGGCGCGGCCCCACCGAAGTCCTTGGACCCGTAGTCGTTCCGCACCTGTACGGCACCCTCCGGCAGCCCTTCGAACTTGCCGCTGCCCGCACCCACCGGCAACTCGGTCACCGAGGCCGGGATGTCGAACACGACCCAGTGCCAGAACCCGCTGCCCGTGGGCGCGTCGGGGTCGTAGCAGGTCACGGCGAAACTCTTGGTCTCCGGCGGGAAGCCCTCCCAGCGCAGCTGCGGAGAGGTGTTGCCGGCCGCGTAGACCTGAGCGTCCTTGAGCGTCGCCCCCTCGGCGACGTCCTCGCTCGTGACCGTGAACGACGGCACGGGCGGGTGGAAGTCGTGGGGGAGCGGCCGCCGCTTGAGCTCGGTCACCTCGGTACCTCCTGATCGAGTACTGGAGTCAGTGGTTCCGAGCCTAGAACCAGTTGCGCTTGCTGCCGACCTCGGACAGCCACTGGTTGAGGTAGGCGGCCCAGTCGGTGCTCTGGTAGTCGTGCAGACCCACCTGGAAGGACCGGAAGGTGTCACTGCCCTCGCTGAACAGCCCCGGCTTCTTGTCCATCTCCAGCACGACGTCCATAGCGTTGCCGTCCGCGACGAAGCTCAACTCGACCTGGTTGAGCCCGCGGTACTGCTGCGGCGGGAAGAACTCGATCTCCTGGTAGAACGGCAGCTGCTGCCGCGTCCCACGGATGTGGCCGCGCTCCAGGTCCGCGTTCTTGAAACGGAAGCCGAGCTGGACGAACGCGTCCAGGATCGCCTTCTGCGCGGGCAGGGGGTGAACGCTGACCGGGTCCAGGTCACCGGAGTCCACGGCACGCGCGATCGCCAGCTCGGTGGTCACACCGACGTTCATGCCGCGCAGCGGCTGGCCGTCGATCACCGTGATCGGCGTCTCCCAGGGGATCTCCAGACCGAACGGCACCGCGTGCACCGCGTTCGCCTGAAGCGTGAAGGCACCGCCGAGCGGGACCTTGGTGAACTCGACGTCCTGCTTGTACTCCTGGTCGCCGCTCTCGACCTCGACCTTGGCCTGGAGCCCGACCGACAGCCCCTCGATCTCCTGGTCGACGGACCCACCCTGGATCCGCACCTCGCCCTGGACGACACCACCCGGGACGACGTTGACCTCGGTCAGCACCGTCTCCACCGAAGCCCCGCCGGCCCCCAGGCTCGCGAGCAGCTTCTTGAACGCCATGTCTCTCCTCTTAAGAACGCGCGGATTCCTGATCCCTACAAACGCGAACCGGCCGCAGTCGGTTCCGGGCCCTCACCCTGGCAAGCGGACGGACCCTTGGCCACCCTTGGCACACACCCGTCTGGACTACGCTCGTACGCCATGATCACGCCCCCGGACCGTACGCCACTGCCACGAGAGTTCTTCGACCGCCCCGTACTGGAAGTCGCCCCCGACCTCCTCGGCCGCACCCTCGTCCGCACGACCTCGGACGGTCCGATCACGGTGCGCCTCACGGAGGTCGAGGCCTACGACGGTCCGAACGACCCGGGCTCCCACGCCTATCGCGGCCGCACGGCCCGCAACGGCGTGATGTTCGGTCCGCCTGGGCATGTGTACGTCTACTTCACCTACGGCATGTGGTTCTGCATGAACCTGGTGTGCGGACCGGAGGGCCGGGCGAGCGCCGTCCTGCTCCGCGCCGGCGAGGTCCTTGAAGGGGCGGATCTGGCCCGCAAACGTCGACTCTCGGCCCGAAATGACAAGGAACTGGCCAAAGGACCGGCCCGCCTGGCCACGGCCCTGGGCGTGGACCGGGCCCTGGACGGCACGGATGCCTGCGAGTCGACGGAGACCCCGCTGAGGGTGCTCGCCGGCACCCCGGTCGCCTCCGACCAGGTACTCAGCGGTCCGCGGACCGGAGTGGCCGGCGACGGGGGCGTGCACCCCTGGCGGTTCTGGATCGACAACGACCCGACGGTGAGCCCTTATCGGGCGCATGTGCCGAGGCGCCGCTCAAGTTGACTCGCTCTTGGAAGATGCGTAACGTGGCACGAGCCGCTTGAACCGGTTACGGCGATCGCCAGCAGCCGAGAGCGGCCAAACCACTACCTACGACATCCCCTCAGCGGGGGCGATTTCGGCGTGCTCGCACGCTTGAATTCGAACTCGCGGACTCGATTATGAGTTGCCGAGGGAATCGGCTAACGTAGTGAATGTCGAAAGGCCCCGCCGACAGGGAATCAGGCCCGAAAGGATCTGATAGAGTCGGAAACGCAAGACCGAAGGGAAAAGCCCGGAGGAAAGCCCGAGAGGGTGAGTACAAAGGAAGCGTCCGTTCCTTGAGAACTCAACAGCGTGCCAAAAATCAACGCCAGATATGTTGATACCCCGTCTCCAGCATCTGCTGGGGCGAGGTTCCTTTGAAAAAACACAGCGAGGACGCTGTGAGCGACCGCCTTATTCCGGTGGTCGCTCCGCTCTCGTGTGTGTCGACCGGATTACCGGTAAACATTCACGGAGAGTTTGATCCTGGCTCAGGACGAACGCTGGCGGCGTGCTTAACACATGCAAGTCGAACGATGAACCACTTCGGTGGGGATTAGTGGCGAACGGGTGAGTAACACGTGGGCAATCTGCCCTTCACTCTGGGACAAGCCCTGGAAACGGGGTCTAATACCGGATACCACTACCGCAGGCATCTGTGGTGGTTGAAAGCTCCGGCGGTGAAGGATGAGCCCGCGGCCTATCAGCTTGTTGGTGAGGTAATTGCTCACCAAGGCGACGACGGGTAGCCGGCCTGAGAGGGCGACCGGCCACACTGGGACTGAGACACGGCCCAGACTCCTACGGGAGGCAGCAGTGGGGAATATTGCACAATGGGCGAAAGCCTGATGCAGCGACGCCGCGTGAGGGATGACGGCCTTCGGGTTGTAAACCTCTTTCAGCAGGGAAGAAGCGAAAGTGACGGTACCTGCAGAAGAAGCGCCGGCTAACTACGTGCCAGCAGCCGCGGTAATACGTAGGGCGCAAGCGTTGTCCGGAATTATTGGGCGTAAAGAGCTCGTAGGCGGCTTGTCACGTCGGGTGTGAAAGCCCGGGGCTTAACCCCGGGTCTGCATTCGATACGGGCTAGCTAGAGTGTGGTAGGGGAGATCGGAATTCCTGGTGTAGCGGTGAAATGCGCAGATATCAGGAGGAACACCGGTGGCGAAGGCGGATCTCTGGGCCATTACTGACGCTGAGGAGCGAAAGCGTGGGGAGCGAACAGGATTAGATACCCTGGTAGTCCACGCCGTAAACGGTGGGAACTAGGTGTTGGCGACATTCCACGTCGTCGGTGCCGCAGCTAACGCATTAAGTTCCCCGCCTGGGGAGTACGGCCGCAAGGCTAAAACTCAAAGGAATTGACGGGGGCCCGCACAAGCAGCGGAGCATGTGGCTTAATTCGACGCAACGCGAAGAACCTTACCAAGGCTTGACATACGCCGGAAAGCATCAGAGATGGTGCCCCCCTTGTGGTCGGTGTACAGGTGGTGCATGGCTGTCGTCAGCTCGTGTCGTGAGATGTTGGGTTAAGTCCCGCAACGAGCGCAACCCTTGTCCTGTGTTGCCAGCATGCCCTTCGGGGTGATGGGGACTCACAGGAGACCGCCGGGGTCAACTCGGAGGAAGGTGGGGACGACGTCAAGTCATCATGCCCCTTATGTCTTGGGCTGCACACGTGCTACAATGGCAGGTACAATGAGCTGCGATACCGTGAGGTGGAGCGAATCTCAAAAAGCCTGTCTCAGTTCGGATTGGGGTCTGCAACTCGACCCCATGAAGTCGGAGTTGCTAGTAATCGCAGATCAGCATTGCTGCGGTGAATACGTTCCCGGGCCTTGTACACACCGCCCGTCACGTCACGAAAGTCGGTAACACCCGAAGCCGGTGGCCCAACCCCTTGTGGGAGGGAGCTGTCGAAGGTGGGACTGGCGATTGGGACGAAGTCGTAACAAGGTAGCCGTACCGGAAGGTGCGGCTGGATCACCTCCTTTCTAAGGAGCACTTCTTACCGAGTTCGCTCGGTCAGAGGCCAGTACATCAGCGACTGTCTGATGCTGGTTGCTCATGGGTGGAACGTTGATTATTCGGCACTTTCAGTCATCTCGGGCTGCCAGTACTGCTCTTCGGAGCGTGGAAAGCTGATCACGAGTGGCGAGGGTGTCGGGCACGCTGTTGGGTGTCTGAGGGAATGATTTCCCTCGATGCCGGCCCCAGTGAACTCGCCTGTGAGGGCGGGGTGATGGGTGGCTGGTCGTTGTTTGAGAACTGCACAGTGGACGCGAGCATCTGTGGCCAAGTTTTTAAGGGCGCACGGTGGATGCCTTGGCACCAGGAACCGATGAAGGACGTGGGAGGCCACGATAGTCCCCGGGGAGTCGTCAACCAGGCTTTGATCCGGGGGTTTCCGAATGGGGAAACCCGGCAGTCGTCATGGGCTGTCACCCATACCTGAACACATAGGGTATGTGGAGGGAACGCGGGGAAGTGAAACATCTCAGTACCCGCAGGAAGAGAAAACAACCGTGATTCCGGGAGTAGTGGCGAGCGAAACCGGATGAGGCCAAACCGTATGCGTGTGAGACCCGGCAGGGGTTGCGCATTCGGGGTTGTGGGATCTCTCTTCTGTCGTCTGCCGGCGACAGGACGAGTCAGAAACCGTTGATGTAGGCGAAGGACATGCGAAAGGTCCGGCGTAGAGGGTAAGACCCCCGTAGTCGAAACATCAGCGGCTCGTTTGAGAGACACCCAAGTAGCACGGGGCCCGAGAAATCCCGTGTGAATCTGGCGGGACCACCCGCTAAGCCTAAATATTCCCTGGTGACCGATAGCGGATAGTACCGTGAGGGAATGGTGAAAAGTACCGCGGGAGCGGAGTGAAATAGTACCTGAAACCGTGTGCCTACAAGCCGTGGGAGCGTCGCGTGCAGAGTTTACTCTGTGCGTCGTGACTGCGTGCCTTTTGAAGAATGAGCCTGCGAGTTTGCGGTGTGTTGCGAGGTTAACCCGGGTGGGGTAGCCGTAGCGAAAGCGAGTCCTAATAGGGCGTTTGAGTAGCACGCTCAAGACCCGAAGCGGAGTGATCTAGCCATGGGCAGGTTGAAGCGGAGGTAAGACTTCGTGGAGGACCGAACCCACCAGGGTTGAAAACCTGGGGGATGACCTGTGGTTAGGGGTGAAAGGCCAATCAAACTCCGTGATAGCTGGTTCTCCCCGAAATGCATTTAGGTGCAGCGTCGTGTGTTTCTTGCCGGAGGTAGAGCACTGGATAGGCGATGGGCCCTACCGGGTTACTGACCTTAGCCAAACTCCGAATGCCGGTAAGTGAGAGCGCGGCAGTGAGACTGTGGGGGATAAGCTCCATGGTCGAGAGGGAAACAGCCCAGAGCATCGACTAAGGCCCCTAAGCGTACGCTAAGTGGGAAAGGATGTGGAGTCGCAGAGACAACCAGGAGGTTGGCTTAGAAGCAGCCACCCTTGAAAGAGTGCGTAATAGCTCACTGGTCTAGTGATTCCGCGCCGACAATGTAGCGGGGCTCAAGCGTACCGCCGAAGTCGTGTCATTGCAGCAATACGCCCAACGGCGGCTGTGATGGGTAGGGGAGCGTCGTGTGCCGGGTGAAGCCGCGCCGGAAGGCAGTGGTGGACGGTTCACGAGTGAGAATGCAGGCATGAGTAGCGATACACACGTGGGAAACGTGTGCGCCGATTGACTAAGGGTTCCTGGGTCAAGCTGATCTGCCCAGGGTAAGTCGGGACCTAAGGCGAGGCCGACAGGCGTAGTCGATGGATAACCGGTTGATATTCCGGTACCCGCTGTGAAGCGTCAAACATCGAACCAGGCGATGCTAAGTCCGTGAAGCCGTTCCGGACCCTTCGGGGAATGGAAAGTGGTGGAGCCGGCGAACCAGACTTGTAGTAGGTGAGTGATGGGGTGACGCAGGAAGGTAGTCCAGCCCGGGCGGTGGTTGTCCCGGGGTAAGGGTGTAGGACGTCAGGTAGGTAAATCCGCCTGGCAATAGTCTGAGACCTGATGCCGAGCCGATTGTGGTGAAGTGGATGATCCTATGCTGTCGAGAAAAGCCTCTAGCGAGTTTCATGGCGGCCCGTACCCTAAACCGACTCAGGTGGTCAGGTAGAGAATACCGAGGCGTTCGGGTGAACTATGGTTAAGGAACTCGGCAAAATGCCCCCGTAACTTCGGGAGAAGGGGGGCCATCACTGGTGAGAGGACTTGCTCCTCGAGCTGGGGGTGGCCGCAGAGACCAGCGAGAAGCGACTGTTTACTAAAAACACAGGTCCGTGCGAAGCCGTAAGGCGATGTATACGGACTGACGCCTGCCCGGTGCTGGAACGTTAAGGGGACCGGTTAGTCACATTTCGGTGTGGCGAAGCTGAGAACTTAAGCGCCAGTAAACGGCGGTGGTAACTATAACCATCCTAAGGTAGCGAAATTCCTTGTCGGGTAAGTTCCGACCTGCACGAATGGCGTAACGACTTCTCGACTGTCTCAACCATAGGCCCGGTGAAATTGCACTACGAGTAAAGATGCTCGTTTCGCGCAGCAGGACGGAAAGACCCCGGGACCTTTACTACAGTTTGATATTGGTGTTCGGTTCGGCTTGTGTAGGATAGCTGGGAGACTTTGAACTCCGGACGCCAGTTCGGGGGGAGTCGTCGTTGAAATACCAGTCTGGTCGTGCTGGATGTCTAACCTGGGTCCGTGATCCGGATCAGGGACAGTGTCTGATGGGTAGTTTAACTGGGGCGGTTGCCTCCTAAAGAGTAACGGAGGCGCCCAAAGGTTCCCTCAGCCTGGTTGGTAATCAGGTGTTGAGTGTAAGTGCACAAGGGAGCTTGACTGTGAGACCGACGGGTCGAGCAGGGACGAAAGTCGGGACTAGTGATCCGGCGGTGGCTTGTGGAAGCGCCGTCGCTCAACGGATAAAAGGTACCCCGGGGATAACAGGCTGATCTTCCCCAAGAGTCCATATCGACGGGATGGTTTGGCACCTCGATGTCGGCTCGTCGCATCCTGGGGCTGGAGTCGGTCCCAAGGGTTGGGCTGTTCGCCCATTAAAGCGGTACGCGAGCTGGGTTTAGAACGTCGTGAGACAGTTCGGTCCCCTATCCGCTGCGCGCGCAGGAATATTGAGAAGGGCTGTCCCTAGTACGAGAGGACCGGGACGGACGAACCTCTGGTGTGCCAGTTGTTCTGCCAAGGGCATGGCTGGTTGGCTACGTTCGGGAGGGATAACCGCTGAAAGCATCTAAGCGGGAAGCCTGCTTCGAGATGAGTATTCCCACCCCCTTTGAGGGGTTAAGGCTCCCAGTAGACGACTGGGTTGATAGGCCGGATCTGGAAGCCCAGTAATGGGTGGAGGTGACCGGTACTAATAGGCCGAGGGCTTGTCCATATTTGCTCGCGTCCACTGTGTTAGTTCTGAGGCAACGACCGTTGTCGGCTTTGAGCTAGAACGCATAACAGAAAAGTGTGCTTGTTCGCTCGAAACCATTAGGGTTTCGGTGGCCATAGCGTGAGGGAAACGCCCGGTTACATTTCGAACCCGGAAGCTAAGCCTTACAGCGCCGATGGTACTGCAGGGGGGACCCTGTGGGAGAGTAGGACGCCGCCGAACAATATTTGGAGGACCCCTGGTCCCAGCGTTCACGCTGGGACCAGGGGTCCTTTTGTTTTTAGAATGCTTGCAGTACCGAAGACAGGAGTCACCATGTCCACCAACTCTCCCGACGACCGACCGGAGCGCGACCAGCGGCGACGGGACAGTGGTGACCGTGGCGGTTTCCGCCGCGACGACAACCGCGGTGCCGGCGACCGTGGCGGCAATGAGCGCGGCGGTAATCGCGGTGGCGGCTACGGCCGCCGTGACGACAACCGCGGTGGCGGCTTCGTCCGGCGGGATGACCGCCGTGACGACCGCCGGAGCGATGACCGCGGCGGCGATCGTGGTGGTTTCCGTCGTGACGACAACCGCAGTGGCGACAGCCGTGGTGGCGACAATCGTGGCGGTGGCTACGGGCGGCGTGATGACCGCGACCGTGGCCCTCGTGGGGACGACCGTGGGCCTCGCCCCGCGTTCCGGCGCGACGACCGGCCGACTGGTCCCCGCCGTGACGATCGGGACCGCGACCGTGGGTTCCGTCGCGATGGTGACCGGCCTGCCTTCCGCCGTGACGACCGAGGCGACCGGGGCGAGCGGGTAGAGCGTCGCGACAACGACCGCGGTGGCTTCCGCCGTGACGACAACCGCGGCGGTGGGTACCGGGGCCGAGACGACCGCGGTGATCGTGGTGGTTTCCGTCGCGACGACAACCGCAGTGGCGACAACCGCAGTGGCGACAACCGCGGTGGTGACAGCCGTGGTGGGGACAATCGTGGCGGTGGTTATGGCCGGCGTGATGACCGCGACCGTGGCCCTCGTGGGGACGACCGTGGGCCTCGCCCCGCGTTCCGGCGCGACGACCGGCCGACTGGTCCCCGCCGTGACGATCGGGACCGCGACCGTGGGTTCCGTCGCGATGGTGACCGGCCTGCCTTCCGCCGTGACGACCGAGGCGACCGGGGTGAGCGGGTAGAGCGTCGCGACAACGACCGCGGTGGCTTCCGCCGTGACGACAACCGCGGCAGTTACGAGCGCCGTGACGATCGGCGGGATGACCGTCGGAGCGATGACCGCGGCGGCGATCGTGGTGGCTTCCGACGCGACGACCGGCGCGACGACAACCGGCGTGACGACAACCGAGGCGACCGCGGTGGCTTCCGTCGGGACGACAACCGGGACGACCGTGGCGGCTTCCGTCGGGACAGCGACCGGCGTGACGACCGTGGCGGGCGCGGTGGGCCCCGTAGGGACGACCGTGGTGGGCGGCCCGGTGGGTTCCGTGGACGGGACGACCGGCGCGGTGGCGACGACCGTCGTGGCGGCGGGCGTTTCCGCGACGAGCGGGACCGCGATCGTGAGCCGATCAAGCGTCTGCCGATCCCCGAGGACGTCACGGGCGACGAGATCGACAAGGACGTACGGCAGGAGCTCCAGAGCCTGCCGAAGGGGCTCGCGGAGGATGTCGCCAAGAACCTGGTGATGGTCGCCCGGCTCATCGACGAAGACCCCGAGGGTGCCTACGGCTACTCCAAGGTGGCCCTGCGGCTGGCGTCGCGTGTCGCCGCCGTACGAGAGGCGGCCGGGTTCGCGGCGTACGCCAGCCAGAAGTACAGCGAGGCGCTCGCCGAGTTCCGGGCCGCGCGGCGGATGACGGGGAACGTGGAGCTGTGGCCGGTCATGGCCGACTGCGAGCGTGGGCTCGGGCGGCCGGAGAAGGCGCTGGACATGGCCGGGGCGCCCGAGGTGCACAAGCTCGACAAGGCCGGGCAGGTGGAGATGCGGCTCGTCGCCGCCGGTGCCCGGCGTGACATGGGGCAGCTGGACGCGGCCATCGTGACGCTGCAGAGTCCCGAGCTGGCCTCCAACTCGGTGCAGCCGTGGACCGCGCGGCTGCGGTACGCGTACGCCGACGCGCTGCTCGCGGCCGGTCGGGATGGTGAGGCGCGGGAGTGGTTCGCCAAGGCCGTGGAGTCCGACAAGGACGGCAGCACGGACGCCTCCGACCGGCTCGCCGAGATGGACGGGGTCGAGTTCGTCGACGCCTTCGACGAGGCTGAGGAGCAGGCCGACAGCGAGGCCGCCGAGAAGGTCGTAGAAGTCGTAGAAGTGGAAGACGAGGACGAAGACGGCGCAGAGGGTGACGACGTCGAAGACGGCGACCTCAAGGACTGACACACGCGGTCAGTGAAGCAGTGAAGAAGGGGCGGGATCCCGGGATCCCGCCCCTTCGTGCGTCATACGTCCAGTGCGCGCAGGACCAGCCCCGACGCCGGCTTCGGGCCGAACGACGTCGACTTCCGGGGCATCGTGACGCCCTGGCGGGCGAGGTCGCGTACGACCTCCTCGCGTACCGGGTGCATCAGGACGGCCGTTCCGCCGTCGCGTTCCGCCTTCTCGACCGTGGCGGCGGTGTCGTGGATGTAGGCGATGCGGGTGGGGTCGTCCTCGGGGATGTGCCAGACGTGGGCGAGGAGTGTGGCGTGCAGGACCGTGGCGTCCAGGGTGCGCCAGGCGGTGGGGCGGTCCGAGGGGACCGTGCGGGACAGGAGGTCCGGGTCGGGGCGGTCCACGAGGTGGAAGGCGCCGTCTCCGGCGAGCAGGAAGGCGTTGCCCACGCAGGCCGAGTCGGCGAGGGTGTCCAGGGCCTCGGCCAGGGGCACGTCGAGGCGCTGGACGCGGAAGAGGCCGTCGAGGAGCGCCAGGGACCGGGCCACCGGGACGCCGTGCAGCAGGCGGTGGATGGCTCGGACGCGAAGCGGGTAGCGGGCCGTGTCGACGAGGAGGACCAGGCCGTGGTCCCAGGGGCTGGGGGACGGGTGCTCCGCGCGTAGACGGCGGTAGGTCGCCCAGCGGTGGTGGCCGTCGGCGATGAGGGCCTGGTGCTGGGCCAGGTCCGACCGGATGCGGGCCACTTCGGCCGGGTCGGTGATCGACCACAGGCGGTGGCGGTAGCCGTCCTCGGTGGTGGTGGCCAGGAGCGGAGGCCGCACGGCCATGCGTTCTATCGCGGTCGTCGTGACGGACTCCGAGCCGTTGCCGCGGTAGGTGAGGAGGAGGGGCTCCAGATTCGCCGAGGTGGCGCGCATCAGGGCCGCGCGGTCGGCGACGACGTGCGGCATGACGTCCTCGTGCGGCAGGACCACGCCCTCCGACGGCTCCGACAGGCGCAGGGTGCCGATGATCCCGCGCTGGAGCAGGCCGGCTCCGTCGCGCTGTTCGTACACGTACAGGCCGGGCTCGGGGTCGGCCGTCAGGATGCCCTCGGAGAGCCAGCCGCGCAGGGTGCGGGCCGCCTGCTCGTTGCGTTCGGCCGGTGTCGTCGCCTGCGGGAGGATCAGGCGGACGATGTTGTACGGGTCGTTGGACTGGAGTTGGTGCAGGCCGTCGGGGCGGACCACGACGTCGTACGGCGGGGATGTCACGGCGGCCAGGCTGCCGACCCGGTCGGGGTCGTAGCGCAGGCCTCGGAACGGGGTGAGTTCCAGGCCTCGGCGCGCCGTTGCTTCCGGGTGACCTGCTGTGTTCATCCCGGCATCGTACGGGTGTCAGTGGCATGGGGGATGATCGGGGGAAAGCCGTCGAACGAGGAGCGATGCGGAATGAGCCAGGGCGTGAGGACGAGGCCCGAGGGCAATGGGCAGGCCCTGAGCAAGGCGTACGACACCGCACTGCTCGACCTCGACGGGGTGGTGTACGCGGGTGGCAACGCGATCGCGCACGCCGTCGACTCGCTCGCCACCGCGCGCGAGGGGGGTATGCACCTCGCCTACGTCACCAACAACGCGCTGCGTACGCCCGACGCCGTGGCCGAGCACCTCACCGAGCTGGGGATACCGACGGGCGCCGATGACGTCATCACCTCCGCCCAGGCGGTCGCGCGGCTGATCAGCGAGCAGGTGCCGGCCGGTTCCCGGGTCCTCGTGATCGGTGGCGAGGGGCTGCGGGTCGCGCTGCGCGAGCGGGGGCTCGAGCCCGTGGAGTCGGCGGACGACGATCCGGCGGCGGTCGTGCAGGGCTTCGGCGGGCCGGACCTGCCCTGGGGGCGGTTCGCAGAGGCCAGTTACGCCGTGGCGCGGGGAGTGCCCTGGTTCGCGTCCAACACCGACCTGACGATTCCGAGCGGGCGCGGGATCGCACCGGGCAACGGAGCCGCGGTGGAGGTCGTGCGGATAGCGACCGGTGCCGAGCCACAGGTCGCCGGCAAGCCGTTGCCTCCCATGCACCGCGAGACGATCCTGCGGACCGGTGCGAAGCGGCCGTTGGTGGTCGGGGACCGGCTGGACACGGACATCGAGGGCGCGTTCAACGGCGAGGTGGACTCGCTGCTCGTGCTCACCGGCGTCACCGACGGCGCCCAGCTGCTGGCCGCGCCGCCGCAGCACCGGCCGACCTATGTGGACGCCGATCTGCGGGGGATGCTCACCGGGCAGCCCGAGGTCACCCAGGCGGGAGAAGGCTTCCGGTGCGGTGGCTGGAGTGCGTGGGCCGGCGAGGAGCGATTCGAACTCGACGGTGACGGCGAGACCCTGGACGGGCTGCGGGCGCTGTGCGCGGCGGCCTGGACGGCGGCCGGAGACGGTGTGTGCGAGCTGGACGGAGGGAAGGCGCTCGCCAGGCTGGGGTTGTGAGTCGTAGGGGCGGGCAGGCGATCCTGTGGGTCCGGGGACGTTCCGGACCTCGGGATCGTGGCCGGTTGGCAGGGTAGGCTAACCTAACTGCGTGTTGGTCGACAGTCCCCCCGAACAGCGCGCGGAGACCGCCCCCGCGCCCCCAACCCGCCGGGCGATACGAGTCCTTGGGCTCCTCGTGTCCGTCGTGATCCTGGTGTTCGTCGCGACGGCGAGCATCGCGGTCGGGGCGAAGGGGCTGTCCGTGGAACAGGTCTGGCACGGCCTGTTCCAGGACACGGGGACCTATGGCGACGTCGTGGTGGCCGACCGGCTGTCGCGGACCGTCCTCGGTCTGCTCGCCGGTGCCGCGCTCGGTCTGTCCGGAGCGGTGCTGCAGGCGCTCACCCGCAATCCGCTGGCCGACCCCGGGCTGCTCGGCATCAACGCGGGCGCGTCCGCCGCGGTCGTCACCGCGATCACCTTCTTCGGGGTCACCTCGCTCAGCGGCTATGTCTGGTTCGCCTTTCTCGGTGCGGCCGCGGTGGGCGCCCTGGTCTGGTTCCTGGGTGGGAGCCGCGGTGCCACCCCGGTCAGGCTCGCGCTGGCCGGTACGGCGATCAGCGCGGCGCTGTACGGCTATCTCCAGGCCGTGATGATCACCGACGACCAGGCACTCAACAAGATGCGTTTCTGGACGGTCGGTTCGCTGTCCTCGGCGAACAACTCGACCATCCTGCAGGTGCTGCCGTTCCTCGCGGTCGGCTCGCTCCTCGCCCTCGCGCTGGCCCGCCCGCTCAACGCGATGGAGATGGGCGACGACACCGCCAAGGCGCTCGGCGCCAACCTCAACCGCACCCGGGCCCTGGCGATGCTCTCCGCGACCGTGCTGTGCGGGGCCGCGACCGCCGCCTGCGGACCGATCGTGTTCGTCGGCCTGATGGTGCCGCACATCGTGCGCTCCTTCACCGGCCCCGACCTGCGCTGGATCCTGCCGTACGCGACCATCCTGTCGCCTGTGCTGCTGCTGGGCTCCGACGTCATCGGCCGGGTCGTGGCCCGGCCCGCGGAGCTCCAGGTCGGCATCGTCACCGCGCTCATCGGCGGGCCGGTCTTCATCTTTCTCGTACGACGGCGGAGGACGGCACAGCTGTGAGGACCAACCGTGCCATCAGGACCCCCGGCGGGCTTTCCCTGCGGCTGGACGTCCGGGCCACCGTCGTCGTCGGCCTGATACTCCTTGCCGCGCTCACCGCGAGCGTCGTGCTGATCGGCACCGGCGACTTCCCGATCCCCGCCGGGGACGTGCTGAAGACGCTGTTCGGGAACGGTAACGCCGGGCAGGAGTTCATCATCAACGAGCTGCGGCTGCCGCGGGTCCTCGTCGGGCTCCTGGTCGGCGCCTCGCTCGGGCTCGGGGGCGCGCTGTTCCAGGCCATCTCCCGCAATCCGCTGGGCAGTCCGGACGTGCTCGGGCTCAGCCAGGGGGCGACGGCCGGGGCGCTCACGATGATCGTGCTGTTCTCCGGGAGCGCGACCCAGGTCACCGTGGGCGCGCTCGTGGGCGGACTCGCGACCGGACTCGCCATCTATCTGCTGGCCTGGAAGCAGGGCGTGCACGGCTACCGCCTGGTCCTGGTCGGCATCGGGATCTCGGCGATCGTCACGGCGGTCAACGGCTATCTGCTGACCAGGTCCACCCTCACCGAGGCGGCCCAGGCGGTCGTCTGGATGACCGGCTCGCTCAGCGGCCGGGACTGGACGCAGGTCTGGCCGCTGCTGTGGCTGTGCGCCGTCCTCGTCCCGCTCGTCCTGGCCAACGCGCGCGGCCTGAGGATGATGGAGATGGGCGACGACGTGTCGAACGCCCTGGGGGTGCGTGTCGAGCGCGTACGGCTGTTGCTGTTAGTCGCCGCCGTCCTGCTCACCGCCGCCGCCACCGCGGCCGCCGGACCGGTCAGCTTCGTCGCGCTCACCGCACCCCAGCTGGCCCGCCGCCTCACCCGCTCGCCCGGCCCCAACCTGGTGCCGTCCCTGTGCATGGGCGCCACCCTCCTGGTCACCGCCGACTGGGTCTCGCAGAAGGTCTTCGGCGCGGACCAGCTGCCCGTCGGCGTGGTCACCGGAGTCCTCGGCGGCGTCTATCTGCTCTGGCTCCTGGTCACCGAGCGCAGGGCGGGCCGGATATGAGCACCGAGACCGTCCTCACCAGCGGACTGAACAACCCAAGGAGCACCGTGAACCGCCTGTCCGCCGACACCGTCACCCTCGCCTACGACCAGCGGGTCATCGCCGAGCAGCTGTCGGTGGAGATACCCGACAACTCCTTCACGGTGATCGTCGGCCCCAACGCGTGCGGCAAGTCCACGCTCCTGCGGGCCCTGTCGCGCATGCTGAGGCCCAGCCGGGGCAAGGTGCTGCTCGACGGGCAGGTCATCCAGTCCATGCCGGCGAAGAAGGTCGCCCGCACTCTGGGTCTGCTCCCGCAGTCGTCGATCGCGCCCGACGGGATCACCGTCGCCGACCTGGTCGGCCGCGGCCGCTACCCCCACCAGGGCATCCTGCGCCAGTGGTCCACCGAGGACGAGCGGGTCGTACAGGAGTCCATGCGGCAGACCGGGGTCGCGGAACTCGCCGAGCGGTACGTCGACGAGCTGTCCGGCGGTCAGCGGCAGAGGGTGTGGATCGCGATGGCGCTCGCCCAGCAGACCCCGCTGCTGCTCCTCGACGAGCCGACGACCTACCTCGACATCCAGCACCAGATCGACGTCCTCGACCTCTGCGCCGAGCTGCACGAGGAGCAGGGCCGCACGCTGGTGGCCGTCCTGCACGACCTCAACCACGCCGCCCGGTACGCCACGCATCTCATCGCGCTGAAGAGCGGGAAGATCATAGCCGAGGGGCGCCCGAACGACATCGTCACGGCCGAGCTGGTCGAGGAGGTCTTCGGGCTGCGGTGCCAGGTGATCGACGACCCGGAGACGGGGACGCCGCTGGTGGTGCCGGCGGCGCGCAAGGCACGCGTGCGCGTGGAGGCCGCTACAGAAGCTTCCTGAGCTGGAACAGGTCCCTGAGGCCCGCCTCCAGCTTCACCCGGCCCGAGCCCCAGGCCTTGGCGAAGTTCAGCTCGCCGTTCACCAGGGCCACCAGGTCGTCACCGGACATGGTGAGCCTGATCTCGGCCTTCTCCTTCGGAGGGCCCTGCAGGGTGTCGTGCACCACGATCCGGCCGCCGGTCATGCGGCCGACGAAGGTGACGTCGAGATCGGTGATACGGCAGCTGACCGAGCGGTCCATGGACGCCGCCGTGGCGGCGTCCCCCTCGGCGTTCCGCATGTTGTCGGAGAGCTTCTCGAGTGCGGCGCGGCACTCCTCGATCGTGGCCATCGCGATCGACGACGGTACCCCAGCGGTTCGGGGTAGCGTCTGGGCATGAGCGACGCAGTTCCAGAGCCTTCACAAGAGGGCCCGGTCGAACCCGGGTACGACCCGGCTGCCCCCGCCCCTCTGAACGTGCCCCGCACCCCGACCGGCAACGCCGAGGTGGACGCTCAGCTCGAGCGGCTGGGCGACGCCGACCACCTCGCCACGGACGGACACATCGAGGTGTACGAGGATGTACACCGGGGGCTGCGCGACGCGCTCACCGCGCTCGACGCCCGCCCGGGACCTCCGGCGCCCTCACCGTCGTATGACCAGAGGGCGCCCTCGCCCTCGTATGGCACTAGGAGCTGAACCGAACGTGGCAGGAGTCGCACGCAACCGTCTGGACGCGGAGCTGGTCCGCCGGAAGCTGGCGCGCTCGCGCGAGCATGCCGGCCAGCTGATCGCGGCCGGGCGGGTCACCGTCGGCAAGACCGTCGCGACCAAGTCCGCCACCCAGGTGGAGACCGCGGCCGCGATCGTGGTGCAGAGCGACGACAGCGATCCCGGCTACGTGTCCCGGGGTGGGCACAAGCTCGCGGGCGCCCTTCAGGTGTTCGTGCCGCGGGGGCTCGTCGTGGAGGGGCGGCGGGCGCTGGACGCCGGGGCCTCCACCGGCGGTTTCACCGATGTGCTGCTGCGCGCGGGTGCCGCGCACGTGGTCGCCGTCGACGTCGGCTACGGACAACTCGCGTGGTCTCTCCGAAGCGATGAACGCGTCACCGTCAAGGACCGTACGAACGTACGCGAGTTGACGCTCGAAGCGATCGATGGGGAACCAGTGGATCTTGTCGTGGGGGATCTGTCCTTCATCCCGCTCGGACTGGTACTGCCCGCCCTGGTGCGGTGCGTGAAGCCGGACTCCGATCTGGTGATGATGGTGAAGCCGCAGTTCGAGGTGGGTAAGGAGCGGCTGGGCAGTGGGGGAGTCGTACGCAGTACGCAGCTGCGGGCCGAGGCCGTGCGCGGTGTCGCCGCGAAGGCGGCGGAACTCGGGCTCGGGGTGAACGGGGTCACGGCCAGTCCGTTGCCCGGACCCTCGGGAAATGTCGAATACTTTCTGTGGCTGCGTGCCGGGGCGCCCGCCCTGGACCCGGCCGATGTCGACCGTGCAGTTGCGGAGGGGCCGCGTTGAGCCAGAACCGAGCTCGTACTGTTTTCCTGCTCGCCCACACCGGGCGGCCCGCGGCCATTCGCAGTGCCGAGCTGGTCGTCAAGGGGCTGATGCAGTCGGGGATCGGCGTGCGCGTCCTGGAGTACGAGGCGGCCGACCTGCCGCTGCCGCCCGAGGTGCAGCTCGTCAAGGAGGCGACTCCGCAGTGCCTCGAAGGGTGCGAGTTGCTCATCGTGCTCGGCGGCGACGGGACGCTGCTGCGCGGCGCCGAGTTCGCCCGGGCGTCCGGGGTGCCGATGCTGGGCGTCAACCTGGGCAGTGTCGGGTTCCTCGCGGAGGCCGAGCGGGACGATCTCGACAAGGTTGTCGACCGGGTGGTGACCAAGGCGTACGAGGTCGAGGAGCGGATGACCGTCGATGTCGTGGTTCACCGGAACGGGGACATCGTTCACACGGACTGGGCGCTGAACGAGGCGGCCGTGCAGAAGGCCGGCGCGGAGAAGTTGCTCGAGGTCGTGCTGGAGATCGACGGGCGGCCGGTGACGGGCTTCGGGTGTGACGGGATCGTGCTGTCCACGCCTACAGGGTCCACGGCCTATGCGTTCTCCGCGGGTGGGCCGGTGGTGTGGCCCGAGGTGGAGGCGCTGCTGATGGTGCCGATCTCCGCGCACGCGTTGTTCGCGAAGCCGTTGGTGACCTCGCCGAACTCGGTGCTGGCCGTGGAGTTGCTGCCTCACATTCCGCCGGGTGTGTTGTGGTGCGACGGGCGGCGGACGTTCGAGTTGCCGCCGGGGGCGCGGGTCGAGGTGCGGCGGGGGGCTGTGCCGGTGCGGCTGGCTCGGCTGCACCATGCGTCCTTCACCGACCGGCTTGTGGCCAAGTTCGCGTTGCCCGTTTCCGGGTGGCGGGGGGCGCCGCACTAACCGGCTGTTGGGGGTGGTGGCGGAGCGTGTGCGGGTGCGGGTTGTTTGTGGTCGCTCGCGCAGTTCCCCGCGCCCCTGAAGGCCTGACACTCCCCCGGGTGACAAGGGCACCTCGCACTCGCCCGCCCCGACCTCGTAAGGTCTTCACCGTGCTGGAAGAGATGCGGATACGGTCGCTCGGAGTCATCGATGACGCCGTCGTCGAGTTGTCGCCCGGGTTCACCGCTGTCACCGGTGAGACGGGTGCGGGCAAGACCATGGTGGTCACCAGCCTGGGGCTGCTGCTAGGTGGGCGGGCTGACGCGGCGCTCGTGCGGATCGGGGCCGAGAAGGCGGTGGTGGAGGGGCGGATCACGGTGTCCGCCGGCGACTCCGTCGTCGTACGGGCCGAGGAGGCCGGGGCGGAGCTCGACGACGGGGCGCTGTTGATCAGCCGTACCGTTTCCGCCGAAGGACGGTCCCGGGCGCACCTGGGCGGGCGGTCCGTGCCCGTGGGGGTGCTCGCCGAGCTCGCCGACGAGCTGGTCGCCGTGCACGGCCAGACCGATCAGCAGGGGCTGCTCAAGCTGACCCGGCAGCGGCAGGCGCTCGACCGGTACGCGGGTGATGCCGTCGCCGTGCCGCTGGCCAAGTACACCGAGGCCTACCGGCGGCTGCGGGCCGTCTCCGTCGAACTGGACGAGATCGTCACGCGCGCGCGTGAGCGGGCCCAGGAAGCCGACATGCTGCGGTACGGGCTCGACGAGATCGCCGGCGTGGAGCCTCGGTCAGGGGAGGACGTCGAGCTGGCCGAGGAGGCCGAGCGGCTCGGGCACGCCGAGGCTCTGTCGTCGGCTGCCACGGCTGCTCATGCCGCCCTCGCCGGGAACCCCGAAGACCCCGAGGGCATCGATGCGGCGACGCTCGTGGCGGGCGCTCAGCGGGCTCTGGAAGCCGTACGGTCGCACGATCCGGCCCTGGCGGCGCTCGCCGACCGGATCGGGGAGATCGGGATCCTGCTGGGCGATGTGGCCGGGGAGCTGGCGGGGTACGCCGACGACCTGGACGCCGATCCGCTGCGGCTGTCGGCCGTCGAGGAACGGCGGGCCGCCCTCACCGCGCTGACGCGGAAGTACGGCGAGGACGTCGCCACCGTGCTCACCTGGGCCGAGCAGAGTGCCGCGAGGCTCACCGAACTGGACGGCGACGACGAGCGGATCGACGAGCTGACCGCCGAGCGGGACGCGCTCAGGACCGAACTGGGCGGGTTGGCGCAGGCGCTGACGGATGCGCGTACGGAGGCCGCGGAGAGGTTTGCAGCCGCGGTGACCGCAGAGCTGGCCTCGCTGGCGATGCCCCACGCGCGCGTGTCCTTCGCCATCCGGCAGACCGAGGACCCTGAGGGCGTCGAGGTCGGCGGGCGCGCGGTCGCGTACGGGCCGGCCGGTGTGGACGAGGTCGAGCTGCTGCTCGCCCCGCATCCGGGTGCGCCGGCGCGGCCCATCGCCAAGGGCGCGTCCGGCGGTGAGCTCTCGCGCGTGATGCTGGCCGTCGAGGTCGTGTTCGCGGGGACGGACCCTGTGCCGACATATCTCTTCGACGAGGTAGACGCCGGGGTCGGCGGCAAGGCGGCGGTCGAGATCGGGCGGCGGCTCGCGCGGCTCGCGAAGACCGCGCAGGTCGTGGTCGTGACCCATCTGCCTCAGGTCGCCGCCTTCGCCGATCGGCAGCTGCTGGTGGAGAAGACGAACGACGGGTCTGTCACCCGGTCCGGTGTGAAGGTCCTGGAGGGCGAGGAACGGGTCCGGGAGCTGTCCCGGATGCTCGCCGGACAGGAGGACTCGGAGACGGCCCGCGCGCATGCGGAGGAGTTGCTGGCCACAGCTCGGGCGGACGCGTGAGGGGTACGTCCCTGGGAATCACCGCCGCCCTGACCCGCGTCGGGATGGCCGCCCTCCGGGCGACGGCGCCGGGCGGGCGCGAGCGGTGGGAGCGGACGAACTACGCCGGTCGGACGGTCGAGTTGTACGCCGGGCCTGCGACCGCGCTGGCCGCGGCGATCGGGGCCGGGCGGGTGCGGCCCGCCGCGGGGGTGGCGGTGGCCGTCGCGGGGCTCTGTGGGGCGTACGACGACGTCGCGGGGGACCATCGGCGGGGGTTCCGGGCGCATCTGGCCGCGCTGCGGGACGGTGAGGTGACCAGCGGGGCCGTCAAGTTGTTCGGGATATCGGCGGCTGGGCTGGTCGCGGGGGCGCTGATGAAGGAGCGGTTCGCCGACAAGGTGCTCGCGGGTGTGGTGATCGCCGGGGCCGCGCATTTCGTCAACCTCGTGGATGTACGGCCGGGTCGGGCGGCCGGCGCGGTGGTGGCACTCGGGGTGCCGGGGATGGTGCGGTCGGAGTTGGCCGCCGTCGCCGTGGGAGCGGCGGGGGCTGTACTGCCGGACGACCTCGGTGAGCGCGTGATGATCGGGGATGCGGGGGCGCATGCGCTGGGAGCGGCCCTGGGGGCCGCGGTGGTCGAGGGCAACGGGCGGGCGGGGTTGGTTGCGCATGCGGCCGCGGTTGTCGCTGCCGCTGCATGTGGGGGTGCGGTGAGTCGTGTGTCGGCTGCGGGCACCTTCAAGCCGGAACAGGCGTCCCGTCACTCTTGTGAGTGACCCCGACTCGCCGCACACGCCGTTCCCCCGTTCTCCGCATTCACGGAACACCCGTACGTCCTGGCATCCTTGGCAGAGAAGCCATCACGCGTAGGAAGCGCGCGGTACACCCCTCCGCTCGACACCT
Organism: Streptomyces sp. SAI-127; assembly: GCF_029894425.1. Classification (NCBI taxonomy): domain Bacteria; kingdom Bacillati; phylum Actinomycetota; class Actinomycetes; order Kitasatosporales; family Streptomycetaceae; genus Streptomyces; species Streptomyces sp. SAI-127. The sequence goes on from NZ_JARXYJ010000001.1 coordinate 8,110,817, forward strand.
TCTGTACGTTTCCTCGTGACCGTCCGACCCGAACCAGGAGCCCCGGCCACGTGACCCCCGTGAGCAGCCACTCACCGCACGGCCAGTCGCCGCTGCGCACCGTGCAGGTGCTGGGCGGCGGCAATGCCGGCAGCAGCGCGCATGTGCGCTCCCTGACCTCGGGGCTTGTCGCGCGGGGCGTGCGGGTCACGGTGTGCGCCCCCGCCGAGGCGGATCGGGCCTACGACTTCTCCGGGGCCGGTGCCGAGCACGTGCACGTACCGCGCAGCAGCGACCCCACCTCCGTGGCCGTGCTGCGGGCGGCGTGCGCGGACGCCGATCTGGTGCACGCGCACGGGCTGCACGCCTCGTTCCGCGCGGTGCTGGCGCTCAGCGGGCGGCGCACTCCGCTCGTCGTCACCTGGCACGACCGGGCGTACGCCGAGGGCGCGCGGGCCCATTTCGTGCGCCTTCTCGAACGCCGGGTCGTGAAGGCCGCTTCCGTGGTGCTCGGGTCCACCTCGGCGCTCGTGGACCGGGCGCGCAGGACCGGTGCCCGGGACGCGCGACTCGCCGCCGTCGCCCTGCCCGGACCGCGCGCAGTCGTCGAGCAGGAGGATCCCGACCGGCTGCGGCCCAAGGTGCGGGCCGAACTCGGCGCCACCGGACGACCGTTGCTGATGGCGGTCGGCTCCCTGGACCGGCATCGGGGCTACGAGACCCTGCTGGACGCCACACGCGCGTGGCGCCTTCTCGACCCCGTGCCGCTGGTCGTCATCGCGGGGGAGGGACCGCTGCGGGCGGTCCTTCAGGGCCGTATCGAGGACGAGGGGCTGCCCGTCCGGCTGATCGGGCGGCGCGACGACATCTTCGAACTGCTCGCCGCCGCCGATCTCGCGCTCCTGCCCAGCCGCTGGGAGGCGCGCTCGCTCCTGGCCCAGGAGGCCTTCCACGCGCGCGTGCCGCTCGTCGCGACCGAGGTGGGCGGCATCCCCGAACTCGTCGGCGACGCGGCCGAACTCGTCCCGTACGGCGACCCGGAGGCCCTCGCCGAGGCCGTCGTACGGCTGCTCGGGGATCCCGAGCACCGGGAGCTGCTGAAGGAGCGGGGGGCGCGGCAGGCGGCGACCTGGCCGACCGAGGACGAGACCGTCGCGCAAGTGCTCAGTGTCTACGACGAGTTGACCCAGCCCCGGCCGCTCATCTGACAGCCCGCCCGACCCGGGCTAGGGCACGTGCCGGCGTGCCCGTAGCGCCAGGCTCAACGCCAGTACCGTCTGCGGGTCGTCGAGATCCGTGCCGAGCAACTCCCCGATGCGGGCGAGGCGGTTGTAGAGCGTCTGCCGGTTGAGGTGGAGTTCGCGGGCCGTCTCCGCCTTGCGGCCCGCGTGCGCGAGATAGGTCTGCAGGGTGGGCAGCAGCGGCGGCTTGGAGCGGTTGTCGTGGGCGCGCAGCGGGCCGATGGCGCGGTCCACGAAGGCCGCCAGGTCCGGGTGGTCGCGCAGCCGCCACAGGAGCAGGTCGATGTCGAGACGGCGGGCGTCGTACCAGGGGCGGTCCGGCAGGCCCTGCGCCGCGGTCGCCGTCTCGGCCGCGTGCCGCAGGCCCGCGGAGGCCGCCGCCCAGCCACCGGCGACTCCGACGACCACGATCGGCGGCTGGGTGCCCGGGCGTTGCATCCCGGCCCGCTCCACGCCCGCCCGCAGCGCCGCCGCGACCCGGTCCGCCACCGCCGACCGCTCCGCCTCCGCGCGCAGACCGAGCAGGACGAGCACCCGGCCCTCGACGGGCCGTACGCCGAGCAGGACCGGCACGCCGAGCGAGGCCAGCTCCTCGGAGACGGCCCGGGCAAGGACCGCCCAGCCTCCCCCAGCGGTGGAGAGCGTGTCGCCCAGTCGCATCACCACGGGCAGCAGCGGGCCGGTGCCCGGCCTGAAGCCCAGCACGCGCGCCTGTGCCGGCGCGTCCTGCGAGGTGATGCGGCCCTCGGCGAGGTCGGTCAGGAAGTCGCCGCGTCCGCGTGCCGCGAGCTCCTCCTCCTGGCGGGCCTGCATCAGGACGACGGCCAGGATGCCCGCCGCGCGCTCGGCCGCCATGCGGTGCACGGGTGCCAGCGGTGCCCGTACGGGAAGCAGGACCAGCCGCGCCCGTACCGAACCCGCGCCGGGCCCGCCCCCGGGCACGTCCACGAGGACCGAGCCGGACGTCGGTGTGTCCTGGTGCTGGCCGCGCAGCCCCTCCCAGACCTGGAGCGGGTCGGCGCCCTCGGGGCCCTCCCCGGCGGCGTACAGGAGCCTGCCGTCCGGCGTCTCCAGGAAGACCGGGTTGCCGCTGAAGTCGGCCAGGATGCCGAGGACCTGCGGGACACCGCCGCCGCCCAGCAGGGCCTCCGTGCAGCGGCGGTGCACCTCCTCCGCGCGCTGGAGCAGCGCGTAGTGGCCGTTGACGATCTCGGTGTGGATCTCCTCGGTGACCGCCACGAACGGCACCTCGCGGTGCAGCTGGACGAGCGGAAGTCCGGTCGCGCGGGCGGTGTCGACCAGGGCGGCGGGGAGACGGGTGAAACGCGGGCCCAGCTCGACGACCAGGGCCGCGATGCCACGCTCGGCCAGGGTGCGGACGAACGCGCGCTGTTCGGCCGGACGGGTGCCGAGACCGTAACCCGTGGTCAGCAGCAGCTCGCCGCCCTTCAGCAGCGAAGCGATGTGCGGGACCTCGCCCGCGTGCACCCAGCGCACGGTCCGGTGCAGCCGGTCCGCGCCCGCGAGAATCTCCGGGAGCCCGCTGCGCAGACCGGGCAGCTCCAGGGCGCGCTGCACGGTGATCCCGGCGCCCTGGGTGTCGAAACCGCTGTTCGTAGCGCTGTCCATGAGCCGGACGCTACCCGAGGCGTGCCCGGCGCCGCGGCGGGGTAGCGGCCGGTGCATGGACATCAGCGTGGTTGCCGTGGCACGGGAGGACGACAGTCCGGTCGAGGAGCCGCTCAGGGTGGCGAGGGCCGCCGACCGGCTCGGATTCCGGGAGGTGTGGGCCGGGGAAGGGCCGACGTGGGATGCGTTCGTGCTCGCCGCGGCGATCGGGCGGGCCACCGAGCGGGTCGCGCTGACCGCGGGCCCGGTCCCGGTGTCGGTGCGCGACCCGTACACCTCGGCCCGGGGCGCCGCCTCGGTCGCGGCACTCGTCGGCCGGCCGGTCGGGGTGGCGCTGGGCACGTCCAGCAAGCGGGTGGTCGAGGGCGTGCACGACCGGCCCCGGGTGCGGCCCGCCGCCGTACTGGAGGAGCAGGCGGCAGCCGTACGACGGTTTCTGCACGCTTCTCCGGGCGAACCGGTCGTGCCCGGCAGCACCTTCCGCAGGCGGCTGCCGCCGCCCGGCGGGCCGCTGACGGTGGCCGCGTTCGGGCCCCGCGCGATCGCCACGGCCGCCGCGCACGCCGACCGCATGCTGCTGGACGTGGTCTCCCCGGAGCAGGTGCGGGCGTTGCGCGCGGCGCTGGACGCGGCGGCCCGGAAGGCGGGCCGTACGCCGCCCACGCTCGCCGCCTGGCTGCCCGCGGCCGTCGACCCCGACCCGGAGTCGCTCACGCAGGTGCTGGGCAGCATCGCCGGATACCTCACCGTGCCGGGCTACAGCGACGTGTTCGCCGAGGCGGGGTTCGGGGAGGCGGTGGAGCTCGCCGCGAACGGGGCGGACCGGGAGACCCTGGTGCGGGCCCTGCCCGCGGCGGCCGCGGGCACGGTCGGACTGGTGGGCGACCTGGACGCCGTACGGGCCCGTGTCGACGCCTATACGCAGGCCGGGCTCGACGAGATAGCGCTGGTGCCGGCCACGGCGGGCGACCCTGGCGGCGAGCGCACGCTGACGGCGCTCAGGCCGGACTGATGTTGTGGTTGAAGCGGAACACATTGTCCGGGTCGTACCGGCGCTTCACCTCGGACAACCGCCGGGTGTTCTCGGTGCCGACACCGGCCACCACCCGGTCCGCGCCCTCGTCGCCGATGAAGTTGAGGTAGACCGCGCCGGTGCTCCACGGCTGGACCTCGGTGCGTACGTCCCGGACCCACTGGACGCAGCGCTCGTCGTCCGCCGGGTCCTCCCAGATCCCGAAGGGGTGCACGACCCACTGCGCGTCCCGGTACGGCACCGGGAACTCGCGTGGCCCGTTCCCGATCGCCCCACCGAGCGGGAAGAGGACGTGCTGGGTGCCGGTCGGCACCGGCAGGGCGTCCGCGCGGGCGCAGAACGCGTCCACGAAGTCGTCCGGCGCGCCGGTGAGGTACTCCGCCGACCAGTAGTTCCGCATCCCGGGCGGATCGTCGATCATGCACTGGACATCGGCGTACGGCATCGCCCCGACGATCTCCGTCACATGCGGCAGCGCCAGCAGCGGCTCGGCCGTCTTGCGCAGATCCGCCTCCCCGCCGGCGTACGTCAGCAGGGCGCCGCACACGAGGGTGCCGACCAGGTGCGGCGGTACGAACTCCTCGGGCGGGGCGGTGAAATAGAGCACGCCGCCGGACGCCTCGTCCGGTCCTGCCGCGATGACGTCGCGGAAGGTGCGCGTGACCTCGGGGCCGAACTCCGGGAGGTACAGCAGCAGGGCGATGGAGAACTCGGGCAGTTCGTGCAGCTTCAGCGTCAGCGCGGTGGCGATGCCGAAGTTGCCGCCACCGCCGTGCAGGGCCCAGAACAGGTCCGGGTGGTCGTCGGCGCTCGCGTAGACGCGCTCGCCGTCCGCGGTGACCAGTTCCACCCCGAGCAGATTGTCGACGGCGAGTCCGCACCACCGGTCGAGCCAGCCGCTGCCGCCGCCCAGGACGAAACCGCCGACACCGGTGGTCGAGGCCCGGCCGCCGGTGGTGGCGAGGCCGTGCGGCTGGCAGGCGCGGTCCAGGTCGCTCATCGTGGCACCGCCGGCGACGCGTACCGCCTCGGCCGCGGGATCGATGGTGACCGCCCGCATGTGGCGCAGGTCGACGACCAGTCCGCCGTCGTTGACCGCCATGCCCGCCACACTGTGACCGCCGCCGCGCACCGCGACCGGCAGGTCGAGGTCACGGGCGAAGCGGACGGCCCGTACGACGTCGTCCTCGTTCACGCACTGCGCGATCACCGCGGGCCGGCGGTCGATCATCGCGTTGAAGACGGCCCGGGCCTCGTCGTAGCCCGGATCCTCCGGGGCGAACACGTCGCCGGCCAGATCCTCGCGCAGCGCGGAGAGTGCCGCGCCCGCCTTCGACGGGGATGCCATGAGGCGCCCCCTTCCGTGCAGGGGCTGATGGATCCCAGCCTAGGCGGGCCCGGCGCTCAGGTCCTGTTCAGCCGCCGTACGCGCCCGACGCCGTCAGGCGCAGGGCCGTGTCGATGAGCGGGACGTGACTGAAGGCCTGGGGGAAGTTGCCCACCTGGCGCTTCTGCCGCGGGTCCCACTCCTCGGCGAGCAGACCGAGGTCGTTGCGGAGCGAGAGCAGCTTTTCGAAGAGCTTCCTCGCCTCGTCCACGCGGCCGATCATCGCGAGGTCGTCCGCCATCCAGAACGAGCAGGCCAGGAAGGCCCCTTCGTCGCCGGGGAGGCCGTCGACGTTCTCGTCGCCGCTCGAGGTCGGGTAGCGCAGGATGAAGCCGTCCGGCGTGGACAGCTCGCGCTGGATCGCCTCGATGGTGCCGATCACGCGCTTGTCGTCCGGAGGCAGGAAGCCCATCTGCGGGATGAGGAGCAGGCTCGCGTCCAGCTCCTTGGAGCCATAGGACTGGGTGAAGGTGTTGCGCTCCTTGTCGTAGCCCTTCTCGCACACGTCCCGGTGGATGTCGTCGCGCAGTTCGCGCCACTTCTCCAGCGGGCCGTCCGCGTCACCGGACTCGATGAGCTTGATGGTGCGGTCCACGGCGACCCAGGCCATCACCTTGGAGTGCACGAAGTGCCGGCGCGGGCCGCGCACCTCCCAGATGCCCTCGTCCGGCTCGTCCCAGTGCTGCTCCAGGTAGCGGATCAGCTTGAGCTGGAGCAGGGAGGCGTAGTCGTTGCGGGCCAGGCCCGTCATGTGACCGAGATGCAGGGCCTCGGTGACCTCGCCGTACACGTCGAGCTGGAGCTGGTGCGCGGCGCCGTTGCCGACCCGGACCGGGGCGGAGTTCTCGTAGCCGGGCAGCCAGTCGAGCTCGGCCTCGCCCAGCTCCCGTTCGCCCGCGATGCCGTACATGATCTGCAGGTTCTCGGGGTCGCCGGCGACTGCCCTGAGGAGCCACTCGCGCCAGGCGCGGGCCTCCTCGCGGTAGCCGGTGCGCAGCAGCGAGGAGAGGGTGATGGCCGCGTCGCGCAGCCAGGTGTAGCGGTAGTCCCAGTTGCGGACGCCGCCGACGTCCTCGGGCAGCGAGGTCGTCGGCGCGGCCACGATGCCGCCGGTGGGGGCGTACGTCAGCGCCTTGAGGGTGATCAGCGAGCGGATGACGGCCTCGCGGTAGGGGCCGTGGTACGTGCAGTGCTCGACCCACTCACGCCAGAAGTCCTCGGTGGCCTCCAGCGACTGCTCCGGCTCGGGCAGCGGGGGCGGCTGCTTGTGCGAGGGCTCCCAGGAGATGGTGAACGCGATCCGGTCACCCGGGGCGACCGTGAAGTCCGAGTACGTCGTCAGGGACTTGCCGTAGGTCTCGCAGTCGGTGTCGAACCACACCGAGTCCGGGCCCGCCACGGCGACCGTGCGCCCCTCGTGCTTGTGGACCCACGGGACGACACGGCCGTAGGAGAACCGCATCCGCAGGGCCGAGCGCATCGGGACGCGGCCCGAGACGCCTTCCACGATCCGGATGAGCTGCGGGGCGCCGTCACGCGGGGGCATGAAATCGGTCACTCTGACCGTGCCGCGCGGGGTGTCCCACTCGGATTCGAGGATGAGGGAGTCGCCGCGGTAGCTGCGCCGGGCCGCCGTGGGGGGCGCCGCGTCGGCCGCGTGGGCGGGTCCGAGCCGCCAGAATCCATGTTCCTCGGTGCCCAGCAGGCCGGCGAAGATGGCATGCGAGTCGAAGCGGGGCAGGCACAGCCAGTCCACCGTGCCGTCCCGGCAGACCAGGGCTGCGGTCTGCATGTCTCCGATGAGTGCGTAATCTTCGATGCGCCCGGCCACGTGCAACTCCAGTCGAACGGCCACGTCACCCCCTGCAGGAAAGGGGGCTGTCGCTTGGTGCGGTCAAGGGGGTCGTTGTAATGCGTCGTTGAGCGGTGAAGCAAAACAGTCCTGCCGCTGTGAGGCAAAACGACAACTGTTGCTCAACGAACTGACGAGCTCTCGTTGTTCCGGCGCTTACGGGTGGGGGTGGTCCCGAGTTTCCGGCCGGGCTCGGCAGCGAGTGTCCGAGCAGGATACGACGCACGTAGATGATCTGCGTGCCGCTCCGGGCAACGCGGGTGCGCCGAACGGGTGAGCAACGGGTGAGAAACGGGTGTGGTGGTGCGGGTCCGTGTCGGCGTGTGCGCGGAGCGTGGCCGGAAGCCATCTCCCCGAGGCGCTGATACCCTGGTAGCCCGTGGACCGGTGGGCGTCTGACCCCCGAACCGCACCTCAAGATCGCGACCACGGGAGCCCCCTCTTGGCCATGACCGCTGCTTTTCGAAACAGCACAGCCACGACGACCAAGCACATCTTCGTCACTGGGGGTGTCGCCTCCTCGCTCGGCAAGGGTCTGACGGCCTCCAGCCTTGGCATGCTGCTCAAGGCGCGGGGCCTGCGCGTCGTGATGCAGAAGCTCGACCCGTACCTCAACGTCGACCCCGGCACGATGAACCCCTTCCAGCACGGTGAGGTGTTCGTCACCAACGACGGCGCCGAGACCGACCTGGACATCGGCCACTACGAGCGCTTCCTCGACCGTGACCTCGACGGCTCCGCCAACGTCACCACCGGCCAGGTGTACAACACGGTGATCGCCAAGGAGCGGCGCGGTGAGTACCTGGGCGACACCGTGCAGGTCATCCCGCACATCACCAACGAGATCAAGCACCGCATCCGCCGCATGGCGACGGACGAGGTGGACGTCGTGATCACGGAGGTCGGCGGCACGGTCGGCGACATCGAGTCGCTGCCGTTCCTGGAGACGGTCCGCCAGGTGAGGCACGAGGTCGGCCGTGACAACGTCTTCGTCGTCCACATTTCCCTCCTGCCGTACATCGGCCCGTCGGGAGAGCTGAAGACGAAGCCCACCCAGCACTCGGTTGCGGCCCTGCGCAACATCGGTATCCAGCCGGACGCCATCGTGCTGCGGTCCGACCGCGAGGTGCCGACCGCCATCAAGCGCAAGATCTCGCTGATGTGCGACGTCGACGAGGCCGCCGTGGTCGCCTGCCCGGACGCCCGTTCGATCTACGACATCCCGAAGACCGTGCACAGCGAGGGCCTGGACGCCTATGTCGTCCGCAAGCTGGACCTGCCGTTCCGCGACGTGGACTGGACGACCTGGGACGACCTGCTCGACCGCGTCCACAACCCCGACCACGAGATCACCCTCGCCCTGGTCGGCAAGTACATCGACCTGCCCGACGCCTACCTCTCGGTCACCGAGGCCCTGCGCGCCGGCGGTTTCGCCAACAAGGCCCGCGTGAAGATCAAGTGGGTCACCTCGGACGACTGCAAGACCCCGGCCGGTGCCGCGGCGCAGCTCGGTGACGTCGACGGCATCTGCATCCCGGGCGGCTTCGGCGACCGCGGTGTGCTCGGCAAGGTCGGCGCGATCCAGTACGCCCGCGAGAACCGGATCCCGCTGCTCGGTCTCTGTCTGGGCCTGCAGTGCATCGTGATCGAGGCCGCGCGCAACCTCGCCGACATCCCGGACGCCAACTCCACCGAGTTCGACTCGGCCACCGGCCACCCGGTCATCTCCACCATGGCCGAGCAGCTCGACATCGTCGCCGGTGAGGGCGACATGGGCGGCACCATGCGACTCGGCATGTACCCGGCCAAGCTCGCCGAGGGCTCCATCGTCCGTGAGGTGTACGACGGCAAGGAGTACGTCGAGGAGCGGCACCGTCACCGTTACGAGGTGAACAACGCCTACCGCGCCGAGCTCGAGAAGAAGGCGGGCATCCTGTTTTCCGGCACCTCGCCGGACGGCAAGCTCGTCGAGTACGTCGAGTACCCGCGCGACGTCCACCCGTATCTGGTCGCCACGCAGGCCCACCCCGAGCTGCGCTCGCGTCCGACCAGGCCGCACCCGCTGTTCGCCGGCCTGGTGAAGGCCGCGGTCGAGCGGCAGAGTTCCAACTAGCACGACAGTTGTACGGTGGCCGGGGCACACGCATTCAAAGGCGAGTGCCCCGGCTTCTTTTGCGCACGTGGGGAAGGACAGGGAATGACGATCAAGGATGCCCCGGAGGAGTGGGAGATCCGGGCGACGGAGACCCCCTTCGTGGGCAACAAGACCTCCGTCCGCACGGACGAGGTGGTCATGCCCGACGGTTCGGTGGTCCGCCGCGACTACCAGGTCCACCCGGGTTCCGTGGCCGTCCTCGCCCTCGACGACGAGGACCGGGTGCTGCTCATCCGGCAGTACCGGCATCCCGTACGGCAGAAGCTGTGGGAGATCCCTGCCGGGCTGCTGGACGTGCCCGGTGAGAATCCGCTGCACGCGGCCCAGCGGGAGCTGTACGAGGAGGCGCACGTCAAGGCGGAGGACTGGCGGGTGCTGACGGATGTCTACACCTCGCCCGGGGGGTGCGACGAGGCGATCCGGATCTTCCTGGCCCGGGGGCTGTCCGAGGCCGAGGAGGAGCGGTTCGCGGTCGAGGACGAGGAGATCGATCTGGAGTACGCGCGCGTGCCGGTGTCCGAGCTGGTGCGGGGGGTGCTTGCCGGGGAGTTGCACAACAACTGCCTGGTGGTGGGGGTGCTCTCGCTCGTCGCCGCGCGGGCCTCCGGCGGGGTGGACGGGTTGCGGGTGGCTGAGGCGGAGTGGGCTGCGCGGCCGTTCGAGGCGTGACGGTCATTTCGGGTCGCGCCGTTGTCGTAGCGGTCCGTTGCGGGGTGCGGGTTCGTTGTGGCTGATCGCGCCCACGCGGCGGAGCCGCATGTCGATACAGCCCCGCGCCCCTACTACCGGAACTGCTGAACCCGGTGATCATATGAACCGTTGATCCGATTGAGGGACTCTCGCGGCCCCACCGCCGCGCTCTGCCAGGACCGTTGCACAGGGTGAACTAGGCTCTGAAAAGCCCGAACCGGGGTCACCGGCGGGCTTTTGCGCGTGCGGTGGGACGGGAGTGTGGCCCGTGACGGATCAGGCGGTGGACACAGGCGGCGTACGGCTGTCGGACGAGGGTCAATTCCTGGGGCGGACGCGGGAGTTGAAGGAGCTGCTCGCCGACATCGAGCGGGCGGGGCTCGACACGCTCTCCGGCAGGAAAGCACCCCGCGCGCGGGTGCTGCTCATCGCGGGGCGCCCCGGATCCGGCCGTACCGCACTCGCCGAGGAACTCGTCCGGGCGGTAGCTGACCGTTACGACGACGGGTTGCTGCGTGCCCGGCTGAGCGAGCCCGACGGCACCCCCGTGCCGGTCGGGAACACCGCCCGTGAACTGCTCACCGCGCTCGACGTGGCGGCGCCCGCCGGGGCCGCCGAGGACGACCTCACGGCGGTGCTGCGCGAGGCGCTCGCCGACCGTCGCTCGCTGCTCCTGCTCGACGACGCGGTGGCCGCGGAACAGGTGGACGCCCTGCTTCCGGACGCTCCGGAATGCCTGGTCGTGGCCGTTTCGGGAGGTCCGCTGACCGGGATCGCGGACGTTCGCCCGTGCACCCTCGGCGGCCTCGACACCAAGACCGCGCTGGAGCTGCTGTCCCGGCACACCGGGTCGGTCCGCATCACCGTCGACCCGCGCGCCGCCGAGGGCCTGGTCGAGGAGTGCCAGGGCCACCCCGCCGCACTGATGCTGGCGGGCGGCTGGCTCGCCGCCCGCCCCAAGGCGGCCGTCGCCGATCTGGCCAAGCATCTGCACACGGAGGGTGACGAAGGGAGTCCCCTCAGCCGGGTCTTCAAGCTCGTCTACACGTCCCTTCCCGAACCGGCCGCCCGGATACTGCGACTGCTCTCCCTGGCCCCGGCGGGCCTCGTCGATCCGCACACCGCCTCCGCGCTCGCCGGCTGCTCGGTGGGCGGCGCCCGCTCCACCCTGGACGACTTCGTCTCCCTCGGTCTGCTGCACGCCGTGGAGTCACCGCTGCCGCAGTACGAGGTCCCCGGCTGCCTGTATCCCCTGCTCAAGGCCCTCGCCGACACCCAGGACCGCCCGGCCGAGCTGCAGCTGGCCCGGGCTCGCATGCTGGAGCGGACCGTACGGCTGCTCCAGTCCTCCCGCGCGATCACCGAGACCGACAGCCCCGACGCCCGCGAGAAGCTCCAGGGGATGCCGCCCTCGGTGCGTTTCCCGCACCCCAGGGCGGCCGAGGACTGGCTGCGCGTCCGCAGGCCGGCCCTGCTCGCCGCGGCCCGCCACGCGGTCGCCGACGGGGAGCTCGACACCCTGGCCCGGCGCCTGATGTCCCAGCTCGTGCGCGCGATGGTGGCCCACTTCGGCATGAAGGCCGCCGCCCCCGACCTCTACGACGTCCACGGCCTCGTCCTCGACGTGGCCGAGCGGCGTGCTCTGCCGCGCGAGAAGGCCGCCGCCCTGCTGAACCTCGCCGACCTGGACGCCCAGACCGGCCGGACCCGGGAGGCACTGGCGCGCTACCGGGCGGCCCTGGACGCCGGACGGGAAGCGAATGACCCGTACGCGACCGGCCGCGCGATGGAATCCGTAGGCGGCGCGCATCTGGAACTCGGGGACTACGACCGGGCCGCCGACTGGTTCGGCCGGGCCCTGGCCCAGCGGCTGGCCCGGGACGAGCGCGCGGAGGCCGCCCGGCTGTACGGCCGTATCGCCGCCGCGCACACCTACGCGGGCCGCTACGGCGAGGCGGTCCGGAACTGGCGGGCCGCGCTCGCCGGACACCGCAAGAACGGCGATGTGGCCGCACACGCACGGGCGTTGAGCGAACTCGCCCGCGTCCAGGAGTACGCCGGACACCCCGAGGAGTGCCTGCGTACCTGCCAGGAGGCAGTGGAGTGGGCGCGGCGCGCAGAGGACGTCCGGCTGCAGGCCGCGCTCCAGCTGCGGCTCGCCGACACGCTGGACCGTCTCGGCGATCCCGCCTCCGCCCAGCTGCACCGCGGCGCCGCCGAGCGGCTGCTGGACGAGGAGGTTTCCGAGGAGGAACCCGGGTCTCAGCAGGTCGACGAGCCGAAACACGACGCTGACGCCTGCGAAATCCGTAGTACATCCGCGGAAGATTGATGCAATGAAAGGCTAGACAGCGGGAACACCTTCATTAGACTGGCTCTGCCGCACCTTCTCCTGCGGTGTCTCCTGGTGTGCTCATGCATGCCCGGGTATGTGTTGTATTGCCCCACACACTCTGAGCCAAGGACCGTGATCCACGTGAAGGTCGGCATCCCCCGCGAGGTCAAGAACAACGAGTTCCGGGTGGCCATCACCCCCGCCGGCGTGCACGAGCTGGTGCGCCACGGCCACCAGGTCGTCATCGAGCGGGGCGCCGGCGTCGGCTCCTCCATCCCGGACGAGGAGTACGTCGCCGAGGGCGCCCGGATCCTGGACACCGCCGACGAGGTGTGGGCCACCGCCGACCTGCTGCTGAAGGTCAAGGAGCCCGTCGCCGAGGAGTACCACCACCTCCGCAAGGACCAGACGCTCTTCACCTACCTGCACCTGGCCGCCTCCAAGGAGTGCACCGACGCGCTGATCGAGTCCGGCACCACGGCGATCGCCTACGAGACCGTCGAGCTGCCCTCGCGTGCGCTCCCGCTGCTCGCCCCGATGTCCGAGGTCGCGGGCCGGCTCGCCCCTCAGGTCGGTGCCTACCACCTCATGCGCTCGGTCGGCGGCCGCGGTGTCCTCCCCGGCGGTGTCCCCGGCACCCAGCCCGCGCGGGCCGTCGTCATCGGCGGCGGGGTCTCCGGCTGGAACGCCACGCAGATCGCCGTCGGGATGGGCTTCCACGTCACGCTGCTCGACCGCGACATCAACAAGCTCCGCGAGGCCGACAAGGTGTTCGGCACCAAGGTCCGGGCGATCATGTCCAACGCCTTCGAACTGGAGAAGGCCGTCCTGGACGCCGACCTCGTCATCGGCGCCGTCCTCATCCCGGGCGCCAAGGCCCCGAAGCTGGTCACCAACGAGCTCGTCTCGCGGATGAAGCCCGGAAGTGTCCTTGTCGACATCGCGATCGACCAGGGCGGCTGCTTCGAGGACTCGCGTCCGACCACCCACGCCGAGCCGACCTTCCAGGTGCACGACTCGGTCTTCTACTGCGTCGCCAACATGCCCGGCGCGGTGCCCAACACCTCCACCTACGCGCTCACCAACGCGACGCTGCCCTTCATCGTCGAACTCGCCGACCGGGGCTGGGTGGAGGCGCTGCGCCGCGACCCGGCGTTGGCCAAGGGGCTCAACACCCATGACGGCAAGGTCGTTTACCGCGAGGTCGCGGAGGCGCACGGCCTGGAGCACGTGGAGCTCGAGACGCTGCTCGGCTAAAGCCGTGACCTGCTCGGATGGCTAAGTCACCTTTTCGTAAAGGCGATACGTCAACAAGGCGCGTCAACGAGTCACATGCGGCCGGACCTTGCCCCACAAGGTCCGGCCGGATGTGTGTATGGTCACTTTGCGACTCTCGGTCAACTCGCGTCGAACGTAACCCTTGAACCGATTCGTACACCGGCGAAACCTGCCGTGCGACTGCCGTACGCCCTTGACAGCGGGATGTTTCATTGCCGACACATCCTGCCGGGTCCGGCGGATTGTGTTGCTGTGAACACCCGACACGCCATAGAGTCGCCAACCGTCGGCATGGTGCCACGCTGACCTTGTCTAGAAGTTTCCTGGTCTCCAAGGAGGTAAGACGACTTGTGAATGAGTCGACATTTTCTCCCGGGGGTGGTCAACCAGGAATGCCTGCCGGGGCCCAGAGCCCCGCGGGGTTCGAGGCTGTCGGCTCCGTCGCGGTGCGCACCTTCGCAGCCCGTCAGAGTCCGCAGACCGTGCGGACAGCACACCAGAGCATGGATGGCCATCACGTGAACGCCATGGCCGGCGACGGAAGTGGCGCGCCCCACAACCACTTCGCCGACTACGACGAACTGCCCGAGGGGCACTTCTACGACCCCGACGCCGAGTACGAGCCCGATCCGGAGTACGCGGCCACGCTCGCGCCCGATGCGGCCCGCCAGCGCCGTGAGCGCGTCGGCCCGACCGGGCGCCCGCTGCCGTACTTCCCGATCCCGGGCCCGCTGACCGACCACGGCCCCGCGAAGATCATCGCGATGTGCAACCAGAAGGGCGGCGTGGGCAAGACGACGTCGACCATCAACCTGGGTGCCGCGCTCGCGGAGTACGGCCGGCGCGTGCTGCTCGTGGACTTCGACCCGCAGGGCGCGCTGTCGGTGGGTCTCGGTGTCAACCCGATGGAGCTCGACCTCACGGTCTACAACCTGCTCATGGAGCGGGGCATGGCGGCCGACGAGGTCCTGCTGAAGACCGCGGTCCCCAACATGGACCTGCTGCCGAGCAATATCGACTTGTCGGCGGCGGAGGTCCAACTGGTCTCCGAGGTCGCCCGCGAGTCGACATTGCAGCGGGCCCTGAAGCCGCTCATGGCCGACTACGACTACATCGTGATCGACTGTCAGCCCTCGCTCGGCCTCCTCACGGTCAACGCCCTGACGGCCGCGCACAAGGTGATAGTGCCTCTGGAGTGCGAGTTCTTCGCCCTGCGTGGTGTCGCACTGCTGACGGAGACCATCGAGAAGGTCCAGGAGCGGCTCAACCCGGACCTGGAGCTCGACGGGATCCTCGCCACGATGTACGACTCGCGCACCGTGCACAGCCGTGAGGTGCTCGCGCGCGTCGTCGAGGCGTTCGACGATCACGTCTACCACACGGTCATCGGGCGCACGGTCCGCTTCCCGGAGACCACGGTCGCCGGTGAGCCGATCACCACCTACGCCTCCAACTCCGTCGGTGCCGCCGCCTATCGCCAGCTCGCCAGGGAGGTGCTCGCCCGGTGTCACGCCGAGTGAGTCTGCCGGGGGCCGACGAACTGTTCCGTACGACAGGGGGGATGGCGCTCCAGGCGTCCACTCCCCGGCGGGGGACCAACGGCGAGGCCAGGGTGCCGGCTCCCGCGGGGGAGCCGGACGGGTCGGCGGCCGAGGACGCGCCGCACTCCGTGCCCGCGCAGGGCGGGGACGGTGACGGGGCGGAGCATGTCGCGGCCGACGCCGAGGCGGGCGAGTCCCGCAGCCGGGCCGTCACCGCGGAGCGCTCCGGGCCACGTCAGGAGGCGCAGGAAGGTTCTGCCCAGGCCTCCGGTCAGCAGCGCGGCAAGCGCGGTCGCTCTCCCTCACGACGGCCCAGCGGGCGGGAGCGGCACGACGAGAAGATCACCGTGTACGTCTCCGCCGAGGAACTCATGGATCTGGAGCACGCGCGTCTGGTGCTCCGGGGTGAGCACGGGCTCGCGGTGGACCGCGGTCGGATCGTGCGCGAGGCGGTCGCCGTGGTGCTGGCGGATCTGGAGTCCCGCGGGGACGCGAGCATTCTCGTCCGCCGGCTGCGTGGGCGGTAGCGGTAGCCTGCGGGGGCTATGACCTCGAACGACGTTCCCGTGCCCGGCGGCTCCGCCGGCCGTCGGCGTGTGCTCGGCCGGGGGCCGGGGGCCGAGCCGGTCGCCTCATCGGTCGAGGTGGAGAGCGAGCCGGTCGAGGCGGAGAGCGACCTGGCCGAGGCGGAGAGCGACCTGGCCGAGGCCGAGAGCGAGCCGGTCGCCGAAGCAGAGGCTCCCGCCGGGACCGGCGAGCGGGGGGAAGCCTCCGACGGTGTCTTCAAGGTTCGGCTGGCCAACTTCGAGGGACCCTTCGATCTGCTGCTCCAGCTGATCTCGAAGCACAAGCTCGACGTCACCGAGGTGGCGCTCTCCAAGGTCACCGACGAGTTCATGGCGTACATCCGCGCCATGGGCCCGGACTGGGATCTCGACGAGACGACCGAGTTCCTCGTCGTCGCCGCCACTCTCCTCGACCTCAAGGCGGCTCGGCTGCTGCCGGCCGCGCAGGTGGAGGACGAGGCCGACCTGGCACTCCTCGAAGCGCGGGACCTGCTCTTCGCACGGCTGCTGCAGTACCGCGCCTACAAACAGATCGCCGACATCTTCAACCGGCGTCTCGACGAGGAGGCCCGGCGCTACCCCCGTACCGTCGGACTGGAACCGCACCACGCCGAGCTGCTGCCCGAGGTCGT